>WTGH01000014.1 GCA_011523655.1 Rhodospirillaceae bacterium
CCCCCTAACCCCCTCCCCCAGGGGAGGGGGACGCCTCGCTTGCTCCGTCGAATTCCGTTCGTGGTTTTTTTGCGGAGAAATTCTCTTCGGAGGGGGCAGCGGGCGCGGCTGCGCCTGTTCAGCTCTTGAAAAACGCCTCTGCGCCGCTCTTGTAGTCCCGCTTGGCGGCGATGGCGGCGCGGGCGCGGTCGATTTCCGCCTGGAGCCCGGCGATATAGTCGTTCAGCTCGTCGATGGACATCAGGTCCATGTCCGGCTTGCCGGCCGGCCGGGCGGCGGGTTCGAGATCGTCGATATCCAAGACGCTGCCTCCGTCCGCTTCGCACGGCCCGCGCCTGTCTGGACCCAGGCGCGCCCGTTGCCTATATCACGCCTTCGCCGGGCCGCCAAAAACCACGGCAACGAAGCCCGCGCCGCCTGAGCGCCCCGACTTCCGGCGCGCGACTCATATTTCAGCGGGAGGACTGCGATGAACCGGCCGATGATGCCGAAAGCGACTGCCGTGTGGCTGGTCGAGAACACGGCGCTGACCTTCGGGCAGATTGCCGAATTCTGCGAACTGCACGAGCTGGAGGTCCAGGCGATCGCCGACGAGGATATCGTCTCCGGCATGGCCGGGATCGACCCGATCCAGGCTGGGCAGCTGACCCAGGAGGAGATCGACCGCTGCCAGGCCGATCCCGCGGCCCGGCTGGTCCTGAAGGAAACCGACATCCCGATGCCGGTGCAGCGCTCCAAGGGCGCGCGCTACACGCCGATCGCCAAGCGCCAGGACAAGCCGGACGGGATCGCCTGGCTGCTCAAGCATCATCCCGAACTCACCGACGCCCAGATTTCCAAGCTGCTGGGGACGACCAAGACCACGATCAACGCGGTGCGCGACCGCTCGCACTGGAACAGTTCGAACATCCGGGCGCGTGATCCGATGGATCTCGGCCTGTGCAGCTACGGCGACTACAACGCCGCCGTCGAGATCGGGCGCGCCCGGCTCCAGAAGGAAAACGAGAAGGCGGAACCGGCGCCGGCGCCCAAGCCCGCGATCGATTTCGGCATATCGTCGCTGGTCGGCGACCTTCCGGGCAGCGAGCGGGCTTAGGGCCGGCGTCCGGATCGGCCGGTTCCGCCCTTTCAGCGGATTTCAACGAGAACCTCCCCTGCCTCCAGGGCAGATTCGATCTCCTCGAGGTGCGGCGCCAGCCGGGCCCGAAGCGCGGCGTTGGTGGTATTCCCCCAGCGCGGCCAGACCACTTGCAGACCCGGTTCGCGTCGCGCCCGGTCGGCGAAGTCCGCATCCTTGGACCAGATGACGGCCTGCGCCGCGCGCGCCCACGCTTCGATATCGTCGTCCGCGGCGGCGCCGAGACCGATCTCGTCGACATGATCGCAGGCGTGCCCCCGGTCCGAAAGCCACCGCGCGAGGCCCGGCGGCAGCTGAGCATTGACCAGGAAACGCGTGAATCAGGCGGTAATAACGATGCGATGGTCGACGGCGCTCGCGCCATAGGCAAAGGCCGCGCTCAGGTCCGCCTCTTCGAGATAGGGATAGTCGACGAGGATTTCCGCCGCCGATGCGCCGGACGCCAATAGCTGCAAAATGTCGGAAACCCGGACCCGGGTTCCCCGGATATGCGGCCGGCCGGCGCAGATCGCAGGATCGATGGCGACCCGGGCCGGCTTCGCGGGCGGCCTGCGGGGCACGGGCAGCCTACGCCCCCTTCGCGTACCCCGCCGATTGCAGCGCCGCGGTGATCTCGTCAAGGATCGCCGGGTCGTCGATCGTCGCCGGCATCTTCCAGGCTTCGTCGTCGGCGATCTTCTGCATCGTGCCGCGCAGGATCTTGCCGGAGCGTGTCTTGGGCAGGCGCGGGACGACGACCGCCGACTTGAACGCCGCCACCGGCCCGATGCGCTGGCGCACCATGCCGACGATCTCCCGGACGATCTCGCCGTCTTCGCGCGCCACGCCGGCGTTCAGCACGAGGAAGCCGAACGGAATCTGGCCCTTCATGGCGTCGGCGACGCCGATCACCGCGCACTCCGCAACGTCCGGGTGGTCGGCCAGGACCTCCTCCATCCCGCCGGTCGAAAGCCGGTGGCCGGCGACGTTGATCACGTCGTCGGTCCGGGTCATCACGAAGACATAGCCATCCTCGTCGATGAAGCCGGCGTCGCCGGTCTTGTAGTGGCCGGGATATTCCTTCAGGTAGGATTCCAGGAACCGTGCCTCGGCGTTCCACAGGTTGGGCAGGCAGCTCGGCGGCAGCGGCAGTTTCGCGACCAGCGCGCCGACCTCGCCCGGCGCCACTTCCTGCTGGTTCTCGTCCAGCACCCGCATGTCCCATCCCGGCATCGGCAGGGTCGGCGAGCCGAGCTTGACCGGCAGCATTTCGATGCCCGCCGGGTTGGCGCAGATCGACCAGCCGGTCTCGGTCTGCCACCAGTGGTCGATCACCGGCACGTTGAGCTGCCGCGCCGCCCACTGGATCGTGTCCGGGTCGGCGCGCTCGCCGGCGAGGAACAGGTAGCGCATGCCGCTCAGGTCGTAGTTGCCGATCAGCTCGCCGTTCGGGTCCTGCTGCTTGATCGCCCGGAAGGCGGTCGGCGCCGTGAACAGGACCTTCACGTCATGCTCGGAAATCACCCGCCAGAACACGCCGGCATCCGGCGTGCCGACCGGCTTGCCCTCGAACAGGATGGTCGTGTTGCCGTGCAGCAGCGGGGCGTAGACGATGTAGGAGTGGCCGACGACCCAGCCGACGTCCGAAGCCGCCCAGTAGGCCTCGCCCGGCTCGACGCCGTAGATGTTCTTCATCGACCAGTGCAGCGCGACCATGTGGCCGCCATTGTCCCGGATCACGCCTTTCGGCTGTCCGGTCGTGCCCGAGGTGTAGAGGATGTAGAGCGGGTCGGTCGCCGCGACCGGCACGCAATCGGCCGGCGTTGCGCCGGCGGCCGCCTCCTCCCAGTCCTCGTCGCGGCCGGAAACCAGGTCCGCCGTCACCTGTTCGCGCTGGTAGACGATGCAGAAGTCCGGCTTGTGGCTGGACAGTTCGATCGCCTCGTCGAGCAGGGGCTTGTAGGCCACCACCCGCCCCGGCTCGATGCCGCAGGAGGCCGAGACGATCGCCTTCGGCCCGGCGTCTTCGATGCGCACGGCCAGCTCGTTGGCGGCAAACCCGCCGAAGACGACCGAATGGATGGCGCCGAGCCGCGCGATGGCGAGCATGGCGATGGCCGCTTCCGGGATCATCGGCATGTAGACGATGACCCGGTCGCCCCGGCCGATGCCGCGCGCCTTCAGGACGCCGGCGAAGGCCGCCACGGCGTCGCGCAATTCGCGGTAGGTGTATTTCCGCTGCGCCCCGGTGATCGGGCTGTCGTAGATCAGGGCGAGCTGGCCGGCCCGGCCGCCTTCGACATGGCGGTCCACGGCGTTGTAGCAGGTGTTGCATTCCGCCCCGGCGAACCAGCGGTAGAAGGGCGGATTGCTGCTGTCGAGCACCCGGTCCCACGGCTTGTGCCAGTGCAGGCCCGCGGCCGCCTCGCCCCAGAAGCCCTCCGGATCCTCCAGGGAGCGCTTGTGAATGTCGGCGTAGGGCTGGGTCATGGCGGGCCTCGCAATGTCCTGGAGCGGCAGTCTTGGAGCGGTCCGGGAGCGGTCCGGGAGCGGTCCGGGAGCGGTATCGTGCCGCCGAGCCTATCGCGGCCGCGCCCCGGCGCAATCGCGCCCGATGCCGCGCGCCGCAATTGCCGCGCGTTTGAATTTGCCGCGGCGGGCGCTAAAACAACCACCGAAATCTGCCCAGCGGACCCAAGCCATGCCGAACATCTACGAACAGCATCTCGACCGGAACCCGGCCAACTTCGCGCCGCTGTCGCCGATCCCGCTGCTCGAACGCGCCGCATCGGTGTTTCCCGATCTTCCCTCCGTCGTGCACGGCGCCCGGCGCTACACCTGGTCGGAGACCTGGGAACGGGCGCGCCGGCTCGGCTCGGCCCTGTCGCGGCGCGGCATCGGCAAGGGCGATACCGTGGCGGTCATGCTGCCGAATATCCCGGAGATGTTCGAATGCCATTTCGGCATTCCCATGACCGGCGGGATCATCAATGCCCTGAACACACGGCTGGACGCGGCGACCATCGCCTTCATCCTGAACCACGGCGAAGCGAAGATCCTGATCACCGACCGCGAATTCGCGCCGACCGTCGAACACGCGCTGGTGCAGATCGGCCGCGAGATAACGGTGATCGACGTCGACGATCCGGAATATGGCGGCGGCGGCGCGCTGCTGGGCGAAACGACCTACGAGAATTTCATCGCCGGCGGCGACCCCGCCTATGCCGGCCGCGAGCCGGACGACGAATGGGACGCGATCGCGCTCAACTACACCAGCGGCACGACCGGCAATCCGAAGGGCGTCGTCTATTCCCACCGCGGCGGCTATATCGGCGCCATCGGCAACCCGGTGACCTGGTCGATGCCGCAGCACCCGGTCTATCTGTGGACCCTGCCGATGTTCCACTGCAACGGCTGGACCTTCCCCTGGGCCCTGCCCGCGGTGGCGGGCACCAGCGTCTGCCTGCGCAATGTCAGCGCCGCCGGTATCTTCGCCGCCATCGCCGACGAGGGTGTGACCCATTTCTGCGGCGCGCCGGTGGTGCTCAACCTCGTCATCAACGCCTCGGAGGACGAGCGCCGGCCGCTGCCGCACAAGGTCGAGATCATGACCGCCGCCGCGCCGCCGCCGCCGGCGGTGCTGGAGCGGATCGAGGCGATGGGCTTCCGCGTCACCCATGTCTACGGGCTGACCGAGGTTTACGGCCCGGCCACGATCTGCGCCTGGCACCCGGAATGGGACGCGCTGGAGCCGCAGGAGCGCGCCCGGGTCAAGTCGCGCCAGGGTGTGCGCTATCCGGTCGAGGAGGGCCTGATGGTTGCCGACCCGGAGACCATGGCGCCGGTGCCGAAGGACGGCGCGACCATGGGCGAGGTGTTCTTCCGGGGCAATCTGGTGATGAAGGGCTACCTGAAGAACGCCGACGCGACCGACGAAGCGTTCCGCGGCGGCTGGTTCCATTCCGGCGACCTCGGCGTCTGGCACCCGGATGGGTATATCGAGCTGCGCGACCGCTCGAAGGACATCATCATCTCCGGCGGCGAGAATATCTCGACCATCGAGGTCGAGGGCGTGATCTTCGGCCATCCCAAGGTGCTCGAAGCCGCGGTGGTCGCCCGGCCGGACGAGAAATGGGGCGAGACGCCCTGCGCCTTCGTCACCCTCAAGCCGGGCGAGGAGGCGACGGAAGCCGAAATCATCGCGTATTGCCGGGACAATCTCGCCCATTACAAGGCGCCGAAGACGGTGATTTTCACCGGCCTGCCCAAGACCTCGACCGGCAAGGTGCAGAAGTTCAAGCTGCGCGACCGGGCGGCCGGCCTCTGAGGCGGGCGATCCGGCTCCGATGACCGCGCCGGGCCCGTCGATCCCGGATTTCTGCGCCGCTTCGGCGACGCAGGTTACGTTCCGCGGACGGACGACGGGCATCGCCGACCTCGCGTGGCAGGCCGGCGACGCGGCCCGGGCGCTGAGGCGTCTCGGCGTCGGCCGGGGCGACCGGATCGCGCTCTGGCTGCCGAACTGCCCGGAATGGTTCACCCTGTTCATCGCCGCCGCCCGGATCGGCGCTATCGCCGTCATGGTCAACACGCGCTACCGCAGCGCCGAGGTCGCCGACATCGTCGGCCGGTCCGGGGCCAAGGCGCTGTTCCTGTGGCCGGACTTCCGCGGCATCGATTTCCCCGCGATCCTCGCCGGAGTCGATCCGGCGGACCTGGATTCGCTTGCCGCCGTGGTGTCGGTGTTCCCGGCGGGGGGCGAAGGCGGTCCCGCGCAACTCGGCGGCGTTCCGGCAATGGGATTCGGCGAATTCATGGACCGCGGCGCGGCGTCGGACCTGCCTCTGCCCGGCAGCGACGGGCTGCCGGAAGCCGGCGTCGCCATCTTCACGACCTCGGGCACGACCGACAAACCGAAATTCGTCCTGCACAGCCAGCGGAGCGTGACCCACCATGCGCTGGACGTGATCCGGGCTTTCGGGATGACCGGAGATGCATCGCCGCTGCTCCAGACGCTGCCGCTGTGCGGAGTCTTCGGTTTCTGCTGGGCCATGGCGGCCATTGCCGCGGGCCGCCCGCTGCTGCTGGAGGAGAGCTTTTCCGCGGAAACGAGCGTCGCGGCGATCCGCGGCCGGCGCATCAGCCACCTGGTCGCGACTGACGACATGCTCCACGCCATGCTCGATCTCGATGCGGACCGGACGGCGCTGCGCAGCCTGCGCATGGCCGGCTTCGCCGCCTTCAACGGCGATCCCGGCGCCCTGATGGACCGCTGCGAGGCCCACGGCGTTCCGCTGGTCGGGCTCTACGGCATGAGCGAGGTCATGGCCCTGTTCGCGGCCCAGCCGCTCGGTGCGCCGCCCGAACAGCGGATCAGGGGTGCGGGGCGGCCGGTCTGCCCGGAGACCGCCGTCCGGGTGCGCGACCCGGCGTCCGGCGCGCTTTTGGGACAGGGCGAGACCGGTGCGCTGGAAATCCGCACGCCGAACCGGATGCTCGGCTATTTCGGCAATCCCGACGCGACCGCCGAGGCGTTCGACGATGACGGCTTCCTGCGCACGGGAGACGCCGGCTACCTGGACGAGACCGGCTTCGTGTTCCTCGCCCGCATGGGCGACGCCCTGCGCCTCGGCGGATTCCTGGTCGCGCCGGAAGAGATCATGGCCCGGATCGACGAAGTGGCCGGGGTCGCCGCATCGCAGGTCGTCGGCGTCACGGCCGGCGGCAAACCCCGCTGCGCCGCCTTCGTCATCCCCGAGGCCGGCGCGACGGTTTCCGAGGCCGCGGTGATCGACCATTGCCGGGCCGGGCTCGCCGCCTACAAGGCGCCGGTCGCCGTCTGGGAGATCGCGGAATTCCCGACGACGCCCAGCCCCAACGGCACCAAGGTCCAGCGCCGCAAGCTCCAGGAACTGGCCCAGCGGCGCGTGGATGCGATGGCACGCTCCGGAGCGCCGGCCGAAAGCCTGCGCTGAGCCCGGCCGAAGCTGCCTTGGGATTCCTCTGCTAAAAGGCACCGATCGAATCCCCCTCCCCTTGGGGGAGGGGCCAGGGGAGGGGTCGGTCGACGCCGCACTGAGGCCCGACCCCGGCACCGCGACAGGGTCCGCGGACCC
>WTGH01000008.1 GCA_011523655.1 Rhodospirillaceae bacterium
GGGTTAGGGGGAGGGGTCCGCGGCCTGCGTCGCGGTGCCGGGTTCGGACATCGGCGCGGCGCCAGACGACTCCTCCCCTGGTCCCTCCCCAAGGGGAGGGGAATTTAATTAGGCCCCTTTCGCAGAGGAAACCTGTGGAGATTGCGGGTGTTCCGGTAATGCCGCGAACGGGTCGTTTTGGCAGATTTTCTGCAAATCAGGGGGCGCGCAGTCCAAATCGAGCCCAGGTCAGGAAGACCGGCCAACCCGTTGTTTTTCCGGTCCATTTTCCGGAAACAAATGGGGAACGATCAGAAAAGACATCGAGGAATATGATCCTGCAAAAGATGAATTTGCGTCAAATCCGGCCTGACGCTCCGGGTCGCCGCCGGCCGGGAAAGCCATGCGGCACAAGGCTTTGCCGGGATCGCCGCGGAGCCGCGGCCGGGCCGTTCCGGCATTTTTTTCAAATGATAGAACGGTCATTCCAGATCAGGGAAGCGGGCCAACCTCCTGTTTCTCTGCCCTATTTGCCGAAATCGAATATTGAACGACCGCACAAGAATGCTGGCAGGCGATCCGGCAGCGTCTCGGTTCGACTTGTGGCGCCGAACCGAGCCCTTTCCTTCGCCGTCATTTCGACCGGAGCGCCGGATTTATCCGGGGCGGGGCGGAGAAATCTTTTTCCGGCGGAGCAAGGTCCGAAGTATCAGACTGAAAAGATTTCTCCACTGCGCGGTTGCGCCGCTCCGGTCGAAATGACGGGGTCGAAATGACTGACGGGGGATCGGCGCCTTACCGGAGCGCTGTCCAGTGTCCGGGCCAATGTTCGGGCCAATGTTCGGGATTGGGCGTTTCGGCATTCCTGCGTATAGAAAGCGGCATGAAACTTGCGAGCGCCCTTATTGCGGTCCTTCTTCTTCCCTTTGCAGCGCCGGCGCAGGCGAAGATCGGCGATAACGGCGTCATCTTCGCCGCCGCCAGCCTGAAGGCCCCGCTGGACCGCGCGGTCGAACGGCTGGTGACGCAACGCCGCTGCATCGCGCCGGACGGCACGATCCGCGTGTCCTATGCGTCGAGCGGCATCCTCGCCCGCCAGATCCGGTTCGGCGCGCCGGCCGACCTGTTCGTCAGCGCCGATCCGCGCTGGCTCGACTATCTCGAACGCAACGGCCGGATCGATCCGGCGGCGCGGCGCACGCTGTTCACCAACCGTCTGGTCGCCGTCGCCCACGGCGCCGGCGGCAGTGCCGAGCGGCTTGCGCCCGGCACGGCGACGGCGCGCCGCCTGGGGCGGGAGCGTCTGGCCATCGGCGATCCGGGCCATGTGCCGGCGGGGCGCTATGCCAAGGCGGCGCTCCAATCCCTCGGCCTGTGGCAGCGGGCGCGGCGCAACATCGTGCTGGCCGCGAACGTGCGCGTCGTTGCGGCCTATGTCGTCCGCCGGGAAGCGGCATTGGGCATCGTCTACGAAACCGACGCGATCGCCGAGCCGCGCGTCCGCATCGCCGCGCGCATCCCGGCAGCCGCCCATCCGCCGATCCGCTACGACGCTGCAATCGTCGAAGGCGGCGACTCAAAGTGTGCCCGGCGCTGGCTCGAGGCGCTGCACAGCCCGGCCTACCGCAAGATTTTCGCCGATGCCGGCTATGGCATGCCGAAGAAGCGCTAGGACCGCGCGCCGATGTTGAGCGAAGCGGAAACCGACGCGCTGCTGCTCAGCCTGAAGGTCTCCTTCTGGAGCCTGCTGATCGCCCTGCCGGTTGCCGTCGCGCTCGGCTGGGTACTGGCGCGCAAGGAGTTCCGCGGCAAGCTGCTCGTCAACGCCTTCATTACCCTGCCCCTGGTCCTGCCACCGGTCGTGACCGGTTTCGTGCTGCTGATCCTGTTCGGCAGCCAGGGCTGGATCGGCGGCTGGCTCAAGGACTGGTTCGGCATCGAGATCGCCTTTCGCTGGACCGGGGCCGCCGTGGCGGCCGGCGTCATGGCCTTTCCGCTGATCGTGCGGCCGATCCGCCTCTCGTTCGAGGCCGTCGACCCGCGTCTGGAGCAGGCCGCCGCGACGCTGGGCGCCGGGCGCTGGCGGCGCTTCGCCACGATCGCCCTGCCGCTTGCCATGCCCGGCGTGCTGGCCGGCGCCGTGCTCGGCTTCGCCAAGGCGCTGGGCGAATTCGGCGCCACCATCACCCTGGTTTCGAACATCCCGGGCGAAACGCAGACCCTCTCGCTCGCGGTCTACGCGCTGCTCCAGGTGCCGGGCGAGGAAAGCGCCGTATTCCGCCTGACCCTGATCGCCATCGCCATTTCGGTTCTCGCCGTCGTGGCGTCGGAAATCCTGGCCCGGCGAGCGCGCCGCGGCCTGACCGCCGAAGAGCGAACCGGCGATGCTTGACGTCGACGTCAGAAAGCGGCTCGGCGAAACCGCGCTCGGCATACGGTTCGAAAGCGCCGGCGGCGTGACGGCCCTGTTCGGCCGGTCCGGAGCCGGCAAGACCAGCACGGTCCAGATGATCGCCGGGCTCATGACGCCGGATGCCGGGCGGATCGCGCTGGGCGGCCGTATCCTGTTCGACAGCGCAGACGGCATCGATATCGCGACGCCGCAGCGCCGGGTCGGCGTCGTGTTCCAGGAAGGCCGCCTGTTCCCGCACCTGTCCGTGCGCCGCAACCTGCTCTACGCGAAAGCGGCCGGGCGCAACGGCCGGTTCAGCGGCGTCGTCGGCATGCTGGGCCTCGATGCGCTTCTGGAACGGAAGCCGGCGACCCTTTCGGGCGGCGAACAGCAGCGCGTGGCGATCGGCCGGGCCCTGTTGTCCGAGCCCGACATCCTGCTGATGGACGAACCCCTGGCGTCGCTCGACGCCGCCCGGAAGGCGGAAATCCTGCCCTATATCGAGCGGCTGCGCGACGAGGCCGGCCTGCCCGTCGTCTATGTCAGCCACCAGATCGATGAGGTGGCGCGCCTTGCCGACCGGGTGGTCCTGCTCTCGGACGGATCGGTCGCGGCCACCGGCTCGGTCGACGAGGTCTTCACCCGCCCGGAGCTGATGCCGCTGACTGGCCGGTTCCAGGCCGGCGCCGTGCTGGCCGCCCGCGTCGCCGAACAGGATGTCGCCGGCGCGATGAGCCGGCTCGCCATTCCCGGCGGCAGCCTGTGGGTGCCCTCCGTGCCCCTGCCGGTGGGCAGCGCGATCCGGGTGCGGATCCGGGCGCGGGACGTCTCTGTCGCCCTGGAGAAGCCGAAGCGCGTCAGCATCCGCAACATCCTGCCGGGGACAGTCCGGTCGGTGACGGAATCCGACGGGCCGTTCCGGACCGTGGCGATTTCCATCGCCGGCGAGACGGGGGAAAGCCGCATCGCCGCCACGGTGACCGCCAACGCGGTTCGCGATCTGGAACTTGCGCCGGGCGTGGACGTCTTCGCGCTGATCAAGTCGGTGGCGATGGACCGGCGCAGCATGGCGCTGCCGCCGCGCGACGAGATCGTGACATGACCGGGTTCGCGCCCGGCGCGGCGACTCGGCGTTTGCCGTGCGGCGGCGGCGCGCCCATGTAACCAGCCATTGAAAGTCGGGGCGGCAGGAGGCATCGCCATGCAGGCCAACAACAAGCTGATCGACGATTTCGCCCGGGTCACGACGGGTATGCTGGGCGTCGCCGCCGGCGTTCGCTCGGAAGCGGAGGCGATGGTCAAGGCCCGGCTCCAGGGATTGCTGGCCGATATGGACCTCGTGACCCGCGAGGAGTTCGACGTCGCCCGGGACATGGCGGCAAAGGCGCGCGACGGGCAGGAGGCCCTCGAAGCGCGGTTGACCGAACTCCAGCAGCGCCTGGAAAAGCTCGAAAAACCGGCGCGCGGCCGCCGCAAGGGCGCCTGATCGACCGCAAAAATCTGTACGCCGAAACACCGGCAATTTTTCCGCGACGCCGCCGGGCGCAATGTCGATACGGGAGCGCCGCAACGGGCGGCAAACCGCGAATCAATATCTTGTGCAAAACCTGATTTGCACTAATAAATCTTGTTGCGAGAAAATACGTACGGTGGCAGGCTCCACATCTGGTGGTATGCGGCCGTTCCAATACCACAAGATATAAGGTTAGCGATCGGTCGCGCGCGCAGTATCGCCGGCCGCGGCGGGCGGTGCCCCGCGTTCACGCTCCGGCTCCCCTCTTTCCGGGAGCCGCTACAGGAGAGCGACTCATGTCTGGCATCGCGCTCGATACCTGGACAACGCCCAACCCCCTGGACACGCTGGAAGAAATCGTCGCTGCGAACGAGTGGTCGTTCGAGCGCAGCAGCGACGATGAAATGGCCGTTGAGTATCCGGGCCATTGGTGCGGCTACCACATGCATTTCGTGTGGAGCGAAGATCTGAACGCCATTCATCTTTCCTGTTTCATGGACATGCGAATTCCAAAAAAGAAACTGATCGATATTTCCCAGTTGCTGCTGAAGATAAACAACAAGCTCTGGCTGGGCACTTTCGTCGTCCCGGAAGAAGACTCGAACCCGGTCTTCCGGCACACGGTGTTGCTGCGCGGCCACCAGGGCGCCAGCGTCGAACAGCTTGAAGACCTAGTTGACATCGCACTGTCCGAGTGCGAGCGATTCTATCCCGCCTTCCAGTTCGTCACATGGGGCGGCAAGACGGCCAACGAGGCGGTGACCGCTTCCCTGCTGGACACAGTTGGGGAAGCGTAGGGGCGGAGAGGCATAAGGGGCGAAATCATGGACCTTGCCGCAGCGCGCCTGTTGCTGGTCGGCTGCGGGAATATGGGCAGCGCCCTGGCGCGCGGCTGGCTCGCGGCCGGTGCGCGCGCCGGTAACATCGTCGCCGTGGAGCCCGCGCCGGAAGCCGCGGCAGCTTTCGCCGAAGGCCCGGGCCCCGTTTTCGTCCGCAGCGTGGCGAAAACGCCTTCGGGGTTCCGCCCGGACGTCATCCTGTTTGCCGTCAAGCCGCAGGTGATGGACGCCGTGGTCCCGGATTATCGGCCCTATGCCGGTTCGGGCGCGGTGTTTCTTTCCATCGCGGCCGGGACGCCGATCCGCTTCTTCGAAGCGATGCTGGGGCGCGATGCGCCGGTCGTCCGGTCCATGCCGAACACGCCGGCGGCCGTCGGGCGCGGCGTGACCGCGGCGATCTGCAACGCCAATGTGCCGCCGGACGGCCGCGCCCTGTGCGAAGCCCTGCTGGGCGCCGTGGGCGCGGTGGTCTGGGTAACGGACGAAGCGGAGATCGACGCCGTCACCGCCGTATCCGGCAGCGGGCCGGCCTATGTTTTTCATCTGGTCGAGGCCATGACCGACGCCGGCATCGCCGAGGGCCTTTCGCCGGAAGCGGCCGGTGCGCTGGCGCGGGCGACCGTGGCCGGAGCCGGCGAGCTGCTGTACCGCGCACCGGAGGATGCCGCCACCCTGCGCCGCAACGTCACCAGCCCCGGCGGCACCACCGAGGCGGCGCTGAAGGTCCTGATGGCGGACGACGGGCTCGGCGCCCTGATGCAGAAGGCCATCGCCGCTGCGGCCCGCCGCTCGCGGGAACTGGGCGGATGAGCGTCTTCGAGGACAGGCCGGAGACCGGCGCCGGTCACAATATCCCGGTCGCCACGGTCTCGGAACTGTCCGCGGCGCTCAAGCGGGTGGTCGAAGGCGAATTCAGCCGCGTCCGGGTGCGGGGAGAAATCTCCGGTTTCAAGCGGGCCGGATCGGGCCATCTCTACATGGCCCTGAAGGACGACAGCGCCGTCCTCGACGCCGTGTGCTGGCGCGGCGCGGCCGGCCGCCTGGCGGTCGAGCCGGAAGACGGCCTCGAGGTCATCGCGACCGGCAAGCTGACCACATACGCCGGCCGCTCGAAATACCAGATCGTCATCGAGGCGCTGGAGGCTGCCGGCGAGGGCGCGCTTCTGAAGCTGCTCGAGGAGCGCCGGCGCAAGCTGGCGGCCGAGGGGCTGTTCGACGAGAGCCGGAAGAAGCCGCTGCCCTTCCTGCCGGCCGTCATCGGCGTCGTGACGTCACCCACAGGCGCCGTGATCCGGGACATCCTTCACCGCCTGGAGGACCGGCTCCCGCGCCGCGTCCTGCTCTGGCCGGTGCGGGTGCAGGGCGATCGGGCGGCCGGGGAGGTCGCTGGAGCGATCGAGGGCTTCAATGCGATCCGGGGCGATTCCGGAGTTCCGCGGCCCGATCTGCTCATCGTCGCGCGGGGCGGCGGATCGATCGAGGATCTGTGGCCGTTCAACGAGGAGAGTGTCGTCCGGGCGGCGGCAGCCTCGGACATTCCGCTGGTCAGCGCGGTCGGCCACGAGACCGACACGACGCTGATCGACCATGCCGCGGACCGCCGCGCACCAACGCCGACCGCAGCGGCGGAAATGGCCGTGCCGGTGCGCAGCGAACTGGTTGCCCAGATCCTGGACGACGGCCGGCGGCTGGTGTCGGCGATGGGGCGGCTGCGCGAGGAGTACCGCCTGCGCCTGGAGTCCACCGGCCGCGGCTTGCCGGACCCCCAGTCGCTTCTCGACGCGAGGGCCCAGCAACTGGACGACCGGGCCGAGCGTCTCGGACTCGGCCTGCGCAGCCTGGTCCGGGAGAAGCGGTCTGCGGCCGACCGGCTCGCGGCCGGCATCCGGCCTGCCGCCCTCGTCCAGCTCGTCAACCGCCGGCGCGACCGGACGGACGATCTCGGCGCCCGTTTGCGGCCGCAGATGCAGCGGCGCCTCGACGCAATGCACGAACGCCTGAAGCACCGGGCCGACCTGCTTGAATCCTATTCCTACGGCCGGGTCCTGGATCGCGGCTTTGCGCTGGTCCGCGATGCGGGCGGACGGCCGGTCACCGACAGTGCAGCGGCGCAGCGCGCCGGCCGCGTGACGCTCCGCTTCGGCGACGGCAGCGTCCCCGCGCTCATCGATCCGCCCTCAATCGAAAGGACGGGCGGCGGAAAATCCGCCGCGGCCAGGAAGCCGGCCCGCAACACCAAGCCGCCGGCCGACGGCGAGCAGGGATCTTTGTTGTAGAGGCCGCATCGGCCGGGGCGGAGCCGCCCCTTGCTGCGATACGGCGTTGACGGTACGCCCGACCGGACCGGCCCCGACCTGCCTGTTCCGGCGTCGGAGCTTTACTCGACGATGGCCGTCCCCGGCTTGAAATTCGGGATGCTGGAGCGAAGTCTGCCAATAAATGCTACCGATACGGTATTAACGGGCCTGTGGCCTCGACGGGACCCTGTGTGATAGGCCGCGTCGAGGGGTCTGCCGTCGCCTGGGAAAGGCATTGGAGAAGAAAGCTTGGCGTCGCTGTTGCCAATCATCGTTCTGGCGATCGTCCAGGGGATCACCGAGTTTCTGCCGATCAGTTCGTCCGGCCACCTGGTGCTGACCTGGGAGGTCTTCGAGCAAAGCGGGGTCGCTACGCGCGCCGGCACGGCCAACGAAAGGCTGACTTTGGACGTCGCGGTTCACCTCGGCTCTCTCGGGGCCGTCATGCTCTATTTCTGGCGCGATGTCGGGCGTGTGGCGGGCGGCGGAATTCGGCTGCTGGCCGGACGGGTTACCGATGAGGGACGGCTCTTCCTGTATCTTGTCGTTGCGACCGTTCCGCTGGTCGTCGCCGGCCTGCTGGTCAACACCCTGTTCGGCAGCGCCTGGCGCAGCGTCGAAGTCGTCGCCTGGGCCAGCCTGGGCTTCGGCCTGCTGCTCTGGTTCGCCGACCGGACCGGCCTGACCATCAGCAAGATGGAACATACGACATTCGGGCAGGCGATCGTTATCGGCCTGGCTCAGGTGCTCGCGCTGATACCGGGGACGAGCCGGGCCGGAATTGCCATGACCGCCGCCCGTGCGCTCGGTTTCGAGCGGTCCGACGCCGCCACCATTTCAATGCTCCTCGCAATCCCGGCGATTCTCGGCGCCTCGGCGCTCTTCGGTTACGACATTTACAAATCGGGCAACGTCGCTTTGCAGACCGACGCATTGCTCGCCGCCCTGCTGGCGCTGGCCGCCGCGCTGCTCGCCATCGCCGGCATGATGGCCTGGCTGCGGCGCGCGACGTTCACGCCATTTGCGGTCTACCGAATACTGTTGGGCGGGCTGCTCTTGTATCTGATCTACGTCGAAGACATGGCCCTCAGGCTTCAATAGGGGAAACTGCACCGGGAAGGCGGCAACGGGCTGTTTCAGGCCGTCGTCGCCTGCCGGAACCGCCCGTGGGGACGATACTGATCCAGATAGGTCGGCGCGATCGCTTCGGCGGCGGCCGGCGTTATCCCCAAGTCCGGAAATCCCGGCGCATCTTCCCCGACAATATTGTCCTCGCGGAGCAGCGCCAGCGTATCCCTCGTAAGGGGCGTCGGCACGGGCAGCAGGTCGAGAATGCCCGCCAAAAGGGACAGCGGACCCATCGGAAGCGCGACCCGCGGACGCCGCCGCGCGCATATGGTCATTGCAAGGTCGATCAATTCGATATGGCGATAGACCCTCGGCCCCCCGAGTTGAAAGACACCGCCTTCCGGCAGGTCCAGGGCCGCAACGGCCGCCTCCGCAACGTCGCCGACATAGACAGGCTGCATTTTCGTCGCCCCGGCAATGACCGGAAAGACGGGCGCGTTCTTCAGGATGCGGCCGATCAGGTTGAAGAACCTGTCCTCCTGGCCGAAAATGACGGAGGGCTGGAGTATGGCCGCATTGCCGAAAGCGTCGCGAACGGCCCGTTCGCCCCGGGCGCGGGCAACGACGTATCTGGATTTCGAAGCCTCCGTCGCGCCGATGCCCGACAGATGGACGAACCGCCGGACTCCGGCCTCCCGGCTCAGTCTGGCGACCCGGCCCGCGCCCTCATGGTGGACCGAATCGAACCCGTTGCGCGATCCGTCCCAGAAGCCGACCGCATTGATGACGGCGTCCGCATCGCGAACCGCGGCCCGGACCGACCGTTCGCTGCGAACATCGCCCGGCACCGGCGCAACCTGCCCGACTGCGCCCATCGGTTTCAGAAACAATGCACGTTCCGGGTTGCGCACCGCGGCCCGCACGATCGTTCCGCGCTCCGCGAGGCGTTTCACGACATACCGCCCGACGAAACCCGAGCCGCCGAAGACCGTTACCCGTTCCATCTGCTGTCCGTTGGCTGGCGAGAGACATGGCGACCTTGGAAACGCCATTCTCTAGCCTTCTGACCGTTGAAAAACAATGTGACGAAGCCGACATGACCGGTCCGGCGCGCAGCCGGTTCGGCGTGCAGGGGCGGCAATGGCGGACGATGAACGATCCACCGGATGCAATCCGCGACATCGCTGCGCCGCCGCGTCCCGGCTGTGCGATTGACAGGGCGAAGCCCGGCGGTTACCCACTGGCGCTTCGTCTTGAGCGAACGGCGCGCGGCCGGATTTTGCGTCGGCGACCGTGCCGGCCGGGAGGCGGCGGTTGAGTGCCCAGGTGGCGGAATTGGTAGACGCGCAGGTTTCAGGTACCTGTGGCCGCATGGCCGTGGAAGTTCGAGTCTTCTCCTGGGCACCATTCCCGTCAGCGCCGCGTTTCGGCAAGGACTGCGCGAGACCGGTTGCGGAGACGGCATCCGGCCGCCGGCGCCCCCCGGATCGGGCCGGCGCCTGCGCGCGGGATCGGGACGGCCCGACGCGCGGTCAAGGGCAGTACATTTAGCAGCAATGGCGACGGCACCGGACATCCGACTGTATCGCGGCGATCTCCCGGACGGGCTGCGCTTCAGCGGGCCGGTCGCCGTCGATTCCGAGACCATGGGCCTCAATCCGGCGCGGGACCGGCTGTGCCTCGTACAACTGTCCGCCGGAGACGGTGTCTGTCACCTTGTCCAGATTGCGAACGGGCAGACCGAAGCGCCGAATCTCGGGGCAATCCTGGCCGATCCGGCGATCCTCAAACTGTTTCATTTCGGCCGCTTCGACATCGCGGTTTTCCTGCACCGGCTCGGTGTCCTGACAGCGCCGGTCTACTGCACGAAAATCGCGTCGCAGCTCGTCCGCACCATGACCGACCGTCACAGCCTGAAGGACCTCTGCAAGGATCTTCTGGACGTCGAAATTTCCAAGCAGCAGCAGACCTCCGACTGGGGCGCGGAGGAACTGGACGAGGACCAGCGGCGCTATGCGGCGACCGATGTCCTTTACCTGCACCGGCTCAAGACCGAACTCGACCGGTTGCTCGAGCGCGAAGGCCGGACCGAACTGGCCCGGAAATGTTTCGACTTTCTTCCCTACAGGGCGGCCCTGGATATTGCCGGCTGGGCCGAACAGGACATATTTGCTCATTCGTGAATCCGTTTCGCCGCCGAATTGGCCCAAATGGATCAATTCTGCTAGGATCGATGCCGGGTTTCGGAACAGCGGCTGCCGGGCAAACCGCCCGGAGGCATGCGCCGCAGCCGGCGTCGGCACAACCGGCCCTTTATTCCGGTTGCGGAGAGGATATGAGACAGCCATCACCCAATGCCGCGCCCGAAAGCCCGGAAGAGCGCGATGTTGCCGAGGTGACGGCGCCGGTCGTCAATGGCCGCAGCGAGGTCGTTGCCTCTGCACTTCGCGTCTTTACCCTTGAATGCGAGGGCATCGCCGCGCTGAAGACGGCCCTGGACAGCGACATGGGCGACGCATTCTGCCGGGCCGTCGAGATTATCCGCGGCACGGCGGGGCGGCTGGTCGTAACCGGCATGGGCAAGAGCGGCCATATCGGCCGCAAGATCGCCGCGACCATGGCGTCGGTCGGAACGCCGGCCTATTTCGTGCATCCGGGCGAAGCCAGCCACGGCGACATGGGCATGATCCGCCCCGATGACGTGGTGCTGGCGCTGTCGAACTCCGGCGAAACGACGGAACTGAACGACATCATCGGCTATTGCAGCCGGTTCGGAATCGATCTGATCGGGATCACCGGCGATCCGGACAGCGCCCTTGCCGAAGCGTCGACCGTCGCGCTGACGATGCCGAGATCGGCCGAGGCCTGCCCGCTCGGCCTGGCGCCGACCACGTCGATGGCGATGGCGCTTGCCCTGGGCGATGCGCTGGCGGTGGCGCTTCTGGAACGCCGCGGCTTCTCCGCCGACGACTTCCAGGTCCTTCATCCGGGCGGCAAGCTCGGCCGGCGCCTGACCCGGGTCGCCGACATCATGCACATTGGCGAGGCGATGCCTCTGGTCCGTCCGAACGACCGGATGGCCGAAGTTCTGATCGTTATGACCGCACGCCGGCTCGGCTGCGCCGGAGTGGTCGGCCCGGCAGGCGATCTTGTCGGCATCATTACGGACGGTGACCTGCGGCGGCACATGGATGCCGGCCTGGTATCGCGGGAAGCGTCTGGCGTGATGACCCCGGCTCCGGTTACGATCCGTCCGGAAGCGCTGGCGGCGGAAGCCCTTGGCCTCATGAATGCGCGCGAAATTACAGGCCTGTTCGCCGTCCGCGACGGTGAGCCGGTCGGGTTCGTCCATCTTCACGATTGCCTGCGGGACGGCGTGGCATGACGGATGCGGGCCGGTCCCGGCGGTATCGCGAAGCCCGGGCCCGGCAGCGGGACGGCTATACGCGCTTCGTGAACCTGATGAAATTCGCGTTGCCGAGCCTCGCTTTCACGATCATTGTGGCGGCGCTGTTCTGGCCGACCTTTGTCAGTACCGGCAAGCAGGCGAGCGACGTGGCCCGCGATGCCCTGACTCCGTCCGGCCTGCGAAACTTCACGATGGAAGCGCCGGTTTTTGTTGCGACCGACGACCGGAATCGTCCCTACCGCCTGACGGCGACGAGAGCCCGCCAGGTCGACCACAAGGCGACGGCGGTGGCGCTCGACGATCCGGAGGCGAATCTTGAGCTCACCGGCGGCGTTCAGGTGCGGATCAAGGCGGACAACGGCCGGTTCGACCGCGCGAGGAACCGGTTGACGCTGTCGGGCGATGTGAATGTCTATCATGGCAGCGATTATCGCTTCCGGACTGCAGAGGCGACGTTCGACATGAAATCGAACTCGGCCTGGGGCGGGCGCAACGTCTACGCCTCCGGACCGGAGACGACGGTTGCGGCACAGGGATTCCGGATCGTCGACAGGGGGATGACCGTGATTTTCACGGGCAGGACCAAGGCGACTTTGCACCTGGACCGGGCAGGTCCGGATGGAAGTCCTGCCGAACCCGCCGCTGAGCCTGCCGCTCTTCTGGAATCCACCCGATGAGCCGGGCGGCCGGACTGTCTCTTCTGCTTGCCGGAACGGCCCTTCCGCTTGCATGGTTGTCGGCACCGCAGCCGCTCCATGCACAGAACGAAGGGTTGCTTGCCCACTCCGATCAGCCCTTGTCGATCGAAGCCGATCGTGGCATCGAATGGCGCCGCACGGAGCAGGTGTATATCGCCCGGGGCAATGCGATGGCGCGGCAAGGCAAGACCAGCATCCGCGCCGACGAATTGAAGGCGCACTACAGAAAACGCGCGGAAAACAGGACGCAGTTCTGGAAGGTCACGGCGACGGGCAACGTCGACATCAAGACCGCGAAAGAGACGGCGACCGGCGAATCGGCAATCTACATGATCGATACCGGCGTTTTCGTCTTGCGCGGACGCAATCTGAAGCTGGCAAACGGTTCGCAGACCATCACCGCCACCGACCGGATCGAGTATCGCAGCAAGGATCAGCGCGCCTTTGTGATCGGAAACGCGAAGGTCGTGGATGGCGAGCGGGTCATCCGCGCCAGCCGCTTCGTCGCCTTTCTGAAAGACGGCGCCGGCGGCAGAGTCGCCCTGCGCCGTGTCGAAGCGCAGGGCAGCGTCGTCATAACCACCAGGACCGAAGTCATCCGCGCCGACCGCGGCGACTACGACAGCGAATCACGGCTCGCGACCCTGACCGGAAACGTAAAGCTGACCCGTTGCGAGAATCAGCTGAACGGTGAAAAGGCGGTCGTCAATCTCAAGACCGGGGTGAGTCGCATGGTCGGCCGGGTCAGGGTCCTGCTGGTTCCGGGCGATAGCGCAAAGGCGTGCAAACCGGATGCTTCCGACGTCAGGAAAAAGAGCGACAGCGGAAGCGCGCCGCGAAAATCCGAAACGGTTGCAGGTGGAAAGACCGGCGCCGTGCTGACGCAGCGGATCAATGCCGTGCCGCGCGCCCGGGAGAAGCAGACCGGCGCGCAGTAATGTCCGTTTGCCGAAGCGTTACCTGCTAGGACCGGCGCCGCGCTTCGACGGGCGGAACCGGAGAAAGGAGGCCGGATTGGCCGATCGGGACGACCACGCACTTTCCGGGGACGGGACCGCCGGGCCGCGCCTCGTGGCTACCAACGACGGGCTGGTTGCCGACGGCCTGGGCAAACGCTTCAAGAAGCGACCCGTGCTGCGCGGCGTCTCCCTCGCCGTGCAGCGCGGCGAGGCCGTCGGCCTGCTCGGGCCCAACGGCGCCGGCAAGACCACCAGTTTCTACATCATCACCGGCCTGATCCGGCCCGACGCCGGGACGATCCTGCTCGACGGTCAGGACATCACCGACCTGCCCATGTACCGGCGTGCGCGCCTCGGGATTGGCTATCTGCCGCAGGAGCCGTCGATTTTCCGCGGCATGACCGTCGAGAACAATATCCGTGCCGCGCTGGAAGTGGTCGAAGCGGACCGGGAAGCCCGGGAGACCGTGCTGGACGATCTGCTCGCGGAATTCTCCGTGACCCATCTGCGCCACACGCCGGCGATTGCGCTGTCCGGCGGCGAGCGGCGGCGGGTGGAGATTGCCCGCGCCCTGGCGTCGAAGCCGGGCTTCATCCTGCTCGACGAACCGCTCGCCGGCATCGACCCGATCGCGGTCGGCGATGTCCGGGATCTCGTCTCGCATCTCAAGGACCGCGGGATCGGCGTGTTGATTACCGACCACAACGTCCGCGAAACGCTCGATATCGTCGACCGCGCCTACATCATGCATGACGGTGTTGTGCTGATGGACGGGGCGCCCGGCGATATCGTCCGGCACGAGGATGTGCGCCGGGTTTATTTGGGCGATACGTTCCGCCTTTAGGAAAGCGATTCGAATGGCGGACTGATGGCCGCGCCCGGCGTTTCCCTCGAACTCCGCCAGCGGCGGAAACTGACACAAACCCTGACGCCGGCACTGCAGCAGTCGATCAAACTGCTGCAGTTGTCCAGTTTCGAGCTTGATGCTGTCGTCCGTGAAGCGCTCGAGACCAATCCGCTGCTGTCTCTGGACGAACCGGCCGATGACGCGGCGACCGGCCGGATACAGGCGCCGGCGCGCAATCCGGCGGCCGGGTACCGGCCGACGCCGGAAGCCACCCGGCTGTTCGGCGCTGCGGCGGGCGCGTCGCCCGGCGCTGACCGCCATAATACGCAGATAGACGCGCACGGCCCCGACCGGCCGGATGCGGTGTCGGAACGAACGCTTCAGGATGTCCTCTTCGAAGATATTGCGTTTTCGTTCGCCGATGCGGTTGAGCGCACCGTCGCAATCGATCTGAGCGGCCTGCTCGACGAGGCAGGATATCTGGCGGGCGACCCCGGCGACGTCGCCGCCCTTCGCGGTGTGCCGGAGGCGCTGGTCTCCGACATCCTGGGACGGTTGCAGGCTCTGGCTCCGCCCGGCCTCTTTGCCCGGAACCTGGGCGAATGCCTGCGCCTGCAACTCTTGGACGCCGACACGCTCGATCCGTCGATGGACGCGCTGCTGGACAAGCTGCCGCTGCTGACCGAACGCGGCCCGGAGGCCCTTGCCGCCGCCGCTGGCATCGAACCCGACGACCTGCCGCGCTTTCTCGACCGTCTCCGCGCGCTCGATCCGCGGCCGGGCCTGGCCCTGGCGGGCGTCGCCGCGCCGACGATCGTGCCGGACCTGATCGTCCGCCCGGCGACCGATGCGCTCCGCGGCGACGGGGACCATGCCTGCCGGCTCGGCCCATGGGTTGTCGCAGTCAATCCGGATACAGCGCCCCGCCTCGCTCTCGACCGTGCCGGCCTGGAAAGGCTGCGCGCGCAGGCGCGGAGTCAAGACGAAAAGGCCTATCTCAGGAAAAGGACCGACGAAGCAGGCTGGCTCATCCAGGCGATCGAAAGACGACGGGCGACCATCCTGAGCCTGGGCGTCGAGATTTTCCGCCGCCAGCAGGAATTCCTGGAGCACGGGACCGTGCGGCTCAGGCCGATGACCCGCAAGGACATCGCCGGCGTAACCGGCCTCCACGAAAGCACCGTAAGCCGGGCGGTGAACGAAAAGTTCGCCGCGACACCCCAGGGCGTCTTCGCGCTGAAGTTTCTCTTTTCCTCGCGGGTCGGCGCGCTGAACGGCGGGCCCGGCCATGCCGCAAGCGCCGTCCGGCATCGGTTGCGCTTGTTGATCGACAGGGAACCGACCCCTCTTTCGGACGCAGCGATCACGCGCCTGCTGCGCGCCGAAGGTTACGACCTCGCGCGCCGCACTGTCGCCAAATACAGGGAAATGCTGCGGATTCCTTCCTCGGTC
The DNA here is from genome assembly GCA_011523655.1 of Rhodospirillaceae bacterium. GTDB lineage: Bacteria > Pseudomonadota > Alphaproteobacteria > Bin65 > Bin65 > Bin65. Next base: position 15,454 of record WTGH01000008.1, read on the forward strand.
GAGCGTCGCCGGCGCCGGCGAATCGAACGGGCGGCATGATCCGGCGCGCAGTGCGCGGCGACGAACAGCCGGTGCCGAAAAATTTAGCCGACACCGTCTTGACAGAGCGCGTTTGAACGGCCGGAATACCGGTATGAATGTCAAGGTCACCGGCCGGCACTTCGATGTCGGTCAAGCTTTGCGGCGGCACGCCGAATCCACCCTGGGCGATACCGTCGGCAAATTCTTCGAACGGGCCCTCGACGCGACCGTTACGTTCGACAAGCACGGTCACGAATTTTCCGTCGACATCAAGGTCCATGTCAGCCGCGGGCTTCACGTCCTTGGCGAAGGCCGGGCGGAGGATCCCCATCTGGCTTTCAACAAGGCCGCGGAGCACATCGCAAAGCGACTGCGGCGCAACAAGCGGCGCATCCGCGACCACCACCCGGCGCCGCCGAGGGACCTTGAAACGTTGACGGCTCAACAATACATCCTCACCCGGGAGGAAGAGCCTGAGATCGAACAGGCCGATGCAGGCGCCACAGTGAACGGCCGGGACGAGCCGGTTGTGGTTGCAGACATGACGACGGACATTGCTTCGTTGACGGTCGGAGAAGCCGTCATGCGCATGGATCTGGCGGATCTGCCCGCCATGATGTTCCGAAATGTGGCCCATGGGGGCCTCAACATGATCTACCGCCGTGCCGATGGCCATATCGGCTGGGTCGATCCAGAAGGCGCTGCCGAAACCCACTGACGTTTCGGACTGCACCCGCTTTCAGGGTAGAGAAGCTGATGGAAATTATCGATCTGTTGACGCGCGAAAGCGTCGTGCCGGCCATGAAGGCCACATGCAAAAAACAGGCGCTTCAGGAATTGTCGCGCCGTGGTGCTCGGGCGACGGGCCTGGACGACAGGCGCATCTTCGACGTGTTGCTCGAGCGCGAAAGGCTGGGAACCACAGGCGTCGGCAGCGGCATTGCGATCCCTCACGGCAAGCTGAGCGAACTTGACAGTGTCAAGGGAGTCTTCGCGCGTCTCGAGGAACCGATCGATTTCGATGCGGTGGACGACCAGCCCGTCGATCTGCTGTTCCTGCTGCTGGCGCCGGAAGACGCCGGCGCGGACCATCTCAAGGCGCTCGCCCGGGTATCCCGCCTGCTGCGCGACGGGGGCATGTGCGAAAAGCTGCGCGGTTCTGCGAGCAAGGACACCCTTTACGCCCTGCTGACCGATTCGGCGCCTAGCAAGGCAGCGTAACCCTTTCAACAGTACGGACGATGCGGTGGCAGGGCCTCCGCCTCGCCCTGCCGACATTGCAGATACGGTTTCGCGCCGCGTTGACAGACTCCGGCGCCCCGCTACTTTCCGCGGACAATTCCTATACGACCCGGACATATCCATGAGCCTTGCCGACCTCGCCTCCATTATCGACGCCGCATGGGAAGATCGCGACACGGTCGGACCAGCCACGACCGGCGCCGTTCGCGACGCCGTCGACGCGGCACTGGACGCTCTGGACGAAGGAAGGCTCCGGGTTGCGGAAAAGGCGTCCGACGGCGCCTGGACCGTCAATCAATGGGCAAAGAAGGCAGTCCTGCTGTCCTTCCGGCTGAACGACATGCAGCCGATCGGCGGCGGGCCGGGCCGCGATACGAACTGGTGGGACAAGGTTCCCTCAAAGTTCGAAGGCTGGGGCGACAACCGGTTTCGCGAAGCCGGGTTCCGCGCAGTACCGAACTGCATCGTCCGCCGTTCGGCCTTCATCGCCCGCGGCGTCGTGCTGATGCCTTGCTTCGTGAATCTGGGCGCGTATGTCGATGAAGGCACAATGGTCGATACCTGGGCCACCGTCGGTTCCTGCGCCCAGATCGGCAAGAACTGCCATATCTCCGGCGGCGCGGGCATCGGCGGCGTGCTCGAGCCGTTGCAGGCCGATCCGGTCATCGTCGAGGACGGCTGCTTCATCGGCGCCCGGTCCGAAGTCGCCGAGGGCGTCATCGTGCGCGAAGGCGCAGTCCTCTCGATGGGGGTCTACATCGGGGCTTCGACGAAGATCGTGAATCGGGCGACCGGCGAAATCCATCGCGGCGAGGTGCCGGCCTATTCCGTCGTGGTGCCCGGCTCCCAGCCCGACCCGAAGGGCGGGCCGAGCCTCTATTGCGCGGTCATTGTGAAACAGGTGGACGCCCAGACCCGGTCGAAGACGTCCGTCAACGAATTGCTGCGCGATTGACCGTTTAATAGGCGGCCTTATGCCAGACGACACTCACGCATTTACCGGCCGATGCCTTTGCGGCACCATCCGCTTCCGCGCCGACTCAGCGCCGATCTGGACGCTGCACTGTCACTGTGAAAGTTGCCGTCGCGCGAGCGGCGCCCCGATGGTGACTTGGGTCGGGTTCGATGAGACTGCGGTTCACTGGGAAACGGTACCGCCCAAGGTCTTTGCATCCTCTCCCGGTGTCGAACGGACGTTCTGCCCAACCTGCGGGTCGCCCCTCACCTTCAAGAGCAAACGCTGGCCCGGAGAACTGCACATCCTGGCTGCAGGACTGGACGAGCCTGAACGGATTACACCGACAGCGCACGTTCATTGCGATGAAATGCTTAGCTGGATGGAACCGGGGGATGGCCTGTCCCGACACGCTCTCGCAAGCGATGCCCAGACAACTGCATGATTGAAACTCTCCCCCTCGCCCAGGACCTGATCCGTAAACCCTCTGTGACGCCGCGGGACGAAGGCGCCCTGGATGTCCTCCAGGCCGCTGTGGAAAGCCTCGGCTTTGCCTGCCGGCGCCTGCCCTTCGGCGACGGCGCGCAGCGGGTCGACAACCTGTACGCACGGCTGGGAACCGGCAGCCCCAATTTCTGCTTTGCCGGCCATACGGACGTCGTGCCGGAGGGCGATCCGGCCGACTGGACCCACGATCCCTTTGCCGGTGTCGTCGCTGACGGCATCCTGCACGGCCGCGGCGCGTCCGACATGAAGGGGGCGATCGCCGCCTTCGTCTCCGCCATCTCCGGATTCCTGGACGGCCGCGGCGGCGAATTCGGCGGTTCGATCAGCCTGCTCATCACGGGCGACGAGGAAGGCGACGCGGTCAACGGCACCCGGAAGGTGCTGGAATGGCTCGACGAAAAAGGCGAGCGGCTCGACATGTGCCTCGTCGGCGAGCCGACCAACCCGGAAGCCCTGGGCGACATGATCAAGATCGGCCGGCGCGGCAGCCTGACCGGCCAAGTGACAGTCCACGGAATCCAAGGACACACGGCCTATCCGCATCTTGCCGACAATCCCGTGCACCGGCTGGTGAGAATGCTCGGCGCGATCACCGATACGAAGATCGACGACGGAACCGAGCATTTCCAGGCAACCACCCTGCAGGTCTCGACCGTCGACGTCGGCAATCCCGCCGCCAACGTCATCCCGGCGCGGGCGAGCGCAACCTTCAACGCGCGGTTCAACGATCTGTGGTCCGGCGAAAGCCTCGAAACCTGGGTACGCGAGCGGTTCGACTCCGCCCTCGGCAACGGCGGCGCCTATGACCTGTCCATCCGCGTCTCCGGCGAATCTTTCCTGTGCCCGCCGGGGCCGCTGTCCGACGCCATCGCCGACGCGACCGCCGCCGAACTCGGCCGGCGCCCGGAGTTGAGCACGACCGGCGGCACATCGGATGCCCGTTTCATCCATCGCTACTGCTCCGTCGCCGAATTCGGCGCCATCGGCAAGACCATGCACAAGGTCGACGAGCAGGTGCCCGTTGCCGACCTGGAAGCGCTGGCGCGGATCTACCGGCGCGTGCTGGACAGGATTTTTCCGGCGTAGCCGGGTGCTCCGGAACGCGGGCGGATTGGCCACTGTCCGCGGCCGGGAAAACGCGCAACATTCTCCGCCATGTCCGACCTGACCGAAGGTTTTGCCGCGGCATTCCGGCTGTTGTTCGGCTTCGACGCCGACCTGTGGGAAATCATCATCCTGTCGCTGGAGGTGAACCTGGCGGCGGTCGTCCTGTCCTGCCTGATCGGCCTGCCGCTGGGCGGCGCGCTGGCCGTCTACCGGTTCCGCGGACGCCGGGCGGTCATCGTTCTGGTCAATGCGCTGATGGGCCTGCCGCCGGTCGTCGTCGGCCTGATGGTCTATCTCATCCTGTCGCGCAGCGGGCCTCTAGGCAGCCTGAACATCCTCTTCACGCCCGGCGCCATGGTGATCGCCCAGGCCATCCTCGTCACGCCCATCGTCACCGCGCTCACCCGCCAGATCATCGAAACCCTGTGGCACGAGTATCGCGAGCAGCTGACGTCGCTGGGCAGCAGCCGGCGGCGCGCCATCCCGACCCTGTTGTGGGACGGGCGGACCGCCGTTCTGACGGCGATCCTTGCGGGGTTCGGCCGGGCGGCGGCAGAGGTCGGCGCGGTCATCATCGTCGGCGGCAACATCGCCCACCACACGCGCACCATGACGACGGCGATCGCCCTCGAAACCGGGCGGGGCAACCTGGCCCTGGCGCTGGGCCTCGGCATTGTGCTCGTGACGCTGGCGATCGTGCTGAACGCTGCGGCGTGGATGGTGCGCGAACGCAGCACGCCGGAAGCGGCGCTGGTCGCCGCGAGCCGGTAGGACCGCGCGATGGAAGCCCCGAGCATCCTGCCGCTGGCGCTGGAGACTATTTCGCTTCGCCACGAAGGGCAGCAAATCCTCGACCGCATCAACATGCTGGTCGCGCGGCGCCGGACGACCGTCGTCCTGGGACCGAACGGCGCCGGCAAGAGCATGCTGCTCAAGGTCGCCCACGGCCTGATCGCGCCGGACAGCGGCGCGGTTCGCTGGTCCGGCCTCTCCGGCGCGGAGGCGCACGCGCGCCAGGCCATGGTGTTCCAGAAACCGGTTCTGCTGAACCGGTCGGTGCTGGCTAACATCGTGCACGCGGTCCGCCTGCAAGGCGTCCCCAGGGCGGCGGCGGTCCACCGGGCGCATACGGCGCTGGACCATGTCGGCCTGGGCGACATGGCGGTGCGGCCGGCGCGCAGCCTGTCGGGCGGCGAGCAGCAGCGCCTCTCCTTCGCCCGGGCCTGGGCGCGCGATCCGGAAGTCCTGTTCCTCGACGAACCGACGGCGAGCTTGGACCCGGCGGCGAGTTGGAGCATCGAGCAGATCATCGTCGACCTGCGCCGCGAGGGCCGGACGGCTATCCTGTCGACCCACGACCTCGCCATGGCCCGGCGGCTGGCCGACGATCTGGTTTTCCTGCACCGCGGCCGCGCGCTGGAAGCCGGCCCGGCGGCACAGCTGTTCGCGGACCCGAAGACGCCGGAACTGGCGGCATTCCTCAAAGGGGAATTGCATTGGTAAGGGCGATCGGCGCGGTTTTTCTCGCCGCGGCCGTGACGGCCTCCGCCCCCGCGCTGGCCGAAACTATTCGGGTCGCTTCGACGACCTCGACCGAGGCCTCCGGCTTCTTCGATTATCTCCTGCCCAGATTTACCGCGGCGACCGGCATCAGGGTCCGCGTGATCGCCGTGGGCACCGGGCAGGCGATCCGGCTGGCCCGGCGCGGCGACGCCGACGTTCTCCTGGTACACCACCGGCCTTCCGAAGAGGCGTTCGTGCGGGCAGGCTACGGCCTGCGCCGCCATTCCTTGATGTACAACGATTTCGTCATCGTTGGGCCGGCGTCCGACCCGGCGGGAGTCCGCGGCGCGACCGACGCGGTCGCGGCATTCAGAAAAATCCACGGCGCCCGCGCGGTGTTCCTGTCCCGGGGCGACGACAGCGGCACCCACCGGCGCGAGCGCAGCCTGTGGCGCGCGTCCGGGATCGCCGCGTCCGAGCGCGCCGGCTGGTACCGGGAAATCGGCGCCGGCATGGGCCGGACCCTGAACACCGCGGCGGCGATGCCGGCCTATACCCTGGTCGACCGCGGCACCTGGCTGTCCTTCGGAAACCGCGGGCCGCTGCGGCTTCTGGTGGAGGGCGACCGGCGCCTGCGCAATCCATACGGCGTGATTGCGGTCAGTCCGAAGAAGCATCCGCACGTCAGGGCGAAGGCGGCCCGGCGCTTCGTAGCCTGGCTGGTCTCTATGGAAGGGCAGCGCGCCATCGGCAATTTCCGGATCGGGGACGAGGTGCTCTTCCACCCGGTATCGCCAAAATCCGGCGGATAGGCGCGGTTCTGCATCATCGACAGGTGCAACCGAAGCACCTACACCCGCTGCATGGACATTTGGGAAGAGGGCAGACGGTCGGTACGCGGATCGATCCGCGTGATGAGGCTCGACACCGACGGGCTGACGGCCTTCAACCTCACGCTGGAGGGCTGCTGGCGCTCGTTCTACGCCGCTCTATTCCTGCTGCCACTGTATTTCCTCTACCTGCTGAACCTTCCTGTGCCCAAAGGAGTGAGCGTCGGCCGTTTCTGGGTGATTGAGGCGATCAACTACCCCCTGATTTGGACGCTCTGGCCGCTGATGGCCTTCTATGTCTGCCGCGGCGCCGGCGTTCCGGACAGGTACACGACCTACATCACCGTCCACAACTGGTCGCAGGTCCTGCTTCTGGGCGGCCAGTTGCTCATAATCCTGCTGGTCTTTGCCGTCGATCCTGCGGGGCCGGGCGCCAGCCTGCTGTTCCTGACCTGGCTCGCGGTCCTGACGGCGGAAACCCTGATCGTCCGCGCCACGCTCGGCGTGCCGTGGCCTCAGGCCGTCATGATCGAGGGGCTCGCTTTCGTGGTCGCCCTGCTGCTCGGCGCCGCCAAGCAATACGTCATGACCGGCGGCGGCTAATTCTGCAGGTCCCGCTCAGCCGGCTACCATCGCAGGGTCAGCCTGTCGCCGCTGATCTCGAACGACCGGAACCGCCGGAGAACCGTCACGCCCAGCAACGATATCTGCCCCTGCCGCAGGACCAGTGCCCGCTGGTTGCGGAAATTCAGCCCGCCGACCTGGATCGAGTCCAGGACAGCGTGAGCCGCCAGAGCGGCGCCGTCGGCGGTTTGTACCGGTACGGTATAGCGAAGGCGGCCGACATCGAGTCCGGCCGCGACGGCGTCGGCCGGCGAGAGGGCCACGCCGGTGGCGCCGGTGTCGACCAGCATCCGCGCCGGCCGGCCGTTCAGGAACACGTCCAGGAAGAAGGCGCCGCTGCCGGAAGCGCGCACGGTCAGGCTGCGCTCGCCGTAGACCGCCGCGCCGGGCGAGAGTTCTCCCGCGATCCGCTGCCAGACCATCGTGAGTTCGTGGCGATAGGCATAGCCGGCGACGGCGACGAGGCCGATGGCGCTCCAGGCCAGAATGGACTTCAGGATACCGCCGATCCTGTGGCGCCCTCGCACCATCAGGCCGCCGCCCAGGAAGATCAAAAGCGCAATCAGAAAGCCGGCGTAGAGGCCGTCTTCGGCCGAATCGAACACGCCGAAGGCTTCGCCGAGCAGCCAGCCGACAGCGGCCAGGCCGCCGACGATCGCAGCGACGATGAGGAATGTCGGCAGAAGGTCGCGGATTGTGTCGCCGCTTGCCGAACCGCGGCCGCGCCGGCGATCGTCGTTGCCGCCGAAGCCCCAAGGATCCTTCATACCGGTTTGCCTGTCGCGGTGCGCTTTGCCCGCCCGTTACGCCGCTTCGGTGCCGCCGACCGTGATGGCGTCGACCCGGACGGTCGGCTGGCCGACCCCGACCGGGACGCCCTGCCCGTTCTTGCCGCAGGTTCCGATCCCGTGGTCGAGCTCGAGATCGTGGCCGATCATCGAGACCCGGTTCATCACCTCCGGCCCGTTGCCGATCAGCGTCGCGCCCTTGACCGGCGCGCCGACCTTGCCGTCCTCGATCTTGTAGGCTTCGGTGCAGCTGAAGGTGAACTTGCCGCTGGTGATATCGACCTGCCCGCCGCCGAAGTGGACGCAGTAGAGCCCCTTGTCGACCGATTTCAGGATGTCTTCCGGCGCCTCTCCGCCGGCCAGCATGAAGGTGTTGGTCATGCGCGGCATCGGGTGATGGGCATAGCTTTCGCGCCGGCCGTTGCCCGTCGGCGCAACGCCCATGAGCCGGGCGTTCAGCCGGTCCTGCATATAGCCCTTGAGAATGCCGTCTTCGATCAGCACGGTGCGGCCGGTCGGCGTGCCCTCGTCGTCGATGGTGAGCGAGCCGCGCCGGTCGGCCATCGTGCCGTCGTCGACCACCGTCACGCCGCTGGCTGCGACCTGCTCGCCGATCCGGCCGGAAAAAGTCGAGGTCCGCTTGCGGTTGAAATCGCCTTCCAGGCCGTGGCCAACCGCCTCGTGCAGCAGCACCCCGGTCCAGCCCGGTCCGAGAACGACCGGCATTTCGCCCGCCGGCGCCGGCACCGATTCCAGATTGACCAGCGCTTGGCGCAGCGCCTCGTCGACCTGGCCCCGCCAGTTCGTTGGCTCGAACCAGCCGTCGTAGGCCGCGCGCCCGCCCACGCCGTCGTAGCCGGCCTCCATGCGGCCGTCCTGCTCCACGACGACCGAAACGTTGAGGCGCACCAGCGGCCGGATATCCGCCGCGCGACGGCCGTCGCCGCGTACGATCAGCACGGCCTGCCATTCGCCGAGCAGCGAGGCCGAAACCTGGCGGATTCGCCCGTCTTTGGAGCGGGCGTATTCGTCGATCTCCTCGAGCAGCTTCACCTTGCGCTCGAACGGCATCTCCCGGAGCGGGTTGACCGGTGCGTAGAGCGCCCGGTTCGTGCCCCGCGGGCCATCGGCCTGCGTGCCGCTGTGGCCGGCGAGAACCGCCCGCACCGTTGTCGATGCCCGTTCGATGGCGTCTTCGGAGAGTTCGGAGGCGTGGGCATAGCCGGTCGCCTCGCCGGCGAGCGCACGCAGGCCGAAGCCTTGGCTCTCGTCGAAGGTCGCGCTCTTCAACCGGCCGTCGTCATACACCAGGCTCTCGGACTGGGTGTATTCGAGGAACAACTCCCCGTCGTCGGCGCCGTGCAACGCGTCCGCCGCAAGACGGTCGACCCGCGCGCGGTCCATGCCGGTCCGGTCGAAAAACAGGCTGTCAGCCGTTGCGATGTCGCTCATGAAAATGTCGGCTCCCATGGCTTGTACGCTGCACGCGGAAACGGGCGCTTGCCGGCAAAAAATGGCGATGGAAGCATACGGGGTAAAGGTCTGGCGCCCGAAAAAGGGTGGACCGGGGCCAAATTGCGCAGCGAGCTACCGCCCGAAACCCATCAATTCGGGTAGCCAAAGGCTGATCGAAGGTACCAGCAGCATCAGGATCAGGCCGGCCACCATGAGTACGGCATAGGGCACGGTTCCGCGGATAACCTCTCCCAGCGGGGCGCGCGTAATTCCCCGAATGACGAACAGGTTGATGCCCACGGGCGGGGTGATCAGCGCCAGTTCAAGATTGATCATCAGAAGGACGCCGTACCAGACCGGGCTGATGCCCAGGTCGACCATTACCGGGAAGATGATCGGCGTCGTGATCAGGATGATCGCGATGGTTTCGAGGAACATGCCGAGGACGAAAATCACCAGCATGACCGCGATGATGAATTCGATCGGTGTCAGCCCCGCCCCGGTTGTCGCCGCGACCAGTTCGTTGGGCAGCCGCATCACCGTGACTGCATGCCCGAACATCCCGGCGGCCGCCACGATCATGAACAGCATGGCGCTGATCCTGACCGTGTCGTAGGCGCAATCGTACAGATCCTTCCAGCCGAAATTCCGGTAGGCCAGCACCGCCACAAGCAAGGCTAGGATCGCGCCGATGGCAGCCGCCTCAGACGCGGTAAAGATGCCGAAATAGATGCCGCCGAGAACCAGCGGCGGCATGACCAGCGCCCAGAAAGAAGCGCGGATCGCTACAAGCGCTTCGCGGGCGGTCGTCCGTTCTCCCCGTTGCGCCCCGCGCGGGCCGAGATTGCTGGCGATGCACCAAAGAGCGAACAGCGTGGCGACGATCAGGCCGGGAATCAGGCCGGCGGCAAAGAGTGCGCCGATCGACGCTTCGGTAACGATGGCGTACAGGATCATCGGGCCCGATGGTGGAATCAATATGCCCAGCGTGCCGCCGGCGGCCACCACACCCAGCGCAGCGCGCGTGGGATAGCCGTAGCGGTTCATCTGGGGAATAGCGCTGGTGCCGATCGTCAACGCCGTCGCGGCCGACGATCCCGAGATGGCGGAGAAAACGGTGCAGGACATGACTGTGGCCACGCCGAGCCCGCCGGGCAGATGGCGGACCAGGGTATGTGCCGTCCGGTACAGGTCGTCGACGATCCGCGCCCGGATCATGATGTAGGCCATGAAAGCGAACAACGGGATCGTCGCCAGCAGATTGATGTTGAGCTTGCCGAAAACGGTGTCGGCGACGCCGCTGAAGCTGCCCTCGACCAGCAGCATGATGACGATTGAGGTGAGGCCGATGCCGGCGAAGACCGGGACGCCGGTCAGCAGCAGCAGGACGAGGCCGCCCAGAACAACGACGAGGGAAATCACCGCCGGATCAGTCGATGCGGCTGCGGTCGACTGCCGGGAAGCCCGCCAGCACCCGGATCAGCGCCATCGCCGCCGCCACGATCAGCATCGCGGCACCCAGCACTATGGCGGATTGCGGAATCCACATCCCGATTTCCAGATAGCCCTCCGATACCAGGCCCATGGCGTGGACGCCGAGCACCGCGTCGACAGCATCCGCCAACAGGACGACCCCGAACGCGATCGCCGCCAGCATTCCCCAGATCGCAACCAGTCGCTGGCCGCGCGGCCCGAGGCGCCCCACAAGCAGATCGACGTTGATATGGTCGCCGCGGCGGAGCGCTTCGGCCACGCCGACCATGACCAGGGAAACGACCAGGTATCCGGACAGTTCGTCGATCCAGGTGATCGGAACGCCCAGTACATAGCGCCAGAAGACGCTGTAGCCGGTCAGAACCGTGAGCAGGAGAACTCCGACGACCCCGACAACGACCAGCAGGAAGGCAAGCCGGCCGAGCCAGCGGTCGGCTGCCCGCAGGACCGGACCGGCCCCCGCCAGCGGATCGGGGACCGGGCTTTCGTCCGGACCGGATGGAGTCATACCGTTCGCCGTTCGGCCCGTCCGGTGTACGCCGGACCGGCTATTTGCCCAGAATTTTCATCAGCTTCTTGCCGGTTTCGCCGGTAGAGCCATCGAAGGCCTTGTCGAACGCCGGCGCCATGACCTTTTTCATGGCAGCGATCTCGGCCGCTGTGTGGATGTGGACGATCATGCCCTTTTCCTTGAGTTGGCCGGGCGCCTTGGCTGCTGTTGCATCCGAAACGTCCACGGCCCACTTGCCCAGCTTCGCGCCGGCGGCCGCGAGCGCCTGCTTCTGCGCCGCGTCCAGGCCGTCGTACCATTTCGGATTGACGTAGGCGTGGAAGAACACGCTGAACAGCGGCGATACGGTGACGTATTTCTGGACCTCGTAATATTTCCGGGAATAGGCCGCGGAAATGTCGGTGAGGCCGGCATCGATCACGCCGGTCGCCAGCGCTTGGTAGACCTTGCTGCCGGACATGGCCGATGGCGCGGCCCCTAGAGCGCGCAAGCCGTTATCCACCAGCTTGTTCAGGCCGCGTATTTTGACGCCCTTGAAGTCGTCGGGCTTGATGAGCGGCTTGTCTTTCGACGTGTAGGCCGACATGCGGGTGATGAACATCCAGCCGACGTTGCGCACGCCCTTCTTGAGCATGGCGGCTTCGAGGATTTTGGCCGCCTCGGACTCGTGGAATTTCTCGAGCAGCGCCCGGTCCGTAAATGTGTAGGGACGAAGCGTGACGTTCATTTCCGGAATGGTCCCGCCCCACTGGAAGTTCACCGAAAAGGCGCACTCTATGTTGCCGCGAGCTACGGCCGGAATGTTCTGTTTGGCGTTGCGCAGCGAATTGGCGCCGTAAACCTGGACCTTCAGCGTGCCCTTCGACTGGGCCTCGATTTCCTTGGCCCAGCGCGCGATCAGCTTGGCGCCGTGGTGGCGCGGCGGCAGCTGGTGGCTGCACCGCATGGTCTGTTCGGCGGCGACCGCAGCCGGCGCAGCCATGAACGCAGGCGCGACGGCCGCACCGGCGAGGATCAGTACTGTCTTTTTCATTCCTTCCTCCTTGAAGACGATTTTCTCCGTTTGCCCTTCGGCACCCCGTTCAGACGGGCTGTGCCGCGGGCGAACTCTCCAAGCCGAGCGGCAGGCCGGCCTTTTCCAGGGCGCCGTGGAAGGTCTCTCCCGGCATTTCTTCGGCCTGAACCTTCCGCAACGCAATCAGCTTCCGGACGTCGACCCCGGTATCGATTCCCTTCGTCCGGCACAGGAACGCCAGATCCTCGAACACGATGTTGCCGGTCGCCATCGGAGCCGCCGGACAGCCCCCCAATCCGCCGAGCGAACCGTCGATCAGCGTGGCGCCCTCGTCTAGGGCGGCCGACGCGTTGGCGAGGCCCAGGCCGCGGGTGTCGTGCAGGTGGACGCCAACAGGCCGGCCGTCTGCCATGGTCCGGACGGTCCGCACCATGTCGGCGACCTGCAGCGGACCCGCGTAGCCGACCGTGTCGGCGATGCTGACGATATCGGCGCCGGCGTCGAGGCCCAGTCCGACAAGGCGGTAGACATCCGCCGGGTCGACCTGGCCTTCGATCGTGCAGCCCAAGGCGGTCGAAATGCCGAGGGCAATGACCGGCCGATGGGCCGAGCCTTCGCGCAGTCGACAGATTTCCGCCACGACGCCGAGTGCTTCTTCGCGTGTGCGGCGGACATTTCGTAGACTGTGCGATTCCGTAGCGGAAACGACGCAATCCAATTGGGGCGCCGGGGTTTCCAGGGCATCCGCGGCGGCGTGCGCATTCAGGGTCAGGACGGTCGCTACCGCACCGGGCAGGCCGTCGATGAAGCCAACGATGTCCCGCACATCCGCGAACTGCGGATGGCGGGCCGGCGGCAGGAAGGAACCCGCGTCGAAATAGCGGACGCCAGCGGCATATTCCGCCTCTATCCAGCGCGTTTTGCCTTCGGTCGAGGGAAATGACGCGGTCAGCTGGAGGCCGTCGCGCAGCCCCACTTCGCGCAGTGCGACCCGACCGTCGGGATACATGCTGGACAGGTTTGCGGCGGTCATGCCGCGTCCGCCCGGCTTCGCGCCAGATCGTCGATTTCGCCGGCCGAATAACCGAGCGACGCAAGCACGGCTTCGGTATCGGCGCCAAGCACCGGTACGTCCGATTGCACCGACAAGCTAATACCGTCGAACTCGATCGGCAGGGACGGAGTCCGGAACGGTGCGCCATCGGAATTGCGCGATGAAGTCAGACCGCCCGGCCGGTTGACATGCGGATCCTCGTACATGTCCTGCGGCCGGTTGATCGGCGAATAGGGAATGTTCGCGCTGTCGAACAACCGGCAGAGTTCTTCGAGCGGTTGGACGGCCAGCGCCTCGGTGAAGCGTGGCAGGAACCCGGCCCGACCGGCTATCCGGCCCATTTGGGATTGCAGCGCCGGGTCCGCCAGCAGATCGTCAAAGCCGAACATGCGGCAGGCCGCCTGCCAATGACCGTCGGTAACGACGGCAAGAAAAATCTGCCGCCCGTCCGAAGTATCGAAGACATCGTAGACCGGCCAGGAGAAATCCCGCTCCGGCATCGGCGGCGACGCCGTGCCCGACAAATCGAAATGCACCATATGCTGCGCGACGAGGAACAGGCAGTTTTCGAACAGGCCGACGCGTACCTCCTGCCCCTCTCCGGTCCGCGCCCGCTCCAAGAGCGCCGCCAGAATGCCGACAACGCCGTGAATGCCGCCCATGATGTCGTTGGCCGAAGAGCCCATGCGCAGCGGCCGGCCCGACGGCCCGGTCATATAGGCCATACCGGTCGCCATCTGGACGACTTCGTCCAGCGCCGGACGATGGGCGTAGGGGCCGCTGAGAAACCCCTTGTGCGCAGCGGTGATGAGGCGCGGGAACTTGCGGCGCAGCGTGGCATGGTCGACGCCCATGCGCGCTAGAGTCTCGTCGCGGAAGTTCTCGACGAAGACATCGGCCGTCGCCAGCAGGCGATACAGCGCTTCCAGCCCGCCCTGCGTCGCGATATCGATTGCAACCGACCTCTTCCCGCGGTTGAAGGTCGGGAAAAAAGAAGCGCCCATGCCCTTGAGAGCACGGGTCTTGTCGCCTTGCGGCGGCTCGACCTTGATCACTTCTGCACCGAGCTGTGCCAGATAGAGACCGCATGTCGGCCCCATCACCATGTGGCTGATCTCGACGACGCGGGTGTTTTCGAGCGGTCCGGCCATTACGTTTCCAACCGTGGAAGACCAACGCTGCAATCCTAAGGTCTCGCCACTTTTCAGAATATTAGATAATATCGATAGAAGAGATCGAATTTTTCGAAATCGGTATGAACCTTAAGCAATTGCATTATTTCGAGGCCATCTACGAATCCGGCTCGGTTTCGGCAGCGTCGCAGCGCCACAATATCGCCCAGTCGGCGCTCAGCTACCAGATTGCCAATCTGGAGGAAGAACTGGGTGTCCGGCTGTTCGAGCGTCGGCCGCGAGGCATGGCGCCGACCGTAGAGGGCGACCGGCTGTACGAGCATGTCCGGCGCATTTTCCTGGCTGTCGATAACGCCCGGTCCGATCTCCTGGCCCGATCCGGCACTGTCGCGGGGAATGTCACAGTCGGCCTGCCCTATACCGCGCTGGAAATGATCGGACTGCAGCTTGCGGAACGAGCCGCCGCGGCCTTTCCCAACCTGCAGCTCTGGATTGCCGAGAGCCTGTCCAGCCAGGCGCTGAGCAGCCTGAGGCGCGGCTCAGTCGATCTCGCCCTGCTGTACAACCCGGCGGCGGCGGCGGACCTCCGGACCACGCAGCTATTGACGGAGGAGATGCTGTGTATTGGCAAGCCGGAGATCGTTGGCACCTCTGGCGCTCCTATCGACTTCGACGATGTGGCGAAGCTGCCGCAACTGCTGCTCCGGCACGGCGACGCAGCCCGAGCCATCGTAGAAGATCCCGTTTTGCTGAGACGGATCGTGCGCAAGTCGCGTATCGAACTGATCTCGACCAACATGCTGAAGCAGGCACTGGTCAAGGGTTTCGGCTGTGCGATCGGCCCGCGAGCGACACTCGATAGCGTTCTACGCGATCCGAGCCTGCACGCGCGTCGCATTACCCGGCCGGTCATTCGCCGTCGCCTGTGCTTGGCCTGGCTCGCGGAGCGGTCACTCGGCCGGGCGGAAGTCGCAGTCGCTGACCTTATGACCGAACTGGTTGCGGACGCTGTTGCGGCCGGCCGTTGGGACGCCACGCCGGCAGTCTGAAGCAGCGACCGCACAGCGCGGAAAATGCCGCGGTTCCGCCGCTTGCCGGCCCGCAGGGGGCTGGCTATATAGCGCGCTCTGCATCGCATTGCAGAGGGCAGCGCTGCGGCCTCCGGGTTTGCGGCGTTTTGCTGTGGCGGCCGGGCTCGGAAAGGGCATGCCTCGGGCCGCCAAACCGAACGATCCTGCGCGGCGAAGATATCCGGCTCGGCCGCGCGCGCTCACGAGAGGACCGAAATGCCCAAGCTCAAGACGAAGAGCTCCGTCAAGAAACGCTTCAAGCTGACCGGCAGCGGCAAGATCAAACGCAACTTCGCGTTCCGCAGCCACAACCTGACCAAACGAAGCACCAAGATGAAGCGGACCAACCGGGGATCGACCATTCTCGACAAGTCGAACGAGAAGATCATCCGGCCGATGATGCCCTACGCCAGGTAACGGCGCGGCACCGGTCCTTAATTCCTCGAGAGTCAGGAGTATCGTTTCATGGCGCGAGTCACACGGGGCGTTACCAGGCACGCCCGCCATAAGAAGATCATCAAGCAGGCCAAGGGCGCGCGGGGGCGGCAGAAAAACACGTTCCGCGCGGCCAACCAGCGGGTCGAAAAGAACCTGCTTTACGCCTATCGCGACCGCAAGGTGCGCAAGCGCAGCTTCCGCAGCCTGTGGATCCAGCGCATCAACGCCGGCGTCCGCGAACACGGCCTGACCTACAGCCAGTTCATTCACGGTCTGAACCGCGCCGGCATCGAACTGGACCGCAAGGTGCTGGCTGACATGGCCGTCCGGGACGCCGAGGCCTTCAAGGCGGTTGTCGACGCGGCGCGGAACGCGCTGGAATAGCCGGCCGGGCGGCGGCATCCGCGCTTCCTGCCCGCTGATCCTCTCCGGACCGGTCCGATGAGCGAGCTCGATACCCTGCGCAACGAATTGCTGGCTGCGGTGGAAGCGGCGGCCGACCTGAAGGCGCTGGACGCCACGCGGGTCGACGCGCTGGGCAAAAAAGGCCGCATCACCGGCCGGATGAAATCGCTGGGCGGTATGGACCCGGAAGCCCGCAGGGAAGCGGGCCGCGCGCTCAACAGCCTGAAAGACGAGATTGCCGGCGCCATCGAGGCGCGCAAGGCGGCGCTGGACGACGCCGAGCTCGACGCGCGTCTTGCCGAAGAGCGGATCGACGTCTCGCTGCCCGCGCGCTCGACACCGATGGGCCGCATCCATCCGATCAGCCAGACGATCGAGGAAGTCAGCGCGATATTTGGCGACATGGGCTTCTCGGTCGTCGAGGGTCCGGACATCGAGACCGACTGGCACAACTTCACGGCGCTGAATTTCCCGGAAGGCCATCCGGCGCGGGAGATGCAGGATACCTTCTATCTGCCGCCCAAGGACGACGGCACCAAGATGGTGCTGCGCACCCACACCTCGCCGGTCCAGGTGCGGACCATGCTGGAGCAGAAGCCGCCGATCCGGATCCTGGTGCCGGGCCGCACCTACCGCAGCGACTGGGACCAGACCCACACGCCGATGTTCCACCAGTTCGAGGGCCTGGTGATCGACGAATCGACCCATATGGGCCACCTGAAGGGCTGCCTGATCGATTTCTGCAAGGCCTATTTCGAGATCGACGACGTCAAGCTGAATTTCCGTCCGTCCTTTTTCCCCTTCACCGAACCGTCAGCCGAAGTGGACATCGCCTGCAACAAGAAGGACGGCCAGCTCCGTTTCGGCCATTTCGGCGACGGCCATGACGACTGGCTGGAAATTCTCGGCTGCGGCATGGTCCATCCGAACGTGCTGAAGAATTGCGGTGTCGACCCGGAAGTGCACCAGGGATTTGCCTTCGGCATGGGCTGCGAGCGCGTCGCGATGCTCAAATACGGCATCCCGGACGGGCGCAGCTTCTTCGAGAACGACGTGCGCTGGATGGCGCATTACGGCTTCCTGCCGCTCGACGTGCCGACGCTGACCGGTGGGCTATCGCTGTAACGCCGCCCTCCGGCCGGTAGGCGCTCTCAGTACAGCACCTTTTCCAGATACAGCCCGCAGGCGGGGGCGGTGGCGCCGGCCTTCCTGCGGTCCGCGGCGCGCAGGACCGTGGCCAGCCAGGTGACGGGCTTCTTGCCTTCGCCGACAAGGATGAGCGTACCCACGATATTGCGCACCTGATGGTGCAGGAAGGACGGCGCGCGGAGCGCAACCTCGATCTCCCCGCCGTAGCGCGATACCCGGATATCCGTGAGCGTCTTGACCGGCGATTTTGCCTGGCATTCCGCGGCGCGGAAGCTGGTGAAATCGTGATGGCCAATCAGCGGCAGCGCCGCCTCGTGCATCGCACCGGCGTCAAGCGGCCGACCGAACAGCCACGCCTTGCCGGCGTCGAGGGTGAGCGGCGCACGCCGGTTGACGATGCGGTAGCGGTAGCGCCGCTCGACGGCGGAGAAACGGGCGTGGAAGCCTTCATCCACCGGCTCGGCGTCGGTCACCGCAATGGGCCGGGGCTTCAGGTGGTAGTTCAGCGCCTCCTTGATCCGGAAGGGCTCGGCCTCGCGCGCGATGTCGACATGCGCGACCTGGGCCAGTGCGTGGACGCCCGAATCGGTCCGCCCGGCGGCGTAGGCGACGGTCTGCTCGCCGCAGAACTTCTCGACCGCCTCTTCGACGCATTGCTGGACCGAGAGGCCGTTCTCCTGCCGCTGCCAGCCGACGAACGGCCCGCCATCGTATTCCAGCGTCAGCTTGAAACGGCAGATCATGACAGGATCGTCCCGGCCGGAATGGCAAAGCCCCGTAGCAAGTCTGCGGCAGCCATCGGGTCCTTGCCCTGGCGCTGCACCCGGAGCAGCCGCAGGGCGCCCTCGCCGCAGGCGACCGTCATGTTGCCGTCCAGCACCGTTCCGGGCGCGCCGGCCCCCTCGGCAAGTTCGGCGCACAGAACCCGGATGCGCTGGCCGCCCGCGTCAAAGAAGGCGCCGGGCGCGGGATCGAAAGCACGCACGGTCCGCTCGATATGCGCCGCCGGTTGCGACCAGTCGATCCGCGCCTCGGACTTGTCGACCTTGTGGGCGTAGGTGGCGCCCGACCCTGGCTGAAGCCGCGGTGCGAGATCGCCTGCCGCTGTACCGTCGAGCCAAGCCAGCACCTCCACCATCGCTTCCGTTCCCAGCGCCGCCAGTTCGTCGTGCAACCCGCCGGCGGTCGTGCCATCGGTAATCGGAACGCGCCGTTGCATCAGGATCGGCCCGGTGTCGAGGCCCGCGTCCATCTGCATGATCGTGATGCCCGTCTCGGCGTCGGCGGCCTGGATCGCGCGCTGGATCGGCGCCGCGCCGCGCCAGCGCGGCAGCAGCGAGGCATGGATGTTGAGGCAGCCGTGCACCGGCGCATCGAGAACCGCCTGGGGCAGAATCAGCCCGTAGGCGGCGACAATGGCGGCATCCGCCTCCAGGGACGCAAATTCCGCGGCCGTTTCCGGCTTGGAGAAGGAGGCCGGGGTGTGTACCGGCAGGCCCCGGCCCTCGGCCCAGACCTGGACCGGCGAAGGCCGCAGCGCCTTGCCCCGCCCGGCCCGGCGCGGCGGCCGGGTGTAGACGCCGGCCAGGTCGTGCCCCGCCGCAGCCAGCGCCTTCAGGGCCACGAGGGCGAATTCCGGCGTGCCCATGAAGATCAGGCGCATGGCGGTTCCCGGGGATCGGTCTGATGCGGCCGAGCCGGCGGCCGGCCGGTCCGGATTATGCGGGCGCTGCCTCTTTCGCGGCGAGTTTTTTCTCTTTCAGCAGCTTGCGCAGGATCATGTTGCGCTTGAGCGCGCTGATGTGATCGATGAACAGGATGCCGTCCAGATGATCGATTTCGTGCTGGACACAGGTCGCGAGCAGGCCGTCGGCGTGCAGTTCGCGGCTTGCGCCGTCACAGTCCAGGTAGCGGACCCGAACCTCGGCCGGCCTGACGACGTCGGCATAGTGCTCCGGGACGCTCAGGCAGCCCTCCTCGTGGGTGTTGTCGTGGTCCGAGACCCAGAGAATTTCGGGGTTCGCGAGCGCGTGCGGCGCGGGCGGGCCATCCTTCTCCGAAACGTCGACCACGATCACGCGCTTGAGCACACCGACCTGCGGCGCAGCCAGGCCGATGCCCGGCGCGGCGTACATGGTCTCAAGCATGTCGTCCATCAGCCTGCGCACGCCGGCGTCGACCTTCTCGACGGGCCTGGACTTCTTTTTCAGACGCGGATCGGGCGCGGTCAGGATCGGCAGCAGCGCCATCGCGGAGTCACCCCGGAAAAGACCGGTTTCAAGGGTTTTTCATCGGTTCGCAGATAGGGCCTGCGGGCCGAAAGGTCAACGAAACGGCGGGCCTGGCCGGCCGGAGCTCGCCGGCGCGAATCGCCCTGAAATACGCCGCATTCCACAAGAATAGGCATGGCCGGCGCACGGGCTTGTGATAGGAAGTCCGCGCCATGACCGGAGCGGATCCCCTCACCCTGATCGTTCTGGGCGCAGCGGTTCTTCTTGCGCTGATCGTCCTGTTCGTCGCGCTGCGCGCCAGCCGCGGCCAGGCAGAGATCGCTGCGCAGCTCGGCCGCATGGCGGAGCAGCAGGACAACATCCGGGACTCCTTCCACACGCGCTTGCAGGATCAGGAACGGGCAATCTCCGAGCGGTTGGAAGGGGTTACCCGGCGGGTCGGCGCCAGCCTCGAAACCAGTACGGAAAAAACCGGCGAATCCCTGCAACAGATCCGCGAGCGTCTGGCGGTGATGGACCAGGCGCAGAAGAAGATCACCGACCTGTCGGAGCAGATGGTTAGCTTGCAAGACATTCTGACCGACAAACAGGCGCGCGGCGCGTTCGGCGAAATGCAACTACGCGACCTGGTCGAGAGCATCCTTCCGCCGAGCACCTACGCCTTCCAGGCGACACTCGGCAACGGCCGGCGGCCCGATTGCCTGCTTAAATTGCCGGACCCGCCCGGCCCGATCGCCATCGACGCCAAGTTTCCGCTGGAGAGCTGGCAGAAGTTGCAGAAGGCCGAGACTAAACAAGAGCGCGACCAAGCGGGACGCGATTTCAGCCGGGACATCGGCAACCACGTCCGCGATATCCGGGAACGATACATCGTGCCCGGCGAGACCGGCGACGCGGCGCTGATGTTCCTGCCGTCGGAGAGCGTCTATGCCGAACTGCACGCCAACCATGCCAACGCCGTCGAGCAGAGCTTCCGGCAAAAGGTCTTCATCGTCTCGCCGACGACATTGTGGGCGACGCTCAACACGGTGCGCGCCGTGTTCCGCGACGTGCGGATGCGCGAGCAGGCCCACCTGATCCAGAAAGAGGTCGAGACCATGATGGCCGACGTCGGCCGGCTCGACGACCGGGTCGGCAAACTGGCGACGCATTTCGACCAGGCGAAGCGGGATATCGACCAAATCCAGATTTCGACGGGCAAGATCGCCAACCGCGGCGAGAAAATCTCCGAACTGGACCTCGAGCAGGAGGATGGCGCGGCCGACAGCCCGGCGCCGGGCCGGCTCTCCGCCCCGCCCGCCGGCTGAAGCGCCGCGCCGGCAACGGGCCCCTGGCCGAGGATACGCCATAGACATGACGATCAACGACCTCAATCCTTATCTCCAAGGTCTCTATGCGCCAGTCGACAAGGAGATCGTGGCGCGGGATCTGGAGATCGTGGGCGAAATTCCGCGCGACCTGTTCGGCGGTTATTGCCGCAACGGCCCCAATCCGGCGCGGCCGCCCACCGGCATGCACCACTGGTTCGACGGCGACGCCATGATCCATGCCGTCTGGTTCGAGGACGGCACGGCGACCTACCGCAACCGCTATGTCCGGACCAAGGACCATCTCGCCGGACTTGCCGGAGAATGCGCAACCGGCGGAATCCTGGAACCTGCGAGCCGCGAGCGCGACGGGACGGCATACAAGGATACGGCGAACACCGACCTCGTCGTCCACAACGGCGCACTGATGGCGCTCTGGTACATCTGCGGCGCGCCGGTCCGGGTCGATCCGATGACCCTGGAGACGATCGGGGAAGAGACCTTCGGCGGCCGGCTGCCGCGCCGGGTATCGGCCCATGCCAAAACAGACGGCCGGACCGGTGAGTTGCTGTTCTTCGACTATGCGCTGTACGAGCCGTGGATGTCTTTCGGCGTCGTCGGGGCCGACAACGAACTGAAGTATTTCACGCAGATCGAGCTGCCCGGCCCGCGCCTGCCGCATGACATGGGTATCACGGAGAATTACGCGATCCTGCACGACCTGCCGGTGATCTTCACCGAGCGGGGGATGCAGCAGGGCCTGTGGGCCATCCACCAGCCGCCCGACCTGCCGACCCGGTTCGGCGTGCTGCCGCGCACCGGGCGCGGCGACGCGATCCGGTGGTTCGAGACCGACCCCTGCTACATCTATCATGTGATCAATTGCTGGGAGGACGGCGACGAGGTCGTCATGCACGCCTGCAGGATGATCCCGAACAACCTGGCGCCGGACGCGCAATACGGCGCCTATGCGCCGATGGTGGCGCTGCTGGCGCTGCACGCCGTTCCGGTGGAATGGCGCATGAACCTGAAGACCGGCGGGATCGCCGAGCGGCAGCTCGACGACCGGCTCAGCGAATTTCCGGCCGTCAACCAGGACTGGGTCGGCCGCAAGGGCCGCCACTCCTACCATGTCTCCCTGGAAGGCTCCGACAGGCTGCTGTTCGACGGGCTGCTGAAATACGACCTGGAAACCGGCCGCTGCGTCGAGCACCGCTTCGCACCGGGCGTTTTCGGCTCTGAACCGGTCTTCGCGCCCCGGCCGGGCGCCGTCGAAGAGGACGACGGCTATGTCGTCACCTTCACTGCCGACCGGGAGGACGGCCGCTCCGAAGCGCAGGTGTTCGACGCGCGCGCGCTCGATGCCGGACCGCTCGCGCGGGTGAAGCTACCGCAGCGCGTGCCGCTCGGCTTCCACGCCACCTGGGCCCGGGGCGATCTGGTCAGCGGCGAGCGGGCTGGAATCGCGGCATAAGGGCGGTCGCGACGGGCGGATTGCCGGACGAAGGCCGAGGATGCCGGTCAACCCGACTTTTCCGTGGTCGGATCGATCATCTTGCCGATGGCGGTCACCTTGGTCGCCGGGAAGCCGCTGATCTCCGCGTGCTTGTGAATGAGATCCTCGTTCTTCGCCAGGTAGACGCAGAATGTCTTGTCCGCCGCAACGTAGCTTTCCACCCACTGGATGTCCGGACCGAGCTGGGCCAGGACCTCGTTCGACTTTGCGGCGGCCTCGGCGAGCTGCTGGCGTTCGAGGGTTCCGACCTCGGGAATGTCGCGTTCGATAATGAATTTGTTGAGCGCCATGACGTCCTCCTGCGTTTCCGTCTGAATTTACCACAGTCCGGTCTGCGGCTCACCCGCAGCCGATCGCGCGGCTTCGAAATGTGAGGAAGGGTGGGACCGCTAATAGCCGGCGGCGCGGTCGACTTCCTGGAGCAGCGGCCGGCCGGCCTCGCAGCGCCTGATGTTGGCGACGATCTGCGGCGCCAGTTGCGCGATGTTGGGGCGCCGCGCGACATGCGGCATGACGGTCACCCCGGGGTGATCCCAGAGCGGGCTGTCCGGCGGCAGCGGCTCGGGGGAATGCGCATCGAGGGCGGCGTGGTGGAGATGGCCCGAATCCAGTGCCGCGATCAGGTCGGCGGTCACCACATGCTCGCCGCGGCCGATATTGATGACCATGCCGCCCTCGGGCATTTTTGCAAACGCCGCCGCATTCAGGATGCCGCGGGTCTTCCCGGTCAGGGGCAGCAGGCAGACGACGATGTCCGAGCGTTCGAGGATCGCGTCGAACCGGCCGGCGCCAGCGTAGACGGGGATCTCTGCGCCGGGCTTGGGCGTCCGCGTCCAAGCGGCGACATCGAACCCCATATCGCGCAGGATACGGGCCGGTTTCCGGGCCATGACCCCGTAGCCGAGAAAACCGACGGTGCGGTCTTCCGGCCGCTTCTGCGACACCTCCCGCCATTCCCGGCGGGCCTGGCGCTTCCGGTAGGTCGGCATGTTGCGATGCAGCCGCAGCACATGCATGACGACGTATTCGGTCATCATCGGATCGCCGTCTTCCGGTTCCAGTTTTGAGAGCGGAACGTCCGGCAGCCCGGGATGCCCGATGAAGCCGTCGACCCCCGCCTGACGGGTCAGCATCGCCTTGAGGTTCGGGAATTCCGGCCATTCGTCCGGGGCGGGGCGGGTGAAGGCCAGATACTCGATGTCGGCCGGGTCGCCGACATCGGGCCAGAAGCGCACGTCCAGGTCCGGCAATTCGGCGTTGATGGCCGCTCGCCAGTCCGCGGGCGTTCCCATCCTGAGGTCGATTATCAGCAGCGCCATGGTCTTTCGCTCCGGCCGGAATGACTGATTTAATCGGCCGTATGCGCGAGCGCGTCAAAAGATAATCGGCGAAGGGTTCAGGACAGCGAAACCGGCGCCACTCCGATCCCGGAGCGGCGCGGGAGGGGCTCATCCGGGCCCCTGTCCTGTTTCGCCTGCCGCTCAGTCCCCGATGTGGGCGGTGGACGCGATCTCGACCAAGAATTCCGGTTTCACCAGATCGGCGCGAATGCAGTAGCGGGCCGGCGGATCGGCGGGGAAATACTCCCGGTACACCTCGTTCATTCCGGCATAGTCGCCGAGGTCGCTCAGGAAAATCTGGTTGAAGGTAATGTCCGCCAGGGACCCTCCGGCCGCTTCGAGGACCGCCTTGATCGCCTCCAGGACGTGCCGCGTCTGGGCCTTCACGTCACCCGCGCCGACCAGGTTGCCCGCGGCGTCGAGGGCGACAATACCCGAAACATACACGGCATCGCCGGCGCGCACGCCGGGCGAATAGGGTGCAAGCGGGGGCGCGGAGCCCTCCGGAACGATTATCTCGTATGGCATGCGTTTCTCTCCTTCTGGCGGTTGGCTCGCAACGGGGCGGCGCGGCGATTATACAGGGCGGCCGGCCCGCAGACAGCTTCCGCGACACCAACGGCACGGCGCGGGTACCGGGCCGCCGCCTACTCCGGTTCGTCGTCGTCGAGCAGAATGCGTTCGGCCGCGCCTTCGGGGTCGTCGAACTGGCCCGAGCGCGTCGCCCAAAGGAAGCCGATCAGGCCAATCCCGCCGAGCAGCAGCGCGATCGGGATCAGGTACACCAGCACGCTCATCGGGTCGCCTCTGCCGCCCGGCGCGTCCGGCCGGCCAGCCGGATTGCGTTCAGCACAACGACGATGGACGAGCCCGACATGCACAGCGCCGCGACCAACGGCGTGACCAGCCCGGCGACGGCGAGCGGAACGGCGAACAGGTTGTAGCCGACGGCGAGCCCGATATTCTGCCGGACCAGCGCCTGCGCCCGGCGCGCGACCGTCAGCGCCTCTGCCACCGGCTGCAGCGACCGGCTCTGGAACACGATGTCCGCGGCAACCTGGGCGATGTCCGCCGCGCCCGACGGCGAGATCGAGGCATGGGCCGCTGCGAGCGCCGGCGCGTCGTTCAGTCCGTCGCCGATCATCAGGACGCGGGCGCCGGCGTCACGCAGGGAGTCCAGCACCGCGAGCTTATCCTGCGGCAGGCATCCGCCGCGCCAGTCCTCGATGCCGACGGCGGCAGCGACGGCGGCGACCGCGTCCGGCCGGTCGCCGGACAGCAGCATCGGGCGCAAGCCGGCATCGCGCAGATTTGCGACCGTCCGGGCCGCGTCCGGACGGAGGGCATCCTCGAACCGGAAGCGGACCGGCGCGCCGCCGGGCCTGATCAGCCAGATTTCGCTGCCAAGAGCGGTATCGCCGCCAGCCCCCGCGGGCGCTTCGGCAATGCCGCACCAGTCCGCCCTGCCGAGCCGGACCTCGCCATCGGCCGTCGCCAGGCTCAGGCCGCAGCCCGGCGTCTCCGCCACAGCTGCCGCCGGCGGTACGTTCGGCGCAGCGGCCGAGAGCGCGCGCGCCAGCGGATGGCGGCTGGCGGCAGCCAGCGAAGCCGCCGCTTCCAGGGCATCTTCCGGGATTGCATTCCGGTTCGACAGTACCGACGCGCCGAGGGTGAGGGTTCCCGTTTTGTCGAAGACAACGGTATCGGCTGCAGCGAGTCGCTCCAGCGCGTCGCCGGACTTGACCAGCACGCCGCGGCGCAGCAGCCGGCCGGTCGCCACCACCTGCACCACGGGCACGGCGAGGCCGAGAGCACAGGGGCAGGTGACGATCAGCACGGCGATGGCGATCAGCAGGGCCTGCTGCCAGGCCATTCCGCCGAGCAGGATCCAGCCGAGAAAGGCCAGCAGCGCCAGCGTGTGGACCGCCGGCGCGTAGAGGCGGGACACCCGGTCAGCCAGCACGACATAGTCCGACTTGCGTTGTTCGGCGGCTTCGGTGAGCCGGACGATATCGGCCAGCACCGTCCCGTCGCCGGCCGCGGTGACCTCGACCTCGATGGGCCCGGTGAGATTGACGGCGCCGGCATGGACCGCCGCACCGGGCTCGACGGGAAGAGCTGCAGATTCGCCGGTCATCAGGCTGGCGTCGATCTCCGACCGGCCGCGGCGGATGATGCCGTCGGCGGCCAGCCGCTCGCCCGCCGCCACCGCCAGCTTCATGCCCGCCGCAAGTTCCGCAGCGGGTATTTGGCTGGGCAGCCCGTCCGCGCCGATCACCGTTATGCGGCCATCCTGCAGCGAGATCAGCCGGGCCGCGGCGGACTGTGCCTGACGCCGGGCGCGCCGGTCGAGAAAGCGCCCGATCAGCAGGAAGAACAACAGGGCGATGGCGGAATCGAAATAGGCGTGCGGCCCGCCGCGGATCGTTTCCCACAGGCTGACTCCGGCCGCCAGCGTCACCGCGAGCGCAATCGGCACGTCCATGTTGGTCCGGCCAGCGCGCAGGGCCTTCAGCGCCGAGCGGAAGAAGGGCCGCCCGGCCCAAGCCAGCGCCGGCAGGGCGATCAGCGCCGAGAACCAGTGGAACAGACTGCGGGTCTCGGCCGCCATGCCTTCGGCGTGGCCCGTCCAGATCGACAGCGACAGCAGCATGACATTGGCCGCGGCGAAACCGGCGACTGCCATGCAGCGGACCAACTCCCGTTCTTCCGCGGCGATCCGGACCGGCAGGCTTTCCGGCACGAGGATCGAGGCGTCATAGCCGGCGGCGCGCAGGGCGGCGACGAAGCCGTCGCCGGAACCCTGACCGGCCGTCCAGTCCGAAACCGGCTCTCCGGACCCGGCATCGCACCAGCGGATGCGCACCCGCCCCTGGGTCAGGTTTGCCCGGGCTTGATCGACTCCGGGCAACGCAGCGAGGGCCCCTTCGACCTTCGCGATGCAGGCGCCGCAATGCATGCCGTCCACATGCAGGCTGACCTCGCGAATCGCCGGTAACAGCGCGGGATTTTCACGCCCTGCGGGCGCCCGCGGCACGGCGGCTGCGGCCGTATCGGACGAGGCTGCCATCAGTCCAGGACAAAGCGGCGCGCGGCCGTGATCCGGTCGCCGCCCAGCGCAATATGGAACAGGACCTGCCATTGGCCGGCACGCGGCGCGCGGACCGGCGCGACGTAGCGGCCTTCGCCGTGCGGCCTGAAGGCGACCGTGAAATCGAGCCCGCGTTCGATGGGCCGGCGGAATTCCGCGCGCACGTCCGCCGACGAGAGCGGCCGGCCGGCCTTGTCGTGCAGCGCCAGGACCAGGCGCCTCTCGGCCGCGGCCCCGTCCAGCCGGGCGGCGACATGCCAGCCCAGCGCGGCCGCCTTCCGCTTCGCCGCCAGCTGCTCGTTGAAGCCGAGACCACGCCGGTAGGCGTCGTCGGTCGAAACGCCGGTGAAGCTGTCGAAGGCGAAGAAGACCATGATGGCGTTCGCCGCCAGGACAACGACGAAGCCCCAGACGAATGTCCAGGGAATCCAGAGGCTGCGCCTTGCGCGCGCGTCGCCCAGCTTCGGCCGGTTCGTCATCGGTTCGCCGCCTTTGGGCCCCGGAAGGTGGATTCGCGCACGGTCGTGCCACCGTCCTCGCTGGTGACGACGAAACGGATCTTCGTTTCCGGCGAGGTCACGCTCTGTGCCGGCGCGCGGAGATGGAGCCGGTATTCGCCCAGTCCGTCCGGCGGCGCGGTGACGGTCACGCGGATCGCCGGCCGGGTCGACCGGCCGACGAGGACGATCCCGGCGCCCGGTAGGCCCTCCACGGCGATGTCGAAGTGTCGTGTCGCCCGCGCCTTGTTCAGCACCTTGAGATCGTAGCTGTTCTGGATCGCCCCGCTCGACAGTTGCACGAACAGGGTCCGGTCGTGCAGCACGCTGACGCCCTGGTCGTCGCGGGTTGCGAGGGAGACGACCATCAGGCCGGCGACGCCGAGCAGCATGAGGAAATACAGCACGGTACGCGGCCGGATCAGCCGGTAAGTCAGCGGCTCTTTCGCCACGCGCTGCGCCATGCGCCGCTCGGTATCGAAGGCGATCAGGTTAGGCGGCAGGCCGACTTTTGCCATGATCTCGTTG
Source organism: Rhodospirillaceae bacterium (assembly GCA_011523655.1). GTDB lineage: Bacteria > Pseudomonadota > Alphaproteobacteria > Bin65 > Bin65 > Bin65. Next base: position 43,265 of record WTGH01000008.1, read on the forward strand.
CAGGAATCGACGCACAGGCCGCAGCCGATGCATTCGAGCTGGATGCCGTCGCGGATGTCGATGCCGGTCGGGCACACCGCGACGCACTGCTTGCAGTCGATGCAGTGGCCGGTTTCACCCCATGCCTGGCCTTTTCGGTGCGGGCCGCGCGGCTCGCCGCGATGGCGGTTGTAGGTGACGACGAGGGAATCCTCATCGAGCATCGCCGCCTGGAAGCGCGGCCACGGGCACATGAAGGTGCAGACCTGTTCGCGCGCCATGCCGGCCAGCAGATAGGTCGTGGCCGTGAACAGGCCGACGAAGAAGTAGACCGATTCCGACGCTGCCCCGGCGAAGAAATCGCGGACCACCGTCGGCGCATCGACGAAATACATGATCCAGGCGCCACCGGTCAGGAAGGCGATGACGAGCCAAGCGCCGTGCTTGGCCATTTTGCGGCCAATCTTTCCGGCCGACCAGGGCTGTTTGTCGAACCGGATGCGGGCGCCGCGGTCACCCTCGACCCGTCGCTCGACCCACATGAACAGGTCAGTCCACACGGTCTGCGGGCAGGCATAGCCACACCACACACGGCCGGCGAGGCTGGTCGCGAGGAAAAGGCCAACCGCGGCGAGCACCAGGAGGCCGGTGAGGTAGTAGACCTCCTGGGGCCAGATCTCGATGAAGAAAAAATAGCCGCGCTCGTGGTTGAGATCGACCAGCACGGCCTGGTCCGGCGCGCCGGGGCCGCGGTCCCAACGCACCCAGGGCAATACGTAGTACAGGCCGAGCAGGCCGAGCAGCGCCGCCCATTTGAGGCTGCGGAACCGGCCGCTGACCTTGCGGGGATAGACCTGCGCCCGGCGGGCGTAGAGGTTGAGGGGGCGCGGCGGCGCCCCGGCCCCGGCGCGCGCAGCCGCCTTCTGCTCGCGGACCGAGCGGATGTCGGCAGCGTCGCCGTAGTCGTGAAGCGTAGCGCTACCGTCCGGGGACACGATGGCTCTCCCTCAGCCGCCTTTGCACCGGGTTCTGTTCCCGATGGCCGGTGCCGGCGGGCGCGTCTACTCGCCGCCGCCCAGGGCGTGGACGTAGACAGCCAGCATCTTGATGGTCTCGGCGTCCAGCCTGGCGTGCCACGCAGGCATCGCGCCCATGTTCGGCTTAGCGATCTGCGCAACGATTCCTGGTTTCGAGCCGTCCCGCAACCAGATCGCGTCGCTCAGACGGGGCGCGCCCTGCTCCCGGTCGCCCTGCCCTGTCGCGCCGTGGCAGGTGGCGCAGTGTTCCTTGTAAAGCGGCGCACCCCGTGCCGACGCCGCGCTGTCGGTCGAGCGCTTGCTCAGGGACAGGACGAACTCGGCGACATCCGCGATCTGTTCTGGCGAGAGCGTTGCATCCTCTTCGCCGCCGAAAACCGGCATTTCCGAGATGCGGGTGTCGTCTTCCTCGTTGCGCACGCCATAGCGAATCGTCTCGTGAATTTCCTCGAGCTTGCCGCCCCACAGCCAGTCGTCGTCGGCGAGCGAGGGATAGCCGCCGGGATTGCCCGTCCCGCCGACGCCGTGACAGGGCGCACAATTGTCGGCGAAGGCCGCCTTGCCGCCGGCCAGCGCAAAGCGCAGCAATTGATCGTTCGTGCGGATATCGGCAAGCGAGGAGTCGCGTATGCCCTGCCGGAATTTGCCCTGGGCGGCTCGCGCCGCGGCGATCTTCTGCTCGACCTCAACGCGCGAGGAGTAACCGAGCACGCCCTTTGTGTAGCCGGAAAGGCCGGGAATCGCCGGATAGAGAATGAAATAGACGATCGCCCAGGCGATGGTGGCGTAGAGCAACCAGAGCCACCAGCGCGGCAGCGGGGTGTTCAGCTCCTGGATGCCGTCCCATTCATGGCCGGTTGTGGCCTGGCCGGTATAGAGGTCTTTCTCGCTCTTGCTCGGCATCGCCTAGGCCCCCGATTTCTCCGACGATCCGGTCTCAGGCGGCGGCGGGGCGGTTTCGGCCGTCCGGTCGTCTTCTCCCAGCGGGATCCGGGCGGCGCGGCGGAACCGCTCGCGGTTGGACGGCCACAGGACCCAGGCGACGATGCCGAGGAACAGCGCCATCATCCAGACGACCCAGGCGGAGCGGACAAAGGCGTAGAAATCCTCCACCGCGCGCCTCCTACTGTTGCAGGTCCTTGACGGTGTATTTCTTGAAATCCACCATCCGGCCCAAAATCTGGAGATAGGCGACCAGCGCGTCCATTTCGGTCAGTTCTTCGGGCTTGCCGTCGAAATCGGCGACCATCGCCTTCGGATATCGCTCCAGCAGCCCGTCGTGGTCGTGATCGCCCTCGGGATCGGCCTGGGCGATCATGTCGCCTGCGGCCGCAGCGATCATCGCCGGCGTATAGGGCACGCCGACTGCCTTGTTTGCCTGCAGGTGCCGGGCGATATCCTTGCGGCCCAGTCGGCGCTGCAGCAGGAAACTGTAGGGCGGCATGACGCTGCCGGGCTCGACGCTGCGCGGGTCGACCAGATGCTGGACGTGCCAGGCGTTGGAGTATTTGCCGCCGACCCGGGCAAGATCCGGCCCCGTCCGCTTCGAGCCCCACTGGAAGGGATGGTCGTACATGCTCTCCGCGGCCAGGCTATAGGGGCCGTAGCGCTCAACTTCGTCGCGGAACGGCCGGACCATCTGGCTGTGGCAGTTATAGCAGCCCTCGCGGATGTAGATGTTCCGCCCGACGAGTTCGAGCGGCGAATAGGGACGGACGCCCTGCACCGGCTCGATCGTCGACTTGATCGTGTAGAGGGGGACGATTTCCACCAGCCCGCCGATCGACACGGTGATCAGCGTCGCGATCGCCAGCAGGATGACGTTCTTTTCCAGGATCGCGTGAGAGAATTTCGCCATCTCCTGCGCCCCCTACGCGGTCGCCGCCGCACCGGCGCCGGACGGCTGAGAGGCCTCGTACGCGGATACTTGGTCGTCGGCATAGTTGCCGCGAATCGTGCGGTAGAGGTTGTAGATCATCAGCAGCGCGCCGATCAGGAACAGGATGCCGCCGAACGCCCGGATCACATAATAGGGGTGCATCGCCTCCACGGTCTCGACGAAGCGGTATTGCAGGAAGCCAAGGTCGTTGTAGGCGCGCCACATCAGCCCCTGCATGATCCCGGAGATCCACATCGAGGTGATGTAGAGCACGATGCCCAACGTCGCGATCCAGAAGTGGTAGCTGACCAGCTTCAGGCTGAAGAGCTCGCGCCGGCCCCACAGTTTCGGCACCAGGAAATAGAGCGCGCCGAAGCTGATGAAAGCGACCCAGCCGAGGGCGCCGGAATGGACGTGGCCGACCGTCCAGTCGGTATAGTGGCTGAGCGCGTTGACCGGCTTGATCGACATGACCGGCCCTTCGAAAGTGCTCATGCCGTAAAAGCCGACCGAGGCGACCAGGAAGCGCAGCACCGGATCGGTCCGCAGCTTGTCCCAGGCGCCGGAGAGCGTCATCAGGCCGTTGATCATGCCGCCCCAGCTCGGCATCCACAGCATGACCGAGAACATCATGCCGAGGCTCTGCGCCCAGTCGGGCAGGGCGGTGTAGTGCAGATGGTGCGGGCCGGCCCAAATATAGAGGAAGATCAGCGACCAGAAGTGGATGACGGAAAGCCGGTAGGAGTAGACCGGCCGCTCCGCCCGCTTCGGGACGAAGTAGTACATGATCCCCAGGAAGCCGGCGGTCAGGAAGAAGCCGACCGCGTTATGGCCGTACCACCACTGGGTCAGCGCGTCCTGAACCCCGGACCACAGGATGTAGCTCTTCGCGCCGACCCAGGACACGGGCACCGCCAGGTTATTGACGATGTGCAGCATCGCCACGGTGATAATGAAGGCGAGGAAGAACCAGTTGGCGACGTAGATGTGCGGCTCTTTCCGGCGCATGATCGTGCCGCCGTAGACCAGCAGATAGATCACCCAGACGATGGTCAGCCAGATATCGACATACCATTCCGGCTCGGCATACTCCTTGCTCTGGGTCACGCCCATGACATAGCCGGTGCCGGCCAACACGATGAAGATCTGGTAGCCCCAGAACAGGAAGGACGCGAGGGCCGGGCCGCCCCAGAGCGGCGCCCGGCAGGTGCGCTGGACGACGTAGAGCGAGGTCGCGAACAGCGCGTTGCCGCCGAAGGCGAAGATCGCCGCCGAGGTGTGGAGCGGGCGCAGCCGGCCGAAGCTCGTCCAAGGCAGGTCGAGATTGAGAACGGGGAAGGCAAGCTGGAGGGCGATGATGACGCCGACGAGGAACGCCGCAATGCCCCAGAAGGCCGTCGCCAGCGTGAACTGGCGGACCACGGTCATATTGTAGGCGGGGTATTGCGCGGTGCGCGCCGTTTCGCCGGCGAGGGCGTCAACGCCGTCCGGTCCTGCTTCGGCAGTTGCGGCTACCATACCGGTCGGTCGCCCCCGATCTGATGGCTTCGGGCGTCACCGGACGGCATCGAGGCACACGCCGGCAACGGATGCATTGGACTCGGTTGATGTTCGCATAGGCATTGACTTATATCAATTTGATCCGCCCTTTGCGGACGTAGATTTTTCCGGTTGACCGGTTACCTGTGCGGCGGGGCTGAAACGTGGCGGTGGCAGAGGCATCGGCGGACAAACGGACGGCGCAGACCCGAACCGTCCCTTTGGGCGCGCCGTGGACCTGGCTTGCCGCCGGGTGGGAGGATCTCCGCCGGTCGCGCGGCACGAGTCTGGTCTGGGGCGCCCTTTTCGCCGCCGCCGGCCTCGTCATTCTGCTGATCCTGCATCGCTACCGGATGTACAATCTGGTGCTGCCGCTGGTAGCAGGTTTTATGCTGGTCGCCCCGCTGCTCGCCGTCGGCCTCTATCACGTCAGCCGGGAGTTGGAGCAGGGCCGGCGCGTCGATATCGGAACCGCGCTGGGCGCGTGGCGCCGCAATGCCGGCCAGGTGGCCCTGCTCGGCTTCGTGCTGGGGCTCTTCTTCCTGTTCTGGATCCGCGTGGCGACGCTGCTGTTTGCGGTGTTCTTCGGCAGCGAACCGCCGCTGGCGTTCGGCTCGGAGCCGCCGGACCTCCTCGGCTTCATCGAAACGGTTATCCTGACCGGCCGGAATCTCGGCTTCCTGGTCGTCGGCTGCCTTGTCGGCGCGGCCCTGGCGACGATCGTTTTTGCCGTTTCCGCCGTGTCCGCGCCCATGCTGATCGACCGCGACGTGACGGTATTCGAAGCCGTCCTGACGAGCGTGCGTACGGTGGAACGCAACCGGTCCGCCATGCTGCTGTGGGCGATCCTGATCGTCCTGTTCACCGGAGCGGGCTTCCTTGTCGGATTTATCGGCCTCGCCGTGACGTTGCCGCTCGTCGCCCATGCAACCTGGCACGCCTACCGGGATCTGGTGCCCCCGCAGGCCTCCTGACAGGAACGCCGCCCATGTCCAATGTCGTCATGATGTTCGTCGGGATACTGGTCGCGCTCGCCGGGCTGTTCATGCTTGCGCGCGCGACCGACGACATGTTCGGCTTTGCCGGGGCGATCTTCACTGCCTTCGGCGTCCTGTTCGCCTTCGGCGTGGTTCGCCGGATGACGGGCTGACGGCCTGCCCGATCCGCCGTCATGGCTGGTGCAGATCGGCGGTTCCCTTCTGTAATGATCGCCACGGACCTGAAGGCAATCCGGGACGTGCCGGCTTGAATGTCCGGCCGTGCGGCGCAACTTTCCCGGAAACGCTCGAGACTCGGAGGCGCATGATGACGAGGCTCCTGTTCATCGCGGTCCTGGCCCTGGGACTCACGGCTCCGGTCGCCGGGGCTCTGGCCCATCACGGCTGGTCGTGGACGACCGGCGGCAATATCGATCTGACCGGCATTATCAAGACCGTCCGCCTGGGCAATCCCCACGGGGTCCTCAAGGTCGACGTGGAGGGCGAGGAGTGGACGGTCGAGGTCGGCCAGCCCTGGCGCAACCGGCGCGCCGGACTCAGGGACGGCGACCTTGCCGAAGGGGTCGAGATCCGGGCGATCGGCGAGCCGTCCGCCGATCTGTCGGAAAAACGGGTCAAGGTGGAACGGCTGTTCCTGGGCAAACGGGAATACGTCCTTTACCCTGGGCGCAACTGAAACCTTGGAATCCCTGTTCGCAGCGATCGAAGGGTCGGCCCTGGCGCAGACCCTGCGGGCTTCCCGCTGGGGCTATGCCGCCGTCAACGGCGCGCATATCCTCGCAATCGCCCTGCTGATCGGGTCGGTCGTCCCGCTCAACCTGCGGCTTCTCGGCGTGTGGCGCAGCATCTCCCGCGAAGCGGTGGTGCGGGTGCTCGCACCGGTTGCAGCGAGCGGGCTGATCCTCGCCCTCATCACGGGACCGCTGCTGTTCGCGGTCCGGGCGCGGGAATACAGCGGCATCGAATTCCTGCAGCTCAAGCTGATTTTCATCGCTGTCGGGGTTCTCTCCACGCTCGCCTTGTGCCGGACCCACGGGTTTCTGCTCAAGGACGCCCCTCGCGCGCGCCTGGCCGGTCACGCCATCCTCTCGACGGTATGCTGGCTGGGCGCACTCGTCTGCGGGCGCCTGATCGCCTTCGCCGGCGATTGACGCCGATACCGTCGGGCCGGCATGGTCGAATTGATCGATACCGCCGTCCAGCGGAGCGAATGACTCGCCGGCCCCCGTTGGTCGCTGGCCGATGCGGCCATAACGCCCTTCGCCGAGCGCCTGCACCAGCTTGGCGGCCTCTGGCTCGCCGGGCGCCCCGCGGCCGACCGGTGGTGGGCGCGCGTCACGGCGCGGCCTTCCTATCGGGCGACCGCCGAGGCGCAGCGCGACCGGCCGCGCCGCCCTTCCCAGATTGTCCGGGATCGCCCGACCGGATTGACGGCGGCCATTCGCCCTCCTGTCGGAGTCGAACCCGCTCCTGAAAAACCCGTATGACCGCACCGCCAGCCGAACCGCCCGGTCGAACGGGAAATCATCCCGGAGAGCGCCCCGATGAGCGGCCCGAAGCGAAAAGGGGCGCCGACGGGCGGCCCTGGCCGTCGCTTCGCGAGGCGCTTGCCGTCTGGGCGAAGGTCGCGCTGCTCAGCTTCGGCGGGCCGGCCGGGCAGATCGCCGTCATGCACCGCATCCTGGTCCAGGAGAAGCGCTGGCTCGGCGAAGCGCGCTTCCTGCACGCGCTCAACTTCTGCATGCTGCTGCCCGGCCCGGAGGCCCAGCAGCTTGCGACCTACACTGGCTGGCTCATGCACGGCATCCGCGGCGGCTTCGTCGCCGGGCTGCTGTTCGTCCTGCCCGGCGCCCTCGCCATCATGGCGCTCAGCGTCGTCTACGCGCTCTACGGCAATGCCGGGGCGGTGGCTGCGCTGTTCTTCGGGCTCAAGGCCGCCGTGCTCGCCATCGTCGTCCAGGCCGTCGTGCGCATCGGCAGCCGGGCCCTGCGCAACCGGGCAATGCAGGCGATCGCCGCAATCTCCTTCATCGCGATCTTCTTCTTCGCCGCACCCTTCCCGCTGATCGTGCTGGCCGCTGCGGTCCTCGGCTTCATCGGCGCGCAGTCCGGTTCGGAGATGTTCGCCGGCGGCAGGCACGGCGATGCGGCCGAAGCGGAGGCCGACTCCGCGACGATCCTGGGCGACGCGCCGCCGGCCGGCGGCCGGCCGAACCGGCGGCGGCTGTTCCTGACCGCCGCCCTGCTGCTGGTCCTGTGGCTCGGCCCGGTGGCCGTCCTGTGGGCAGCGCTCGGCACCGGGCATGTCTTCGCCGAAATCGCGCTTTTCTTCAGCAAGATGGCCGTCGTCACCTTCGGCGGCGCCTATGCCGTGCTCGCCTGGGTCGCCCAGGCCGGCGTCGAGACCTACGGTTGGCTGCATCCCGGCGAGATGCTGGACGGGCTGGGCATGGCGGAGACGACGCCGGGGCCGCTCATCATGGTGACCCAGTTCGTCGGGTTCATGGCCGCCTTCCGCGAGCCCGGCCTGCTGGCTGCCCTGCCCGCCGGCGTATTGGGCGGCGCGCTGACGACCTGGGTGACCTTCGCGCCTTGTTTCCTGTGGATTTTCCTCGGCGCGCCCTTCGTCGAGCGGCTACGCGAGAACCGGGCGCTGGCCGCCGCGCTCGCCGCGATCACCGCCGCCGTGGTCGGCGTCATCCTGAACCTCGCCCTCTGGTTTGCACTCCACACGATCTTCGGCGATGTCGGCCGTTTCGAGGCGCGGGGCCTGTCGGTCACCGTCCCGCAGCCGGAATCGCTGAACCCCTGGGCGCTTGCCCTTTCGGCCGCGGCGCTGATCGCCGCCTTCGGCTTCCGCATCGGTGCCGTACCGCTGCTGGCGGGCGCGGCGGCGGCGGGGCTGGCGCTGGGGGC
>WTGH01000069.1 GCA_011523655.1 Rhodospirillaceae bacterium
AGTCTGGACCGTGTCTCAGTTCCAGTGTGGCTGATCATCCTCTCAGACCAGCTACGGATCGGAGCCTTGGTAGGCCGTTACCCTACCAACAAGCTAATCCGACGCGGGCCCGTCCCAAGGCGATAAATCTTTCCCCCGTAGGGCACATACGGTATTAGCAGCCGTTTCCAGCCGTTATTCCGTACCTCAGGGTAGGTTCCCACGCGTTACTCACCCGTGCGCCACTTTCCACCGCCCCGAAGGGCGGCTTCTCGTTCGACTTGCATGTGTTAGGCCTGCCGCCAGCGTTCGTTCTGAGCCAGGATCAAACTCTTAGGTTGAGTTTGAAGAACCGGGGAAAGGAAACCCCGGTCCATAAACTGACAAGAACCTGCTCAATTGAAGCGTCACATAGAGCGAGCATCTCCCGGCAGCGGACTGCCGGAAAATGTCGATCGTTCCTGGATGCACAATCGAGCGGTTCTCCCCATGCGGTCGCGAGCGCGCCCCGCGCCGAAGCGCCGGACAAGCCCGGACACGCGCCAGGGCCGATGAACCGCCGCCTGCGCATCCCTTTCCAATATCCACAATGTCAAAGAGCGCGCCGCCTCTCCGGCGGATCTTCCAAATCCACCGCTCACAAGATCGACTTGCGTAAGCGCGAGCGCACGGCCGGGCCTTCGGCCCAGCCGAGAACGCGGGTTATATGTGGCGCCGCGGCGCGGTGTCAAACGCTTTCGCCAAGTTTTTTGCGGTTTCTTCTCGCTGTGGCGCGGATGCCGCACCTGCTGCCGCGGGATCGCCGCCCCGATAATTCATCCTCGGCGCCCGGCGGCGCTTTCGGCGCGGCCCGGACGCGTTTGCCCCGCGGGAACCGGGCCGATTCGTCCGGCCGGGCCGAGGGTTGAGGCCGCTGAACGGGTTTCGTTGCCGGGACGGCGGCCATGGCGGCGCGGCGGGAGATACACCGTCCGGCCGCCGTCGCGCCGCGCTTCCCCGCTTGACAATCCGGCACGGGTAAACCAGTAAATTCGAAACAAACAGCGGGCCGGCGCGGTTTGCGGAGCGTCGGCATTGCTTTTGGCGGTTGCGGTTGTCGTAGCCAGCCGGGGGCCGGTCGATCGAACGTCGACGATCCGGTCGGCGACATAGCGGGGTCGCTCCTGCCGGCAACTGCTTCGGAAACCGGGCAGTCTGGCTTTGACATATTGGGGGAGATGCAGACGCGGAACGCCTTTGGAGGGCGTATGGTCGATCGTCGCATTTCTTATAGTTCTGGCAATTTTTCCTCGATTGAGCGGGGAGACGCCGGCCTACCGGAAACCGGGCCTGAACCCGAGCACACCGGAACGCCGGACCGCAGCGCAGAACTGAGGGATACCGGGCCGGGTACGACCGCCGGTCCGATCGGCCGGACGGGCCGGCGTCGTGCACGAATTCGCGATGTGGCCAATATGGGCGCCGTCCTGGCCGCGGCCAGAATGACGCCCGAGGAGCGCAAGCCGGTCGCCCCCGCGGCATCGGATTCTCCGGATGACGACCGTGGCGCGCCGGCCGCCAACTCACAAATTCCAGAAACCGAAGAGTCCCGCGGCGCGTCACCGAAAGCACCGCAGGGCGACCCTGCGGCGTCCGTCGTCGCGGCTGCGCTGGACGGTGCGGTTTTGGGCGGCGGCGGTCCCGGTTCCGGCCCCGGTTCTGACCGCGGTGACGCCGGAACCGGCCGGGATTTTCCCCCGCCGGAGGACGCATCGCCGCCCGTCGTCGCCGAACTGGACGAACCGTCGGGCAAGCAGCTCGACCTCGCCGAATTCGTGATCCAGGCCGCAGTTTCGGGCGACGACGACGGGGCGGTCCAGATACCCTGGATGCCGGAGCCGGCCGACCGGACAGGAAACCGGGCAGGAAACGGCACCATGACCGCCCGCGGCGGCCGATCCGGAGTTCCGGGCCCCGGAGCGGGACAGGCACCGAAATCCGGCGAAGCCGCGAGGGCCGGCCCCGACGCCGCCCGCTACGGGAGCGACGCCCTGGATGCCGGCGGCGGCGGAACCGACGGGAACGGTTTTCCCGCCCGCCGCGACATGGACAATCGCAACGCCGGGCCCGCCAGGGAACCGGCTCCCTCGGGCAACGGTCCGGTCGACTACAGCAACGTCGGCCCTGATCTGAGCATCCCGATCGCCGGTGAGGAAGATATCCCGTCTGTTCGGGCCCACTACGAGGAAGAAACCACCGCCTGGGAGACCGGCCCCGCGGAGTCCGGAATTGCGGACTCGGGCGCGCCGGGCGCGACAACAGCCGCTGCGGGCGCGGAGTCGTTCCGGGCGCCCGAACCGGACCGGACAGCGCCCGAAGAACCGTCGGGCACCGCGACCCGCCGGACCCGGAAGGCGCGCAAGACCGGGAAGGCCGTAGCGGCAGGCGACGACGGCGCGCTGCGCGGATGGAAACGGCTGGCGGCGCGGCCGGAAAGCGTCGAGGCCGACCGGCGGGCGAATATTCTAAGCGGCCTAGGGATCGCTGCCGCCCTCGGCGCGGTCGCGTGGTATGTCGCGACCCCGGGGCCGCCGTCGACGCGGATTGTGGATGCCGGAAAGACGGACATTGCGGCGCCGAAAGCCGGCAAGAAAGCGGATGCGAAGACTCCCGGCAGCACCGCCGGCGCCGGCGGACTCCGGAAGCCCCTGATTTACCGGCCCGCGAAAAAAATCGAGCTGGCGGCGGCGAGCGCTGTCGGCGATCTCGAATACCGGATAACGCCGAATACCGTCGACCGGATGGTCGTCTCCGCCCGCGGCGACAATTTCGGCAAAATGCTGCTGCGCGCCGGGGTCGGAGCCGAGGAGGCGGCGCGGGCGGTCCGGGCCCTGCGAAAGACCTACAATCCGCGCAGGCTGCCGATCGGTCTCGAACTCAAGGTGATTTTCGAGGCGCCCGGCGTCGGGAATCCCCGTTTCCTGGGCTACCGGTTCGATTCGTCGAGCGACCGGATGGTCCATGTCTCCCGGCAGGCGACCGGCGGCTTTACCGCAAGGAAGGTCGAGAAGATTGTCACGCACGTCTATTCCCGGGCGGACGGGCAGATCGAGACCAGCCTGTTCGGCGCCGGCGTCAAGGCCGGCGTCCCGCCGGGCATCATGCTCCAGATGGTCCGCCTGTTCAGTTTTGCCGTGGATTTCCAGCGCGACCTGCATGGCGGCGAGAAATTCCAGATTATGTACCGCTCGCAGAAGGACGAATCCGGCCGCATCGTCCGGCACAGCGACATCGTCTATACGTCGCTGACCGTCGGCGGGAATGCCCGGAAGCTGTACGTCTACGAGCCGCCGAAAGGCGCGGTGCAATATCTGAACGAACGCGGGCAAGGCAACCGCCGGACGCTCATGAAGACGCCGATCGATGGCGCCCGGCTGACGTCGCGGTTCGGTTATCGCAAGCATCCGCTTCTCGGATTTACGAAGCTGCACGCCGGTGTGGACTTCGGCGCCCGCCCTGGTACCCCGATCTATGCCGCCGGCAACGGCACTATCGTCAAGATCGGCTGGTTCGGCACATTTGGACGCTACATCCGCATCCGGCACGGCAGCGTCTACCAAACCGCCTACGCCCATATGAGCCGGTTTCAGCGCGGCCTCAGGGTCGGCTCGCGGGTCAAGCAGGGCGATACGATCGGTTATGTCGGAAATAGCGGACGCTCGACCGGCCCGCACCTGCACTACGAGGTGATCCGCAACGGCCGGCAGGTCAACCCGATGAAGATCGCCCTGCCGGCGCGCAAGAACCTCAAGGGCCGGGAACTCAAGCGGTTTCTCGCCTATCGCAAGGAGGTCGACGCCCGCTACGCCGCCCTTGGCCTGGCCAATGAGCGCCTGCAGCAGGGCAAGGTGCAGACCGTCGGGTCGAAAGGGGCTCCCGGCTGCAAGACCGGCGCGAGCACCGACGGGCAGGGCGGCCGGGTCTGCAACTGAACTTCGGCGGTTCGACCAGTCGACGCCGGGGCCGGCACGGCAGCGACGCGCCCTGCCGGCCGTAAGGCCAGCCGTATCGAATTCAGACGTGCTGGCCGCCGTTTATGTGGATCTCCGCACCGCTGACATAGGCCCCGACATCCGTGGCCAGCGCATAGATCACCGACGCGACCTCGTCCGGCAGGCCGAGCCGCCGCATCGGAATTTCCCGTTCCACCAGGTCCTCGGTGCCCGGCGACAGGATCGCGGTGTCGATTTCGCCCGGCGCAATGGCGTTCACCCGGATGCCGAAGGGGCCGAAATCGTTGGCCATTTCGCGGGTCAGTGCGGCCAGCGCCGCCTTGGAGGTCGCATAGGCGGCGCCGGCGAAGGGATGCACGCGGCTGCCGGCGATCGAGGTGACGTTGACGATCGATCCCCTGCCGTCGCGCAGTTCCCGCATCAGGCCGCGCGCCAGCAAGAGCGGCGCAAAAAAATTCACCGTCATCACCTCCTGCCACTGGGTCAGGCTCGTGTTGACTGTGCCCATGCGCTCGCCGTCCCGGCCCTTCGGCGAGATGCCGGCATTGTTGACCAGCGCGGTCAGCGGCCGGCCGGCCAGCTTGTGTTTCAGGACGGCGAGGCCCTCTGCCAGCGCCACAAGGTCCGACAGGTCGATCCGGACATGATTGTCCTCGCCGTGCTCCCACGGGCAGGCCTTGTCGAAGGACTGGCGGGAAATGGTGATGACCCGCCAGCCGGCATCGTGGAACCGCTTGACCGTGGCGTGGCCGATGCCCCGGCTGGCGCCGGAGATAATCAGGGTGCGGTCGCTGTAGTCGGTCGCCGGGTCGAGCCTGGCGCCGGTTACCGGGCAGACCTGTTCCATCGGGGTCCGTCTCCTGCCCGGCCCGACCGATTCCGGACCATGTCCGGGCGGCAGCCTGCCGGGTGCGGGGTCGAACCGGGGATATAGCCCGGAATTCTCCCCGATGTCACGGCCTGCGTCGCGTCCTGTCAGGCCGGTGTCCCGTTGCGGCGGTAGCCCAGATAGGTGCAGCGACGGCCTTCCTTCAGCGCCTTGGCTTCATAGCGCGTCTGCGGCCAGTCCGCCGGCCGTTCCAGCCAGTCCGCGGCCCGCCGCGCGGTCCAGTCGAACCAGGGCTGCTCCCCCATGATCCGGAGCGTCCAGCCCAGAAAGACCGGGTGATCGGTCGCGATGCGCAGCGTGCCGCCCGGCGGCATCAGTTCGGCAAAGCGCCGGACAGTCGTGCTCTGGACGAAGCGGCGGCCGCGATGCCGGCGTTTCGGCCACGGGTCCGGGTGGAGCAGGAACAGCCGCTCGATCGTCGCCGGGGCCAGCGCCGTCAGGAGCAGCCTCGCGTCGTCGTCGAATATCCGGATATTGGCGAGCGACCGTTCCTCGACATGGCGCAGCAGGGACGCCACGCCGTTGACGAAAGCCTCGCAGCCGAGGAAGCCGATATCGGGATGGGTCTCGGCCTGCCAGGCCAGGTGTTCGCCGGCGCCGAAACCGATTTCCAGCCAGAAGGCCTTCCGGGGCGTCCCGAAAAGCGCCGGCAAGTCGATCGTACCGTCCGCCGGCAGCCGGACCCGCAGTTGCGGCAGCAGGGTTTCGACCAGCGCAGCACGGCCCTTGCGCAGGGGCCGGCCCCGGCGGCGGCCGTGGAACCGCTGCTCAGCGCTGCGGCCCGGATGCGATTCTATCGGCGCCGCCGGCCCTTCGCCCGCTTCCGGACCCGGCCTAGAAGGCTCCTTTGAGGTCATCGACCAGATCGGTCCGTTCCCAGGAAAACCCGCCGTCGCCATCGGGCTCGCGGCCGAAATGCCCGTAGGCGGCGGTGCGCGCGTAGATCGGCTTGTTGAGGCCAAGATGCTCGCGGATGCCGCGGGGCGACAGATTCATCAACTCCTGCAGGACGTCGGACAGCTTTTCCTCGTCGACCTGCCCGGTCCCTGCGAGATCGACATAGACCGAAAGGGGTCTGGCAACGGCGATCGCGTAGGCCAGCTGGATCACGCATTTTTCCGCCAGGCCTGCGGCCACGACATTCTTGGCGAGATAGCGCGCGGCATAGGCTGCCGAGCGGTCCACCTTGGTCGGGTCCTTGCCGGAGAAAGCGCCGCCGCCGTGGGGTGCCGAGCCGCCATAGGTATCGACGATGATCTTGCGCCCGGTCAGGCCGGCGTCGCCGTCGGGGCCGCCGATCACGAAGCGGCCGGTCGGATTGACGTAGAATTCTTCCTCGCCGCACATCCAGCCGTCCGGCAGCACGTTGACGACATGAGGCCGCACGATCTCGCGCACGGCATCGGCGTCGATCTTTTCCGAATGCTGGGCCGAGACGACAACCGAAGCCGCACCGACCGGCTTGCCGTTCTCGTAGCGCAGCGTCACCTGGCTCTTGGCGTCCGGGCCGAGCAAGGGCAGGGCGCCGGAATGGCGCGCTTCGGCGAGCGACATCAGAATCTGGTGCGAAAACTGGATCGGCGCCGGCATCAGCGCCTCGGTCTCGGTGCAGGCATAGCCGAACATGAGGCCCTGGTCGCCGGCGCCCTCGTCCTTGTTGCCGGCCGCGTCCACACCCTGGGCGATGTCGCCGGACTGGCCGTGCAGATGCACGGCGACGTCAGCCTTCTGCCAGTGGAACCCCTCCTGCTCATAGCCGATGTCGCGCACGGCAGCCCGCGCGATCTCCGCGATGTGGCCCTTGTCGACGTTGCCCTCGGCATCGACCAGCGGCGCCGGGCCGCGGCATTCGCCGGCAATGACGACCCGGTTGGTCGTCGTCAGGGTCTCGCAGGCGACCCGGGCTTCCGGGTCAGCGCCCAGGAAGGCATCGACGACGGCGTCCGATATCCGGTCGCAGACCTTGTCCGGATGGCCTTCGGATACGGATTCGCTGGTGAACAGATAGTTTGCACTGGGCACAGATATTCTCCTCCCGATTGCCGCGGCCCGTCCTGGAACGCGGCACCGGGCCGGACATTAATGAGCGCGAACGGGCGGCGCAACCCGAGGGGCCGGCGGGTGACGTATCAGGGTTTGTGTCATGGGAAGCGAGGGGGGTACTCCGTGGGT
>WTGH01000042.1 GCA_011523655.1 Rhodospirillaceae bacterium
GGAAGACGTCGAGGAGATGCGGAACATATTGCGCGCGGCCGGCCGCTGGTACATTTTCTGGGGCGAACGCGGCCATCCGATCAACGCCTGGTGGTAGATCGGGCGGCGCGCATACCGGGTTGAACTATGCCATGACGACTTCGGACGCTATCGAGCAACAGATGCTCGCCCTCGGCGAACGGGCGCGGGCCGCGGCGGCGGTCATGACCGGCGCCGACGAGGCAGCGAAGAACGCGGCCCTGGCAGCCGCGGCGGCGGCCCTGCGCGCGCGGGAAGGCGAACTGCTTGCCGCGAACGCACGCGATCTCGAGGATACGGCAGGCCGGGAGGTCAACAGCGCCTTCATCGACCGGCTGACCCTGAACCCGGAACGCGTCGAGGCGATGGCGCAGGGGCTGGAGGCGGTTGCCGCCCTGCCAGACCCGGTCGGCAGCGTCGCCGCGGAGTGGGACCGGCCGAACGGCCTGCACATTTCCCGGGTGCGCACGCCGCTCGGCGTCATCGGCATCATCTACGAATCGCGGCCCAACGTGACCGCCGACGCCGGCGCCCTGTGCCTGAAATCCGGCAACGCGGCCATCCTGCGCGGCGGCCGGGAGAGCTTCCACACCTCACGCCCGATCGTCGACTGCCTGCGCCACGGCCTGCGCGGCGCCGGCCTGCCGGAAGACGCGGTGCAGATCGTCCCGACCACCGACCGGGCGGCGGTCGGCGCCATGCTGCGCATGAACCGGCATATCGACATCATCGTTCCGCGCGGCGGCAAGGGCCTGATCGCCCGGGTCCAGGAAGAAAGCCGCGTCCCGGTGATCGCCCATCTCGACGGCAACTGCCACGTCTATGTCGACGCCGCGGCCGACCTGGACATGGCGCGGCGGGTCACGCTGAACGCCAAGACCCGCCGGCCGGGCATCTGCGGCGCGGCGGAGACCCTGCTGGTCGACCGCCAGGCGCATAACAGCCATCTGGCGCCCATCGTTGGCGACCTGCTGGAAGCCGGCGTGGAAATCCGCGGCGACAGCCCGACCCAGGCGATCGACAAGCGGATCGCGGCAGCAACCGAAGAAGACTGGGACACCGAATATCTCGACTGGATCATGGCGGTGAAGCTGGTCGACGGCGTCGACGGCGCGATCGACCATATCGAACGCCATGGCAGCAGCCATACGGATTCGATTATCACCGAGGACGAAGCGGTCGCAGAGAAATTCCTCGGCGCGGTCGACAGCGCCATCGTGCTGTGGAACGCCTCGACCCAGTTCGCCGACGGCGGCGAGTTCGGCATGGGCGCGGAGATCGGCATCTCGACCGGCAAGCTGCACGCCCGCGGCCCTGTCGGCCTGGAGCAGCTCACCAGCTTCAAATACGTCGTGCGCGGCGACGGGCAGGTCCGGCCTTAACCTGGAGCTGGCAGACTGCTGCCGCCGGGGCGAACACCGGTCAGGCCGGTTGGTATCGCTCCACGGCAATTTCGCCGGCCCGCGCCCGCATCCGCGTTGAATCGTGCCAGGCCTGCATGCGCAACAGCAAATCCATCCGCACGTCGAACGCCTTCTCGACGCGCAGCGCCATTTCCGGCGACAGGGCAGCATTACCGTTCAGCAGGTCCGAGAGCGTTGCCCGGCGAACGCCCAGAATCCGGGCGGCCTCGGTGACGCTCAAACCGAGGGGCGCGATCACCTCGTCCCGAATGAACGCACCCGGATGCGAAGGGGTCATTTTCACCTTGACGCTGCCAGCCGTCATCAGTGGTAGTCCTCCAGGTCCAGGCGCTCGACGGCGCCATTCCTCTCCTCAAAGGTAATCCGCCAGTTGCCCGATACGGAATTGCTCCAGACGTTCCGGCGGTCTCCCGTAAGCCGATGAACGCGCCAGCCCGTCGGGGCATGGGCGACCAGTTCATCGATATCGTCTGCCAGACGAGAGACGGGTGGGCAGTGAGTCAGTTTGAAATTCTGGCCCGCTTTTTGTAGGGACCGCGCGGGCCGGGCTTCGGTGCCCGCTCGTCCATTGTCCGTATCAGGTCTTCCATGTCCCAGACGCTAAAGGTCAATCCGGCTTCCATCGCCGGGGTGACGCGAAGCGTCTTGTGGAGGCGGATAAAATTGTACCAGAACGTGTACAATGCCACCATGTGCATGTGGCTCTCGAACTTCTTCGAGAAGGCGTTGGTGAGGCGGGTGAACCGGCGCATGTGCATCCGCATGGTGAGATTGTGCCGCTCGACATGGGAGGTGCTGACGGCGGCGCGATCCGGCTTGCCGGTGATCCGGCGCTTGCGGGCGCCAATGCATGCGGCCGGGCTGTAGCGCTTCTCCGCTTCCGGGGACTCGCCATATAGCTTCACCAGCATGGCGTAGTCCACATCGTCACCAAATGCGCCCTCGACCGCTTCCAGGTATGCTTTGTGGCCGTCCGTCGTCAACTGTACCCGGTTGGCTAGCCGGGACCGCAGATCGTCCATGAACTCGATGGCGTACTCGCCGTCGCGGCTGCCGACCAGCCACGACACGATCAGCTTCGAGTCGCTGTCCAGCGCCGTCCAGGTCCAGGTGTCGCCCGCTTTCGCCGGCGCGGCCTTCGCCGTCTTGACGTTCTTCTGCTTTGCGTAGGTGAAGCTCCATATCTCGTCGCATTGAATCCGGCTGGCCGTCACGTCGCGCACCAGCTCGTCATGCAGATCGGAGGATACCTTGCCGGCGTTCACAAGCAGCTTCTTGACGGTGTTCAGACTCACTTTCGCCAGACGGGACGTCGCCTGCATGGACTGGCCTTTGCAGAGCATCTCCAAGATCAGGGAACGGGTCTTGAGAGGCAGCTTGTTCATGTCCCCAAAATAGGGATTGAACAAAAATATCAAGCATAAATTCAGTATGAATAATACAGTTTAACAATAAAGCCCATACGTTGCCGAGTTCGCCGGGCGACACAATATCAGAGAGGCCGACACCGCGGCGATTATGGCAGTGGTCACCCGCCGCTCAATCGGCAAGCGGCTGCACTATGAGGACTTGATCGCGCGAGCAAACCTTCACCCGCCAACGAGATTATCGTCCACCAGATTGCCGGCCAGTTCGTGCGTCAGCGCACGAGGGATACCTATATCGACGCTAGGGCGCTTTGCGGGGCGGCAGGTAAGAGCTTCGATGAATACACGCGTTGGAACGGAAGCACCGGATGCTCGCCGCGACGGTTGGGATCGACGCGCTGAAATTTCATCTCTCGGTTCTGATGTTGCATATGGCCGCTGCCCCGACCTGGGGCGAGTTCATGTTCATCATCAACCGCGTATTGCAGCAGGGCGGCAAGCATCTCCCGCCGCCGCCAAAAGCGCCTTCATCTGACCAAGGCGAGTTGGACTTGTAAGAGCTGAAGAGAGCACTGGCCGGTTCAGCGGCCGGCGCTTCGTCTTTCTACTGCCGCCGCGCCCCGAACGCGCCGACGATATTCGACTGCTCGAACACCCCTGCCGCCTCGGCGTGTCCCGGACCATAGAAACCGCCCTGAATACGGTTGCCCACAAAACCAGCTTCGAACGTTCCTCTTGAAGTGATTGGAATGTCGACGAACAGCACTGTGGGCGTCGAGTGCGCTATGCCGCGGTCGATATTCTTGATGCTGCTGAACGCGACATCGATTCCGCCACCAGCACCAATGTCGTAGTTCAAGGCTGCATCCCCTTGCAGCCGATCGCCCCGACCACTTCCGGTAGCGGGTGTTCCGACCATGACGCCGAGCCAAGTCGCGCTGCCGGTTACCTGTGTACCGGTCAAGTTGCCGCCGGCTACACCACTCCGCAAGCCTATTCTGATTTCTTGCTCTGTGGCTTGAGCGTACTCAACCGCAAACCCGCTATGAGACATCCACGCGCCAAACGTCGTGTAACTCGCCCCCATGTCCTGCTCGGTCCACGACATCAGTGTAACGCCGTGTTTGGTTCCCACCGCGGTGGTAGAGCCGGTCGAGACTTCAAAATCGGACAGCCTTATGGTCTCGGAATATCCTATCCTCGGTTCCGATATCGTGCATTGAGTTCCAGTGCATTGGGACCCAAGACGAAATGTGGGTAGAGCGGAATGGCTGGTCTCGCCGTATATCGTGGAGACGATCAGCGAGTCGGCACGGGACACAATCCCTGGCGATCGCGCACGCTGCGCCGCTGGCGTCTCAACCGGTACCCCTGCTCCGGTCAAGCTTCTGATTTCGGCGGAGGAGATGTCGGGACCTGACCCACTCCCGCCCCCTCCTCCACAGCTAGCAAGAAGGATGGCACAGACGCCCGCTAGTACAACTTTCAATCTCATCAAACTCTCCCTTGAAGAGGTAGCAAGTCACTCTGACTTTCGATGACCCTGCCCGGCGGCTTCCGGGCGGGGTTCGTCTTTACTACTGTCTCTGCGCTCCGAATCCAGCGGCAAGATCGGTGCGTCGAAGGGTGCCTCCGATCCTCTGCTGGTTTGAGCCGTAGAAGATACCCGTGATCTTCCCGGCGTCGCCGCCGATATCGTGGAACACCGCCCCTTGCACCGCGATCCGGTAATTCAGATCGCCGTCGCCCCACTGGGTGCCAGTGCCGAGTGTGCCCGGCCCGGCATGGGCGGCCCAGCGCTCCAGCCCGGTGAAATCGATCGTGCCGTGCAACGTGGCGAGTTGCACGGTCATGTCGGCGGCGCCGGCGACCGTTTCGGCCCGCGGCGTCAGGCCGAGCAGGCGCCCTGCCCAGCTCGCTCTGCCGGAGGGGCGTTGCGAAAGTACCGAGGGGTTGAATGCCAGCGCCCAGGGCCGAACGTTGCCGTTCTGCCAGACCGCGCCGAACATCACCGCCTCGTAACGGCCCGGTATGTAGCCGATGCGACCGAACACATGGGTCGAGACATCGCTCCAGGGGCCGAGGTCGTTCATGTCGAAGTCGCCCGACTCTCCCGGCTGCAATCGATCGTGGACGGCATACAGGGCTGCCACGTCGAGACCGGAGAGGATGAGATGTTCCGATTCGCCGAGATCGCCGCTCGGATGCATGATGGTATTGGGGATCGCGTTGGGATCGACATGGCCGCGGCCGAGAGCGTGCAACAGTTCATGGAGCAGGACGGCGATGCGTCTTCGCTCTCCCGTTACGCGAGCGTCGTCGACCGCAACGCCAGCGCCTGTCAGCCGACCCGATACCCTTTGTGTCCAGGCGCACCCGATCGTCCGCGGACCCCCGCATGACGTCGGCCATTGCTCGCGCGGGGCAAACCCTACCTTGATCACGCCGGGGTCGAGGGTTGCCGTCCGCGCGGTCGGCGTATCGTCGAAATGCAACTGCCAGTTCGCCGGCAAGGCGCTGTTGATGAGCCGCACGGCCTGAAAAGTGTCGGCGCCATCTTGGGCGGTCGAACCGGCGACCATGCGCACGGTCGGCGGCGAGGACCAGCGTTCGACGACACCGCCCGTGTCTCTGGCATCGGCCCGCAGGTAGCGCAGCAGCTCGGCTGCGCTCACACCGTCCCGGAAGCGGACGTGGCCGACTTCAACGCCGTCGTGCATGGTGTGCAGGTTGTGCGGGTAACAGGATCGCCGGGTGCAACCAGATCTTCGTTCCTGATCGCGCAACATCGGCAGAGGGTTCGCTCCGCCGATGAAAACAACGGGTCTGCTTGTTGGGTCGTAGCTGGTCGGCTCGAGACTGCCGATGCTTCTGACGCCCCTTGGGTCGAAAGAGCTTGCAGTCAACGTCTCTGCGGGGACGCCACCGGGCGTACGGCTTGTGCCGCCGCCTCCGCCGCCAGCGCAGCCGGCAAGAGCCATCGCGGCGCCAGCAAGTAGACCGGCGGCGAGGCTGAATTGGTTTGTCTTCATGGATCTGCTCCGCTGACCTACTGAAACCGAATCATCTCACCGGACTTGAGCCGTTCCAGGTCGGGTTTCTTGTAGATCAGGAAACCGCATGTCTTCTGGTACAGAGGCCGGTTTTTCCACAGATATCCATCGTGATGTCGTAGGTGCTCTTGAGGCTTGCTTTGTAGCAGATGTACTGGAACTTGAACGGGTCGGACTGGGTGGAGTACCGCACCTTCTGCTTGGCGTTCACTTTGTCGGCGCCGGCCTGGCACCGCTCGTAGGACGGACCCCGGTGCTTGGTCAGCCTGATGGCGACGACGTCGCTCATCTTGGGTTGAGCCGTCTCGACCCAGATAACCAATACGAGCATCTTCTCCGGCATGACCGAAGACGAGTAGCACAAGATCATAGGTCAGGTTGTCATAGAGACGGCCGCTGCCAAGAAGCGCTTGGCCTGCCAAGAGTTTAAGGCGGGAAAGATGGCGCTTCAGTTCGGTTTGCTTACCAACTGGCTGAACGGGCACTTCCCGTCCGGCATGGAGCTTGCGGACGGCCTCACAGTCGACGATGCCTTGGAGCTGGTCGACGAGATCAAGGCGACCAAAGCCGAGATCGAACACCTTGAGGAATGTCAGTCCAAGCTGGGTGTCGCGTAACGGCACCCCTTCAAAGGAGTCCGATACCATGCGTCACTGGCTCTACACCATCATCGCAGTTATCCGACCGTCATGGCGTCCCGCCGAAGCCACTCTGCGCGAATCCCTGGAAATCGGTTGGGACGCTGGCGTGATTCGCCCTTGGGTCATCAAGGCGATCAGGGCCGTCCGCTGGCTGCTGGCTTTGGGTAACGTCAAGAGTTGTGTGTCAGGGAGAAGAGGGTAGGGACTCCCTGGTTT
>WTGH01000057.1 GCA_011523655.1 Rhodospirillaceae bacterium
GCCTCGCGCGTCGTCGTGCCGATGATCGGATCGCCGCCGACGCCATAGACCGCCGACTGGCCGTAGCCGTTCTGGGCCAGCACCAGGCTGAGCAGGGTGCCCAGGCTGCCGGAGCGGGAAATCACGCCGACGCCGCCGGGCCGGAACACCCGCGGGTTGAAGGCCGGCAGGATGCCGGCGAAGGTCTCGCCGGGCGTCACCAGGCCGGCGGTGTTCGGCCCGACGATCCTCGTGCCGTTCGCCCGGCCCGCGGCCATCATCTCCATTACGTCGTGGGCCGGGATGTGTTCGGTCAGGCAGACCAGCAGCCTGGCGCCGGCCTCGCAGGCGTCGATGGCCGCGTCCTTCGCCATCGCCGGCGGAATGAACATCAGCGCCACGTCGAACGGCGCTTCGCGGGCGGCTTCCGCGGCCGAGGCATGGACCGGCAGGCCGAGATGGACGGTTCCGGCCTTGCGCGGGTTGACGCCGCCGACGACCGCCGCGCCGTAGTCGATCATCGCCCGGGTCCAGAAGGTGCCCTGCTTGCCGGTCACGCCCTGGACGAGGATGCGGTGGCCCTTACGCGGGATCATGACGCCGCCTCCCGCGCCACGCCGCCGATAGCCGCGCCGACCGCCGCCCGGACCGCGTCGTCCATCAGGTCGTAGGGACGGTGACCCAGTTCGCTTTCGACCAGAGCGACGGCCTCGTCTTCGCCAGTCCCGTGGATGGTGAAGAAGACCGGGATACCGGGGTCGAGCTTCTGCCACGCCCGGACCACGCCCTCCGCCATCACGTCGGTGCGCGCGAAGGCGCCGCAGAAATTGACCAGCAGGGCGCGGATGTTGGGGTTCCCGAGCAGGATGGTGAGCGCCGTTTCGGCCTTCGTATACGCCTCGCCGCCGATCTCGAGGAAATTGGCCGGCCGGCCGCCGAAATGTTCGATCGCGTCCATGGTCGCCATCGTGAGCCCGGCGCCGTTGGCCAGCACGCCGACGCTGCCGTCCAGCTCGATATATTTCAGGCCTGCCGTGTGGGCTTCGGCCTCCAGTGCAGTCATGGGATCTGGCGATCCGGTTTGAGCGGCCACCGCCTGCCGTCCGGCCGAGGCATCGTCCAGCGTAAACTTGCAGTCCAGGCAGACGATCCGCCCGTCTTCCGTCAACGCCAGCGGATTGATCTCCAGAAGCTCCGCATCGAGCGCCCGGTAGCTGGCGTAAAGGCCCGCCAGCAAGTCCGCGATTGCACCGGTCTGCCCGTTCAGGTCGAGGCCGGCGAGCGCGGCGGCGGTCTGCCGGGCGGTCAGCCCCGCGGCGATATCGACCTCGATCCGGCGCATGGCTTCCGGATCGGCGGCGGCCATTTCCTCGACCTCCATGCCACCCATCGCCGAGAACAGCACGACCGGCCCCCGGCTTGCCGGGTCGTTCAGCACCGCGGCGTAGAGTTCGGCGGCGATCAGCACCTGCTCCTCGACAAGGAGGCGCTCGATCCGGTGGCCGCCAATAGTCATGCCGAGAATGTCCGCCGCCGCCGCGCGGGCCTCGTCCGGCGATCCAGCAAGCCGGATGCCGCCGGCCTTGCCGCGCTTGCCGGTCGGCGCCTGGGCCTTGACGACGCACGGCCCGCCGAGCGCGCGCGCCGCGTCGGCCACCGCTTCCGGGCTTTCGACCACCCGGCCTTCCGGCACCGGCAGGCCGTGGGCTTTCAACAGCACCTTGGCAGCATGTTCCTCGAAATTCATGCCGTGCTTCTACCGACGCGCCTGGAGCGTAGCCGTCTTAGATGGAACTGTGGCGGCGTAGCGTCCCTCGATACGGCGCTGGCGCGCCTACTCGGGATGAGGGCGAAGTGTTCGAAATTCTCCCTCACCCAGAGTAGCCGCGAAGCGGCGTATCGAAGGGCGTGCTTCAGCCGCATCCGCGGTTCCAATCCAAAAGTGCACGATTTAGCGCCCATATTTCGTCCAGTGGTTCCCGAACATCTCTTCCTCGCCCGGACGGTCTTCCGGGATCGTCGTCACAAGGTGGGTGACGTTGATGAAATGGGACCAGTTGAGGTTTTCCGAGATCGTGTTGCCCGCCCAGGTGCCGCCGCCCATCGACAGGGTAAACGGCATGGCGTTGTCGAAGCTGCCGCCGTTGCCGAAGGTGTGGGCCTGGTTGACCAGTACGCGCACGACGTCGGTCGATGCCGCCAGATCGCGGGCGCGGTCCATGTCCTTCGTGTGGATGCCGACGGAATGGCCGAGGCCGGTGACGTGCAGAATCGCCGTGGCTATCCGCTTGGCGTCGACGAAATCCCTGGCCCGGTACACCGTCAGGACCAGCGAGAGCTTCTCGTCGGCAAAGGAGTGCTTGCCGCCGACTTCCGCCTCCTCGACCATGAAGAATTTCGCGCTTCCGGCCGCTTCGGGCAGGCCGAAGACCTGCGCGGCGACATCGGCGTCCTTGGCGATGACGCGGCGGTTCAGGACGCCGCCCTGCCAGAGCACGCCCTCGATCGCCGCTTTCTCGTGCAGGGTGCAGCGGTAGCCGCCGGCTTCTACCAGCGCGGCCACGGCCGCCTCGTAGACATCGTCCAGGATGATGACGGCATTCTCCGATGAGCACGACGTCGCGTTGTCGAAGATTTTCGAGGCGCAGATCTTCTGCGCCGCATCCGTCAGATCGGCGCTCGAATCGACAATCACCGGCACGTTGCCCGGACCGACGCCGATGGACACAGTGCCGGACTTCATGGCGCGGCGAACATTGTTCTGGCTGCCGGTGACGACGACTAGGTCGGTCATATCCATCAAAGCCTGGGTCATGGCCTTGTCGACCGGCGGCGGCAGGACCTGGACGAGGTCTTCGGGATGGCCGGCCTTGCGCAGTTCCGCGCGCATCAGGCGAACGGTCTCCATCGTCGTCTTCTGGCCGCCCGGCGACGGCGCGACGATGACGGCGTTGCCGCCCTTGAGCGCCATCATGGCCTTGTTGACCGGCGTCGCCGCCGGGTTGGTCGACGGGCAGACCGCGCCGACGACGCCGACCGGCTTGCCGTATTTCACCAGGCCGCGCTCCGGCAGTTCCTCGATCGCGCCGACCGTTTTGACCCGCATCAGGTCGCGCAGGGTGCCGAACGTCTTGCGGCTGTTCTTGACGACCTTGCTCTCGACGTTGCCGAGGCCGGTGTCCTCGACCGCGAGTTCGGCCAGCATTCTGGCGTTTTCCGGCTTGTAGATCGACCAGGCGAGCGCCGTCACGGCCTCGTCGACCCGCGCCTGATCGTGGTTCTCATAGGCGTCCATCGCCGCCCGCGCCCGGTCGATCAGGCCGGCGACGATCGCTTCGGGGTCACGATCGGGAGGCGCCCCGTCTCCCGATGGCGGCAGGACCGCAGCCGGTGCAGACTCTTCCGTCACCTCGTTCTCCGTCCATGCCGGAGGCGCCGCGCGAGGCGGTTCCCCGGCTTGTCAATCTGGCGGCTCCGGAAACCGGGCCGCCAATTCGCCCGGTCCCGCCGCCGACCGCACCGATCCGGCGGACGGCGGCGGGCGTCCGGGAGGCGCGGACTACAGGTCCTTCAGCAGGCCCGTCAGGAACTTCTGACGCTCTTTCCACATCTTTTGCACCGCAGCGCGGTCCATGATGCGGATCGGCGAGCCGCCGTTGCGCATCTGCTTGGCGACGCGCGCGTTCGCGAACATCTTGGGCATGATCGCGGCCAGCTTGTCGATCACCGCCTGCGGCGTACCCTTGCGGACCATGATGCCGCGGAAGTTGACCGACGAATCGTCGACGTCGAAGCCCTGCTCCTTGAAGGTCGGCACGTCCGGCAGGAACTGCTTGTCCCGCTGGAGATCGGCGATGCCGAGGATCTTCAGGTTGGAGCGGCTGCGGTAGGAGTCCGACAGGTTGTTGACGCCCGCCATGACCTGGCCGCCGAGCACGGACTTGAGCGCCGGCGCGCCGCCCTTGTGGGGGACGTAGCGCAGCTTCACGCCCATCGCCTTCTCGATCTGCAGGTAGGCGATGTGGTGGCCGACGAACAGGCCGGCGCCCGAGACCGTCACCTTGCCCGGATTGTCCTTGGCCCAGGCCGCCAGGTCCTTCGCCGAATTGAACTTGCTGTTCTTGTTGACGACGAGGACTGCCGGATCGGCGCCCCAGTTGGCGATCGGCTCGAGATTGTCGATGTTGTACTTGGTCTTGAACTTGATCGACTGGGCGATGAAATGCGGCACGTTATAGGCCGCCATCTGGTAGCCGTCGGTCGACGCCTTGGAGGCGAAGTGGTTCCAGCCCACCTTGCCGCCGGCGCCCGGCCGGTTGAGGATCACGATCGGCTGGCCCAGCAGGCCCTTGTTGGCCGCAACCATGGTGACGATGCGGGCCTGGAAATCGGTCGCGCCGCCGGGGCTGTAGGCGATCGTCAGGCTGACCGGCTTGGTGGGATAGTCGGCGGCGGCCGCGTGCCCCGCCGGCAACGCGACGGCCAGCGCCGCCGCGGCGATAAGGATTTTCTTCATCTTCGGTTTCCTCCACTTCGATTCGATGGCGCGAACGCCGGTTGGCAGCCGGGCCGGCGGCACGGCTAGAACAGGATGCCCTCGGGGGTCTGCACCTTCAGTCCCAGGGCGAATACGGCATAGATGACGGCGACGAAGCCGGCGGTGACGGCCAGCCTGACCGCCCAGGTCCGCACCCTGTCGTGCGGCTGCGGGTCGTACAGGCTGTACAGGGTGAGCATGGCGAGGAAGGCCGCGCCGTAGAAGCCGAGCCATTCCGCCAGTGCGAAGACGTAGACCAGCATGATGGCGAGGCCGGCCGCGATGTTCAGGAACTGCCGGCTGCCGATGCCGGCGCCGGTGCGGTTCTTCCCGCGCAGCGCGCGCAGCAGGGCCATCAGGGACAACGCGACCATGAACCCGGAGAGAAGCTGCGGGAACAGGTAGGGCTGCGGATCCTCGACATCGAAGCTGACGATCGCGACCCAGCAGGCGACCGCCAGGATTATCAGGGCGGCGGCCGATTGCTGCACTCTGCCGGCGACCGGCGGTGCAGGCGCGGTTTCCGGCCCGCTGTCGGGCGCGGCGCCGTCCGGGGCCGCGCTTTCGGGCTTGCCGGTCATGATGCGGCCTCCGCGGAAGCGGCCCGCTCCTGCCGCTTTACGCGGATTTCGGAGACGATGCTGTAGACCAGCGACAGCACGACCAGGGCGATCAGCAGGATGTTCAGCCAGCCGGTGAGGAAATAGGGGGCGATGCCGTCCTGCGCCTCGCCGATGATCCGGCCCTGGACATAGTTGTGCTCGGCGATCGGCCCCAGGATGATGCCGAGCACCAGCGGCGCCGGGCTGAAACCGTATCGCGCGAGGAAATACATGCCCATGCCGAGGACCAGCATGATCGCCACGTCGGCCATCGAGTTCTGCACGCTGTAGCTGCCGAATACGGCCAGCACGAGAATGGCGCTTGCGAGGATCGGCGGCTTGACCTCGATCACCTTGGCGGCGAGGCCGGCGATCGCCAGGCCGAAGATCAGCATCAGGATCTGGCCGATCAGCATGGAGTTGATGAATGAGAAGGCGACCGCGGCGTGTTTCTGGAACAGGTCCGGCCCCGGGAAGATGCCGTGGATCAGCAGCCCGCCGAGCAGGACCGCCGCCGTCGGGCTGCCCGGCACGGAAAGCGTGAGCAGCGGCACCAGCGACGGCCCGACCATCGCATTGTTCGCGCTCTCGGCCGCGACCACGCCCTCGCTCTCACCGGTGCCGTATTTCGCGCTGTTCCTCGAAAAGCGCCGCGACTGGTCGTAGGCGACGAGGCCGGCGATCTGGCCGCCGGCCCCGGGGATCAGGCCGATGACCGTGCCGACCACGCCGCCGATTACCAGCGCCCTCACCTTGGACACCGTCTCCAGCGCCGAACGCCAGACATTGGAGCGCCGGACTTCGAAAACCGTCCGCCGCGGATCCTTGCGGCCGCCTTCCAGCATCTCGATGACCTGCGGGATGGCGAACAGCCCGATCAGGGCGGCGATGATATGGACGCCGCCCTCCAGCTCCTCGGTGAAGATGAAACGCTCGACGCCCTGGATCGAGTCCGAGCCGATCATGGCGATCCACAGGCCGATACAGCCGGCGAGCAGCCCCTTGACCACGGACTTCGAATCCAGCGTGCCGATGATCGTCACGCCGAGGATGGCGACCCAGAACAGGTGCGAAGGCCCGAATTTCAGCGCCCAGCTCGCCAGCACCGGCGTCAGGAAGATCAGCACCAGGATGCCGAGGACGCCGCCGATCGCCGAGGAGATGAAGCAGATCTGCAGGGCGCGCGCACCGGCGCCCTTGCGCGCCATGATGTTGCCGTCGAGCGCAGTCGCGATGTTGGCCGGCGCGCCGGGAATGTTGAGCAGAATGGCGCTGACCGCACCTCCCGCGACGGTCGAGGTATAGGCCGCGCCCAGCAGCATCAGGCCCTGGGCCGGGTCCATGTGGAAGGTGAAGGGGATCAGCAGCGCGACCGCCATGGTCGGCGACAGGCCGGGCGTCGCGCCCAGCAGCAGGCCGCCGATGGTGCCGGCGCACAGGATCAGCATGGAGGACCATGTGAAGACCGCGCCGAAATGGTCGAGAAATTCCAAACCTGCATCCTGCTTCGTTCGAGTCCGACGCGCAGCGCGCCGGTCGTCGCCCGGATTTTGCCATTTCGCACCGCGGCGGGCGGGCCCTGCGAAATCCGCTTCCGGACCACGCTAATGAATGAAAATAGGTTTGCAAACGTTTTCATTTTCGGCCGGCGTTTCGCGCAATGCGAAGCCGGTTCCGGAGCCTTGCCGGCAGGTTCGCCGGCCGCCTGCCCAGGGGGAAGGGAGCGCCATGCCCTACATCAGGGGCCCTGCATCAGGGGCCCTACATCAGGGCGCGCACCCCGATGCAGATGAAGGCGGCGAGAAACAGCGTCTCGGCGCAGATCAGGACGATCGCCGTCCCGCCGACCTCGGCGATCTTGCGCAGCGACGTTTTCATGCCGACCGCGGCGATGGCGGTGAGCAGCGCCCAGCGCGAAACATCGGCGAGCAGGTCGCGCGCGGCCGCGGGGATCAGGTCGAACGAGTTGACGGCGGCCAGGGCGAAGAACATCAGGATGAAACCGGGCACGAGGGGCGGCCTTTCCCCGGCCTGCCGTTCGACGCCGAAACCGGCCAGACACAGGCCGAAGATCAGGATGACCGGCGCCAGCATGGTCACCCGGATGAGCTTCACCACCGTCGCGGTTTCCCCCGCCGTTTCCGATACGGAAAATCCGGCGCCGACCACCTGGGCGACATCGTGGATCGTACCGCCGAAGAACACGCCGGTTCCCGCCTCGCTCAGGTCAAGCAGGTCGGCGGCGATCGGATAGGCGATCATCGCCAGGGTGCTCAGCACGGTCACGCCCAGGACCGTGAAGGTCAGGTTGCGCTGCGAGTTCTCGTTTTTCGGCAGGATCGAGGCGATGGCCATGGCGGCGGACGCGCCGCAGATCGCGACGGCCCCGCCGGTGAGCAGCGCAAGGCGCCAGCCCCGGCCCAGCATCCGGGCGCCGGCGAGCCCGAAGAGGATCGTGGCGAAGACCCCGGCGATAACCAGGGCGATCGGTTCCCATCCCAGGCCGACGACCAGATCCACGCTGATGCGGGCCCCGAGCAGCGCCACGCCGATGCGCAGGATCGTCTGGCCCGACAGGTCGATGCCGGGAACGCAGCGCCCCTCCTCGGCGAGAAAGCCGAAGGCGATGCCCAGCAGCAGGGCGAGCAGCATCGCCGGCGCGCCGTAGTGGTCCGAGAGGAACTGCGCCGCGATCGCCAGGACGGCCGACAGCAAAACGCCGGGGCCGTAGACCGAAATTCGTTGCCGGACCGGGGAAAGGTTCACCGGAAAACCTCCGGGATCAGCCGGCGGTGCGCCGGCAACGGTTGCCGGGCCGGCCGCACGATCCTTGAAAACTGCGCGAACGGCAGGGTAGTAATGCAAACCCGTTTGCAAATGTTTTCATAACGGCCATGGCACGACCAGGGAAACGCGGACGGCTGCCGGGCATCGTCGATGTCGCCAACCTGGCGAAGGTCTCGCCCGCCACCGTCTCGCGCTATTTCAACGATCCCGATATCGTTCGGTACCGGACACGGGAGCGCATCCGCAAGGCGGTCGACGAACTCGGCTACGTCCGCAACCGCGCCATGCGCAGCATGGTCGGCGCCGCCACCGGCTGCATCGGCCTCGTCGTCCCGACCATCGACAACGCGATCTTCTCGGAAATGCTCCAGGCCTTCTCCTCCGCCCTGGCGACCCACGGGCGGACCATGCTGATCGCGGCCCATGGCTATGACCTGGCGCGCGAGGCCGTGCTGGTCCATTCGCTCTCGGAACAGCGGGTCGATGCGCTGGCGCTGATCGGGCTGGAGCACCGGCCCGAGACGCTGGCGCAGATCGAGCGCCAGGGCATCCCGGCGGCGATGCTGTGGAACTACCGGCCGGATCGGGACTGGCCCTGCATCGGCTTCGACAACGAACTCGCCGGCCGGATGGCGGCGGAGCACCTGCTGGCGCTCGGCCATCGCGACATCCTGTTCGCGATCGGCGAGGAGCGGTCCAACGACCGGGCCGCAGGCCGACGCATCGGCGCGCTGGAGGCCGCCCGCCGCGCCGGTCTGCCGGTGCCGGACCGCCGGCGCATCGCCTGCCCCTACGACATCCTCCTGTCGAAGGAGCTGATCGCCCACATCCTGCAGATCGGCGGCCGGCCGACCGCCGTCCTCGCCGGCAACGACGTGATCGCCCAGGGGGCCCTGTTCGCTGCAGCCTCCCTTGGCATCCGGGTGCCGGACGACCTGTCCGTCATCGGCATCGGCGATTTCCGCGGCTCCGACGCGTTCGAGCCGGGCCTCACCACCGTCCGCATCCCGGCGCGCCGGATCGGCCGGCTCGCCGCCGACGCCCTGGTCGAGATGATCGACTGGCCGGAGGCGGACTTCCACCACGAACATTGCTGCCCGCTCGAACTGATCGTGCGGGGAACGTGCAAGGCGATCTAGAGCCGTTCCGTGCCTGTCGGCACCGCCGACACAGGCCGGGTTCCCTTCGACAAGCCCGAATCGCAGGGCGGGAATTTCGCCCGGCCCTGCAATTCCCGGTCCGCGCAAGGAAATGGCTTGACAGCGGACTAAAGAACATTATATGAACAATCACACCGCCGGCTCGGCGGGCGCGGTGGCAAAAAAACACGGTATATAGACCGGTCTGTTTTAGTTTTGGACGATCAGAAAATGGCACATTTCCGGGAAAACACCGAATCGGCGAAAGTGAGTGATCGTACAAAAATGTAAAAATTCCTAACATCCCCCGCGCCCGCTGCGGCAATCTCATAACCGGCCCGCGCGGCAGACTTCGGGCGCGCGCCGCTGCGCGTGCGGCGTCAAGACCTGACAGGCTCCCGGCAGCGGAGCACATCGGCCGATCCGGACACAGGGTTCGACCGGTCCCTCGATACGGCGCGCTGGCGCGCCTACTCGGGATGAGGGGACTGGTGGAGATTTATCCTCTTCACCCTCACCCTGAGTAGCCCCGGCCCCCGGCCGGGGCGTATCGAAGGGCGGGGCGTATCGAAGGGCGGCGCATTGTGGCATCGCGGGTCGGCTGCTACGGTCGGCGCCGAAAGGGTACGCATGATCGAACCGGACCAAACGCAGGGCGGCGCCGGAAACGGTGCTTCGATGCTCGCCGCCATCGGCAACACGCCGATGGTGGAGTTGCGCAATCTGGATACCGGGCCGTGCCGGCTGTTCGCCAAGCTGGAGCTGTTCAACCCCGGCGGCTCGATCAAGGACCGCATCGCGCTCGGCATGGTCGAGGCGGCCGAGCGCGACGGCCGCCTGAAGCCCGGCGGCACGATTGTGGAAGCGACCTCCGGCAACACCGGCATCGGCCTCGCCCTGGTCGCCGCCCTCAAGGGCTACCGCATGATCCTGATCATCCCGGACAAGATGAGCCGGGAGAAGATCCAGCAATGCCGGGCCCTGGGCGCCGAGGTGATCGTCACCCGGACCGACGTGCCGCCGGGCCATCCGCTGCAATATCAGACCATGGCCGCCGACATCGAGGCACGCACGCCGGGCGCGCTATACATCCGCCAGCACTACAACCCGGACAACCCGGCCGTCCACGAAGTGACGACGGGCCCGGAGATCATGGACCAGATGGACGGCGACCTGGACGCCATCGTCGGCGGGATCGGGACCGCCGGCACCATGACCGGGCTGGGCCGCTATTTCCGCAGGGTGGCGCCCGGTGTGACGATGATCCTGGCGGATCCCGTGGGCTCGCTGCTCGCCCCCTATGTCCAGACCGGCAAATTGACCGAACCGGGCGCCTGGGTCGTCGAGGGTATCGGCGAGGACGAACTGCCGCCGGTCGGCGACATGTCGCTGATCGACGAAGCCATCGTCGTCAGCGACCGGGACAGCCTGTTGACCGCCCGCGACCTGTTGAAGGCCGAAGGCATCATGGGCGGCTCGTCGACCGGCACCATCATCGCCGCGGCCGTACAATGGTGCCGCCGGCAGACCGAGCCCAAACGGGTCGTCGCCATCATTCCGGACGGCGGCGACAAGTATCTCTCCAAGATGTATGACGACCACTGGATGGCGGACCAGGGCTTCATCGAGCGCAGGACCTACGGCGACCTGCGCGACCTGATCGCCCGCCGGCACGACGAGCACGAGGACATCACCGTCCCGCCCGACGCCACGCTTGCGATCGCGCTCGGCAAGATGCGGCTGTTCAACATCTCCCAGCTTCCCGTGGTGCTGGACGAGCGCATCATCGGCCTGATCGACGAATCCGACCTTTTGCAGCGGGTGCTCGGCGGCGGTGCGTTCGCCGACCGGGTCGAGACGGCGATGACGTCAAAGCTTGAAACCCTGCCGCCGCGCGCAAGCCTCGCCGACGTGAAAGCGACATTCGACAAGGGCTTCGTCGCGTTGATCCGGGACGAGAGCCAGTATTGGGGGCTGGTCACCCGGACCGACCTGCTGAACTGGCTGCGCCGCAACCGCCCGGCGGCCTGAGCCGGCGCCCATGCCCCGGAACTCGTCGCGCCGCGGCGGCCGCCGCGAGAAGAAGGTCCGGGTGAAGACGGCGCGCCGGCGCCCCGCCGCCTCGACCCGGTGGCTCGACCGCCAGCTGAACGATCCCTACGTCGCCGAGGCGCGCCGGCTCGGCTACCGTTCGCGCGCCGCTTTCAAGCTCATCGAGATCGACGACCGGTTGCGGCTGCTCCGGCCGGGGCTGATCGTGGTCGATCTGGGCGCCGCGCCCGGCGGCTGGACCCAGGTCGCGCTCGAACGGACCCGGGCCGCCGAGACCGGCGGACGGGTCATCGCGCTGGACCGGCTGGAGATCGACCCGGTGCCCGGCGCCGAAATCCTGCTCGGCGACTTTCAGGATGCTGCAACGCTGGCGCGCCTGGAACAGACGCTGGGCGGCGCGCGGGCCGACCTCGTCCTGAGCGACCTGTCGCCGTCCACGACCGGCCATCGGGCAACGGACCATCTGCGCATCGTGACGCTGGCCGAGGATGCGCTTGCCTTCGCCGAAGGGGTGCTGAAGCCGGGCGGCGCCTTCGTCGCCAAGGTTTTCCGCGGCGGCGCGGACGCCGACCTGCTCAAGCGCGTGCGCGCGCGTTTCGAGACCGTCCGCCACGTCAAGCCGCCGGCAAGCCGCGCCGATTCGGCGGAGACCTATCTGGTCGCCCAGGGCTTCCGGCCGCAGGCGCCGGCCTGACCGCTCCGGCCGGGACAGCGGCGGCCCGACCTTTTGGCGTCAATCGACCTTGGCGCCGGTAGCGCTGCTGAGCATGGTGGCAGGGTGGCCGGCCTCGCACAGCGACTTCAGGATCGCATCGACATGGTCCGCGTCGCGGGTTTCGACGACGATGTCGAGTTCGGCCTGTTTCAGCGGCACGTTGTGGAACAGGCGCTGGTGATAGACCTCGACGATATTGCCGCCGGCCTCGCCGATCAGGCGGGCGACCGACCCGAGCACGCCGGGCTGGTCCTGGATGTCGATGCGCAGGCGGACCAGCCGCCCGTCGCGCACCAAGCCGCGCATCAGGATGGCCGAAAGCACGCGCGAATCGATGTTGCCGCCGGAGACGACGACGCCGACAGTGCGTCCGGCGAAGCGGTCCCGGTTCTGGAGGACGGCGGCCAGCGCGGCCGCGCCGGCGCCCTCGACCACCGACTTTTCGATTTCGAGCAGCATCAGAACGGCGCCTTCCAGCGCCGGCTCATCGACCAGCAGAATTTCAGAGACGTGCCGGCGAACGATTTCGCGGGTGATCTCTCCGGGCCGCTTGACGGCAATGCCTTCGGCAATCGTGGTGCCGCCGGTCCGGATTTCCGCGCCGGCCAGACACTGTTTCATCGCCGGATAGAGCGCCGCCTCCGCGCCGAGAATCTCGATGCCGGGCTTCATTTCGGACGCTATCAGCGCCATGCCGCCGATCAGGCCACCGCCGCCGATCGGCACGATCAGCGTGTCGAGGTCCGGCGCGTCCTCCAGCATCTCGAGCGCCGCCGTTCCCTGCCCTGCAATGATCTTCGGGTCGTCGTAGGGATGGACGACGGTCAGACCTTCGCGCGGCGCGATTTCCAGCGCGTGGTCGTAGCTCTCGGCGAGATCGGCGCCATGCAGGACGATCCTGGCGCCGAAATGTTCGGTCTGCCGCACCTTGTTGAACGGTGTTTGCGCCGGCATCACGATGGTCGCCGGAATGCCCAGACGCCGTGCGTGGTAGGCGACGCCCTGGGCATGGTTGCCCGCCGAGGCGGCAATGACGCCGGCCTTGCGCGCGGCGGCGTCGAGCGACGCGAGTTTAACGTAGGCGCCGCGGTCCTTGAACGACGCCGTGTATTGCAGGTTCTCGAATTTCAGCCAGATCCCGCATCCCGCGATCTCCGACAGGGTCCGGGAATGCAGCGTCGGCGTGCGTACGATCTGGCCGTCCAGGAGCCGGGCTGCCTCGCGGATATCCTGAGCGGTAACGGTCATTGCCTGTTCTCCGTTGCGTCCGGCCACGGCTTGAGTTCCAGCACACCGACTGCGTTCTGCCGTGCCGTCGCCTCGTCCGGCGCCAGGCGCCAGTGGCGCACGTCGCGCCATTCCTGCACCAGGTTGTCGTAGTAGGCGGAGTAGGGATTGCCGGACTGGCCGCTGCTGATTGTGAAGCGCGACTTCGAAAGATCGGAGAAATCGTAGACGCCGCGGAAACCCGGTCCCTGCCGTGTCGCATAGGAATTGCCGGACCGGAAGTTGACCGGCGCCTTGGTCACCGTGAAGCGCGAGCCGTTGGCGGCGATCCGGATCGTGGTCAGGCGGCCGAGCAGCGGAATGGGGCCGAACGCCTGGTGGCGCATTTCGGCGTAGTGCAGATCGCCCCAGCGCCAGAGCAACGGATCGTCGCCCAGCCGGTCGGACAGGAA
The DNA here is from genome assembly GCA_011523655.1 of Rhodospirillaceae bacterium. Lineage (GTDB taxonomy): Bacteria > Pseudomonadota > Alphaproteobacteria > Bin65 > Bin65 > Bin65. The sequence continues at coordinate 13,491 of WTGH01000057.1, forward strand.
ATCGAGCGCGGCTGCGAGACTCGCCCGGAGAATGGCAGGGCAGTCCTCGATCGCGTCCGTCCGGACATCGTCGCACCATTTGCGATGCTTCGTCAGGATGCCGGCGACCACGTCCGGCCGGTTGGAAACGTACCGCTTCGCAACCTCGCCCAGCTCGTCGGCGTAGAGGCGGCGGTTCAGCTCCCGGAACCAGGCGGTGTAGATCAGCGGCTCCGGCCGGGTGAGCGCCATGGCGCCGTCCCACGCCTTCAACATCGCCAGCACGCGCCGTTGCCGGCCGTCGGCGGGTTCGATTTTCAACAGGAGCGGCAGGGTGGCGCGCGCGGCGAGCGAGACGTGGTCCGCCTGCATCCGGGCGACTTCGTCCGGCGTGAAGCGCTCTTTCGCCGCCAGCATCTGCGCGATCCGCGTGGCCCGATAATGGTCGCCCCAGCTTTGCGACAGGAAATAGGGATAGTCGCTGCCGGCGATCCGGTTGTTGGCGTTGATCAGCACGCCGTCCGGCGGGTTGAGGCTCTGCGGCAGCGAATCGTAGGGAATGTATCCGACGAGCGCGGTTTCCGGGTCCGCGCCGTCCTGGGGCAGATATCCGGCGTCGGGCCGCTTGCGCACCGGAATCGCGCCGGGCACCAGATAGCCGATGTTGCCGGCCGTGTCGGCATAGACGAAGTTCTGCACAGGGCCGATGAACAGGCGCAGGGCTTTTCTGAATTCCGTCCAGTTCTTCGCCTTGTTGATCCCGGCGAAGGCGGCGGCACTGGTGTCGGCGCGGCTCAGCCAGGGCGCCCGCAGAACGGCGACGCGCCCGTTCTTCCGGCCGAATTCCGCCAACTCTTCATCGAAATCCAGCGCGGGTCCGTTGCGCGACTCGCGAATCGTGAGCGTGACGTCCGCGCTGAAGCGGACTTTGACGGTCTCCGTGCGGATATCGAACGGCACGGAATCGCCGTCGGCTATGTAGCGGTTCGGATCGGACGGATCGAGCTTCTCGAGGATGACGTCGTCGGTGTCGATGTAGGTGGTCGTGACGCCCCACGCGATATGGCCGTTATGGCCCATGATGAGCAGCGGCCCGCCGGGCACCGTCGCGCCGCTCAGGTTCAGGCCCGGCGCGCTGATATGGGCGAGATACCAGAGCACCGGCGCGTTCATGCCGAGATGCGGATCGCTCGCCAGGATTGCCGCGCCGGTGGTCGTCCGCTCCGGCCGCAGCGCCCAGACATTGGAGGCGCCGCCGCGGTGCAAATCCTTCGGCAAGGCGGCGAGCAGGGCGCCGAAATCCACGCCCTTCAGCAGGCCTTCCCTGTACGGCCCGACCGTCACCGGCGCATCGCCCGGATAGGGCGGGAAGAGCACCGGGATCGCATCCTTGCCCGCTTTCAGGGCGATTCTGGCGCGCAGCAGTTCGCCCCGCCAGTCGGTCGAAAGGCGCACCGCCATCAGCTTGCCCCAGACCAGCGTGTCGGCCGGTTTCCAGGGCTCGAATTCCAGGCCCGTCAGGTTGAATTCCGGTGGCAGCGTGCCCTTGCGGGTCTTCAGCCACTGGTTGACCCCGGCGCCATAGGCCTCGAGCGTCTTCAGCTGGCCGGGCGTCAGATGTTTCACGCTGTCCTGCGCCCGGCGGTAGAGGCCGAGGGTGCGGAAAAGCCGGTCGGCCCTGAGGCCGGGCGGGCCGATGATTTCCGCCAGCCGCCCCTGCCCGGCGCGGCGCTGCATTTCCATTTGGAACAGCCGGTCCTGGGCGTGGACATAGCCGAGGGCGAACCAGGCGTCGCTTTCGGTCTCGGCGTAGATGTGCGGAATGCCCCGACTGTCGCGCACGATGCTGACCGGCCGCTCGATCCCGGCAACCGTCACCGAGCCGTCCAGCCGGGGCAGCGAGGTGCGGAGCCAGAAAAACATGACGACCCCGCCGACCGCCAGCACGACTGCGAGCGTCAGCGCAATCCGCAGCGTCCAGCGCAGAAACAGACGGATCATCGGGAAGCCTCGTCGAATTCAGCCCGCAGCCGGTCGCCATGCTCGTCCAGCCGCGGCGCCGGCCGCCGGGCCGGCCGGTCCGCGTAGGCCGACATCTTGATCGGCAGGCCGGCGAGCCGCATGCTGCCGGCGTCCGGATCGTCGACCGATACAATCATGTTGCGTTCCGCGATATGCGCATTTTCGAACAGGTCCGGCACGGCGTTGATCGGCCCGCAGGGGATGTCCGCCGCTTCCAGCAGGGCCTGCCAGTGCGCGGTTGTCCCGATTGCGAGAGCGGCCTCGATCTCCGTCTTCAACGTATCGACATTGTCCAGCCGGTCGGCCAGGGTCGCGAAGCGCGGATCGTCGGGCCAGTGCGGCTGCCCGACCGTCTCGGAGAAGCGCCGGAACCTGTCTTCGTGGCCGGCGGCGACGACGATATGGCCGTCGGCCGTACGGTAGGCGTCGAAGGGAGCGACCGACGGGTGCCGCGCGCCGAGCGGGCCGGGCGCGACGCCGGTCGCGCTGTAGCGCGCGACGGCGTTCTCCAGCAGGGCGACCTGGCTGTCGAGCATGGCGACGTCGACCATGATGCCATCGCCGGTCCGGTCGCGGTGCTGCAGGGCCGAGACGACGCCGAGGGCCGTGAACAGGCCGGCCGCGATATCGCCGATCGAGGAGCCGACGCGGGTCGGCGGGCCGCCGGGATGGCCGGTGATGCTCATGATGCCGCCCATGGCCTGGACCACCATGTCGTAGGCCGGGCGGTGGCGGTAGGGTCCGGTCTGGCCGAATCCGCTGGTCGCCGCATAGACCAGGCGCGGATTCAGGCCCTTCAGGGCGTCCCAGCCGTAGCCGAGCCTTTCCATCGTGCCCGCGCGGTAGTTCTCGTAGAGCACGTCGGCGCGCCGGACCATCGCCTCGAAGACCCTGCGGTCGGCGGCATCCTTGAGATCGAGGACGATCGATTCCTTGCCCCGGTTGAGCGACATGAAATAGGCGCTCTGGCCGGCGACATGCGGCCCGATCTCGCGCGCCGGGTCGCCGCCCGGCGGCTCGACCTTGACGATGCGCGCGCCGAGCTCGCCGAGCAGCATGGTGCCGTAGGGCCCGGCGAGCGCGCGGGTCAGGTCGATCACGGTGACGCCGGCGAGCGGGCCGGCAAGAGGACCCACAGCTTCGGGCCGGGAGTCATTTTCCTGGGGTACCGTCATGGGCTTCCCATAACGCGAAGCGGGAGCGGCCGCCATGCCCTTCGGCGGCAGCCGGCGCCGCGCACCGGTCAACCCGGGCATTCGACTCGGGCGGCAGCCGTGCCATATAGGCGGCATGGATGGCTCTGCAACCGCCGTACGCACAATCGCCAATTTCCGGCCCCGGCCGCCCTGGTGGGGCGGCGACCTGCAGACCCTGCGCAACGTGCTGGTCCTCCAGCGCATCGACCTGTCGCCCTGGCCGGAGGAGACCCTGCGCTTCGAGATGCCGGACGGCTCCGGCGATGTCCTCACCGGCACGCTGGCGGTCCCGCACGACGCGGCGGACCGCCCGCTGGTCATCCTGATCCACGGCCTGACCGGCTGCGAGGACAGCATCCATGTCCGGGCCAGCGCCCGCGCCCTCTTGCAGGCCGGCTATCCGGCCCTCCGCCTCAACCTGCGCGGCGCCGGCCCGACCGTGGGCCTGTGCCACGAGCAATATCACGCCGGCCGCACGGCGGACTTCCGGGCGGTGCTGCGGCAGATCCCTGACCGGTTCGCCCGCAAAGGCCTGGCGGCGGTCGGCTATTCGTTGGGCGGCAGCATGCTGCTCAAATACCTTGGCGAGGAAGGCCGGGCCGCATCGCTTTGCGCGGCGGCCGCGGTTTCGGTACCGATCGATCTTTCCGCGGCCTGCGGCCGGTTCCACCGCCCGCGCAACTGGCTCTACAAGCGCTACCTGCTCGATCGGATGAAGAGGGACGCGCTCCGGGCGCGGGGCGGCCTGCCCGAGCGCTGGCGCGAACCGGTGCGCTGCGCCCGAACGATCCGCGACTACGATGCCGGCTACATCGCCCCGCGCTACGGGTTCGGCACGGCGGAGCGCTACTATGCCGAATGCTCGGCGACGCGCTTCATGCCGTCGGTCCGCGTCCCAACCCTGATCGTCCATGCGCGCGACGATCCCTGGATTGCGCCCGAACCCTACGAGCGGTTCCGCTGGGCAGATGCGCCGGCCCTGATCCCCTGCCTGCACGACAGCGGCGGCCATGTCGGCTTCCACGGCCGCGGCAGCCGCACGACCTGGCACGACCGGCACATCCTCGCCCTGCTGCAATCCTGCGGGAAGGCCGCGGCATGAGCACCCTGCATCGGGGGATGAGCGTCGAGGAATTCGACAACGGGTACTTTTACGCCGCCGACCTGAAGGTCTTTGCCCGCGAGGTCGGCATTACCGTCGGCAATTTCCGCAAGATCGAACTGGAAGAGCTGATCCGGCAATTCCTGCGGACGGGGAAGGTGCCCGACCGCAAACCGGTCATGCCGCGCAAGGCAGGCGAGCCGCGCGACCGGCTGGAGCCCGACACGGTCGTCGCCAACTATGTCGACGACAGGCAAACCAAGGCCTTCTTGCTGGAACTCGTCCATGCCGAGGCGCCAGGACTCGGTCGAAAGTCGGGACAGTGGTACTGGCTCAACGACTGGCGGCGCCAGAAGCAGGCGGCGCAGGCGCGCTTCACCTATCGCGACCTTGCGGTGCGTCTGCGCGAACTGATGCAGACCGAAGGCCGCTTCCCGCAGATTCCCGCAGCGCGCATGAACAACTTCATCACGGATTTCAGGGCCGATCCGGCCAATGCCGGCATCTCGAGGAAAGACGCGCTCAAGGCCTGGAACTGGCTGAAGGCGCAACCGGGACCGAAGACGTATGCCGAATATCGTCGCCTGACCGTCACGAAAGCGCCGGACGGTTCAAGCTAAGGCAGGAGAGATCAACCCGCCGCCTGTTCGCGCAATCTGAACTTCTGGATTTTGCCGGTCGAGGTCTTGGGCAGCTCGCCGAACACGACGGCGGTCGGGCATTTGTAGTGCGCCAGCCGGCCGCGGCACCATTCGATGACCGCCGCCTCGGTGAGCGTCGCGCCGGGGCGCAGCCCGACGAAGGCGCAGGGCGTCTCCTCCCATTTCTCGTGCGGCTTGGCGACGACCGCGGCCTCAGCGATATCCGGGTGGGCGTAGAGTGCAGCCTCGACTTCGATGGACGAGATGTTCTCGCCGCCGGAAATGATGATGTCCTTGGAACGGTCGCGGATCTGGACATAGCCGTCGGGATGCCAGACCGCGAGGTCGCCGGTATGGAACCAGCCGCCCCTGAACGCGGCCTCGGTCGCCTTCGGGTTCTTGAGATAGCCTTTCATGATCGAGTTGCCGCGATGGAGGATCTCGCCCATCGTCTTCCCGTCGCGCGGCACCGGCTCCAGGGTTTCCGGGTCGGCCACGATCATGCCGCCGTCCATGGTCGGATAGGCCACGCCCTGGCGCGCCTGCCGCTCGGCCAGCGCACTGGCGGCGAGGCCCTCCCAGTCCTCCTGCCAGGCGCAATGGGAGCTTGGCCCGAACGCCTCGGTGAGGCCGTAGACATGGGTCACGTCGAAGCCCAGCTTCGCGATGCCTTCGAGGACCGCGGGCGCCGGCGCAGAACCCGCGGTGTACACCTTGACGGACTGATCGAACGGCACCCGGTCCTCCTCAGGCGCGTTGATCAGGGTGGAGAGCACGATCGGCGCGCCGCACATGTGGGTGACGCCGTTGTCGGCGATGGATTGGAAAATCGCCCGCGCCTCGACCTTGCGCAGGCCGACATGGGTGCCGCCCATGATCGCGACGCTCCACGGAAAGCACCAGCCGGCGGCGTGGAACATCGGCAGGGTCCACAGATAGACCGGCCGGTGCGGCATCGCCCAGGTCACCGCGTTGCCGAGCGCCTCCATGTAGACGCCGCGGGCGTGGAAGACGACGCCCTTCGGGTCGCCCGTGGTGCCGGAGGTGTACGACAGTGCGATGGCCTGCCATTCGTCCTCGATGCCGGGCCAGTCGTAATCCGGGTCGCCTTCGGCGATCAGCGCTTCGTAGTCCAGATCGCCCAGCCGTTTGCCGCCGGGCCCCTCGCTATCGTCGATATCGATCACCAGCGGCCTGACCTTGGCCAGACCGAGGGCGGCCTCGATGGTCGGCGCGAACTCGGTGTCGGTCAGCAGCACCTTGGCCCCGCCGTGATCGAGAATGAAGGCGATGATCGCCGCATCGAGCCGGATGTTGAGCGGATTGAGCACGGCGCCGATCATTGGCACGCCGAAATGGGCCTCCAGGCTCTCCGGCGTGTTCGCGCCCATCAACGCCACCGTATCGCCGACGCCGATCCCGCGCTTCGCCAGCGCGCTCGCCAGCCTGACCGAGCGCTCGTGCTGCTCGGCATAGGTGAAGCGCCGCGCGCCATGGATCATCGCGGTCCGGCCGGGATAGGTTTCCGCCGCCCGCTCCACGAACCGGCTCGGATGCATCGGCATGTAGTTGGCGGGGTTCTTGTCGAGATCGGTCTCGAACGGGTTCCTGCCGGCTGCGCTCATCCGATCCTCCCTGAGGCAAACTGCTGCCGCGAACTTAGCCCGGATAGGCCGCAAGCCCAAACATCGAGGCGCGGGCGATGGCGTCGACGTGGAGGAGCGCGCCGTCGATGGTCGGATAGCCGGGATCGCGACCGTCGAAGGCGACGAACAGGTCGGTGCCGGCGAGCAGGACCGCTTCCGCGCCCTGGCGCTCGACGAGATCGCGGCCGATCCGGAACAGGGTCGCGCGTCCGTCTTCGCTGACCGCGCCGGCCCTGGCGAGCGCTATGTAGACGTCGTTCGTCGTCTGCAGATCGTCGCCTTCCGGGATCACCGTCCCGATATCGGACAGGGCGCCGTAGATGCCGCTGGTCATCGCGACCGCCGTGCCGATCAGGCCGATCCGCGAGACGCCGCGCGCCCGCAGCCCGGCGGCGATGGCCGGCGCCACGTTGAGCACCGGCAGCGGCGAGACCGGCGCGAATTCGTCGAAACAGAAATGCCCGCCGATCGAGGTGATCGCCACCGCGTCGGCGCCGGCCCCCTTCAGCCGCGCCGTCAGCGCCGCGTATTCCCGGGCCTGCGCTTCGGCTCTGCCGGCGATGGCGTTGGCCGCCAGCGTGTGGACATGGGCATGGACGATGGTGAGCTCCAGGCGCCGGTCCTCGGCCTCGTGGCGCCGCACCAGGTGCCGGTAGTAGAATTCGGTCGCGGCCGGCCCGATGCCGCCGATCAGTCCGATATGCATGGGTGCCCCGCCTCCAAAGTCCTCAATAGATGCCGTAGCGGCCCGGCGCGATGACGCAGTTGGGATCGAGCGCGCGCTTGATCGCGGCGCAGGCGTCGCGGAACGACGGCATCAGCTTGTCCATGTGGAAATCCTGCCAGTCGACCGGCGCCCGGCCGACCGCGACGCCGCGGGCGTAGAAGGCGTCGGCGAGCGCCCGGTAGGCGGCGTCGGCGCGGGCGCACTCGTCCGGGTCCTCCCGGTTGAAGGAGATGACGTGCAGGCCGCGGGCGAAACGCGGCCCGGCGACGTTCATCACCTGGTAGTCGAGCCCGTTGGCCTCGTAGATGGCGCGGCCGAGCTTCTGGAATTCGTTGGCGGTCTTGCCGTCCATCGGCGTGCCCGGCGTGAACCAGGCGTTGCCGCCGCCCGGCCGCCATTTCAGCAGGCCGAGCTCGGTCAGCGTCGGCTCGCCGGAGAAGGAAGCGACGGCGCACGCGAGCGCCGGTTTTTCCAGCGCCTCATCATGCGGGATGTAGGTCGCCTTGCCGGAGGCGCAGAAATGGTCGACGACGCGCTGGATCTGCGGCTCCATCGCGTCCATCGACGGGCCGTAGAAGGCGCCGGAGACCGTCCAGGCGCCCAGTCCGTGCTCCCGTTGCAGCGCCTTGCGCGCCTCGTCGCTGATCGATTCGCGGCCGTTCGAGGCCGCGTAGGCCGGGCTCGGTACCTCACTGCCGATCAGGTAAAGGTCGTTGGCGACGCGGAACAGGGTCGGCACGAAGTTCGACATCTTGAGCGGCCGGCACAGCTCGACGATTTCCTCGAGGTCGCCGTCGTCCGGGAAGGCGAAATGGAAGGAACGGATCGCCGGCGGCCGCGGCAGCAGCCAGACGCCGAGCCGGGTGACGATGCCGTAGTTCGATTGCGCGAACAGCCCGTCCAGGATCGGCCCGAAGGAATATTTCGAGACGTGCCAGTTGACGAGGTCGTCGGCCTCGATCGAGCCGTCGCCGGTGCGGATGACGTCGCCGGTGCCGAGCACCACCTCCATGCCGCAACTGAAGCCGAAATGGTCGAAATAGGGGCCGTAGCCGGCGCCCTTGTCGAGGGCGTTGCCGATCATGCCGCCCTGGGGCGGGCCGGAGGTCGTCGAGTTCATCCATTGGCCGCCGCGCCGCTTCAATTCGTCGGCGAGCATCTGGAAGCTGACCCCGGGCTCGACGGCGGCGAAGCCGAGCCGGTCGTCGATTTCGAGGATCCGGTTCATGCGCCGGCCGAGATCCAGCACCGCCATGCCCGCGGCCGGGGCGGAGCGGGTGCCGAGGCCCATATTGTTGCCGGTCGAGGTCGGGAACAGCGCCACCTTGTGCAGGTTGGCGAGCCGGACCAGGGCGGCGACCTCCTCCGTCGAGCCGGGATAGAGCACCGCCGCCGGCCGCCGGTCGCCGCCCGGCATGGTGTTCTCGCCGTAGCGGACCAGCGTCTCCTCCGCGGTGTTGACATGTTCGGCGCCGAGGCCGCCCGCGGCGTCGTTCAGAAAGGCGTCCATGCTCATCGCGTCCCTCCCCCGTCGGCGCCCCACTCTACCAGATGGCCGCGCCGGGAGTACCGCCCGAAGACTCATCCGGGGGCAGCGGCGAGGCGCCCTGCGCTCCGGTCGGGGCCGCCGCCTGCTTCCGGGCGACGGATTCCGGCAATGGGATCTCGCGCAACGCTTCGGGCAGCGGGCCGCCGGTCGCCCAGTCGAGCAGTTCGGCGGTGTGCAGCAGCGGCAGGCCGGCGAAGCGGCCGAGCTGGGCGAGGCATCCGAGATTGCCCGCCGCCACCGCCGCCGCGCCGGTGCTTTCGATATGCGCCGCCTTGCGCCGGCCCAGCGCCTCCGCCATCTCCGGCTGGAGCATGTTGTAGGCGCCGGCCGACCCGCAGCAGAAATGGCCTTCCGGCACGTCGCGGACGTCGAAGCCGGCGGCCCGCAGCAGGGCGCGGGGCCGGCTGCGGATCTTCTGGGCGTGCTGGAGCGAGCAGGCGTCGTGATAGGCGACCGTGAGCGGCACGGCGGTTTCCGGCAAGTGCAGGTCTTCCGGCGCCAGCAGTTCGGTGACGTCGCGGGCGATGGCGGCGATCGCGGCGGCCTTGTCACGCCGGGCCGGATCGCCCGCGAACAGCCGCGCGTAGTCCTTGACCACCGTCCCGCAGCCCGAGGCGTTGACGACCACGGCGTCCAGCCCGCCGGCCTCCAGCTCGGCGTGCCAGGCGTCGACGTTGCGCGCCGCCGCCGCGCGCGCCATGTCCGCCTTGCCCATATGCAGGGTGAAGGCGCCGCAGCAACCGGCCTCCAGCGGCACGACGACCTCGATGCCGTGCCGGGTCAGCAGCCGGACCGTTGCCGCGTTGATCGCCGGCGCCAGCGCCTGCTGGACGCAGCCCTGAAGTAATGCGACCCGCATCCGGCGCGCGCCTTCGGCCGGGTGGACGCCGCTCAGGTCCTGCGCGCGCGGCAGGGCAGCCGGCGCGAGTCCGACCAGGGTGCGCAGGCGGCCCGGCAGCAGGGCCCGGACCGGCCGGGCCAGCCTTGCGAGCCGGGTCATGCGGGCGAAGCGCGCGGGGTCGGTGACGGTGCGGGCGACCAGCCGGCGCAGCAGCCGGTCGGCGAGCGGCCGGCGGTAGTTCTCCTCGATATAGGCGCGGGCGATGTCGGCGAGATGGAGATAGTCGACGTCGACTGCACAGGTCGTCATGCAGGCGTTGCAGGACAGGCACGAATCGATATGGCCGACCGTCCTGGCATCGGGCCGGCCGCCCGTCTCCAGCATGGCGCGGATCAGGTCGATGCGCCCGCGCGGCGCCTCGTTCTCGTCCCGGGTCAGCACATAGGTCGGGCACACCGCCGTGCAGAAGCCGTAGTGCACGCAGGTCCGCAAAATGCCGTCAGCCGCGGCAATCTCCGGATCGGCAAGCTGGTCAGTGGTGAAGTGGGTTTGCATGGGCGGGGCCGCGGGTCAGGGACCGAAGGAAGGCACGGGCGGCCGGTGCCGGGTAACGGGAACCGGGAACTTGACGCAGTTCTTCCGGCCTCTTTTCGCGGCCGGTTCCTCGCGCTCTCACCCCTAATCGTCATATCGACCGGAGCGGTCCGCAAGGACCGCGGAGCGGAGATATCTTTCCGCGACGGAGCAAGGAAGAAGCACCGCGCGGAAAAGATTTCTCCGCTATGCGCCTTCGGCGCTTCGGTCGAAATGACGGTTGAGGGGTAAGAGCGGGGGAACAATCAGCCGGCCCGGCAGCCTTGTCCGTCTACCGACCGCCGGTCTTTTCAAGTTCTGCAAACATCGCGGCGGCCGTAACGAAGCGCGCCCTGCCGGCTTTCACGATCTCCTCCGCCTCGGCCATGGCCGCCCGGGTCTCGGCATTGGGCGCCTTGAGTTCCGGCGGAAACGTCCGGTCCGCGGTGATTTCGGCGAGGCGTTCCTTCGAAACGGGCATGACGCCGTTCTCCTACAACCACCACTGGATCACATAGTCGAACGGGCCCTCGGCGTTGAGCAGGTCGACGCGCTGGAGGCGGATGCGGTAGGCGCCCTCCCTGTCCCCGTCTTTCACCAGTTCGTGGCGGTATTTGCCGGCGAAATGGCGAACCTCGTAGCGCAGATATTCCGAGCAGTGGAATTTCGAGCGCACAGTCAGGTCGCCGTTCGCCGCCACGCTCTCGATCACCACGTTGGAGACGACATGGCTCAGCCGGTTGGGCGGGCTCTGGGACCAGGCGTGGGGATGGGTGTTGCGCCGGATGCGCACCCGCATCAGGTCGAGGTCTTCCCAGAAAATGTTGGGCACGCCGTCGCCCTGCGCCTGGTCGGCGCGGGCCGGCATCCAGTAGCGGCCGTCCGGCGTAAACAGGGCGAGCCAGTCGTCCCACCTGCCGTCGTCCAGGATCTCCGCCTGGCGGTAGAGGAAGGCCTCGACGGCGCGCTGGGTGTCGAAATCGACCTGCGCGGCGGTCAGCGGGGCGGCGGCTCTCGCGTCGGCGTCCGGCATCCCTAGCGGCCCCCTGCCCCGTTGCCGGCACCCATATAGCCGGCCCAGGCCTGCATCATGTGGCGCAGCGGCATCTCGCTCATGGTGCCGGGCGCGCTGTAGAGCACGCCGTCGCGCTCGCTGTCCGAGCCGTAGTTGCGGTGCAGGCTGACCCAGTCGCCGCCTTCGGTCGACAGCCCCTGGTGGCATTTCCAGAAATTGTGCAGGTCGTCGGCGTTCACCATCGTCGAGGGCGAGTTGACCAGATAGTAGTAGTCGAGCGCGCGCCGGTAGATCGCCTCCGGCGCGCCCTTGAGCCGGAAATGCCAGATTTCCGTCAGCGTCCGGTCGACGCCGAGCGGCCGGATCGCGCGCAACTGCTGGAGCGGCGGCTGCACCGACAGGCTGGGATAGACCAGGACATGGTGCAGGTCGGTCGAGAGGATCGCCTCGCCCTTCTCCTCGCCGTGGGCCTGCTTGAGCAGGGTCTCGTATTCCACCGTGTCCGGGTCCTGCGGGCGCAGGCCCATATAGCCGGCGAGGAAGCAGTGGCCGTAGGGATGGCCGACCGTATCGAACTTGACCCAGTCCTCGATCGGCGTCTTGAAGGCGGAGATGAAGCTGTAGCTGAGCGGCGCCTTGCGGCCGTCGCGCTTTTCCATCTCGCGCTCGACCTGGCCGGCCGCGACGCCGGTCGATTCGTGGGTCGCCGAGGGGTGCGAGACGTCGAGCTGGTTCTCTAGGAAGATCTTCCAATTGGATTTCTGGATCATGCGGAAGCAGTCGCCGACCACCTCGACATCGCCGTCCGGCGCCCGGTCGACCAGCTGGTCGAAGGTCAGCGTCGCGCCGCCGAGGAAGGTCTCGAGGTCCGGCCCGTCGGGCGACAGGGAGGCGAAGTAGAAGCCGCGGTAGTTGTCGACCCGCGCCGCCGGCTTGAGCCCGGCATCGCCCTCGGCGAGGTTCATCCGCGTGCCGTCGTAGCCGCTGGTCGCCGGGATGCTGGCGACAGTGCCGTCGAAATTGTACATCCAGGCGTGGTAGGAGCAGCGGAAGCGATGCCCGGCATTGCCGCTGCGGTCCGAGCACAGCATGGCGCCGCGGTGCGGGCAGCGGTTGTAGAAGACACGGACTTCGCCGTCCTTGCCGCGCACCATGATCATCGGCTGGCGGCCGATTTGCGCGGTGTAGTAGTCGCCCGGTTCCTTCACCTGGCTCTTGTGGCCGACATAGACCCACAAGGCTTCGTGGATCCGTTCCATCTCCATTTCGAAGATGTCCGGATCGGTGTAACACAGCCGATGCACCCGGTCGGGCTCGACCAGCCGGGAAATATCGCGATCGCCGTTGCGCACAGCATCCCTCCTTCGCCGTGTCGCGCTATGAACTGCCGGCGCAGCGCAAATCGCCGCTGCAGCCGGAAGGAAACGATGCCCCATGCAGCGAATGGCGGCAAGCAGAAAGGCCGGCCGCTGCCCGCCGGACTTACGGCCAGAGCGCGTCGAGCGGGAAGCTGATCGCCTCGAAGGGCGGGATCGAGACCGGGTCGTCGTTGCGCGCCGTGGCGATCAGGACCCATTCGCCGGCGCGGAGTTCGAATGCCTCCAGGTCGCGCGCTTCGGGATCGATGAACCAGAGGTGGCCGATGCCTTCGCGGGCATAGACCGGACGTTTGCCGTGGCGGTCGAGATCGCGGGTCGAGGGCGACAGCACCTCGCAGACCCAATCCGGCGCCAGGGTAACGAAGGCGGTATCGGGAAAGTCCGGCATCCGCTCGCGCCGCCAGCCGGCGAGGTCGGGTACGAGTATATCTTCGCCGAGGTGCAGCTCCGGCTCGTCGATGATCCACCAGCCGCCGGGTCCGCCTTTCCCGAAGTTGAAAGGATCGCCGATTTTGGCCCCCAACGCAGAGGACGCCAGCGCATGCGGCATTGCCGGACGCGGGTGGGTAGAGAGCGTGCCTTCGACGACTTCGGCGACCATATGCGCCGGCGCGTCGAGCACGTCCCGGTAGGTCGCGCGGCGCGCGGATCGTTCGAGGGCGACCTGGGATCGGGCCATCGCAAGGGTCTCCCGGCAAGCGAGCCGTCGAACTTAACATGGCGGCCGCGGAACGGTAAGGCCGCCGCAGCGATCCTTCAACCGCCCCTCGCCAGCGCCGCCGCGGTTTCGGCCAGGGCCGCGCCCTGGATGCGCGCCATCGCCAGCTCTTCCCGGCTGGGCCGGTCGCCGGGGCCGCGGGTTACCGTGCCGGCGCCGAGCGGGCTGCCGCCGTGGACCGTCGACAGGTCCATGACCTCCGCGGCGCGCAGGCCGAGCGGCACGATGGTCATGCCGTGGGAGCCGAGCAGCGCCCACAGGGAGAGGATCGCGCTTTCCCGCCCGCCGCCGGAGCCCGCGCCGGCGAAAACCGTCGCCGGCTTGCCGATCAGCGCGCCGTCGAACCACATCTTTCCGGTTTGGTCCAGGAAGACCCGGAGCGCCGCGCTCATCGAGCCGAAATGCACCGGCGTGCCGAGCGCCAGCCCGTCGCAGGCCGCGAGGTCGGCCGGCTCGGCGACCGGCACGTCGGCAAAGGGCGCGCGCTTCGATTCGTAGTCCGGCCCCTGGATCGCCGGCGCTTCGGCAATCTCCGGCACCTGTTTCAGCGTTACGGCCGCGCGGGCCGCCGCCGCGCCTTCGGCCACGGCCTGCGCCATCTTCCAGGTCGCGCCGCCGGTGGAATGAAACAAAACCAGGATGCGGGGGCCGCTCATGGCGCTAGTCTATGCCCCAGCACGCGACGGAAGGAAACCGGGAGCACGTCATGCCGGAGAACGCCACGATCATCGAAATGCGCATCTACACCGCCCATGTCGGCAAGGCCGCTGCCTTCGTTGCGCTCTACCGGGAGAAGGGCCTGCCGATCCAGGAGCCGATCCAGGGCGGCCTGCGCGGCATGTACCGCACCGAGTTCGGCCCGATGAACCAGGTCATTCTCCTCTGGGAATATCCGGACCATGCCGCGCGCGACGCCCGCCGCGCCGCCCTGCTCGAAGCGCCCGGCTGGACGGACTTCCTGCGCGAGGCCGCACCCCTGATCCGGAGCGAGGAAAGCCGGCTCCTCGTGCCGGCGTAGCCGGCTATGACGCCGGATCGAGCCTGTTGAGGCTCAGCCCGGCATCGATGGCGTCGACGATGGCGTCGGAATCCGCCCGCTCGATGACCAGCGGCGGCGACAGGATCATGACATTTCCGGCCACCCGGACCAGGGCGCCGTTCTCGTAGGCCAGGTTTGCGACCTCGCCGACATATTTCAGGCCGGCCGGCGTCTTCGATTCCCGGTCGCTGACGAATTCCAGCGCCAGCATCAGACCCTTGCCGCGCACGTTGCCCACGGTCTCGTGCTTCGCCTGCAGGTCGCGCAAACGGGCCAGCAGGTAATCGCCCTCGGCGCGGGAGTTGCCCGGCAGGTCCAGCTTGAAGGTCTCGTCCAAGCAGGCGAGCGCCGCGGCGCAGCCGACCGGATGGCCGGCATAGGTGTAGCCGTGGAAGATGGCGCCCAGCATATCCTTGTTGTTCCGGAACGCCTCCTCGATCCGGGCGTTCACCACGCAGGCGCCGAGCGGGAAATAGCCGGAGGTGATCGCCTTCGCGATGCACATCATGTCCGGCTTCACGCCCCAGCCGCGGCTGCCGAACCAGTTGCCGGTGCGCCCGAAGGCGGTGACCACTTCGTCGGCGATCAGCAGGATACCGTAGCGGTCGAGCAGTTCGCGCAGCTTCGGCCAGTAGCCCGGCGGCGGCACGATCACGCCGCCGGCGCCCTGCACCGGCTCGGCGATGAAGGCGGCGACGGTCTCCGGGTCCTGGAACTTTATCTCGTCCTCCAGCGCGGCCAGGCACAGGTCGGCCAGGCGCTCGGGATCGGTCTCGTCGAAGGGATTGCGATAGGCGAACGGCGCCGGAGCATGGAAGCAGCCCGGCATCAGCGGCTCGTAGGCCCGGCGAAACTGGCTGTTGCCGTTGACCGACGCACCGCCGAAATGGGTGCCGTGATAGCCTTTCTTGAGGGACAGGAACTTGGTCCGGTCGGGCTTCCCCTGCACCTTCCAGTACTGCCGGGCGATCCGCAGCGCCGATTCGACCGAATCCGAGCCGCCCGAGGTGAACATCGACCGGCGCATGTCTTCCGGCGCCAGGATTTCCGCCAGCCGGTAGCCCAGTTCGATGATGCCGGGATGGGTCGTGCCGCGGAAGCCGGCATAGTAGGGCAAGCGCGCCAGCTGGTCGGCGACCGCCTGCTTGATCGGCTCGCAGGAATAGCCGAGATTGACGTTCCACAGGCCGGCGACCGCGTCGACCACCGTGGCGCCGTCGAGGTCCGTGATTCGCACGCCTTCTCCCGAAACGATGATCCGCGGCGGGACGGCCTCCATCTCGTTGGGATGGGCCATTGGGTGCCAGACCTGCTTGGCGTTGTTCTCTTTCAGGAAGTTCGAACTCGGGATGTCCAGCATCGGATCAGGCCCCCTGCCTGGCATGGTCGGCCGCAGGCGCGCCGCGCCGGTGCAGCGGTCCTCGCCTCGTGCACGGCCTTCGCCTCGCGTTCTGAATGTCTACGGGGGCGGTTTGTAGCCCGGATGCCGCCGCGCCGTCGATACGCCCGTAGTGCTCGCCCGAATTACGGATTGGCGCTCGCGTCCCACTCGACTTCGAGGCTCTGGACGCCGCGGAAGGTCAGGGTCCGGATATAGCTGAATTGCTGGTCCGGTTTCAGCCGCATATGCGGCAGCCGGCGGACCAGTTCCTCCAGGATCACCTTCATCTCCATGCGGGCGAGCGGCGCGCCCATGCAGAAATGCGCGCCGTGCCCGAGGCCCAGATGGCGCCGGGCATTCCGGCGCGACGGATCGAACGTCTCCGGATCCTCGAATACCTCGGGATCGCGGTTGCCGGAGCCCATCAGGATCAGCACCTTGCCGCCCTTCGGGATCGGCATTCCGGCAATTGCCGTATCTTTCGTCGCGATCCGCCGCCAGGCGAAGATCGAACTGTCGTAGCGCAGGATTTCCTCGACGGCATTGGGAATCAGGGAGGGATCGGCGACCAGCCGCTCCCAGGGCTCCCTGTCGCTCAGCAGTTTCTTGAGGCCGTTGGCCGACGCCTGGGTCGTCGTCTCGTGCCCGGCAAACTGCATCAGGAACATGACGTTGCGCAGATAGTTGATCGAGAAGCGCGACGGGTCTTCGCGATACAGGCGCACCATGTCGCCGAGATAGTTGTCGCCGGGATTCTTCAGGGCGTTGTCGACGAGTTCGACCGTGAAATCCCACGACGCGCCCATATCGGCCATCATCTCGACCTGCTCCTCGTCGCTGGGAAAGCCCCAGTTGACGATGGCGCGCTTGGAGCCGAGCTCCTTGACCATGACGGCCTTGTCGTCCGGCGCCCCAAGGAAGATGAAGATCGCCAGGGCCGGAATCTCGTACAGCATCTGGCCGACCAGTTCGGCCTCGCCGTCATCGATAAACCGGTCGATGTAGCGGGTGACGATCTCGCGCACCCGCGGTTCGACCTCATTCACCCGCTTCGGCGTGAAGGCGTCGCCGAAAATCTTGCGGTGCGCCCGGTGCGTCTCGATCTCCTCGTCGACCAAGGACGGCTCGATCCCGATGTCGAGCCTGTCGCGCACCTCGGCCGCCGCCGGGCAGAGCGAACGCACCGGATGCCGGGCGACGGCCGGCGAGAATGTCTCCGGATCGCGGAACACGCTGACGCAGTCGGCGTATTTCATCACGACCCAGCACTTCATTTCCGGACTGTAGAAGACCGGCTCCGCCTCCCGCATCTCGGCGAAGAACGCGTAGGGATCGTCGATATATTCGTCCGAAAACGGCAGGAACGCCTCGCCGGCTGCCGTGACGGGGCACACAGCGCCCGCCGGTACGGTGTCTTCCTCCGGATCGGACTGGAACATGCCGAATGTCGGCTTGTCATCCATTCTATACGTCCAGCAGTTGCGGAATCCGCCAGAGCCGTTCGGCCGGCCCGGCGATGCCGTTTCCGCTGCTCCCTTTTTGCAGGACGCCGCCTCGGCCTACCCTTTCCCGCGCCAGGGAATGAGCCGGCGTTCGAGTATCCGCATCAGGATTTCGATGGCAAAGCCGATCAGCCCGATGATGACGATGCCGATCACCACGATATCCGTATTCAGGAAATTCTTGGCGATCATGATCATCGAGCCGATGCCCCGGTCGGCTGCGACCAGTTCCGCCGCCACCACGGTGCCCCAGCAGACGCCCATAGCCGTGCGCAGGCCGGTGAAGATTTCCGGAAGCGCATTCGGCAGGACCACCCGGGTCAGCACCTGGAACTTGGTCGCACCCAGGGAATAGGCCGCGTGGACCTTGGACACGCGCACGCTGCTTACGCCGGCGCGTGCCGCGATGATCATGATGAACAGCGAGGCCAGTGCCAGCAGGAAGATCTTGGCGAATTCGTCAATGCCGAACCACAGGATGATGAGCGGAATCAGCGCCAGCGGCGGGATGGGGCGGATGAACTCGACGATCGGATCGAAAATCCCTTTGGCGACGGACCAGAGCCCCATGGCGAAACCGAGCGGAATGCCGATCACGGCGCCATACACGACGCCCGACAGCACCCGGTAGACGCTGATCCAGATATGGTCCCACAGAGCGACGTTGCGGAATCCCTCGTTCGCCAGTTTCCCGACGCGCTCATACACGGCGTCGAGCCCCGGCCAGTAGATCGGATTGATCCAGTCTCCGACAGTCGCCAACCACCAGAGGACTATGAAGGCAAGGACAGAGATAATGCCGTAACCGCGCCCGGAATTGACTGCCGATGCGTCGCCGAACTTGACGGTTTTCTGCCGGGTGAAGCTGTTGTCGGCCAGACCCAGCCAGATCATCCAGCGCGACGGCTGATTGTTGTTAGCCATGGCCCACTCCCTCTCCGCGTCCCATGATCTCCTCTTCCATTTCCCAGATCATGGAAAGGATCTCTTCGCGTTTTTCGATAAAGTCCGGCGAGGCCTTGATGTCCCGCGGACTTTCGTTCAGTCCCCGCTTGGCGAACGGCAGGCGGTACTCCCGTTCGATCCGGCCCGGCCGCGGCGCCATCACGATCAGGCGCTCGCCCAGGAACAGGGCTTCTTCCACCGAATGGGTGATCAGGATGATCGTCTTCCGGGTCTCGTCCCAGAGCTGGAGCACAAGACCCTGCATTTTTTCGCGCGTCAGCGCGTCGAGCGCGCCCAGCGGCTCGTCCATCAGGATGACTTCCGGATCGTTCGCCAAGCAGCGGGCCAGCGCCACGCGTTGCTGCATCCCGCCGGAGAGTTGGTAGACCGGCTTTTTGGCAAAGTCCTGGAGGCCGACCGTCTCAAGCAGATGCTCGACCGTAACCCTTATATCGGCGGACGCTTTGCCCGCCATTTTCGGACCGAAGGCGATATTCTTTTCGACGGTCAGCCACTCGAACAGGGCGCCCTGCTGAAAGACCATGCCGCGTTCTGCGCCCGGACCCGTGACAACCGAAGCGTCGGCATCGGCGATCATACCGCGGTCCGCGCCCGGCCCGGTGACGACCGAGGCCGCGCCATCGGGCTGCGGGTCCTGCAGGACGACCCGGCCCGCCGTGGGCGAAAGAAATCCGGCGATGATGTTAAGCAGGGTTGTCTTGCCGCAACCGGACGGTCCCAGTACGGACATCAGTTCCCCGGGCTGAAGGTCGAGCGACACATGGTCGAGCGCGCGCACCGGGTCGCCGCCGGGAACCGTAAAGACCATCGAAACGTCCTGGATCGAGAGCGCTTTCATGGCCTCTCCCTCTGTCCTCGCCGCACCGGAGCGATGCGGGAGTAAAGAAAAAGGCGCGGTCCCGAAGGACCGCGCCCGCTGAGCGGTTATTTCAGGAAACTGGCGTCGACGGTGCCGCTATAGCTGGCGAGCGCCTTTTCCAGCTGTTTCTGCTGCACGAAGAAATCGGCGACTTCCTTCATGAATTTCTGGACGGTGCCGCCCATCCAGGCCGCCGACGCCTGCGCCTTGTTGGACGGGAAAGAGAACATCCGGATCATGTTGGCCGTCGCATCGTTGTCCATGCCGGCAGCCTTGGCGATCTTCGGCAGTGCCGCTTTCGGGTCCTTGCCGTACGCGCCGTTGGCGGCGTCCGTCACGTCCATGAATTTCTGGACCAGTTTCGGGTGCTTCTTGATGAAGTCCTCGTTGGCCGAGATCACGTCGAAAACGCGGATGCCGATGGCTTCCTGCTCCTTCGCCGTCATCAGATATTCGCCCCGTTCCTTCATGCGCAGCATCGGGCCGCCGAAGGCACAGCCCATGACGATGTCGCCGCGGGCGAACGCGACGGCAGCATCGGCGCCGTTCATCTGCACCATGTTCACCTTCGTGGCGTCGACGCCGAGATGGTCCAGCATGCGCAGCAGCTTGTAGTGGGTCACGTTGCCGATCGGCGTGCCGACCTTCTTGCCCTCGAGTTGCTTGGCATTCGCCTTGGTAATGCCCGAAGCCTTGCTGACCACGCAATTGTCGGCCTCGGCATAGGACACGGCGACGCCGATCAGTTTCAGCTTCAGGCCCTTCGAGACCGCGACCACGAACGGCACGAGGCCCTGGCTGTAGGCGATCTGGACTTTGCCGGACGCCATGGCGGCGGACATTTCGTTGCCGTTGCCGAAGGCGCGCCAGTTGACCTTCACGCCCATTTCCTTGTCGTAGGTTTTGTCCAGCTGGGCGACCTGATTGGCCGTCGGCCATTCCTGGAAATAGGCCACGGTGATTTCCTTGAGCTGGGCGTGCGCGGCAGGAGCCGCGACGGCCAGCACCGCTGCGCCCAGAGCGAGGTTGTGGAGAAGTTTCATGGTGTTACCCTTCCTAGATGGTGAAGTCCCGAACACCCTCGCGGTGTCCTGTCCCAATTGTTCCGGGTCTCGGGAAGCCCCCGCCCGGTTTCGCTTCCGGCTGGTTAGTGCGCGATCGCTTCCTCCGGATCGCGAAATTCGTAGCCGAGACTTTCGGCGACTGCAGCATGGGTAATACTGCCGGCATGGACGTTCAACCCATTCATCAGGTGCGGATCGTCGGCCAGTGCCTGGCGCCAGCCCTTGTCGGCGATGGCCAGCGTATAGGGCAGCGTGGCGTTGTTCAACGCCTGGGCCGAGGTGCGCGGGACGCCGCCCGGCATGTTGGCGACGCAATAGTGCACTACGTCGTCGATGACGTAGACCGGGTCGTCATGAGTCGTCGGCCTGGATGTCTCGAAACAGCCGCCCTGGTCGATCGCGACATCGACGACGACCGAACCGGGCTTCATCCGGCTTACGAGCTCGGCGGACACCAGTTTCGGCGCCGCAGCGCCTGGCACCAGCACGCCACCGATCACCAGGTCCGCCGCCATGCAGTGCCGCTCGATGGCGTCACGGGTCGAGAATACGGTGTTCAGCGGCCGGCCGAACTGGCGCCAGAGCCGCCGCAGTTGATCGACGTTACGGTCCAGCACCCAAACGTCGGCGCCCATGCCAAGGGCGATGTGGATGGCGTGGGTCCCGACGACGCCGCCGCCGATCACCACAACCTTGCCCGGATCGACGCCCGGCACACCGCCCAGAAGGATTCCCAGGCCGTAATGGGTCTTCTCCAGGTAGTAAGCGCCCGCCTGGACCGCCATACGCCCTGCGACTTCCGACATCGGTGCGAGCAACGGCAGGCCGCCGGACGGCGACGTCACGGTCTCGTAAGCGATGCAGGTCGCGCCGCTCTCGATCAGATCGTCGGTCTGCTCGGGATCGGGCGCAAGATGCAGATAGGTGAACAGGATCTGCCCGGCCCGCAGCATCGCGCGTTCCGGCGCCAGCGGTTCCTTCACCTTCACGATCATTTCGGCTTCGGCGAAGACCGCGGCGGCCGAAGACACGATCGACGCGCCGGCCTCCTCATAGTGCGCATCGGTCATGCCGATTGCCGCACCGGCCCCGCTCTCGACGACGACCTGATGACCGTGCGCGACGAGTTCGCGGACATTGCCCGGAATCAGCCCGACCCGGTATTCGTGAATCTTCGTTTCCTTTGGAACGCCAATCAGCATGTCACTTCGCTCCGCAGCGGCCGTCCCCGGCATAATCGATGCATTTCCCTCACCCCGGTCGATAACCCCGAACCGCGGCGACTTCCTAATAACATACTCGCGATGCGCAAAATCGCTGATGGCTTTCGAGGGGATTTTGGTCTTTTCCGAGGTTCATCGATATGTCTCTATAGGCTCTCGACAGCGATCCGCGCCGCCTGCCAATGCCGGGGGCAGCGGGTGATGTGTTTTCGGGGCTGCCGGAAGCGGCTGGAAATTTCCCCGCTGGAGGGTTTGGATATGGATTTCACGGCGAATTCGCTCGAAGAACACTGGATGCCGTTCACGCCGAACCGCGAATTCAAGGAAGAACCGCGGCTGGTGGAGAAGAGCAGCGGTATCCGCCTGGTCGATCACCGTGGCGGCACGGTGCTCGACGGATCGTCCGGCCTGTTCTGCGTACCGGCCGGCCACGGCCGGCGCGAGATCGCCGACGCCGTCCACGAACAGTTGCTGAAGAACGACTATACCGCGCCGTTCAATCTCGGCCATTCGGGCTCGTTCCAGCTCGCCAGGATGGTCTCTGCGATAACGCCGGAGCCGATCAACCACGTTTTCTTCACCAATTCGGGCTCCGAATCGGTCGATACCGCACTGAAGATCTGCATGGCGTATCACGGCGCCCGCGGCGACCATCGGCGGCAGCGTTTCGTTTCGCGCGAGCGCGCCTATCACGGCGTCAACATGGGCGGCGTATCGCTGTCCGGCATGGTCAAGAACCGGGACATCTTCTCCGTCTGCATGCCCTATGTCGTGAACATGCGGCACACCTGGCGGCCGGAGGACCGGTTCACCCGCGGTCAGGCGGAGAACGGCGAAGACCTCGCCAACGATCTGCAGCGCTTCTGCGATACCTATGGCGGCTACACGATCGCCGCCTGTTTCGTCGAGCCGGTCGCCGGGTCGACGGGCGTGCTCGTGCCGCCGAAGGGATACCTGGAGCGGCTGCGCGAGATCTGCGACGCCAACGGCATTCTGCTGGTGTTCGACGAGGTCATCACGGGCTTCGGCCGGCTCGGGCCGCCGTTTGCGGCCGAGGCCTTCGGCGTGACGCCGGACATCATGACGATGGCCAAGGCGCTCACCAACGGCTGCCAGCCGATGGGCGCCGTTGCGGTCAAGGACGATATCTACGACACGGTGGCCGATGCGTCGCCGGACGGCGCCATCGAGTTCTTCCACGGCTACACCTATTCCGCCCATCCCGCCGCCTGCGCCGCCGGCATCGCGACTCAGACGCTCTACCGGGACGGCGGGCTGTTCGAGCAGGGCGCCGCGCTGATCGACCATTTCCAGGACGCGGTCTACGCTCTGGAGGAGATGGACATCGTCACCGACGTGCGCGGCTGCGGCCTGATCGCCGGCTTCGACCTGAAACCGGGCGCAAAGCCCGGTGCCCTGGGGCCGCAGGTGCAAAAGCGCCTGTTCTGGAACGGCCTCCACGTCAAGTTCACCGGCGACGCCGGCATTATCGCGCCGCCTTTCATCTCGACGAAAGACGATATCGACGAAATGATCGACATCCTGCGCCGCACGCTGCTGGAATATTCCTGAGCGGCGCGCAGACGCGACAGACGTAAAGAAAGGCGGCCTGTGGGCCGCCTTTCAATTTTGCACGACGGTTCGGCCGGAGATCAGCCGATCACGCCGCCGTCGTCGCGGGCGATCGCGATGACGGCTGAGCGCGGCACGGAATCGCCGCCGCCGGGCCAATGGCTGTTGCCACGCTCGCCGGGATGCTGGACGCCGACGAAGACGGTCCGGCGGTCGCCGCTGAAGGCAACGCCGGTGATCTCGCACTCCTTCGGCCCGACCAGGAAGCGCTTGATCTCGCCGGTTGCAGGATCGCCGATCAGCATCTGGTTGTTGCCCATGCCGGCAAAGTCCCCGGCGTTCGAATAGTTGCCGTCGGTCTGGATCCACAGCAGCCCCCGGCTGTCGAAGGCCAGACCGTCGGGCGAGTTGAAGAAATTGCCGGGATTGACGTTGTCCGAGCCCTTGCGGTCGTCCTTGTGCACCGCCGGGTTGCCGGCAAGCACATACAGATCCCACGAAAAGGTTTTTGCCGTGTGGTCGCCGTTGGCCGGCCGCCAGCGGACGATCTGGCCGTATTTGTTGCCGGCCCGCGGGTTGGGACCGCCGACCGGCGCGGCGTCGCCGCCGGCGTTCGGTTTTTTGCCGCGGTTCTTGTTGTTGGTGAGCGCGCAATAGGCTTCGGCCCTGTGCGGATTGGCAGCGACCCATTCGGGGCGGTCCATCGTCGTCGCCTTGACGGCGGAGGCCGCCATGCGCGTGTGGATGCAGATTTCGGCCCGGGACGCCATGCCGGTCGTCTGCGGCGTCAACGCCAGCCACTCGCCGGTGCCGTCGGCGTTGAAGCGCGCAGCGTAGAGCGTGCCCCGGTCGAGCAGGTCGCCGGTATTGCCGCCGGCCGCGTACACGCCGTCCGAGACGTAGCGGTAGAGATACTCGCCGCGCTCGTCGTCGCCCATGTAAACCACGATCCGGCCGTTGGCGGCGACGACCAGCTCGGCATTCTCGTGCTTGATGCGGCCGAGGGCCGTGCGCTTCTTCGGCGTGGACGCCGGATCGAGCGGGTCGATTTCCACGACGTAGCCGGCCCGGTTCGGCTCGTTGGGATGTTTCGCGATATCGAAGCGCTCGTCGGCCGTCGCCCAGGCATAGCCCCAGTCCTTGTGCCGGATGCCGTAGCGCCTGAAGGCGGGCGACAGCGCCAGCGCCTTGTCGCTGGACGAGAAGTAGCCGTTGAAATTTTCCTCGCAGGTCAGATAGGTGCCCCAGGGGGTGCGGCCGTTGCCGCAGTTGTTCCAGGTGCCGAGCGAGCGCCGCCCGGCCGGGTCCGCTTTGGTCTTGAGCAGGTCGTGGCCGGCCGCCGGACCGGTGATCTCCATCGGCGTATCGGCGGTGATGCGGCGGTTGAACGGCGAATCCTTCACGACCTGCCACTTGCCGCCGGACTGCGCGACCTCCATGACGGAAACGCCGTGGGCCGCCTTGCCCTTGCGCACGTCGTCCGCGTTCTCCGGCTTCATCGAGTCGCGCATGCCGTACATGATCGAGCGGTTGGTATATTCGTTGTTGACAGCCAGGATGCTGCGCCCGCCGGCCATGAACAGGGCCATGCCGTCGGTATTGTCGCCAAACGCCCTTTCCTGCGACGCCCCGGTGCCGCGGGTCGCGGGATCGAACGCCTTGCCCCCGGACCACAGCGGATCGCCCCAGCGCACGACGATATGCCAGCGGTAGCCTTCCGGCACCGTCACCGTGTCGTCGGTGCCGGCGGCGACCGCCTTGAAGGCGAGCCGGCCAGTGGCGTTACGGGCGGCGTTACGGGCGGCGGCGCGGGCGTCCGCGACGGTCAGCGCCGCCGTGCCAGTCAAGAAAGCCCCGGTTCCGACGGCGACCGCACCGCCGAGAAATCCGCGGCGCGAAACGGCCTCTTCAACCACCAGGTCGAAACCGGTTTCTTCCGGCCTAGGGTCGCTGCTTTCGTCGAAGGCGTCGAAGGAGAGCTCGTCGCCGGCGGCAGACCTGCCGGAATGATCGTGGTGATCGGTCATAGTTCCTCGCAAAATCGGAAATTGAACGCTGCCGGCAGGGCCGTCGGCGGCTTGCCCCGGTCGCCGAACTGCGCCATCGCCCTGGTCGCGCGGTATTTCACCGGTATGACATATCGATGACCTATTTTTGAAACGCGGCGGCGCCCGAAAGCAACCCGGGCAATGCGGCCCGGCGGCGGCCCTATGCAGAATAATCCAGTCCCCAGTCCCGGTAGCGCGCCGGATCGTCCTGCCACTTGTCGCGCACCTTGACGAACAGCAACAGATGGACGCGGCGCCCGAACAGTTGCTCCAGTTCCTCGCGCGCTGCCGCGCCGACCTTCCCGATCTGCTGTCCGCCTTTGCCGAGCACAATGCTCTTCTGGCTTTCGCGCCGGACATAGATTGTTTGCTCGATCTTCACGCTGCCGTCGCCCCGATCTTCCCAGGTCTCGGTTTCGACCGTCAGCGCATAGGGCAGTTCCCGATACAGGTTGAGATACAGTTTCTCCCGGGTGATCTCAGCGGCGAGCAGCCGCTCCGGCATGTCGGACAGCTGGTCTTCGGGAAACAGGTGCGGCCCGGCCGGCAGGCGGGCGGCGCAATGGGCGAGAAAATCGCCGATGCCGCTTCCGGTCAGGGCCGAGATCATGAAAATATCGGTGAACGGCCCCTCCCCACTCATCCGGTCGGCTAGCGCAAGCAGCCGGTCGCGTTTCAGCAGGTCGATCTTGTTGAGCAGAAGGATCGCCCGGCGGTCCTCCCGCACTAGGCTCTCGACAATGCGTCCGGTATCGGTGTCGGTCTGCCGTTCGCACTTCCGTGCATCGACGATCAGCGCCACCAGATCCGCATCCGCGGCGCCCTGCCAGGCGGCGGCCACCATGGCCCGGTCCAACCTGCGTTTCGGCAGGAATATGCCCGGCGTATCGACCAGGACGACCTGGGCGGCGCCAGGGCCGTCCCCGGCCATGACGATGCCGAGCACGCGCGTCCGCGTCGTCTGCACCTTGGGAGATACGATGGAGACCTTGGCGCCGGTCAGCGCGTTGACCAGCGTCGACTTTCCGGTATTGGGCGCGCCGAGCAGGGCGACGAAACCGCAGCGCGGCCCGACCGGATCGTCCCGGCCGGTCACCGACCGCCCCCCTGCGACGGGCTGCGCGGCACCACGCCTCTAACCGCCATCGGATACGCGGCTTTCGATGAGATCGATCATCCGGCCGGCTGCAGCCTGTTCTGCTGCCCGTCTCGAGCGGCCCTCGGCCCGGACCGGGGGCAGCCCGCTGACGACGCACTCCACATCGAAGAGCGGCTCGTGCGCCGCGCCCTCCCGGCGTACGACCGTGTAGACCGGCAAGGGCAGCGACCGGGCCTGCGCCCACTCCTGCAAACCGGTCTTTGCATCCTGGGGCGGACTGGCGGTTTCGCGCATCATCGGCAGCCAGTAGCGGCGGATCATGCAGTCGGCCGCCTCAAGTCCGCCGTCCAGATACAGAGCGGCGATCACCGCCTCACAGCAGTCCGCAAGCGTCCCCGGCTTTGTGCGACCGCCCTGCTCCTCCTCGCCGCGGGACATTCTGATGTGGTCGCCGAGACCGAGCTGCCGCCCGACGCGGGTCAGCGATTCGGCGCGGACCAGCGCGGCGTGCCGCCGGGCGATCTGGCCGACCTTCTCGTCCGGAAATTCATCCATCAGCAGCCGCGCGACGACCAGACCCAATACCCGGTCGCCGAGGAATTCCAGCCGCTCCAGGTTGCGCTTGCCGCGGCCCTCGCCTTCCGTGGCGCTCTGGTGGGTCAATGCCTCCTCCAGCAGCTCCGGCTGCCGGAATTCATACCCCAGTTCCGCAATCGGGCCGGCGATGGGCCGTTCGACGACTTTCACCTGAATCGCCTTATCGAGAACCCGTTGACAATCCTATGATCAAAAAACGAATATTCATTAATTTTCAATCAGGTTTATCGTGTTCTGGATGTATTTTGTTCAGTTTATTCCCTGGAACAGCCGGCTCCACCTGATCGAGCCCGGCCATTTCCATACTTCCCAGATGCTTGCCGAGCCGTTCACCGAGAAGAACAGGAACTGAGCCCGGCCGATAAAATTCCGCAACGGTACCATGCCGACGCCGGAAAAGCGGCTGTCACTCGAATTGTCCCGGTTGTCTCCCATCATGAAATAGTGGCCAGCAGGTACGGTATAGATACCGGTGTTGTCGGAGCCCGGCACCCGGTCGCTGCATTCGTAGATCGCGTAGGACCGGCCGGACGGCAGGATTTCGCGATACAGTTTTGCCGGCGCCGGCAGGCCGCTCGCGTTCGTGCATTCCCGCCCGGTCAGACCGTCATAAGCCTTGAGGGCGCGTCCGGCGGAAATATCGTTGCGGGTCAGCGGCCCTTCGCGGCGGACCTGCTTCCCGTTGAGATACAGGCGGCCGCTGCGAACCTGGATACGGTCGCCGGGGAGCCCGACCACCCGCTTGATGAAATCGACTTTGGTGTTGGTCGGCTGCCGGAAAACCGCGACGTCGCCCCGCTCCGGCTCGCCCGTGAGAAGCCGACTTTCGATAATGTCGGGGCTGAACGGGATCGAATAGTTGGAATAGCCGTAGCTGAACTTCGAAACGAACAGGTAATCGCCCTTGTGCAGGCCTGGATACATTGAATCCGACGGAATGTTGAAGGGCTCGTACAGGAAAGTGCGCACGACCAATGCGATCAGCACGGCGTAGAAGATCGTCTTGAGCGCGCCGCCGGTATCGGACTTTCGGGCAGATTTTTTTTGCGCTGCTTGGGCTTTGCGCACAGGGCAACTCCTTGGATCCTTCGAATCCCGGCTACAGCCCGATCGGGGGAGAAACGGCGCAGGCGTAACCGGGCTACCGCCGCGCCTGCACGCTGTACTCCGTCTGCCCGGCCCCCACAACCGTGCACCGGCGGTCGTCGGCTCATGCTTCTGCCGCGACAGCAGGGGAAAAGGCGACTTGCAGTCCGGAAAACCCGGTCAGGAACCTTTCTCCTCCGGCACCGCGGAAATTACGACGATCACCTGCGCGAGCGGCGGCTCGTCAGTAATCGAAACGTCGATGCGGCCCTCCATGCCGTCGGGCAGCAGTTCGGCGAGCCGTCTGGCCGCGCCGCCGGTGAGCGTCATCGTCGGCTTGCCGCCGGGCAGGTTGACAACGCCCATGTCCCGCCAGTAGACGCCGCGCCGGAAACCCGTACCCAAAGCCTTGGCGCAGGCTTCCTTGGCGGCGAACCGCTTGGCGTAGGTCTCCGCGCGCCGGCGGCGGCCGTCCGCCCTCTTTCGTTCGATTTCCGTGAAACACCGGTGGGTGAACCGGTCGCCGAACCGGTCCAGCGTATTGCGGATCCGGCGAATATCGATGAGGTCGCTGCCTACGCCGACGATCATGGTGCCCGGAGGGTCATTTTCGGGCCGCCGGACACCGGAACTGCCGCTCAGGCGCTGCGGGCGCCGGTCGCCTCGGCGCGGGCCTTGTCCATCAGGCTGCGCATCCGTTTGATCGCGCTCTCAAACCCGCCGAATATCGCCTCGCCGACCAGGAAATGGCCGATATTGAGTTCGACCAGAGTCGGAATGGCTGCGACGTCGCCCACCGTATCGAAGGTGAGTCCGTGGCCGGCGTGACACTCCAGGCCGAGCCGTTCGGCATGGGCGGCCGCCTCCTCCAGCCGGCGCAACTCCCGCGCCCGGGCCGCCGCGTCGCCGTCGATGTCCGCCTCGCAGAACGAGCCGGTGTGCAACTCGACCACCGGCGCGCCGAGCGCGACCGCGGCATCGAGCGCTTCCCGGTCGGGCTCTATGAACAGGGAGACGCGGATGCCGGCTTCCTGAAGCGCACGCACATATGGCGCCAGGTGATTGTGGCCCTGAACGACGTTCAGGCCGCCTTCGGTCGTGCGCTCCTCGCGCTTTTCCGGAACGATGCAGGCCGCGTGGGGGCCGTGGCGCAGGGCGATCGCCAGCATCTCCCCGGTAGCCGCCATTTCCAGGTTGAGCGGCAGGTCGATCTCCCCGACCAGCCGGACGATATCCGGATCGGCGATATGGCGGCGGTCTTCGCGCAGATGGGCGGTGATGCCGTCGGCACCGGCCGCTGCCGCAGCCCGGGCAGCGCGCACCGGGTCCGGATGCCGGCCGCCCCGGGCGTTCCGGATGGTCGCCACATGATCGATATTCACGCCGAGCCGCAGATGGCGCATCGCTGATATCCCGTTCGTTCCCGTCTAGCCGCGCGCCCGGTCGACCGAGGTGATGATCGGGCTGGCGCGCAATGCCGCGATGATCTCGGTCAGGTGGCGGACATCGTCAACCTGGATGTCGAGATGGATCTCGAAAAAGTCGATGGACCGGTTGGCGATGCGCAGGTTGGTGATGTTACCGCCATTCTTGCCGATGATGGTGGAAAGGTCGCCCAGCGTGCCGGGCTCGTTCGACAGGAACACCTTTATCCGCGCAATGTGGCTCTCCTCGGGCGACCCGTCGACATCCCAGGACAGGTCGAGCCAGTGACTGGGCATGCTGTTGAAGCGCTGCAGGGTATCGCAGTCGACGGTGTGGACCGTCACGCCCTTGCCGGTCGTAACGATGCCGACGATACGTTCGCCGGGCAGCGGATGGCAGCAGCGGGCGTAATGAACGGCCATCCCCGGGATCAGGCCGCGGATGCTGATGCCGGTCTCGGCCGACGCCGCGCCATTCCCTTTCTTTCGGCGGGCCGTCTGTTTGCGCGCCTTGCCGGGCTCGCTCCCGTCGGCAGGCGCGGGAAAGAGCTTGTTGACGACCTCCGGACCGGACAACCGTCCCTCGCCGATGCGGATCAACAGGTCGTCCTCGTCCTGGACCTGGAAGATCTCGACGGCGCGGGCGATCGCCTTGTTGGTCAGGCGCCGGTTTTCCTGCCGGAAGGCCTTGTCGAGGATGCCGCGGCCCAGCTCGCGGTATTCGTGCCGGTGCTGGATGCGGATGAAACGCCGGATCCGGGCCCGCGCCTTGCCGGTCGCAACGAAGCGCAGCCAGTCCGGCGACGGTTTCTGGGACTTCGAGGTCAGCACTTCGACCTGGTCGCCGTTCACCAGGCCCGTCTGCAGCGGCACCATCCGGCCGTTGACCTTGACGCCGGTGCACCGGTCGCCGACCTCGGAATGGACCGCATAGGCAAAATCGACCGGCGTTGCGCCATGGGGCAGCGCGATCAGGTCGCCGCGCGGCGTGAAACAGAAAACCTGGTCCCGGAACATCTCGAGCTTGGTGTGCTCCAGGAACTCGTCCGGTCCCTCCGCTTGCTCCATGATGTCGAGCAGCTCGCGCAGCCATCGGTATTGCGGCGTATCGGCCTCGCCCCTGCCGTTCGCGGCCTTCTGTTTGTACGACCAGTGGGCCGCCAGCCCGTTCTCGGCGAGGTTGTGCATCTCACCGGTGCGGATCTGGATCTCGATCCGGTAGCCGTCGGGCCCGATCACGGCCGTGTGGATCGAGCGGTAGCCGTTGGGCTTCGGCAGGCTGATATAATCCTTGAAACGGCCGGGGCTGACCCGCCAGGCGCCGTGAATTGCGCCGAGCGCCCGATAGCATTCCTCGATCGTTCCGACCTGGACACGAAAAGCCATGATGTCGCTGAGCTGTTCGAACTCGACATCCTTGCGCTGCATCTTGCGCCAGATCGAATAGGGCGATTTTTCCCGGCCGCCTACGTCCGGCTTCAGGCCCGCGTCCTCAAGCGTCCTTGAAAGCGAATCGATGATCCGCGGCACCAGCGACTCGCCGGCTGTCCGAAGAAACTCGAGCCGCTTCATGATCGACGTCCGCGCATCCGGGTTGATATGCGCGAAGGCCAGATCCTCCAGCTCGTCCTGCAATTCGCGCATGCCGATACGCTCGGCAAGCGGGCTGTAAATTTCGAGCGTTTCGCTGGCGATGCGCTTGCGCTTTTCCCTGTCCCGGATGTGATCGAGCGTGCGCATGTTGTGCAACCGGTCGGCCAGCTTGACCAGCAGGACCCGCAGATCCTCCGACATGGCGAGCAGCAGCTTGCGGAAATTCTCCGCTTGCCGGGCTTCCGAACCGGTAATTTCGAGCTGGGACAGCTTGGTGACGCCGTCGACCAGCTTGGCGATCTCCGTGCCGAACAGGTCTTCGATTTCCGGCAGGGTCGCGCGGGTATCTTCGACGGTATCGTGGAGCAGCGCCGTGATGATCGAGGCGCCGTCCAGACGATAGTGGGTGAGGATGCCCGCGACCTCGACCGGATGGGAGAAATAGGGATCGCCGCTGGCGCGCTTCTGCGCACCGTGCGCCTTCATCGAGAACACGTAAGCCCGGTTTATCGCCTGCTCGTCGGCCGACGGATCGTATTGCTTGACGGTCTCGACAAGTTCGTATTGCCGCATCATCGCGAAACGCTCTGCGACAGTACAGGACCGAACAAATATCGGCCGGAAGCCCCCGGCCTGCCGCGCGACAGGCAGGGCCTGTTCCGGCAGGCGCGCCGGAGAATTCGGCGGGGAACGCGCGTCCGGCCCAGCGTCAGCCCTCCGGTTCTTCCGGTTCCTCCGGTTTGGGCTCCTCACCGCCGAGCAGGATGCCCGTATCCGCCTCTGCCACCGCTTCGGGGGCAGCATCCTGAATCGCACCGGGTTCTCCGGCATCGGCGATTGCCGCGTCGGCGACCGCGGCGTTCGCGGCCTGCTGGTCGGCGACACCGCCGTCCACCGGCGTTGCGCCCAGAACGATCGACTCCCGGGTCAGCGCCTCGGCAACTTCCAGATCTTCTTCCAGGTCGTCGCTCGGCTGCTGCTTTTGCAGGCCGAGTATGAGCGATTCCTGGAGCTCGTCGAACGACAGCGTATCTTCGGCTATTTCCCTGAGGGCGATCACCGGATTCTTGTCATTGTCACGGTCCAGCGTCTCCGCCGCACCGGACGAGATATCCCGTGCGCGCTGCGATGCGTACATCACGAGATTGAAACGGTTCGGCACCTTGAGGATGCAGTCTTCTACGGTAACGCGCGCCATGCGGCGGTCTCCCGGCAACGAGGCTCCAGGAGGCCGGCGGCTGCATTCCGAAGCAGTCCCGGCCCGGAACCGGTTTCGGCGATCTTCCCCGCCCGGCAACGAACCGGTTTTCGGGTTCGGTGCGAATGGCCGATGCCGGACAGGATTGCAGCGCAATATATTTTGCCACAGGCGCGAAGCAAGCGCTCCGGCTGACGCAGGGAAAATCCGAACTCAGGCCTGATTTCCGGGGTCCAGGCGAACGCAGCCGTGATCGGGCGGCAGTGCTGCGACCAGGTCAGCCACCGTCCGGCGAGTGACAGGATGACGCCAGCCCGGGGCGATCTCCGCCAACGGCAGCAAGACGAAGGCGCGAGTGTCCATTCGCGGATGCGGCAGGATGGGCGGGCCGGCGGATACCTGCCCCCGGTAGTCGATCAGATCCAGATCGAGGGTGCGGGGAGCGTTCGCAGCTGCGCCCTCGCGCTGCCGCCCGAAACGACTTTCGACGGCGTGCAGAAGCTCCATCAAGGCGCCGGCGGAGCCGGGTGCGGAGGACCCGCCGGGTTCGATTTGCCACACTGCGTTTATATAGTCGGGCTGATCCGAGGGCGGCCACGCGGGCGAGACATAGAGGCTGCTGCGTTCGACAGATTCGACGCCGACCGTTCCCAGCCACGCCGCGGCTTCGGCAAAGGTCTGCGCAACCGTGCTGCCGCCGGGGCCCGGGAGATTTCCGCCGACCGCGACATAGATCGGGTGCGGTCCGGCCGCGGGCTGCGCTGTTACGCCCATCGCACTATCTCGTGATTTCCTGCGGGACAGGTGATTACCCCGGGCGCCGGGACGCTATATAATCGATAACAATTACAGGACGTGGCAATGACAGTTCGCAACCTCAGCATCTATTCCGACGAGAAAATTGCGATTTTCATCGACGGTTCCAACCTCTACGCAGCGGCCCGGACCCTCGGCTTCGATATCGACTACAAACGGCTGCTCGAGTTCTTCCGCACCCGCGCCATCCTGGTGCGCGCCTTCTACTACACGGCCCTCATCGAGGATCAGGAATACTCGCCGATCCGGCCGCTGGTCGATTGGCTCGACTACAACGGCTACACGATGGTTACCAAGCCGACCAAGGAGTTCACGGATTCCCAGGGCCGGCGCAAGATCAAGGGTAACATGGACATCGAGCTTGCCATCGACATGATGGAGCTCTCCGAAAAACTCGACCATGTCGTCCTGTTTTCCGGTGACGGCGATTTCCGCCGCCTGGTCGACGCCGTTCAGCGCAAGGGCGTGCGCGTGACCGTTATCAGCACGGTCAAGACGTCGCCGCCGATGGTCGCCGATGAATTGCGCCGCCAGGCCGATATCTTCCTTGAGCTGGCCGACCTGTCCGAAAACATCCAGCGCGATCCGCGCGACCGGCCGCCGCCCCGCCGCGACCGCTTCGAGCGCGACGAGCGCGACGGTGACGAAGCCTTTGCCGACGACGAATTCGACCGGGAAGGCTGAGGCGCCGGGCGCGGTCTCCGCCGGGTCGGCAGACCCTTCGAAGCCGTAGCAGCGTCTTTGCGATGGCGGCCCCGGATACGCCCGGCCGCGATTGCGCCCTGTGTCCCCGGCTCGCCGCATTCCGAAGCGAATGGCGCATCCGCGAACCGGCATGGCACAACGCGCCGGTGCCGTCCTTCGGCGGAATTGACGCCCGGCTCCTGATCGTCGGCCTTGCGCCGGGATTGCGCGGCGCCAACCGGACCGGCCGGCCCTTCACGGGGGATTGGGCCGGAGACCTGTTGTACGACACCCTGATCCGCTACGGTTTTGCAAGCGGAACCTATGATCGCCGCCGGGACGACGGACTCGTTCTGGCCGATTGCCGGATTACCAACGCCGTGCGCTGCGTGCCGCCGGAGAACCGCCCGGCGACCGCCGAAAGCCGGGCCTGCCTGCCTTTCCTGACAGAAGAAATCCGGGCTATGCCGCAGTTGGATACCATCCTGGCGCTCGGCGGAATCGCTCACGGCATGACGCTCGCAGCGCTCGGCCTGAAGAAATCCGCCTTTGCCTTCCGCCATGGCGCCTTTCACCCGGTGGCAAACGGGCTGACTCTCTCCGACAGCTATCATTGCTCGCGGTACAACACCAACACCGGCCGTCTGACGCCTGAAATGTTCAGGGCGGTGTTTGCCGAAATCCGGGCGCGCCTGGACTGAGCCGGATCGAAACCGCCCCCGACACCGGTGCGACCGGCTGCTCATCGTTAGCCGGTCCGATGTCGAGACCGTGAACCGCATGCAGGCTCGACCGGGCGAGAGAAGACCAGGTCAAATTATCGAAATATCGATGCGGCGCGGGTCGGGATCGTTCGCGTGCGAGCGACCCGCGGACAACGGATTGAAATTTAAATCCGATACGCTTCGAGGTTAGTGTCGCGTTGCGAATAAAAATAAATTTATCAGTATTGTATAATACATAAAAATATATTTATTTTAGAGCGCCGCGTCCGGCGAAAAGAACGGAAATAGTTCGGGACGCGGCCTCGGGATCCATATGTCTGACCAAACTGAAATCAGGGAGAAATCGACCATGAAGAAGCACCTGCGCAAGACTGCGCTTGCGTTTGCGGCTGCGGCTTTCTGCATTGCCGGAACCGCGCAGGCCGCCGACGTGACGGTCGGCTATCAGCTCGTTTACGGGCCCTGGAAAGCCAAGATGAAAGAGCTCAGGGCCAACGGCCTGGGCGGCAAGAGCATAGAGTTCGTCAAGTTCACTTCGGGGACCGAGGTGATCAACGCCATGGCGTCGGGCTCGGTGGACATTTCGTTGAACGGTTCCTCGCCGACGGCGGCGGGCTACAGCGGTAACGTCAAGAGTTGTGTGTCAGGGAGAAGAGGGTAGGGACTCCCTGGTTTT
>WTGH01000025.1 GCA_011523655.1 Rhodospirillaceae bacterium
AAACCAGGGAGTCCCTACCCTCTTCTCCCTGACACACAACTCTTGACGTTACCGGATTATGCGCCGGCGCGGCGGGGCTGCCCCGGTCAGCCGACAATCAGCCGACAATCAGCCGACGATCAGCCGGCGGTCAGCGAATCCACCCGGTCGGGATAGAAGGCGACGTGGCCGGCGATGGCGGCGACGGCCTCGTACGGCTCCTCGTAGGCCCAGACCGCATTCTCCGCGCTCTCGATGCCGACCGTCACGGTGTAGTAGCTGGCGTGGCCCTTGTAGGGGCAGTAGCTCCGGTGCGCGGTCTTCGCCATGACCGCCCGGTCCACATCGGCCAGCGGTATATAGTAGACGGGCGCATAGCGCGCCTCCTGCATCTTCAGCGTTTGCGACGACCGGGCGACCGTCTTGCCGTTGAAGACGACCGTCACCGTTTCCGCGGCGGGTTCGACGGTAATGGGATGATCGGGGCCGGGCTTCTTCACGCTTCGCCTCCTCGCTGAGTGTGCCGCAGATTTCACCGTCCGGCGCCCGGATTGTCCAGACCCCGCGGCGCCTCCGGGACCGGGGTCGGCAAAACGGGGATGCGCACGGTCCGTCGGCGGCCGTGCGGCGCGGAAGGCCGCTTGCGTCATCGCGCCGGCTTTCAATATTTCCGGTTTCGGTCTATGAACCGGCCGGAGGGAATCGAAAGGGATGAGGGGTCCGGACCATGACGGAATTGTCGAATTCCCCAGCCTCAGCCGCCCCGAACGAACCGGTGCTCCTGCCGGACCTGTCGGACCGTGGCGTCCTCACGCTCACGCTCAACCGGCCGCGCGTTTACAACGCCCTGTCGGAAGACCTGCTGGACGCGCTCAAGAGCGCGCTGGAGAGCGCTGCGAAGGACAGCGCGGTGCGCGTCGTCGTGATCCGCGCCGCCGGCCGCGCCTTCTGCGCCGGCCACGATCTCAAGGAAATGCGCGCGCAGCCGGACCGGGCCTACTACACCACGCTGTTCGACCGGTGCTGTGCCATGATGCAGACCGTCACGACGATGCCCCAGCCGGTGATCGCCCAGGTCCAGGGCATTGCGACAGCAGCCGGCTGCCAGCTCGTCGCCGCCTGTGACCTCGCCATCGCAGCCGAAACCGCGATCTTCGCAACCAACGGGATCAACAACGGCCTGTTCTGCTCGACGCCGTCGGTCGCGCTCACCCGGACGGTGGCGCGCAAGCACGCCTTCGAGATGCTATTCACTGGGGAATTCATTTCGGCCGCGCAGGCCGCCGAGATCGGCCTGATCAACCGGACCGTGCCGGAGGACTGGCTGGACGACGCCACAACCGACCTCGCCGACCAGATCGCCGCGAAATCGACGGTCACCACGCGCAGCGGCAAGAAGATGTTCTACCGGCAGCTCGGCCTCGATCTCGAGGACGCCTACGACTTCGCCGCCCACAACATGGCCTGCGACATGATGAGCGAAGACGCCGCCGAAGGCATCGACGCCTTCCTGGAAAAGCGCGCGCCGGTGTGGAAGGACCGGTGAGGGGGCTACGCTAGAACGGCTTCAGGGATTGGAAGAGGAACTGCGGCGGCGGGGCGTCGCCTCACTCGCCCTGTTCGGTTCGATGGCGCGCGGAGACGCCCGGCCGGACAGCGACATCGATGTCCTGATCGACGTCACGCCCGGATATCCGTTCAGCCTGGTCGATCTCGCTTCCCTGAAAAACTTACTCTCCGACCGGCTCGGCCGGGAGGCCGATGTCGTCACCCGCGAAGGTCTCGACCCCGCCATCTGCGAGCAGGTCCTGCGCGAGGCCGAGAGGGTCTTCTGACGGGAGAGGAATGGCGCCGGCACGCCCCCTCCGCCATTTTCGCCCTCGAACCGCTCCGGCGGGCGGTGTACAACGCCCTTTGCGCCCGCCCCACCCGAGGCTTCCGCCGCCCATGAACCACGACGCCTATACCGACGCCTATCTGCGCAGCGTGCTGGGCGATGCGCGCTCGGTCGCGATCGTGGGTCTGAGCGCCAACTGGAACCGGCCGAGCTATTTCGTGGCGAAATATCTTCAGGCCAAGGGCTATCGCGTCCTGCCGGTCAATCCGCGCGAGGCCGGCGGGGAGATCCTCGGCGTGCCGGTCGCCGGGTCGCTCGACGATCTGGGCGAGACGCCGGACCTGGTCGACGTGTTCCGCAATTCGGCCGCCGCCGGCCCGATCACCGACGAAGCGATCACCGCCGGGGCGAAGGCGGTGTGGATGCAGATCGGCGTCCGCAACGATGAGGCGGCGGAACGCGCCGAGGCCGCCGGCCTGCGCGTCGTGATGAACCGCTGCCCGAAGATCGAATATTCCCGCCTGTTCGGCGAATTGAGCTGGGGCGGCTTCTGGTCCCGGGTCATCACCGCGAAGCGCCAGCGCGCGGCGCTGCATTGACGGGCGCGGGGATGGGCACGGGTACGGGCCGGCGACGGCGGAGGACGGAACCATGAGCGACAGCGGCGATCCGGCCTGGGGCTTCGAAACCCTGGCGATCCATGCCGGCGCCCGGCCCGAGCCGGTGACCGGCGCGCGCCAGACGCCGATCTTCCAGAACACCTCCTACGTCTTCCACGACGCCGACCACGCCGCCTCCCTGTTCAACCTGATGGAGCCGGGCTTCGTCTACTCGCGCCTCGCCAACCCGACCAACGCGGTGCTGGAGGAACGGCTGGCGGCGCTCGAAGGCGGCGTCGGCGGTACGGCGGTCGCGACCGGCCACGCGGCTCAGGTCCTCGCCCTGTTCCCGCTCATGGCGCCGGGTTGCGAGGTCATCGCGGCCAACAAGCTCTACGGCGGCTCGCTCAACCAGATGGGCAACAGCTTCAGGAAGTTCGGCTGGAAGGCGCAGTTCGTCGATCCGGAGGACCCGGAGAACTTCCGCCGCGCTCTCAGCGGCGACACGCGGGCGCTCTTCGTCGAGAGCATCGCCAACCCGGGCGGCGTGATCGTCGATCTGGAAGCCATCGCGGCGGTCGCCCGCGAGGCCGGCGTGCCCTTCGTCGTCGACAACACGATGGCGACGCCCTGGCTGTGCCGGCCGATCGATTTCGGCGCCGACATCGTCGTCAACTCGACGACCAAGTTCCTGTCCGGCAACGGCACCTCGCTCGGCGGCGCGGTCGTCGATACCGGGAATTTCCCGTGGCTCGAACACGCCGACAAGTTCCCCAGCCTGGCCCGGCCGGCGCCGGAATATCACGGCCTGACCTTCGCCGAGACCTTCGGCACGCTGGCCTACACGACCTACGCCCACGCCGTCTCCCTGCGCGACCTCGGCGCCAGCCAGCAGCCGATGAACGCCTGGCTCACCCTGCTCGGGCTGGAGACCCTGCCCCTGCGCATGGAGCGGCACTGCGCCAACGCGCTTGCCGTCGCCGAATGGCTGGAGGGCCACCCGGCGGTCGACTGGGTGTCCTACGCCGGCCTGCCGTCGAGCCCGTTCCACGACCTGCAGCAGCGCTACATGCCGCGCGGCGCGGGCTCGGTCTTCACCTTCGGGCTCAAGGGCGGCTACGAGGCCGGGATGCGTCTGGTCGAGACGGTCGAGCTGTTCAGCCATCTCGCCAATGTCGGCGACGCCCGCTCGCTGATCCTGCATCCGGCGAGCACGACCCACCGGCAGCTGACCGACGAGCAGCGCGCGGCCGCCGGAGCCGGCGACGACGTGATCCGCCTCAGCATCGGCCTGGAGACCGCCGGCGACCTGATCGCCGACCTCGACCGCGCCCTGCGCGCCACCTCGATCCGCGCCGCGGCGGAATAGGCAGAGCGCCTGCGTGGCCGGTAACGGTTTCCCCGACCCCGCCATCGTCGTCGAGCGGAGAAAGGAAGCCACCATGGTTCCGGAAAGACGCGATCTCCAAGGCCGGCAGCGGGACCGGGCGTTTGCACCCTCGTCGGGCGTCGCCATCGTGACCACCTGCGACGGCGCCGGCCGGGTCAACGCCGCGGCCTACGGCAGTTGCGTGCGCGTCAGCCACGAACCGCTCGATATCGCCTTCACGGCCTACGCGACCCACGACACCGTCGCCAATCTCCGGGACGTTCCGGAATTCACCGTCAATCTGCCCCGGTTCGATCCGGACCTGCTCGCGCGATTGCAGACGGTCGGCCTGTCATTCGCCCGCGGCGTCGACGAACTGGAGAAGGCCGGCCTCACCGCGCTGGCGGCCCGGGCCGTGCGCCCGCCGCGGGTTGCCGAATGCCCGCGCCATTTCGAATGCCGGGTGCTCTGGACGAAGGAATGGGACGGGCGGGTCATGGTCGCCGGCCGGGTCGCCGCCGCCTCGGCCGATGCGGAATGCGTGGACGAACGGGGATATCTCGTCTGGGACCGGGCAAAACCCGTCCACACCTGCGGCGCGGCCTACATCGACATGTTCGTGCCGGCCTTCGAACCGGTCGCCGTCGCCCCTAATTACGACGGACCGGAACGGCGGGCCTACGAAGACAACGCCCGCAGGACGCGGCACGAAAACTGACGAGCCCCGTACATCCCTACCGGCACGCGCCGCTTGCCCGGAGGCGGGCCGGCGGATAAGCAGACCGGCATGGACAGCGACCGACCCGGCGGCCTGCCCGCATCCCCATCGGTCACGGATGCCGACACTGCGAACGCCGCGGCGCCACCCGGTATCGGCAGCCGGCTGCTGCGGCTGGAGGACGAACGCTTTCTGCGCGGCGAAGGCCGCTTCGTCGAAGATATCGCGCTGCCGGGCGAGACCCGCGCCGTCTTCCTGCGCAGCCCGCACGCCCACGCCCGTATCGGCGGCTTTTCCGTCGCCGAAGCGCAAGCGACGCCGGGCGTACTCGCGGTCCTCACCGGCGCGGACGTTGCCGCCGACGGGCTGGGCGGCGTGCCCTGGGAAGTCCGCCCGCCGACCGATGCGCCGCCCAAATCGCAGCCCCCCCTGGGCGATCCCTCCGTCGCTGCGCCGCAGCCCTTGATCGCCGGCGATACCGCCCGCTTCTGCGGCGAGATCGTCGCCATGGTGGTCGCCGGAACGGAAGCCGCCGCCCGCGACGCTGCCGAGCGCATCGATGTCGAATACGAGCCGCTCCCGGCCTGCGCCGACAGCGCCGAAGCCGAGGCAGCCACAGCGCCGGCCTTGTGGCCGCAGGCACCGGGCAACTGCGCCTTCACGATCCGGCTGGGCGACCGCGCGGAAACCGACGCCGCGTTCGCGCAAGCCGCCCATGTCGAGAGCATCGAACTGGAGAGCAACCGGATTTTCGGCGCGCCGATCGAGAACCGTTGTTACATAGGCGAATACCAGGCGGAACGCGATTGCATGGTGCTGTACGCCACGGCGGGCAAGCCCCATTCCATGCGTAAGACCCTTGCCGCGGACATATTCGGCGTGCCGCCCGAGAAGATCGCCGTGAAGGTGCCCGATGTCGGCGGCGGCTTCGGCATCAAGAACGTGCTCTATCCCGAGGAATGCCTTGTGATGTGGGCGGCCCGGCGGCTCGGCCGGCCGGTCAAGTGGATCGGCGGGCGCAGCGAAGGCCTGCTGAGCGACGTCGGCTGCCGCGAGCAAGCGGGCCGGGCCGAGATGGCGCTCGACGCCCGAGGGCGCTTTCTCGCCGTCCGCGTGCGCTCGACCGGCAACCTGGGCGCCTATCTCGCGCCGCGCGGCGTCGTCTCGCTGCGCAACTCCGGCTATGTCCTGGGCAACGTCTATGGCGTCGCGGCGGTCGACTACGAGATGTGCGCCTTCCATTCCAACACCGCGCCGACCTGCAATTTCCGCGGCGCCGGCGAGCCCGAAGGCGTCAACATCGTCGAGCGGCTGATCGACGCCGCCGCGCGCCGGCTCGGGCGCGACCCGGTCGAATTGCGCCGGCGCAACCTGCTGCCGCCCGATGCACTGCCCCGCACCAGCCCGGCCGGCCTCGTCCAGGATACCGGCGACTATCGCGCGCTGCTCGACGCGGCGCTCGAAATGGCGGACCGCGCGGGCTTCGCGGCGCGGCGCCGGCAATCCGAAGCGCAGGGCCTGCGGCGCGGCTTCGGCGTCGCCATGCATGTTTACATGGCGGGCTTCAACTTTATCGAGACGACCCGGCTGGTCGTCGGTGCGGATGGCGGGATCGACCTGCTGATCGGCGCGCAATCCGGCGGACAGGGGCACGCGACGACCTTCGCACAGGTCGCGGCGGCGCGCCTCGGCATCGACCCCGCGCGCATCCGCGTCGTCCAGGGCGATACCGACCGGATCGAAACCGGCTCCGGCACCGGCGCCAGCCGGTCGCTGACCATCGGCGGCACCTCGGCCCTGCGGGCTGCGGACGCGCTGGTCGAAACCGGCCGGGAACGGGCGGCGCAGGCGCTGGAAGCCGCCGCCGGCGACGTCACCTACGCGCGCGGCGTTTTCGAGATCGCCGGCACCGACCGGCGGATCGACCTGGCCGCGCTTGCCGGGCTGGCGGCACGGGATGGGGAGGCGTTGGACGCCGCGGCCAGTTACCGGCCGGAACACGGCACCTCGGCGGCCGGCTGCAACATCTGCGAGGTCGAGGTCGATCCCGAGACCGGCGCCGTGACGCTGGACCGGTACGTCATCGCGCAGGACGCTGGCCGGATCGTCAACCCGGTCGTCGTCGAAGGCCAGATTCACGGCGGCGTGGCGACCGGCATCGGCCAGGCCCTGCTCGAACACGCGGTCTACGAGCCGGGCAGCGCGCAGCTGCTGACCGGCTCCTTCATGGATTACGCCCTGCCCCGGGCCGCGGATGTGCCGCCGCTCGGCCTGCTGCTGCACGAAGTCCCCTCGGCGCACAATCCGCTCGGCGCCAAGGGCATCGGCGAGGCCGGCGGGGTGGGCACAGCGCCGGCCGTCGTCAACGCGATCCTCGACGCGCTGGCGCCGCTGGGCGTCCGCCATATCGACATGCCGGCGACGCCGCACCGGGTCTGGCGGGCGATCCGGCAGGCGCGGGCCGGGGCGGAACCCGCGGAGGCCGCCGATGCATGACGGCATGTTCCAGGAATGGCCGCGCAAAGTCTGCCATGGCCGCGGCAGCGTCGCCCGGCTGCCCGACCTGATGGCCGAATTCGGGCGCGCCCGCGCCTTTGTCGTCTGCGGCCGGACGGTCGCGGCCGGGCCGATGCTTGAAGCCGTCACGCAATCACTCGGCGGCGGGCTGGCCGGCGTCTATGACGGCATGACCGCCCACACGCCCTACGCCCGGGTCATGGAGGCGGCGGCGCAGTTCGACGCCTGCGGCGCGGACACGGTCGTGAGCATCGGCGGCGGCAGCGCGATCGACGCCGGCAAGGGCATCGCCCTGCTCCGGGCGACCGGCGGCGACTTCGCGCCTTACACCATCGATTTCGGCGCCAGGGGCATGGAGCGCGCCGCCATGCCCGATCCCGGCATCGCCCATATCGCGGTGCCGACCACCGCCGGCTCTTCGAGCGACGTCATGCCGACCGCCGGGCTGCGCGATCCGGAAAAGCGCACCAAGCTGCTGTTCTGGGACCGGCGCATGGTACCGGACGCGACGATCCTCGACCCGGAAATGGCCATTCACGCCGACCCGGTGCTGAGCGCGCTCACCGGCATGACGGCCATGGCGCGCTGCATCGAATCCCTCTACGCGCGCACCCGTCAGCCGGTTACAACCGGGCTGGCGCTGCACGGCGCACGGCTGCTGCGGGGCGCCCTGCCGCGCGCGGTCGAAAAGCCTGACGACCTGGACGCGCGCGCCGACTGCCAGATGGCCTGCCTGATGTCCGGCGTCGCGGGCATCAACACGATGGTCTGCGTCGTCCATGCGCTGGGCCACATCTTCGGCGGCCGCCACGGGTTGCAGCATGGCATCGCCCATTCGATCCTGCTGGCGCCGGCCATGCGCCGCCTGCTGCCGGCCCTGGGCGGCGACCAGATCTGGGTCGCCGAGGCGATGGGCGTGCGCACCGGCGGCCTCGCGCCGGACGAAGCCGGCGCGGCGGCGGCGGACGCGATGGCGGAGCTGGTCGGCACTCTGCCGATCCCGCAGCGGCTTGCCGACGCCGGCCTGACCGACGCCGATCTCGGACCGATCGCGGCCTTGGCGATGGACGACTACATGATGCCTCACGTCCCGCGGCCGGTGACGGCCGGCGAGGTCGAAGACCTGCTCAGAGACGTTCTTTGACCGCCC
Source organism: Rhodospirillaceae bacterium (assembly GCA_011523655.1). Classification (GTDB taxonomy): domain Bacteria; phylum Pseudomonadota; class Alphaproteobacteria; order Bin65; family Bin65; genus Bin65. The sequence continues at coordinate 8,170 of WTGH01000025.1, forward strand.
CGTCCGACCGCTCCGCCGCGCGCATCCTCGCCGACTGGACGGCCGGCCTCCGGTGGGCCGACGCTCCGGCCGCGCAGCATCCGCTGATCGGCCTGCGCGTGCTCGATACGCTGGGCCTCATCCTCGCCGGCGCTTCGACCGACGCGGCGGCGGCGGCTCGGCAGGTCGCGGGCCGCCAGGGCGCATCGGACGAAGCCGGCATTGTTCCGGGCGGCGGCAGGGCATCGGCGGCCTGGGCGGCTTTCGTGCATGGCGTGACCGCCCATTGCCGGGATTTCGACGACACCTTCCAGGATTCCGTCGTGCATCCCGGCTCGGTCGTCGTGCCGGCAGCCCTAGCGGTCGGCGAGGCGAACCGTGCGGCGGACGCCGACATCGCCGCCGCCATCGTCGCCGGCTACGAAGTCGCGGCGCGGCTCGGCAGCGTCGCCGGCCGGCGCTTCCACATCCGCGGCCTGCACGCCACCGGCATCGTCGGCCCGTTTGCGGCGGCCGCGACGGCCGGCCGGCTGATGGGGCTCGACGGCGCAGCGATCGCAAACGCCTTCGGCCTCGCCGGCAGCATGGCGGGCGGGCTGATGGCCTTCGTCGCCGACGGCTCCTGGTCAAAATGGCTGCACGCGGGCTGGGCGGCGCACGGCGGCATCGTGGCGGCGCAGATGGCGGCGCAGGGCTTCCGCGGACCGGCCGGGGTACTCGACGGCCGGCACAATCTCTATGCCGCCCTGCTCGCAGGCGAGGACGTGTCGCCCGCCGGCCTGACCGAGGGGCTGGGCACGGCCTGGCGCGGCGCGGAGGCCCATTTCAAATACTATCCCTGCGCCCATGTCATTCAGCCCTATCTCGACGCCGCCATCGACCTGCGCCGCGAACATGGCCTCCGCGCGGGCGACATTGCGGGCGGCGTCTGCCGGATCGCGCCCTGGGCGGCGCAGATCGTCTGCGAACCGCGCGCCGCCAAGCTCCGCCCGGACAGCGAAATGGCGGCGATCGCCAGCCTGCCCTACCTGCTGGCCGTCGCGCTCGCCAAAGGCGCGGTGACCCTCGACGCCCTGGACGCGCCGTCGCGCCGTGACCCGGCGGTCCTCGACCTTGCGGCGCGCCTGACCCACGAGGAAGACCCGGCGCTCGGCCAGGGATTCGACGGCGTGCTGATCCTCGACCTGTCCGAGGGCGGACGGCGCGAACGGCCGGTCTCCTCCGCTCCGCCGGATGCCGGCAAGGTGCTGGCGAAATTCCGTGCCAACGCCCGGCGCGCTTCCCCCGCGCCGGATACCGACGCGCTCGAACGGGCAGTCGTCGGCGGCCCCCTGCCCGATTTCGCGCGGCTGTTTGCGCTGTTCGGCAGCGTCTCCGATTGAAATTCCAGAAGACGCAAGTCCGCAGCCGTCCGTAGGGGAGGCTTGAAACCATCCCCTACGATTCTTCCGCCCGGTCCGGAGGCCGGGAGTGGCGTCCGGGGCGCCATGCGCTGCGTGCGCTGGTAATCCGGCGAACGGTCGGGTAGGTTCTGCGGCGCAATCCCGGAATTCCATAGGGAGGAAACGGGAATGGCGGGAAAACGAGGAGTTTGTAATGCGTAAATTGGGTCTTTTGATCGGTGCCGCGGCCATTGCCGCCGCTCCGTCCCTTGCGATGGCGGAAACCGGCATGCGCGCCATCGCCTTCATTCCGCACAAGCATCCGGTGATGAAATCGTCCCACGACTGGGTGAACAAGGTGAACGCCGCGCTCAAGGGCACGCTGAAAATCAACTATATCGGCGGGCCGGAAGTGATCGGCCGCCGCCAGCAATGGGACGCGGCCAGCAACGGCGTGATCGACATCATCTTCGCCGTGTTCGCCGACATCCAGGACCGAGCGCCCGAGACGGCGTCGAGCTGGCTGTCCAAATGCACGATTCCGGACGAGCGCAACAACGGCCATTTCGCCCATCTCGACGCCCAGATGGCGAAGCTGAACCTGAAGCTGATCGCGCGGGTCCAGTACGGCAACTTCTATCTGTGGATGAACAAGAACGCGAAGACGCTGGCCGATCTCAAGGGCCTGAAAATGCGCACGGGTTCGCTCTACGACAAGATGATGAAGAAGCTGGGCATGGTGCCGGTCACCATGAACTCGCCGGCCGTCTACACGGCGCTGGAGCGCGGCGTGGTCGACGGCTTCGGCTGGCCGACCGCCGGCGTGCTCAAGCGCGGCTGGGTCAAGAAGGCGAAGTACGTCGTCGACCTGCCCTTCTTCGGCAACTCGAACATGGGCGCGATCATGAATCTCGACCGGTGGAAGAAGCTGCCGGCCGACGCCCGGAAGAAGATCACGGAAATCTCGGTCGGCTACGAGCCGGGCATGGTGAAATACTACCAGGCCCTCGAGGCGAAGGACTGGGAGTCGCTCAAGGGCCACGTCACCAAGATCAAATTCTCGGACGCCGAGAACAAGACCTATGTCGACGCCGCCTATGAGACCGAATGGGCGCGTCTGGCCGAGAAGGTCGGCGCCAAGCGTGTGGCCGAGCTGAAGAAGCTCGCCTGCAACTAGGCGCGCATGCCCTGAGGATATAGGTTCGGGGGCGGCTTCCCGCCGCCCCCGGATTTTTTGCGGATCGCCCCATGCAACGCTTCCTTCGGATCCTCGACCGGATCGAAGACGCGATGTCGTTCGGCGCTGTCCTGCTGCTGGTCGCCATCACGCTGGCGGTCTGCCTCGAAGTCTTCATGCGTTACGTTCTCAACGACCCGCTGGTCTGGGTCGTCGAGTTTGCCGAGTATGCGCTGCTCTATATCTGCTTTCTCGGCGCGGCCTGGGCATTGCGCGAGGGCAATCACGTCCGCGTCGATATTTTCCTCTATGCCTTTTCCCAGCGCTGGCGGCAGCGCTTTGGCGTCATCTCGTCGCTGCTCGGGCTGGGGATCGCGCTCGTCCTGCTGATCTGGGGCGCCGGCGCGACCTGGGAGAAATTCGTTACCGGCGCCTACAAGCCGACGGTCGTGGAGTTTCCGTCCTGGATTGTCCTTCTGTGCATCCCGGTCGGCTCGCTGATCCTGGCCTTGCGCTTCCTGCGCCACACGATCGAATTCGCCGCCGGCGTGCGCAGCGACCAGGCCAGCTTCGAAACGGAAATCGGATAGATGGGTCCCGAGTGGTGGGTCGTCCTGCTGGTCATCTTCGGCGCGCTGATCGTGCTGCTGGCGATCGGTGTGCCCGTCGCGTTCGCCTTCCTCGCCATCAACGTCGTCGGCGTCTACATCTTCTGGAACGGCTTTGCGGGCTTTAACCAGCTCGTCCTTTCGGTCGGCGCGTCCGTCACCCATTTCGCGATCCTGCCCGTCCCCATGTTCATACTGATGGGCGAGGTGATGTTCCGCTCGGGCATCGCCTCGAAGCAGATGGAGGTGCTGGATTCCTGGTTCGGCCGGGTGCCGGGCCGGCTCAGCCTGATGGCGGTCGGCGGCGGCACCATGTTCGCCACGCTCACCGGCTCCGGCATGGCGGGCACGGCGATGCTCGGCAAGCTGCTGGTGCCGGACATGGAAGGCCGCGGCTACGCCAAGCCGATGACCCTGGGGCCGATTTTGGGTTCCGGCGGACTGGCGATCATGATTCCGCCCTCGGCGCTCGGCGTGCTGCTCGCGGCTATCGGCGATTTCTCGGTCGGCGATTTCCTGATCGCGATCATCCTGCCGGGCCTGCTGATGGGCCTGTTCTACGCCTCCTACATCGTGATCCGCTGCACTCTGCAACCCCATCTGGCGCCACCCTACGACGTGCCGCCCCAGCCCCTGCTGCCCAAAATCGGCAATACGCTCATCTATGTGTTCCCGCTCGCTACCATCGTTTTCCTGGTGATCGGCCTGATCTTCATGGGCGTGGCAACGCCGACCGAATCGGCCGCCCTGGGCGCCGCCGGCACCTTCATCCTTGCGGCCCTGTACCGGGGGCTGAACTGGGACGTCGCGGCGAAATCGCTGCGCTCGACTCTGGGCACGACGGTCATGATGTTCATGATCCTCACTGGCACGACGGCGTTCGGCCAGATCCTCGCCTTCACCGGCGCCTCGCGCGGCATGGTCGAGCTGGCGACGGCGGTCCAGGTCGCGCCCTTCGTCATCATCATCCTGATGATGCTGGTGCTGCTCGTCATGGGCACCTTCATGGAGCCGCTGTCGATCATGTTCCTGACGGTGCCGATCTACCTGCCGATCGTCGAGGCGCTGGCGCCCGGCCTCGGCCTGACGCCGGAGCAGGCGATCATCTGGTTCGGCGCGATCATGCTGCTCAACATGCAGATGGCGAGCACGTCGCCGCCCTTCGGATTGCAGCTTTTCGTCATGAAGGGCGTCGCGCCGGCCGGCACGAAGATGATGGACATCTACAAGTCCGCCCTGCCCTTCCTGGGCTGCGATTCCATGGTCATGCTGCTGATGATCTTCTTCCCGCCGATCGTCCTGTGGCTGCCGGGGCTGTAGGCGGTGAGGCTGTGGGCGGCGGGGCGCAGATGGATTCCGCCGATGCGGCGCGCCGATACCGCGTCGCCGTGGACGTCGGCGGCACGTTCACCGATGTGGTGGTCGCCGACGAGCGGGGCCGGGGCCTGACCGGCGCCAAGGTGCCGACGACACCGCAGGACCGCGCCGCCGGCGCGATCGAGGGCCTCCATGCGGCGGCCGCAGCGGCCGGAATCGGCCTGGGCGGCATCGTCGAGGTCGTTCACGGCTCGACGACCGGCACCAACGCCCTGATCGAGCGCAGCGGCGCGAAGGTCGGATTTCTCACGACGGCGGGCTTCCGGGACATGCTGGAGATCGGCCGTGTCCAGCGGCCGATGGAGGGCCTGTACGATTTCACCGTGGACCGGCCGCCGCCCCTGGTGCCGCGCCACCGCTGCCTCGAAGCCGTTGAGCGCATCGACGCCGAAGGCCGGATCGTGACGCCGCTCGACGAGGCCGGCGTTTTCGCCGCCGCCGACGTGTTCGCCCGCCAGGAGGTCGAGGCTGTCGCGATCTGCTTCCTGTTCGCCCACCTGAACCCGGCGCACGAGGACCGGGCCGCCGAACTCCTGGCCGGGCGCCTGCCCGGCGTGCCGATCAGCGTGTCCAGCCGGATGAGCCCGGAATACCGTGAATACGAGCGCGCCTCGACGGCGGTGATGAACGCCTACCTGACGCCGGTCATGGACAGCTACCTGGGCACTCTCGAAGCCCGGATCGCGGAGGCCGCGCCGGGCGCGCGCCTTTCCGTCATCCAGGCGAACGGCGGCTCGACCTCGGTGGAGCAGGCAAGGCGCAAGGCGGTGACGACGGTCAACTCCGGCCCGTGCGGCGGCGTCGTGGCGGCGGCGGCCTACGGGCGGCGGCACGGGCGCGAGCGCATGGTCTCGGTCGACATGGGCGGCACCTCCTTCGATATCGGGCTGATCGAGGACGGCCGCTCGCGAGTGACGACCGAGGGCGATTTCCAGGGCCTGCCGGTCAAGATCCCGATCGTCGACCTGCATATCATCGGCGCAGGCGGCGGCTCGATCGCCTGGATCGATCCCGGCGGCGCGCTCAATGTCGGGCCGCACTCGGCGGGCGCGGTGCCCGGCCCGGCCTGCTACGGCCAGGGCGGCAGCGCGGCGACGGTGACCGACGCCAACCTGGTGCTCGGCCGGCTCAACCCGGACAATTTCAACGCCGGCCGCATGGCGCTCGATTTCGCGGCGTCCGAACGTGCCGTCCGCACCCTGGCGGAGAAGATGGGCGCGAGCCTTGAGGAGGCGGCGCTCGGCGTGGTCCGGGTCGTCAACGCCAACATGACCCGCGGCATCGCCACGGTCACGATCCAGCGCGGCATCGACGTGCGCGATTTCTCGCTGGTCTCCTTCGGCGGCGCGGGCGGCGCCCACGCGGTCGACCTGGCGCAGGAGCTGTCGATGGCCGAAGCCATCGTGCCGCCGATGCCGGGCACCTTTTCTGCGGTCGGCCTGCTGGCGACCGAAATGCGCCACGACTATGTGACCGCGACCGGCGGCATCGTCGCCGAAGAGGCGGATATCGCCGGGCTGGAAAAAGCCTTTCGGGACATGGAGCAACAGGGCCGGGACCTGCTGGCCGCCCAGGGCTTTGCGGCCGAGCGCATCCGCCTGACCCGGCTTGCCGACCTCAAGGTCGTCGGCCAGACCTACGAGCTGCTGCTGCCCCTGCCCGGCCAGGGGCCGGTGACGGAGGCCGGCATTGCCGCGCTGGTTGCGGATTTCGGCAGGCTGTATCGCGAGCGCTACGCCTTCTTCTTCGAGGACGAGCCGATCGAGATCGTCAACCTGCGCCTCAGCGCCGAAGGCCTCAATCCGCCGGTCGAATTCCCGGAGAGTACGGGAAGCGCAACCTCGCCCGCCGCGGCCGAAAGCGGCCGCCGTCCGGTCTATTTCGACGGGCCGGGCTGGACCGACACGCCGATTTTTCAGCGCGGACGGCTCACCCATGGCATGATGGTGCCCGGACCGGCGGTGATCGAGGAGGATACCTCGGCGACCCTGGTGCCGCCGGGGACGCGGGCGGCGGTGGCCGCCGACCTCGGCCTGATCGTCGATCTGCGCGGATCGTAGCGGGAGCGGGGCGATGAACGATCTGGTGACCATGCAGGTGATCCGCTACGCCTCTGAGCAGATCGCCGACGAGATGGGCTACACGCTGGTGCGCACCGGCCGCTCGACCATCATCACCGAGATCAAGGACATTTCCTGCGTCGTGACCGACGCGAAGGGCCAGACGGTCGCCCAGGCCCATCACACGCCGAGCCTGCTCGCCGGGTTCGAGATCACCATGCGGGAGCTGGTGAAGGAATTCGGGCCGGAGAACCTGGCGCCCGGCGACGTCATCGTCACCAACGACCCCTACCGGGGCGGCCAGCACATCATGGACCTCTATGCCATCGCGCCGGCCTTCCACGGCGGCGAACTGATTGGCTTCGTCGGCAACATCACCCACCATTCCGACCTCGGCGGCGTCGCGGCCGGCGGCGTCGCGGGCGGCATCCGCGAGATCTACATGGAAGGCCTGCGCCTGCCGATGGTGAAGATCATGAAGGCCGGCGTGGAGGACCGGGAGATCGTCGGCATCATCGCCAACCAGATCCGCGTGCCGGACAAGACGCTGGGCGATATCCGGGCGCAGATCAGCTCGCTGATGGTCGGAACCGAGCGGCTCGGCCGCCTGTTCGACCGCTACGGCAAGGCGGTGGTCCAGAGCGCCTGGAACGACCTGCTCGACTATTCCGAACGGCGCATGCGTCAGGGGCTGGCGGCCCTGCCCGACGGCACCTGGGAGGCCGAGGATTTCATCGACGACGACGGCATCAACGATGATCCGATCCGCATCGCGCTCAAGGTCACCATCGACGGCGACCGGGCGACCGTCGACCTGACGGAGTCCGATCCGCAGGCCGAGGGCAACACCAACTCGACCATCGCGAACACCCACGCCGCGATCTACTATGTCATGATCGCCGTGGTCGATCCGCACGCGCCGCCCAATTCCGGCTGCTACCGGCCGGTCGAGGTGGTGACGAAAAAGGGCACGATCGCCGATCCGCTGCCGCCCGGCGCGGTCGCCGCGCGCACCAACGCCTCGCAGAAGATCGCCGAGGGCACCTTCTTCGCCCTGTCGCAGGCCGCGCCGGACCGGGTGACCGCCGGCAGCCACGGCCAGATCACGACCTGCGGCTTCGGCGGCACGGACCCGAAGACCGGCGAGACCTTCATCATGATCGACATCCAGGGCGGCGGCAACGGCGGCCGGCCGCGCCAGGACGGCGCCGACGGCCAGGACAGCCACCTGCCCCGTTTCATGAACACGCCGGTCGAGGCGGTGGAGAGCCGCTTCCCCTTCCGCATCGACCGCTACGAGTTCCTGCCGGACACCGGCGGCGCCGGGAAGTTCCGCGGCAGCCTCGCCCTGCGCCGGGACATCCGCCTGCTCACCGGCCCGGTCAGCTTCGCGCGCTATGCCGACCGGCAGAAATTCCCGCCCCAGGGCCTGTTCGGCGGCCGGCCCGGCGCGCCCGGCGCCATCGTTCGCAACCCGGGTACGCCGAAGGAAGAGCGTATGCGGTCCAAGGCGCTCGACACGCTGGCCGAGGGCGATGTCGTCAGCCTGCGCCAGCCCGGCGCCGGCGGCTATGGCGATCCCCATGAGCGCGATTTCGACGCCATCGACCGGGATCTGCTGGACGGCAAGGTCACGGCCGAGGGCGCGGAACGCAACTATGACGCGGTGGTTGACCGGGCGGCCATGCGTGTGGACCGCGCGGCGACCGCCGCCCTGCGCGCCCGCACCGACGGCGCGGCCGTGGCTGCGGAATGACGGTGGGCGGCGGAGCGCGCCGATGATCGAACTGCCGGAAGAGGTTGCCGCGATCCGGGAGACCTTCGCCCGCTTCTGCGACGAGCGGATCCTGCCCCAGGCCGAGGCCATCGACGAGGCCCACGAGTTTCCGCGCGACCTGTTCCGGCAGATCGGCGAACTCGGTTTTTTCCGCATGCGCTATCCGGAGCGGATCGGCGGGCTGGAACTCGGCCTGCTGCCCTTCTGCCTGGCGGTCGAGGAACTGTCGCGCGGCTCGATGGCGCTGGCCGCGGCCTGCTCCATGCAGGCTTTGATGGGCACCCATTTCCTCAACGAACTGGGCAGCGAGGATATGACCGAGCGGCTGCTGATCCCGGCGCTCGACGGCGCGAAGATCGGCGGCATCTGCATGACCGAGCCGAACGCCGGCTCCGACCTGCACGGCATGAATACGCGCGCAACGAAAGCGGACGGCGGCTGGCGCCTCAACGGCCAGAAAATGTGGGTGACCTCGGCGCCGGTCGCCGACTTCTTCACCGTCTTCGCCAAGGCCGGCGAGGAAGACCGCATCACGATCTTCCTGGTCGAGCGGGATTTTGAGGGGTTGCAGGTCGGCCGCGCCATCGAGAAGCTGGGCGTGCGGGCGCTTCCGACCTCGGAACTGTCGTTCGACGACTGCTTCGTGCCGGACAGCCATCAACTCTGCGAGGTCGGCGAGGGCGAAACCCATCTGCGCAAGATCCTCGCCCGCATCCGCATCATGACCGGCGCCATGGGCCTCGGCATCGCCCGGGCGGCGCTCGACGACGCCGTGCAGTATGCCGGCGAGCGCAAGCAGTTCGGCAAGCCGATCAACCGTTTCCAGGCCGTCCAGATGCGCCTGGCCGACATGGGCACCGACCTGGAGGCCGCCCGCCACCTCGTCGCCCACGCCGCGCAACTGTGCGACGCCGGCCTGCCGCACCACAAGGAGGCGGCGATGGCCAAGCTGTTCGCCTCGGAGGCCGCGGCGCGGATCTGCGAACACGCCTCGCGCATCTTCGCCTCCTACGGCTTCGCCATGGAATATCCGGCCCAGCGCTATCTGCGCGACGTGCGCTTCCTGCTGATCGGCGGCGGCACCAGCGAGATCCTGAAGCTGGTCATCGCCAAGGAGGTGTCGGCGGGATGACCGGCCAGACGACAGACCAGGCAACGGACCGGCCGATCCGGGTGCTGATCTCCAAGCCGGGGCTGGACGGCCACGATGTCGGCGCCAAGGTGGTCGCCCGGGCGCTCAAGGACGCCGGCATGGACGTGGTCTATACCGGCCTGCGCAAGACGCCGGAGGATATCGCGCGGCGCGCGAAGGACGAGGGTGTCGACGTGATCGGCATGTCGATCCTGTCCGGCTCCCACCTGCCGCTGGCCCGGCGGCTCAAGGACCTGTGGGACGAGTACGATCTCGGCACGCGGCTGTGGCTGGTCGGCGGCAACGTGCCGGAGAAGGACCACGAGGCGCTCGCCGACATCGGCGTGGACGCCGTCTTCAATTCGCGCAGCCGGCTCGACGATATCGTCCGGTATATCGAGGAGAATGTAGCGAGATGGCCGAGAAACTAGCGACGGACGCGAAAGGCGGGCTCGACCTGCCACGGGGTGTGGAGCCGGTCTTTTTCGACTCCGGGATCGAAGTGAAGCCGGTCTACACGGCAGCGGACGCGAACGGCGGCAACGGCGCCGGCGAGGAACGGCCGGGCGAGTATCCGTTTACCCGCGGCATCCACGCAGAGATGTACCGCCGCCGGCCCTGGACGATGCGCCAGTATACCGGCTTCGGCAACGCGCAGGCGACGAACGAGCGCTTCCATTACCTGATCGAGACCGGCAACACGGGACTCAACGTCGCCTTCGACCTGCCGTCCCAGTGCGGGCTGGACAGCGACGATCCGGCCGCCGAAGGCGAGGTCGGCCGGGTCGGCATGGCGGTCGACAGTTTGCGCGATTTCGAGATTGCGTTCGACGGCGTCGACCTGAACGCGATCACCGTGTCGCTCACGATCAACGGCGCCGCAGCAATCATGATCGCCATGTATCTGGCGATGGCGGAAAAGCGCGGCTACGACATCGCCGCCCTGCGCGGCACGGCGCAGAACGACATTCTCAAGGAGATGGTCGGCCGCGGCACCTGGGTCTTCCCGGTCGAGCCGTCGGTCCGGCTGGTCGGCGACACCATCGAATATTGCGCGCGCCACGCGCCGAACTACAGCCCGGTCAGCGTGTGCGGCTACCACATCCGCGAATCCGGCTGCGATCCGGCCGAGGAGATGGCCTACGCCTTCGAGATCGCCAAAGCCTATATCGACGAGACGCTGAAGCGCGGTCTTGCCATCGACGATTTCGCCGGGCGGCTGTCCTTCAACTTCAACGTCTTCGGCAAGCTGTTCGAGGAGGTCGCCAAGTTCCGCGCCGGCCGCCGGATGTGGGCGAAAATTCTGAAAGAACAGTATGGCGCGAAAAATCCCAAGACCATGTGGATGCGCATGATCGCCGGCGGGGGCGGTTTCGGCCTGACGATCGACCAGCCGGAAAACAACATCATGCGCGGCGCCTACTACGCGCTCTCCGCCGTGCTGTCCGGCGCCCAGACGATCGCGCTGTGCTGCTACGACGAGGCATATACGATTCCCTCGCCCAAAGCGCAGCAGATCTCGATCCGCACCATGCAGCTCCTGATCGAGGAACTCGGCCTGTGCGACACGGCCGATCCGCTCGGCGGCTCCTATTTCGTCGAGGCGCTGACCGACGAGATGGAGGAGAAGATAACGGCCGCGATGCGGCGCGTGCAGGACGAGGGCGGCATCGTCGCCGGCGTTGCCAGCGGCCGGATCCAGGACCGGGTTTCGCAGCAGGCCTACGAGCACCACCGCCGGGTCGAGAGCGGCGCGGCGCGCAAGGTCGGCGTCAACTGCTACCGGGTCGAGGAGGAAAAGCCGGACGTCGCGTTCCATCCCGAACGGCAGGAAGACGTCGACATGCAGATGGCGAGCCTGAAACAGGTGCGGGCGGAGCGCAGCCGGGATGCGGTCGACCGGGCGCTGAAAAGGCTCCACGCCGATGCCGCCAGCGGCGCCAATACGATGCCGGCGATCATGGAGGCGGTGAAGGCCTACGCGACGGTCGGCGAGATGACGAAGGTCCTCGCCGATGTCTACGGCCGGTTCGAGGAGCCGGTCACGATCTGAGGCCGATTCGGCAGGTCGGACGCAGCAGCAGCGGAGCGAGACGTGAAGAGACGCACCCTCATCGCGATGGAACAGGCGCTCGCGATGCCCTATGCCACCATGCGCTTCGTGCATCTCGGCTGGCGGGTCATCCGGGTCGAATCGACCGGCGGCGGCGACCAGCCCGGCGACCCGAACCGCTATATCGGCGGGCCGGTGCCGGGCATCGAGCCCTATTCCTATTTCCTGGCGCAGAATGTCGGCAAGGAATGCGTCGCGCTCAATCTCAAGACGCCGGAAGGCAGGGCCGCCCTGCATCGCATGATCCGGGAGCTCGACGCCGACGTCTTCACCTGCAACACGATTCCCAGCCGCTACGAACAGCTCGGCATCGACTACGAGACCCTGAGCGCGGTCAGGCCGGGCCTGATCTGGGCAGGTATTTCCGCCATGGGGCCGGACTATCCGAGAGTCGCCGGCTACGATCCGGTCATCCAGGCCATGTGCGGCTACATGGAAGTCACCGGCTTCGAGGACGGTCCGCCGACGCTGATGGGCGTGCCGGTGGTCGATCTCAAGGCCGGCGACGAGGTTTATTCCAACGTGCTGCTGGCCCTGGCGGAAGGCGCGGACAGGGCCGGCGGCCGGCGGATCGACGTCTCGATGCTCCAGGCCGCGGCGTCGTGGCTGATCACGCTGCTGCCGCTGATCGACCTGGATTGCGACCCGGAGGAGATTTTCCGCTGGGGCAACGCCCACCGCAAGTTCATCCCGACCAGCGTCTATCCGACGAGCGACGGCTACATCTATATCGCCGTCGGCAGCAACGCCCAATGGCGCCGCCTGACGGGGATCGACCGCTTCGTCCCCGTGGCAAAGGACGGCGCGCGGGACACGCCGGAAGCCCGCTACGCCGACCGCGAGGCGATCTACCGGGAGATCGGCGCGGCAACAGGACAGGCGCCGCTGGCGGCGGTTTCGGCGGAACTGTCGGCGGCGCAGATCCCCAACACGCCGATCAACCCGATCCCGCAGGTTCACGCGATGCCGGCGGTCCGCTCGAAGATGACCCGGACGGTGCTGCCGACCGGCCAGGCCCTGCGCCTGCAGCCGCGCGCCGTCGACCTGGCGGACAAGCCGGAGGACTTCTCCCCGCCCCGCGGCTATGGCGAAGACACGCGCGCCGTGCTGCGCGAGGTCGGCTATTCCGGGAAAGAGGTTGACCGGATGATCGAGAACGGTATCGCCGCCGGCCGGTGAGCCGCCCCTGCGGGGCTGAATACGGCCGGCGGCGAAATCCTCGGCTTCGGCCGGGAGGGACTCCGTTGCCGAGGGATCGGTGCGCGCCGCTATCGGGCGGGCGTCAATGCTTGTGCGGCAGCGTGCCTTTGCCGATCACGGTGCAGGTGCCCTTGCCGGCCTTCCGGCACTTGGCGAGCGCCGCGGCCTCCGCCTTGCCGGCGCTGCCGGCCAGGGCCGTGGAGACATTGCCGGGCATCGGCTGAATGGCGGACTTCGCATCGGCCGCCGCCATGGCGTAGTGAACCGGGTGCGCCTGCGCCGCGGAGGCGGCGCAAATCGCGGAAACCGTCAGGATACCGGCGAATTTCTTGAGCATAACTACCTCCATTCGGACTAAATTACATTTGGGAAACAGAAAAGGTTGTTCAAGGAGAGTTACCAAGAATTTTCGTGATTTTCATGATGGATTAGCACAGTTTATGCAGCGAAAATCGCCAGCTACTCCGTCAGGTGCCATCCAAAATCCAATGACGCTTCAGCTCTTTTGGCAGTTCTGCTCCAGGTCAACGCAAGAATTCTTGTTATTTTACAATAGGTTGGATACGATATCGGCGCTATTCGTCATTGGGCGATCGCTCGTCCGACCTCCGCTCCGGAGTCGATATCTTTCTGAAACATGCGAGGATCTTATCGAGTCCCACACATTCTACAGTTTTTTGTTCAACAAGAAACAATCCGAATCTCAATAAGAATTATTAATACGGTCCATAATTTTTTCTGAAGTTATTCGAGAAATTTGAGCGACCTGAGGCCCGGAAAATGCGAACCCGTTCGCGAATAGATCGCGACATTACCGTCTTTCGGCCCGGCTGCCGGACCGGGCAGAGGCGGGCCGCCGCCACGCGTCCGCCTCAGCCCTCGAAAATCCGGATGGCGAGCGGGGCGGAGCGGAAGTTGTTGGTCGGCGAGGTATCGGCCGGGCAGGCCGAGACCGCGGCCAGGACGTTCATCTCGGCGCGCAGGTCGATATAGTCGTCCGGCCCGACCTCCGTCGGCAAGATCTTGAAGCTCCCGTCGGTGAACAGGTCGACATTCATGAAGACGTTGAACACGTCCATGACGTCGTCGCCGGTCAGGCCGAAGGGCTCGACCGCCTCGCGCAGGTTTTCCTGGCACGAGCGGTGGCTGCCGGGCGGGAGATTGTCGCGGATTTCGTAAAGCCGCGTCGAGCAGCGCCCGCCCATGTTGCCCCAGTGGTTGGGGTAGGTGTCCTCCAGCACCGTCAGCATGACGTTCTCGCGCGGCGGCTTGGAATAGAAATACCTGAACGCCTTGCTGGTGCCGGTCCCCGCGGTCACGTTGATCGCCCAGCTCTGGCCGCAATGGAACGTCTCCTTCGGATCGTCGGCGTTGAAGAAGGCGCAGTCGCCGACCTGCCCGCCCTCGACCTGGGCGATGCGCAGCACCTGGCCCTTTTTCACGACGAAACCGCGCCCGTAACGGGCCGGAATGACGAACTCTTCCACCACTTTTCCCGACATCGCCTAATCCCCTTCCTTTTCGGCGTAGACCATCCGCCGCTCGCCCTCCAGCCGGAAGTCCGGCAGGCCGAGGCTGTCCTGGAACATCTGCAGATAGGCCGGCGCCGGATCGTCGCCTTTTCCCCGTGCCTTGCGCAGTTCCGCCCGCGCGGCGTCCGTAGCCTGTGCATCGACCGCGCCGGCCGCGCCGAGCACGACGCCGTAGACCGCCGCGGCATAGTCTGCCGTAATGCGTTCTTCGGCGATATCCTCGGCAACCAGCGCCGGATCGCGCTCCAGCGGATCGCCCTGTCCGGCCCCGCCGGCGCCGATATGGCAGAAGACCTCGCCGTCCGCGAGCCGGACCGCTTCCATCGGCATGACCGGCTCGGTGCGCTGGCCCGGGCCGGGATTGACGATGTTCCACGACGGCGTGCCCGGACAGCCGCCGTCCAGACCGTAAGGCAGGATCCGCCGCCGGTCGGAGCGCATGACCATCTGCACGCCGCCCGGCGCGCGCACCCGGTACTGCCGCCGGTAGGCCGGCGCGCCGCGGAAGCGGCCCGGCCCGCCGGAGTTCTCGACCATGCCGTAGCCCTCGATCTCGAGCGGATGCAGCGCCTCGATCATCTCGGCCGGCTGGTTGGTCAGGTTGCCGCCGGGGTTGGGGATACCGAAAGTGCCGTCGCGGTCCGGCATCGCGCCCCAGCTTCCGGCCAGCGTCTCGGACAGGACGAATTGCCGGCCCCGGTGCATGCCGCTGATCGCCGGGAAGGTGACGCCGCCCTCGCCCGCCGCCGGGATCCTGTCCGGCACGATCTGCGCGAAGGCGCCGAGCAGCACGTCGATGGCGCGCCAGCCGACGATCGCCCGGGCCGCGCAGGCCGCCGGCGGCCGCGGGTTGACGATGGTGCCTTCCGGCAGGCGGATGTCGATCGCACGCGCAAAGCCCTCGAAGTTCGGGATTTCCCCATCGGCAATGCATTTGACGATGAGCTGCACCGCCGACTTGACGAAGGGCGACGGGCAGTTGATCGCGCCCGGCACTTCCGGCGACGTGCCGGCCCAGTCCACGATCATCCGGCCGCCGTCTATGGTCACCGTCACCTTGAGCGGGATCGGCTCCGGGTCGTCGCCGAGCCCGTCCAGATAGTCAATGAAGGACCACTGCCCGTCGGGCAGCGCGGCGATCTCCCGGCGCGTGACGGCCTCGGCATAGTCGTGCAGGTCGGCGAGGATGGTGCGGAAAGTCTCGCTGCCGTAGCGCTCGAGAAGGCCGCCGTAGGCGCGCTCGGCCGTGTTGCAGGCGGCGACCTGGGCGCGCATGTCGCCGGCCAGCTTGTCCGGCACCCGCGTGTTCGCGTGCATCAGCCGGAAGAAGGTCTCGTTCGGCCGGCCCGCCTCGTACATTTTCAGAACCGGGATGCGCAGCCCTTCCTGGAAAATCTCCGTGGCGTAGACCGCCGTGCTGCCCGGCGCGATGCCGCCCATGTCGATCTGGTGCACCAGCGTCGCGGCGTAACCTTCCAGCTCGCCGCCGTAGAACAGCGGCTTGACGATATAGACGTCCGGCAGATGCATCCCGCCGGCGGTATAGGGATCGTTGAAGACGAATATGTCGCCGGGGTTCGTGTCGTCGCCGTACCCGGCGATGAGCGCCTTCATGCCGTCCGGGAACGAGCCGAGATGCAGCGCCATGGTCAGGCCGTGGGCGACCGCCTCGCCGTGCCGGTCGCACAGGCCGGTCGAATAGTCCATCGAATCGCGCACGATCGAGGAATAGGCCGTGCGCATGATGACCAGCGCCATCTCGTCGGCGATCGACGACAGGGCGTTGCGCACCACCTCCAGGGCGATCGGATCGGCGTTGCGGCCCGTGTTGAGTCGGGCGTTGAGTCGGGCGTTGAGTCGGGCCCGGGTCATGCCACGCCTCCCTTCTCCAGCACGATATTCTGCGCCGCATCGAGGCGCGCCGTCCAGCCGGGCGGCACAACGCAGGTCGCGTCGTATTCCTCGACGATCAGCGGGCCGCCGCGCGGCGCTGCCGTCAGGGCCTCGCGCGGCACGACCGGGACGTTCGGCCGGCCCGCCGCCGCGCCGAAAAAGGCCGGCCGGGCGCCGCCGGCATTCGCACCGCCCGGTTTCGGCTTCGGCGCGGGCTTGTCGACCGCAACGGTCGCGACCGCGCGCAGGGTAACGCTTTCCACGGCCACGGCATCGGCGCGGTGGCCATAGGTCCGCTCGTGCTCGGCGCCGAAGGCGGCGGCCATGGCCGCGATGTCGGGCAATCCGTCCGGCCCCGCCGGCACCGGAACCGCCAGTTCGTGCGCCTGGCCCTCGTAGCGCAACTCGGCGAGACGGCGCAGGGCATAGTCGCCGGCGGCATACCCTTCTGCCGCCATGTCCGCGGCGAGGCCGGTTTCCAGTTCCCGGTAAAGGGCGTCGAGCGCCGCCGGCCCGGTTTCGGAAAGCAGCACGAGATGGCTGCGCGCCGCCTCCTGCTCGACGTCGGAGAGCAGCAGGCCGTAGGCGCTGAACACGCCGGGATTGGGCGGCACGACGACGGTGGTCATTTCGAGCAGGTCGGCAATCGCCGCCGCCACGACCGGCCCGTTGCCGCCGAAGGCGAACAGGGCGAAGTCCCGCGGGTCGCGGCCGCGGTAGGTCGAGACCGCCTTGACGGCGCGCATCATGGTGCCGCAGGCGACCTCCAGGATGCCGTGGGCGGCGTCCAGCACGTCCCGGCCCAGCACGGCGGCGATCCGTTCGGCGACCGCCTGCGCCGCAGCCCCGGCGTCGATGGCGAGGCCGCCGCCGACCAGATAGTCCGGGTTGAGCCAGCCGAGCGTCAACACCGCGTCGCAGAAGGTCGGCTCCGTACCGCCCTGCCCGTAGGCGACCGGCCCGGGCACGGCGCCGGCGCTGTCCGGCCCGACCCGGACCAGCCCGCCGGCGTCGATCCGCACCAGGCTGCCGCCGCCGGCGCCGATCTCCGAAATGTCGATGACCGGCAGCTTGAGCGCGTGGCCGCCGCCCATGACCAGCTTGCTCGACAGGTTGATGCCGGCGCCGACCTCATAGTCGCCGGTCCGGGCGACCTCGCCGGCCTCGACGATGGAGGCCTTGGCCGTGGTGCCGCCCATATCGAGGGTGATGCAGTCGGCGATCCCGTCGCGCGCGCCGGCGTGGGCCGCGCCGATCACGCCGGCGGCAGGGCCGGACTCGACGATATAGGCTGGCTTCTCCGCCGCCGCCGCGGCGCTCATGATGCCGCCGTCGGATTTCATCACCAGGATCGGCGCGGTCACGCCGATGCCGTCCAGATGCTCCCGCAGCCGGCCGAGATAGCCCCGGATCACCGGGCCGAGATAGGCGTTGATGACGGTCGTGCTGGTCCGCTCGTACTCCCGGATGACCGGCAGGAGATCGCTGGAGCAGGTCAGGAACACATCGTCGCCGAGCCGGTCGCGCAGGATGGCCGCGACGCGGCGCTCGTGGTCCGGGTTGGCGTAGGCGTGGAGCAGGCAGACCGCGACCGCCTCGACCCCGGCCGCCGCCAGCCGTTCGGCCGCCGCTTCCACGCTCGCCGCATCGAGCGGCCGCCAGACCTGGCCTTCCGGCCCCACCCGTTCGTCCGCCTCCAGGCGCAGCCGGCGCGGGACCAGCGGCTCCGAACGGCGATAGTTCAGCGTGTACATCTCCGGGATGCGCAGGCGGCGCATTTCCAGCACGTCGCGAAACCCCTTCGTGGTGACGAGGCCGGTCAGCGCGCCCTTGCCCTCCAGCACGGCGTTGGTCGCCACGGTCGTGCCGTGGACGACCCGGTCGACGGCGGCCGGTTCGATCCCCTGCCGGCCGAGCAGCGCCGCAACGCCGTCGCGGATGCCCCGGCCGTAGTCGTCGGGCGTGGAGAGAAGCTTGTGGGTGTGCAGGCCGCCGTCCGGCGCGGCGAGCACGAGGTCGGTGAAGGTCCCGCCGATGTCGACGCCGAGGCGCCATCCGGATTGCGAACGCGACATGGCTAACCGTTTTGCCGGAATTTTCTCGTCAAATCAGTCTCGCATTTCCCGAGCGTCCGGAATGGGAAAGTCGCCTCTTCGGCAGAATCGCAGCGGGTTTCGGCGAGACGGTGCGACGGCGGGCCGGACGGCGCGACCGGACCGTCACGCGCCGGCCGCGGGATCGCGACGATTTCCGCAGGCCTCCGTCCGGACCGTGACCGGGCAGGCGTGCGCGAAAATAGCGAGGGTCCGATCGTTTCTGTTCGAGGTATAATTGGCCTCCGGGTTTCGGTAAATTCGGATCGACACAATAGAGTAATGATTACTCAAAACTCTATTTGAATAATTTATCGATTCAGGAATGACGGGAGCAGTCATGGCAAGACGCACAAGCGCGGATGCCTATGAATTTCTTCGGCAGGAGCTCCTGCACGGCGCGCTGATGCCGGGCGAGCGGCTTCGCGTGGCCGACCTGAACGAGCGCTACCGGCTCGGGCTGTCGCCGATCCGAGAGGCGCTGATGCGCCTGACCAGCGAGGGGCTCGTATCCTGGGAAAGTTATCGCGGCGCGCGCGTGCCCGACGACAATCTCGAAGAGTTCCGCGACATGATCCGAACCCGCCGGGAAATCGAGAGGCTGTGCCTGACCAAGGCGATCGAACTGGGCGATGCGAATTGGGAAGCTGAGATTGTGCGGTCCTTCCATGTCATGTCGCGCACCCCGTTTCCGGATCCCACCGACTCCCGGGAAACGACTGCCAACTGGGAACGCTGCCACCGCCAGTTCCACTACGCGCTGGTCGCCGCCTGCGGTTCGGACTGGCTCCTGCAGTTCTGGAACACGCTGGCGGACCAATCGGAACGCTACCGGAAACTGCGGCTGTTCCGGACCGGAGCCGACGAGAGCCGCCAGCTCGACGCCCAGCGCGATCACGAAACGATCATGGAAGCGGTCATCGGCCGCGACGTGGCTGCCTCAATCGATTTGATGGATGCGCATCTGATCAAGACCGAAGAGGCAATCTCCAAGCTCCTCAAACCCAAGCGCGAAGCGGAAACGGAACAGGGCTGACGGCTTGAGGGCCGTATCGCGCGGGTCTGCGGCCGCCCGGGAAAATACCGGGAACCGCCCTTCAGTTCGCGAAGCGCTGCGTTTCCAGCACGAGCCTGCCGCGGGTGTTTTCCCCGGCTTCGAGAATCCGGTGCGCTTCGGCGGCCCTGTCCAGCGGCAGGACCCGGCTGACCAGCGGCCGGAGATGTCCGGCCTCCGCCAGGCCGACGACGGAAGCCAGGATCTCGCGATTGTCCAGGATCATGGCCTGGCGCACCTCGATATCCAGCCCGGCGGAGCCGTCCTCGAAGGGCGCAGCGATCAGCCAGACCAGCATGCCGCCGGGCCGCAGCACGCCGTAGGAGCGGGTGTGGACCGCGCCGCCGACCAGGTCGATCACGACGTCCTGACCGGACACCGCTGTCTCGAAGGCCACCGTGTCGTAGGGCACGATCCGGTCGCAGCCCAGCGCGGCGACATGGTCGCGGTTGCGTTCGCTGCAGGTGCCGGTCACTTCGGCGCCCAGATGCTTGCACAACTGCACGGCCATGCCGCCGATCGCGCCGGCCGCCGCATGCACCAGCACCCGGTCGCCGGCCTTGACGCCGGCGGTTTCCACCACGGCGATCCAGGCGCAGACCCCGGCATGCATGACGGCGGCGGCCTCGACGAAACCGAAGCCTTCGGGCATCGGCACGACATCGTCCACCGGGCGGACGGCGAGTTGCGCATAGGACCCCTGGTCGACATGCTGGCAGGTGAAGCAGACCCGGTCGCCGGCGGCGAAGCGATCGACGCCGGCGCCCACCGCCCGCACGATTCCGGCGCCGTCGCGCCCCGGCACCTTGGGCGGCCGGACCGGGAAGATCGCGGTCAGCTCGCCCTTGCGCAGCTTCCAGTCGCCCGGCACCACGCTGACGGCATGGACCTCGATCAGCAGTTCTCCCGGGCCCGGTTGCGGATCGGGCAGGTCGACCAGTTTCAATTCCTCCGGCCCGCCGAACCGGTCGAAACGGATGGCTTTCAAGAGGCGCCTCCAGCGTGTGCGCAGGGCCATTTCCGACGGCCGCCGCGCGGCGCGGGGACCTTGCGAGAAGGCGGAGGCAAGGTCAATATTGCGCCGCCTTCTACTCCGCCTTGAGGCCGTCCATGACAGGCGATACCCGGGAGACTCCGGCGGCGGCGCGCGCCGGGCCCGATACAGGCGCGCCGGACCGGCGCCAGGTTGCAGACGAACTGGCGCACTTCTCGGCGGTCCTGAAGAAAGTCGGGCCGGCCGATCCGGCCGTCGAGCCCGGCGTCGATTTGCGGCGCCGGCTGGTCAGCGCCGCCGCGACGTGACCGGCAACCCGGCCGATCTGACGCTTTCGGCCGCCGCCGCGCAGCTCGCCGGCGGCGGCATTTCGGCCAGCGAACTGGCCGCGGCCTGCCTCGACCGGGTCGTGCGCCAGCAGCCTGTTCTCAACACTTTCCTGACCGTGGACGCCGAGGGCGCGGCTGCCGCCGCTGCGGCCTCGGACGCCCGCCGGGCGCGCGGGGAATCCCTCGGTCCGCTGGACGGAGTCCCCGTTGCCCACAAGGATCTGTTCGACCGGGCCGGCCGGGTCACGACCGCCGGCGGCATCCTCCTGAACGACCGGATCGCGGACAATACGGCGACCGTCCTCGCCAGGCTGGACGCCGCCGGAGCCGTCGAGATCGGCACACTGGGCGCCTCGGAGTTCGCTGCCGGCGCCACGGGCCATAACCGGCACCACGGCGATTGCCGCAATCCCTGGGATCCTGCGCGCATTCCCGGCGGGTCTTCGGGCGCCTCGGCGGCTGCCGTCGCGGCCCGGCAGATCTTCGCCTCCCTCGGCACGGACACCGGCGGGTCGATCCGGATGCCGGCGCATTTCTGCGGCGCGGTCGGCCTGCGTCCGACCCAGGGCCGGGTCAGCCGCCACGGCATGTTTCCGCGCAGTTGGTCGATGGATAGCGCCGGGCCGCTCGCCCGGACCGCCGAGGACGCCGCCCTGCTGCTTCAGGCGGTCGCCGGACCCGACCCGGCGGACCCGACAGCCGAGGCGGTTCCGGTTCCCGATTACCGCGCCGCGCTTGAAGAGCCGGTCGCCGGGCTGCGGATCGGTGTCCCGACCTCGTATTTCTTGGACGAGGTCGACGGCGCTATCCGCGCGTTGCTGGACGCTGCGCTGGAGGCGTTTGCCGGACTCGGTGTCGCCGTTACGCCGGTCGATGTGCCCGATCCTGCCGTGCCCTTCCGGCTGGCCGTGATCGTCCTCAAGGCGGAAGCGGCCGCCGTTCACGAAGACTGGATGCGCAACCGGCCGGGCGATTACGACCACGGCATCAGGGAAGGCATGGATGCGGGCCTGTCCATTTCCGCTATCGACTATCTCCGCGCCCTGCGCGAACGCGGACCGGCTCTTGCGCGCTGGCTCGCCGGGCCCCTGTCGCAGGCCGATGTCCTGTTCACGCCGGTGCTGGACGATTCGACCCCGACGCTGGCCGAAAGCGCCGTCGCGGATTCCGACGGGGCCGCCCGGGTCATGGCCCGGTTCGGCCGCTGCACCCGGCCGTTCAGCTTCCTCGGGCTGCCGGCGGTTTCGATTCCCTGCGGCTTCCAGCCCGGCGGGATGCCGGCCGGATTTCAACTGGTCGGGCGGCCGTTCGCCGAGGCCGCCCTGTTGCGCCTCGGCCACGCCTATCAGAAAGTGACGGACTGGACCGAGCGCGCGCCCGCCATCGCTTCGGGCGAAGCGGAACCGAACGCCCCGGCGAGGCCCCGATGACTTCCGACCCGACCGTCAAACCGACCGGCAGGACCGGCCTGCGCACCGACGGCATGGTCCGGTGGCTCGTCTTCGATCAGCCGGCAAAGCACAATGCCCTGTCGATGGGAATGATCGAGGAGGCGCTCGACGCCGTGCGCGCCTTCTCCGACGACGGCAACCAGCGCGTGCTCGTGCTGACCGGCGGCAGCGACCGGGCCTTCGTTTCCGGCGGCGACCTTGCAGAGTTCGAAAGGGGACGGGATGCGGACGAGGCGGAGCGCCGGTATCTGGCCCTGGCCGGCGACCTGTTCGAAACGGTGGCCGACTGCCCGAAACCGACGATCGCGGCGATCCACGGCTATTGTTTCGGCGGCGGCGTGGCCCTGGCTGCAGCGTGCGACCTGCGCTATGCCGCGGACGACGCGCAGTTCTGCATCCCGTCGGCCCGTCTCGGGCTGGCTTATCCGCTGACCTTCGTAAGATGGATGGTCGATGTGATAGGCCCGGCCCCGACACGGGAAATGCTGTACACCGGCCGGCGATACGACAGCGCAGAGGCGGACGGGTTCGGTCTGGTCAACCGCGTATACCCGAAAGCGGCGCTCGACGCCGAGGTTGCGCGCATCGCCGGGACAATCGCCGACAACGCGCCCATGTCGGTGCGTGCGGCCAAGGAGACAATAGGCTATCTCTTGGGGGAGCCTGCAGAGGCCGGCCGTATCGCCTGCGAGGATGCGGTCGCAGCGTGCGCGAGCAGCCGGGATTTTGCCGAAGGCCGCGCCGCCTTCGCGGAAAAACGCAAGCCCGTTTTCGAGGGCCGGTGACGAGTCGCCGGCCTTCGTGAACACGGGTCCGGCAAACACGGGCAGGGTGTCGGGATGAGCCAGGAACGCAGTTTTGTCGAATTGACGGCGCGTGACATCGCGCAGGGCGTGAACGAAGGGCGCTGGACGGCCGAAGCGGTGATCCGCGCCTTTCTGGAACGATGCGACGAGATCGACGACCGGGTGCAGGCCTGGGCGGCCATGGACCCGGATCTGGCGATCGAACAGGCGCGCGCGGTGGACCGCGCCATCGACCGTGGGGGCAGCGACAAACCGCTGGCCGGCGTGCCGTTCGGCGTCAAGGACATATTCGAGACCGCGGACTACGCCACGGAATACGGCAGCCCGATCTACAGGGGACACCGGCCGCGCGCCGACGCCGCCTGCGTCGCGCTGGCCCGCTCTGCCGGCGCCGTCATCCTGGGCAAGACGAGGACGACCGAGTTCGCCGCAAACAATCCGACCGTGACGCGAAACCCGCGCGACCTGGGCCGGACGCCCGGCGGCTCGTCGAGCGGCTCCGCGGCGGCGGTCGCGGCGTCGATGGCGCCGGTGGCGATGGGCACGCAGACCGCCGGCTCGGTGATCCGGCCGGCATCCTACTGCGGTGTCGTCGCCTACAAGCCCACGTTCGGCTATACGCTGCGGGCCGGGTTCAAACCGTCGGCAGGCTCGCTCGACACGGTGGGGTATTTCGCCCGCAACGTGGGCGACGTGGCGGAATTTTCCTCGCTGTCCGACGGCCGGCAGCCCTTTCAGGAACCCGACGATCCGGAGACCCCACCGCGTTTCGCCCTGTGCCGGACCGCGGAATGGTCCGCCGCGGAAAGCGGCACGATCGAGCCGCTCCTGGAATTCGTCGAGGCGCTGCGCGAGGCCGGCGCGAACGTCGCCGATATCAGCTTTCCGGTCGGCTTCGACGGCCTGGCCGACGCCCAGTGGACGATCATGGCCTATGAAACGGCCCGGTCGCTGACCTGGGAGCGGCTGACCCATCCGGACCTCTGTTCGGAACAATTGCGCGCCATCTTCGAACTGGGAGAGAGCCTGTCGGACCGGGACTATGGCGCCGCCCGCATCCTTGCCAACCACAGCCGCTCCTCGCTGAACGAAATGCTGCGCCGGGCGGGCGTCCATGTGCTGCTCGCTCCGGCCGCTCCCGGCGAGGCGCCGGAAGGACTCGAGAGCACGGGCGATCCCATCCTGAACCGGGTCTGGACCCTGCTTCATATGCCCTGCATGACGCTGCCGCTGCTCGCCGGCCCGGCCGGCCGGCCGTTGGGCGTTCAGTTGATCGGCCGTATCGGCCGGGACTGGCGGGTCGTACACGCGGCGAAATGGATCGAGGCCCGCTTCCCCTATCGCGCAACGCTGGACGACGCGGTCGCCTGATCGCTTCCGCCCTGCCGCCCGGTCCGTTCAATCGGCCGGGTCTTGCCGGCCTCGCGCGGCAGGGTACCAGGCGCAAGCCATTGGATGTCCGGCGTCACCCGGAGCCGCGTCCGGCACGCCCGGACGATCTCCGCCGCCAGCGCCGGCAGATCGTCGCTGCGCACGGCGGCGCCATGCTCGACCCTCAGGCCGAGCGGCGGCGCGACCTGCGGCCCCGGCCCGTCGACCGCAATCCTGAAGTGGCCGGTCACCTGGGGCCGGAAGCCGGCGAGGACATCCTGGATCGCCGCCGGATAGACGTTGACCCCCTTGACGATCAACATGTCGTCGGTCCGCCCGAGGATGCGGAACAGCCGGCCGGGCGTCGGGCAATCGGGCGGCGCGTCCCACAGCTGGATCAGGTCGCCCAGGGCGTAGCGCATGAAGGGCGTGCCCTCCCAGTCGAGGAAGGTGAAGACCATCTCGCCGACCGCGCCATCGCTCTGCTCAACCGGCACGCGGGTTTGCGGGTCGACCAGTTCGAGCAGGCAATGGTCTTCGGAGATGAACTGCATGCCGGAGGCGCGCTCCGGCGGCTCGTCGGGCGAGATACCGTGGAAGGCGTGGCCGCCGCCGGTATGGTCGAACACCCTGGCGCCGAAGCCCTCGGCCAGCAGGTTGCGGACTTCCGGCAACCCGCCGCCCGGTTCGCCGACACAGAAGAAATACCGGATGCCGAGGTCGCGCGCCGGCCGGCCGGCCCGTTCCGGCGCCTGCTCGATCAGGTGCCGGCCGAAGGACGGCGTCGCCAGCAGGGCGCACGGCCGGGTGAGGTCGAGGTACTGCAGAACGCGGTCGGTGCCGCCCTCGATGCCGACCGGGACGACGCAGGCGCCGAGATGCTGGATGCCGTCCGACAGCGGCAGGCCGCCGGTGAACATGCTGAGCGACACCGCCTGGAGCATGATGTCGCCGGGCCGGATGCCGGCGCGCCAGTATTTCCGGGCGTGCATCTCGTTGATGACCGCGATGTCGTGCGCCGTGTGGGTGTAGAGGGTCGGCCTGCCGCTCGTTCCGGAGGTCGAGACGATGCGCACGATCTTCTCGCGCGGCGCGCAGGCCAGGAATTCGAACGGGTTGCCGAACCGGTCCAGCGATTCCTGCTGGGCGGCGCGCTGGTCCGCCTTGTCCATGAGCGGCAGGCGGGCGAAATCCTCGAACGACCGGATGTCGCCGGGCTCGGCGCCGGCCCGGGCGAATTGGGCGCGATAGAAGGCGGAGCCCTCGAAGTTATAGCGCAACTGCCGGGTCAGCCGCCGCCATTGCAGGTCACGCAGCGCGTCGCGCGACAGGGTCTCGACCGCCGGATTCCACAGGCGCTGCCGCGGGTCAGTCGGCGGCATCGGCCTTGGGGCCGGCGGCAAACGGCTCGCATATCTCGAACAGCAGCCCCGTCACGTCGTCCGGCTCGAAGAAGGCGACCCGGCCGTGCACGCCGTCGGCCGGGAAGCCCTCCTTGACCGAGAAACCACGCGCCTTCAGCGCCTCGATGCTCGCGTCTGCGTCGGCGACCTCAGCCGAGACGTGGTTGAGGCCGAGCCGACTGCCCATGACGCCCCGGGCGAACGCCGCCTCGCCGGTATACTGGAGCAGTTCGATCGCCAGGTTGGCGGTGTGGAAGATCGCGGTGCGGAGCTCGTATTGCGGCAGGTCCTTGTAGGACACCTCGTCACCGAACACCGGGCGCAGCCGCTCCACGGCAGCGTCCAGGTCGGCGACCATCAGGCCGATATGGTCGATCCGCGGCCGGTTCATCCGTTCGCCCTCCTCAGCGCCGCCGTGGCCGGGCGGTTGATCTCTCCGTCCGCCGATACCGCGACTCCATAGTCGCGCGCGGCGGCCTCCGGGCTGATCAGCCCGTTATGCACCTCTTCGGCGACCAGTCCGGCCGGCCGCTCGAACGGGTCGCCGTAACCGCCGCCGCCGCCCGCCGTTTGCATGAGTACCGTACCCTTGGCGATGTCGCGCAGAATTTCCTTGGATTTGGCGACCCGCTCCGATCCGTCCGGCGCCCGCAGCACGGCCCGGTTGAGCACGCCGGCGCCGCCGCCGAACAGGCCGAAGGCTTCGGCGCCCGGCTCGATGCCGTCGCCGAACGCCACGGCGGTGACGTTCTCGCCATCGATCCGGAATGCGGTTTCGGTGCCGAGCCCGCCGCGCCAACGGCCGGGGCCGGCCGAATCGGGCAGGTATTCGTGCTTCGCCAGGACATGGGGATTCTGGATTTCGAACATTTCGTAATCCTGGGCGAGGATGCCGCCGGCGCAGTTGATCAGGCCGATATGGTCGTAGCCGTCGGCCCCGAAGGTCGCGCCGGAGCCGCCCTTGAGCGCGAGGAACAGGATATCGGTATAGGGCCGGCCC
Organism: Rhodospirillaceae bacterium; assembly: GCA_011523655.1. Lineage (GTDB taxonomy): Bacteria > Pseudomonadota > Alphaproteobacteria > Bin65 > Bin65 > Bin65. Next base: position 34,901 of record WTGH01000025.1, read on the forward strand.
TTGCGCGGATCGTCGCCAGTGACCGCAAAGCCGAGGAAGCGGTTCCAGCCGGCGGTCACGGTTTCCGGAATCGCCTGGGCGAAGGCCCGCATGATCGCGTCGGAGGTCGGGCCGGTGATCGAATTCCCGAAGGTGGTGGCCGCCGGGAAAGCGGCGTTAAGGAAAGAGCCTTCCGGGTTGACGATATGGACCCGGCGCTGGATGCCGGCATTGTGCGGAATGTCCGGGTCGATCAGCATCAGGAAGGTGAGCATGACCGCCGAGGCCGTCGCCGCGTAGGGCGCGTTGACGAAGCCAGGCGTCTGGGGCGACGAGCCGGTGAAATCGAAGGTGACATGGCCGCCCTCGACCGTCACGGCGAGGCGGATTTCCATGGTCGAGCCGTCGGTCACGCCGTCGTAGAAGACGGTGCTGGTCGCCTCGTAGCGGCCGTCGGGAATCGCCTCGATGCCGCGCGCGACGGTCGCTTCCGTGCTGTCGAACAGATGCGCCTTGTGGGCAAGAAACCGCTCCAGTCCGTAGCGGGCGATCAACTCCTGCATGGCCCGCTCGCCGACCCGCGTCCCGCCGATCTGGGCCTTGATATCCTCCTCGACGATCCGGTAGCGGATGTTGGCGAACACCATGCCCCACACGTCCTTGCGCAGCACGCCGCGGTCGTAGACCTTGAGCGGCGGAATGCGCAGCGCCTCCTGCCAGACCTCGCGCGCGTCCGGGTTGTAGCCGCCGGCCTGGGCGCCGCCGATATCGGCCTGGTGCCCCTTGCAGGCGGCCCAGGCGACGAGCGTCCCCTCATGGAAGATCGGCCGGAAGGCGGCGACATCGTTGTTCTGGTTGCCGCCGCTGAACACGTCGTTGTGCAGGATGACGTCGCCGGGATGGATGTCGTCGCCGAAGAACGCGATGATCCGCTTGCACACCGGCTGCAGGGCGAAGGCGAGCACCGGGATGTATTCCGTCTGCTCCAGCATGTCGCCGTCGGCGTCGTAGAGGCCGGTCACGAAGTCCCGCGCCTCGTTCAGGATCGGCGAGCGCGTCGTGCGCAGCAGGGCGAGGCCCATCTCCTCGGTGATCGACTTGAGCCGCCGGGCAATCACCGACGCCAGGACCGGATCGATGGCTTCGGTCCGCGCCGTCATGCCGGATCCGCCGCCCGGTCGGTCAGCACCGCCGTCCCGACCGGGTCGATCCCGACATCGAAACCGGCCGGAACGAGAATCGTCGTCACCGCGGTCTCGACGATGGCCGGCCCGGAAAGCGCGTTGCCCGGCGCCAGCAGCCCGCCGGCGAAGACCGGCGCGTCGACGAATTGCGCCGCGGCGGGTTCGAAGATCGGCCGGCGCCCCTTGAGGGCCACCGACGGGTCGGGGCCGGCATCCTGCCGGACCTCCAGGCCGGGCTTCGGGGTTCGGCCGAGCGCCGTCATGCGCACGTTGACCAACTCCACCGCCGTCTCCTCCTCGGCGAGATCGTAGCCGAACATGCGGTCGTGGCTGCGGTGGAACATGGCCGTGACGGTTTCCAGATCGAGGGACTTGAGCGCCGTTTCCGGGATTTCGTCGACCCGGACCTCGTGATACTGGCCGACATAGCGCAGGTCGAGGGCGTAGACGAACTCCCGGTCTTCTTCCGTCACGCCCTCGGCACGCAGCAGGGCATGGGCTTCGGCTTCCAGGTCCCGGAGCAGGGACAGCAGGGCTTCGCTATCCATGTCCCGCGCCGTGAACGGCGTCGCCCAGGAGCGCACGAGGTCGTGGCGGAGGTCGGTGCGCAGCATGCCGGCGGCGCAGAGGATCGAGGCCTCGCGCGGCACGAGCACGGACCCGATGCCCAGTTCCCGGGCGATCATGGCAGCGTGGATCGCCCCGGCGCCGCCGGCGCAGACCAGCGGGAAATCCCGCGGGTCGTAGCCCCGTTCGATCGAGACCTCGCGGATCGCCGAGGCCATGTTGACATTCATTACCCGGTACATGCCGGCCGCCGCGCCGACCGGATCGAGTCCGAGCGGTCCGGCGATCTCCCCGGCAATCGCGTGGCGGGCCGCATCCGCATCCAGGCGCATCCGGCCGCCGGCGAAGAAATCCGCCGAGAGATAGCCGAGCAGGAGATTGGCGTCGCTGCAGGTCGGCCGCTCGCCGCCCAGCCCGTAGCAGGCCGGGCCGGGTTTCGCGCCGGCGCTCTGCGGCCCCATCCGCAGCAGCCCGCCGCCGTCGATCCATGCGATCGAGCCGCCGCCGGCGCCGATGGTCTTGATGTCGAGCGACGGCAGGGCCATGGCGAACCGGTCGATCGTCGCGCCGGTCGTTACCGCAGGCGCACGGTCCAGCGTCAGCGACGCCTCGAAGCTCGTGCCGCCCATGTCGATGGCGATGTTGCGCGGCGAACCGAACCGACGGGCGTAAATCCCTGCGGCAACCGGCCCCGCCGCCGGGCCGGACAGCAGGGTCGACGCCGCCTTGCCGATGGCAGCCTGCGCGGCGCAGACCCCGCCGTTGGATTGCATGACCAGCAGGGCGCCGCCGAAGCCGGCCGCATCCAGCCGCCCGGTCAGCCGCTCCAGGTAACGCTTGAGGATCGGGCCGACGGCGGCGTTGAGCACGGTCGTGCTGGTGCGTTCGTAGTAGCGCACCTGGGGCAGCACGTCGGCCGACGCGCTGACATAGGCCTCCGGCATCAGGGCCCGGAGCTGCGCCGCCGCCGCCCGCTCGTGGGCCGGGTTGGCATAGGCGTGCATGAAACAGATGGCGACGGCCTGCACGCCCGCACCGCGGAACACCTGCGCCGCCGCGGCCACGTCGTCGGGCTCCAGTGGCGACGCCTCCTGGCCCGTCGCAAGAATGCGGCCGCGCACCGGCAGGCGCAGCCGGCGCGGCACCAGCGGCTTCGGCGCAACGAACTTGTTGTTGTACAACTCCTCGCGGATGCCGCGGCGCATCTGCAGGGCGTCGCGGAAGCCGTGGGTCGTCAGCAGGCCGGTCTTCGCCGTTGCGCCGGTCAGGACGGCGTTGGTGGTGACGGTCGTGCCGTGGACGATGCGCTGCACCCCGGCGAGAAACGCATCAAGGGTCTTTCCCTCGGCCGCGGCGATCTCCGCCAGCCCGGCCATGACCGCGTCCGACGGATCGTCCGGCGTCGACAGCACCTTGAAGATGCGCCCGGCCCCGCCGCCGTCGCTCAGCAGGAAATCGGTAAAGGTGCCGCCGACGTCGATGCCGATCTGGTAGCGGGCTCGCGAGTCGGTCATTGCCGGATGTTACTGGTCATGCCGAAGCACCTTGCCGAACCGCGGCGATCGGCCGATTGTATACGCCTGTTCCCTGGCAAGGCGTCAACGGAGACGTACGATGAGGAGTATTCTGAAGGCAGCGGCAGCCCTGGCCGCAACCGCGGTATTGACGGCCGGCCTCGGCGCGCCCGCTTCGGCAGCGGACATCAAGGCCGGGCTCATGCTCAAGAAGGGATTTCCGGGCGCCGAGCCGGTCAACGGCATGTTCGAGCTTTTCGAGGCAGAAGTGGAGAAAGGCTCCGGCGGCGCGATCAAGATGGAGATCGTCTATGGCGGCGCGCTCGGCAAGCCCAACGAGCGGCTGAACCAGGTCCGCCACGGCATCATCCAGATGTCCGATGCGTCCGACGGCAACTACGCCTCGATCTACAAGGACATCCAGATTCTCTCGATGCCCTACCTGTTCCCGGACGAGCAAACGGCCTGGAAGCTGCTCGACGGGCCGGTCGGCACGAAGATGGCTGAAGACATCCGCAAGAAGACCGGCATCCGCGTCCTCGGCTGGTGGGAATCCGGCGGCTTCAAGCATTACAGCGCAAACAGGGCGATCCGCAAACCGGACGACATGAAGGGCCTGAAGATGCGCGTGATGGCGCCGATCTTCGGCATTCCGGTGCTGACCCTCGGCGGCTCGGCGACGCCCATCGCCTTCCCGGAACTCTACACCTCGCTCAAGACCGGCGTGGTCGACGGCCAGGACAACGCCGTCTGGGTCTTCAACCTGATCAAGCTGCACGAGGTCCAGAAGTTCCTGATGCTGGACGGCCACATCTATGCCTTCGGGCCGCTCGGCATCAACGACCGCTGGTTCGCCAAGCTGTCGGACAAGCACAAGGCCGTCGTGCTGGCCGCGGGCAAGAAGGCCATCGCCTATAACCGCAAGGCGTCGCGGGATGCCGAGGCCAAGAATATCGCGATGGCGAAGGAACGCGGCGTCACCGTCATCCCCTTCACTAGGGAGATGAAGAAGGCGTTCGCGGACCGCGTGCGGCCGGCGGCGATCGCGTGGCTGAAGAAGAATGTCGACACGCCGGCGCTGGTCGACGAGATCATCGCCGAGGTGGCGCGGCTGTCGAAATAGCGTTCCGGGAGACGCCGAGCCGCCGGCCGGGCGCCCGGCCCTGACCGTGTGGCTATGACCGGCTGGCTGGAACGGCTGTTGCGGACGATCGGCGCGGCGGCGCTGCTGCTGCTGTTCGCGCTGATCGTCGCGCAGGTCGCCATGCGCTACGGCTTCGGCGTTACGCCCTTCTTTACCGAGGAGATGGCCCGCTACGCCCTCGTCTGGTCGGTGCTGGCCGGCGTGGCGGTCTCGATCCGGACCGACGGCCATATCCGGGTGACCTTCGTTCCCGACCTGCTGCGGCCCGGCGCGCGCTGGTACTGGATGCGGGCGCTCGACCTGCTGACCGCCGCCCTGCTGTCGATCCTCACCGTCGCCGCGGTGCGAACCGTTGACTTCGCCGGCGGCCAGACCAGCGACGGGTTGCAGGTCTCGCTGCAATATCCCTACGCGGCCCTGCCCGTCGCCTTCGGCCTGGGACTGGTCTTCCTGATCGTGCGGCTGCGGCAGTCCTGGTCGGGCCGGCCGTGGAAGGGTGCCGGGTGAGCCTGTCGCTCGGCCTGTTCCTGGCGTCTTTCCTGTTCCTCCTGTTCGCGGGCCTGCCGGTCGCCTGGACGATGGTCGCCGCGTCGCTCCTGTGGCTCGCGGCGAGCGGCCAGACGGCCTTCCTGCCGGTCCTGCCGGAGCGGATCTTCCAGGGCATCGACGTCTTCGTGCTGATGGCGATCCCGCTGTTCATCCTGGCCGGCGAACTGATCAACGAGAGCCGGATCACCGACCGGCTGATCGCCTTCGCCAACGTGCTGTTCGGCTGGATGCGCGGCGGGCTGGCCCAGGTCAATATCGGCGCATCGATCCTGTTCTCCGGCATCACCGGGGTTGCGCTCGGCGATATCGCGGCGCTGGGCAAGGTCTTCATCCCGTCGATGAGCCGGAGCGGCTATACCGCCGCCTACGCCGCCGCCGTCACCGCCTCCTCCTCGATCATCGGCCCGATGGTGCCGCCGTCGCTGATCGTCGTCATCTACGGCTCGATGACCGGCATCTCGATCGGCGCCCTGTTCGCCGCCTGCATCGTTCCGGGCCTGACGATCGGCTTGTGCCAGATGACGCTGGTCGGCTTCCAGGCGCGCCGGCGCGGCCACGCCGCCGTCGCGATGGACCGCAGCCTGCCGGCGGTCGCCCGGTCGGCCGGCCGCGCCTTGCCGCCGCTGATGATTCCGGGGATCATCCTCGCCGGCATCCTGGGCGGCATCATGACGCCGACAGAGGCGGGCGGGCTCGCCGCCTTCTACGCCCTGCTGATCGCCGTGTTCCTCTATCGCACCCTGGGCCTGCGCCAGTTCCTTTCGGTGCTCGACCGCTCGGCGGTGTTCTCGGCGCAGCTGCTGATCATCGTCGGCTGCGGCGCGATCTTCACCTGGGTCATGGGGATGGAGAATGTGCCGGCCCTGCTCGAGAACACGGTGCGCGAGCTTGCCCTGCCGCCGGCGCTGCTGCTGATCGCGCTCAACCTCATCATGCTTCTGCTCGGCATGTTCATCGATCCGGTCGCGGCGATCATCCTGTTCGTGCCGATCCTCGCCACCGCCGCCGCGGCGGCAGGCGTCGATCCGGTCCATTTCGGCGCCATCGCCATCCTGAACCTGAATATCGGCCTGCTGACCCCGCCGCTGGGCGTCTGCCTGTTCGCGGCGGAGCGGATCGCCGGCTGCGGCCTGCCCGCGCTGCTGCGCGAGACCTGGCCGTTCCTGCTGGTCAGCCTGGCCGCGCTCGTGCTGGTCACCTATGTGCCGGGCCTGAGCCTGTGGCTGCCCCGTCGGCTCGGATTCTGAGGGAGGTGCGCATAATGGAAGACCGTTGGGCGCACATCTGCTCGGCCGCCGTCGACCGTCCCGCAGCGGACGCGATGACGTTTCTGCTGGCGCCCGAGAATCTCGCCTCCTGGGCGGTCGGGCTGGGCGACGCCACGGTCCACCCGGACGGCACGATCGAAGGCGCCTTCCCGGAGACTGGCGCACCGATCTGGGCGCGCATCGACGCCGACCCGGCGCGCGGGACGATCCTGTTCCACCTCGGCCCCGACCGCGACGCGCTGGTCGCCCGCATCATGATCCGCGTGGTGCCGGGCGACGTTCTGGAAGGCGATCCGCAAAGCTGCGTCGTCTCCCTGATCGCCTGGCGCCAGGCCGGCATGGACGACGCCCGCTGGGCCGGGCTCAAATCCGGCCACGAAAGCGAAATCATCGAACTCAAGCGGCTGATCGAGACTTCGGCGGGCTGAAACGTCCGATGCTGTGCACATTTGCTTCCGCTCTTGCCTTTTGCCCGGCAATCGGAATGCTGGCGCCGGTGGGAGCGTAACCGCCTTGGATGGCCCGCGGTCGCGGGGCGCCCCCTTCGACTTCGCTCAAGGCGTCCCTCGATACGGCGCTGGCGCGCCTACTCGGGATGAGGGTGTGTAGTGAATTCACCCCCCTGCACCCTCATCCTGAGTAGCCCCGAACTTGTTCGGGGCGTATCGAAGGGCCGGGGCGTATCGAAGGGGCGTGCCTCAGCCCCGTCGGCGGTCCCGACAAGAATTGGACTCGCTCTAACGCAGGCATTCGAGATTCCATTTCGGGGAGGCGGCCCATGGCGCTGGAAACCAACCTAGCCGGACGGACGGCGGTCGTCACCGGCGCGTCCGAGGGCATCGGCCGGGCGATCGCCGAACGGCTGGCGGCCGAAGGCGTCGATCTGCACATATCCGCGCGCACCGCGGCGCGGCTCGACGGCCTCAAGGCGGAGATCGAGGCGGCGCATTCCGTGTCGGTCACCTGCCATCCGCGCGACCTCTCGACCAGCGAGGGCCAGGCCGCGCTCGCCGACGCCTGCCCCGACGCCGACATCCTTATCAACTCCGCCGGCGCGATCCCGAAGGGCCGGATCGACGAGATCCTCGAGCCGCAATGGCGCGCGGTCTGGGATCTCAAGGTCTTCAGCACGATCAACCTGTGCCGGCACTATTACGCCGCGATGAAGGCGCGCGGCGGCGGCGTCATCGTCAACATCATCGGCAACGGCGGCGAGAAACCGGTCGCCGACTATATCTGCGGCAGCACGGCCAACGCCGCCCTGATGGCGTTCACCCGCGCGCTCGGCGGCGGCGGGCCGAAGGACGGCGTGCGCGTCGTCGGCCTCAATCCCGGCCCGGTGGCGACGGAAAAGCTCGTCGGCATGATGCGCAAGGCGGCCCACGACGCCTGGGGCGACGAAGAGCGCTATTCAGAATATTTCGCACCCTTTGCGTACGGCCGCGCCGCAACGGTGGAGGAAATCGCCGACATGGCGGTGTTCCTGGCGAGCGACCTGTCGAGCTACACCACCGGCACGATCGTGACCGTAGACGGCGGCATGGTGAACAAGGGGCCGTTGTTCTGAGCCGGCGGCTGGCGCGCCTTTTCCGCCCCGGCGCGCCGGTGTAACCTTTGCCCGGCTGAACGAACGAGGGCGCCATGTGGACGACCGAACGGATCGCGGAACTGGTGCAGCCCGGCCGGGTGCACCGGGACGCCTACACCGATCCGGGCATCTTCGACCTGGAGATGGAACGGATTTTCGGCCGGGCCTGGCTGCTGCTCGGCCATGACAGCCAGATCCCGCGCGCCGGCGATTTCGTGACGACGCAGATGGGCCGGCAGCCGGTCCTCATCGTGCGCCGGCGCGATGGCGGCGTGAGCGTGCTGTTCAACCGCTGCGCCCATCGCGGATCGACCGTGTGCAGCGCCGCCAGGGGCACGGTCACGCAGTTCGTCTGCCCGTATCACGGCTGGACCTACGGGCTGGACGGCGCCTTGCTCGCCATACCGTCGCCGGAGGGCTACGCCGAGGAGCGCAGCCCGCAGCGCCGCCTGGGCCTCGCCGAAGTGCCGCGCACGGAGGTCTATCGCGGCTTCGTCTTCGCCAGCCTGGCCGCGGACGGCCCGTCGCTGCGCGATTTCCTCGGCCCGCTGATCTCCTCCTTCGACGATCTGGTCGACCGGTCGCCGGAGGGAGAGGTCGAGGTCGCCGGCGGCGTCTCGCGCCACGCCTATGACGGCAACTGGAAATTCGTGCTGGAGAACCATCTGGACACGATCCATCCGCGCTACGTTCACGCCTCCTCGATCGCCGCCGCCAACGAGCAGGACGACAGCCGGCCGACCGACGGGGCCGGCGAAGTCGCGGTGCGCCAGATGCGCCAGAACGGCGCGCCCAACGAATTGTGGGAAGGCATCGGCCTGTGGGTCGCCGGCGGCGGCCACGGCTACATGGCCGACTATCACGACGACGAGAAGCTGGTCGCGGCGTCGGACGACCCGGTCCATGTGGAATATCAGAAGCGGATGGAAGCGGCCTACGGGCCGGAACGGGCGCGGGAGATCCTGTCGGTGACGCGCTGGAACTCCATCGTCTTCCCCAACGTCTCCTTCATGAGCCAGTTCGGCCAGCTGCGCATCGTCCGGCCGCTCGCCGCCGGCCGCACGGTGCTCGATACCTACGTCTTCCGCCTCAAGGGCGCGCCGGAAGCGATGTTCCGCCGGGCCGTCGCCTTCGCCAACGTGGTCAACGGCACCGGCTCACCGGTGCTGACCGACGATCTGGAGGTCTACGAGCGGCTCCAGGCCGGCCTCGGCGCCGACGGCAACGAATGGGTCGATACCGGCCGCGGTTTCGGCCGCGACGTGCGCGACGGCGACAACGGCCTCGACCGCGGCGGCACCGGCACCAGCGAGATCGCCGTGCGCAACCAGTTCCGCGCCTGGGCGGCGTATATGACCGATGCCGGCGCCGACAGCGCCGGCGCGGGCGGCATGGCCGTGGCGGCGGAATGAGCGGCGGCGCCGTACCGGCCGCGGCCCTCGACCCCGCTTCCGACAGGGCGGCGGTCGAAGCCTTCCTGGTCCATGAGGCCGACCTGATCGACCGGCGCGACTTCGAGGCGTGGCTCGCCCTCTATACCGACGACTGCCGCTACTGGGTGCCGCTGGAGGAAGGCCAGGCCGATCCGCAGCACACGGTCTCGCTGATCTACGACGACCGCAAGCTGCTCGAAACCCGGGTGCGCCGGCTCGGCCATCCGCGCATCCACGCCCAGGCGCCGCCGTCGCGCACCGTCCACATGATCGCCAATGTCACCGTTGAGCCGGAGGCGGAAGACAGCCGGATCGTCGTGCGCTCGAACCAGATCGTCGCCGAATACCGGCAGGGCCGCACCCGCCTGTTCGCCGGGCGCTGCACCCACCGGCTCGTTCCGGACAACGGTAGCTACCGCATCGCCTTCAAGCGCATCGACCTGATCGATTCCGAAGGCGAAAACCGCGGCATCCCGATCATTCTGTAGGGCTGTAGGGCTTCCGGCCGATGAAAGTGCGCGTCAACGGCTGCGATTTCAATTGCCGGGTCGAGGGCGATGGCCCCGGCATCGTGTTCATTCACGGCGAAATCCACGGCCTCGACTACTGGGCGCCGCAGATCGAGGCCTTCTCCGACCGCTACACCTGCCTGGCCTACGACCGGCGCGGCCATGCCGGCACCGGCATGACGGATTACGGCTTCTCGGTCGAGAACCAGACCGTCGACCTGCTCGGCCTGGTCGAGCATTTCGGGCTGGAAAAGCCGCTCCTGGTCGCGCTCGCCTTCGGCACCACCATCGCCGCCAACTTCGCTGTCAACCATCCCGAGCGCGTGTCCGGCCTCGCCCTGATCGCCTGGGGCGAGCTGTACGAGGCCCGGTCCTATCTGGAACGCTGGCAGGTCGCCGGCCGGGCCGCCGCCGACGCCCTCGAAGCCGGCGGCCGGGACGGGCTGGTCGCCTTCCTGCGCGAACACGGCGGCACCCGGTATTTCAAGGTGATTCCGCCGGAGGGACATCCGTTCCGCGAGCCGGTCATCCAACTCCTCGCCAACCATCCGGTCGCGGAATACCGCACCGGCATGCTCGAAATGGCGGCCTCGGTTCCGGACGTCATCCCCCGGCTCGAAACGCTCGATTTCCCGGTCATGGGGATCAACGGCACCGCCGACCCCTTCATCGAGGATCCGGCGCGCCTTGCCGGGGTGCGCAATTTCCGCCAGGTCGAACCCGTCGAAGGCGCCGGCCGCTTCCTGCACTGGGAATGTCCGGACATCTTCAACGCCCGGCTGACCGATTTCTTCGGCCTCTGAACGCACGCCGTTCCGGCGCCGATAGCGTAGCGGGCAGCGCCGCGATAGGATGCGCGACGCCCGGTCTGCTGCGCTCGCCGCCCCAGCGAAAGGTCCGCCATGCCCCCGTCCGATAGGTCGAGTCCCGACAAGCCGCGTCCGGACAGGCCCAATTTCATCCTGATCATGACGGACCAGCAGCGCGCCGACCATCTGGGCTGCTACGGCAACAACATCGTCCGGACGCCGCATATCGATTCGATCGCGGCGCGCGGGCTGGCGTTCGACCGCTTCTACGTCGCCAGCCCGATCTGCATGCCCAACCGGGCGACCATCATGACCGGCCGGATGCCGAGCGCCAACGGCGTGCCGACCAACGGCCTGCCCCTGCCGCTCGAATCGGTTACCTTCGTCGACCTGTTGCGCGCCGACGGCTACCGCACGGCACTCGCGGGCAAATGCCATCTCCAGAACATGATGCCGATCCCCGTCGACGCCTCGAACTATCCGCCGCCTGCGCCCGGCCGGCCGCCGCCGGCGGCGCTCGCTGAATCCCTGCGCCGCCCGGTCTCCGGCCCCGGTTACGACGCCGAGATGAACGACCTGTGGATCGCCGACCCGGACCGCACCATGCCGTCGCCCTATTACGGCTTCGACGACGTCCGGCTGGCGATCCGCCACGGCGACAACGTCCAGGGGCACTACACAAGATGGCTGCTGCAGCGGACCAACGATCCGGATGCGCTGCGCGGCCCGGAAAACGCGCTCGACCGCGGTACGATCGCCGCGCCCCAGGCCTGGCGCACCCGGATGCCGGAGGAACTCTATTCGACCAGCTATATCCGCGAGGCCGGGATCGAATTGCTGGAGGAATTCGCGCGGACGCCGGACCGGCCATTCTTCCTGCAATACTCCTTTACCGACCCGCACCATCCCTTCACCCCGCCGGGCCGCTACTGGGGCCTGTACGACCCGGACGAAATCCCCGTGCCGGCCTCCCTCGGCGCCGAGCATGTCGACCCGTCGGCCCTGTGGCGCCGGTTCCACCGCGACCTTGAGGACGGCGTCGCCCGGCGCGAGCACGTCCATCCCTACGCCCTTTCGGCCCGCGAGGCGCAGGAATCGATCGCGCTGACCTACGGTATGATCGCGATGATCGACGACGCGGTCGGCGCCCTGCTGGCCCGGCTCGACGCGCTCGGGCTGGCCGACAACACGGTGCTGATGTTCACCACGGACCACGGCGACCTGATGGGCGACCACGGGCTGATGCTGAAACACGGCTTCCACTACGAAGGCCTGATCCGCGTGCCCTTCATCTGGAGCGAGCCGGACGGCGGCCCAAGTGGCGACAAGGCGGGGCGCAGCGACCTGCTCTCCGGCTCGATCGACATCGGCGCGACGGTGCTCGGCCGGATCGGCCTGGCGCCGCCCAACGGCAACCGCGGCTTCGACCTCATGGCGGCGGCGCGCGCCGGAACGCCCGTGCGCGACGCTATCGTGGTCGAGGAAGAGGATCTGCCGGTCAATTCCAACGTCGAGCGCTATATGCGCCTGCGCACGCTGGTCACCGGCCGCTGGCGCCTGACCTTCTGGGACGGCGAGCCCCTCGGCGAACTGTTCGACCGCGCGGAAGACCCGCTGGAGTTGCGCAACCTGTGGAACGACCCGACGGCGCAGGGCGTCAAGGCCGACCTCCTCGAACGCATGCTGCGCGAAACCCTCCGCCACCAGGACATGGGCCCGAAGGCCGAATTCTGCGCGTGAGGGGTTGGGGCAGGAATATTCTTCTCCCTTTCCGGATTTTCTCTGCGGAATAGCGAAACCGCGACTCGAATCCCCCTCCCCTTGGGGGAGGGGCTAGGGGAGGGGTTGTCTGCCGCCGCACGGACGCCCGGTTCCGGCGTTGCAACGGGCGCCCGCTGACCCCTCCCCCTGAC
>WTGH01000028.1 GCA_011523655.1 Rhodospirillaceae bacterium
GCCCCCCGCCGCTCACTTTCTCCAAGCCCCCCTCTAACTCCCGTCCGCCGGGGCCTCGCGGTCGGGACAGCGGCGGACGCGGTCGTCGGCCAGGGCGTCCCTGACCGAGCGGGCGTCGAGGCCGATCTCGGCGAGGAAGGCGTCGGCGGCGGGGCCGACAGGGTCGTAGTCGGTATCGAAAGCGAACATGGGGATCTCCCGTGCCGCGCCCGGCCGCGACGGAAACCCTCCCTCGCTCCAACCGGACGCTTGCCCGGCGAAAGCCCCTCTCCACCTCCCGGCCGAACCCCGCCCGGCGCCGACGCGAGTGTCCCCCGCGCCGGCTGCAACCGGCGGGGCCGATGGCGAGAGGGAAAGAGCGGCGGCGATCTCCAACAGCCTCAGTGCAACGTGCTGCCGTTCATGCCGCCGGCGCCGGCGCGCAGGCAGCGTGCGGCGAGCGCGGTCCAGGCGGCCCGGTCGAGGCCGAGCGCCCGGTTGAGCGAATCGCAAACAGCCAGGCCGTCAGCCCGGTTCAGCGCGACCAGCGCGGTGGGGATGGCGAAGCTGAAGCCCTCAACCAGAATGCGAATCTGGGGAGGCTCGCCGTCGTCGTCGACTGCCGGATAGAAGCAATAGGTGGGATTGTCGGGCAGGCAGGCGGGCATGGCGATCTCCTTCGTTAGATGTGGACCGGTGGGCGCCCGGCCGGCGATACGCATGTCGGAACGGCCGGCGCGTTCATTGCCAGGGGACGGCGGGCCGGCAGCGCAGCGGGGAAACCCCGCCGCGCCCGACCGCCGGTCAGGTCCAGGCCGTGTAGGAACTCATGGGGCTCTCGTCGCACAGCACCTCGACCTGGTCGCGGGCCAGCTTCTCGAAGGCGAGGCAGAGCGCGACGTCGGCCTCGCTGTCGAAGGTGCCGAGCTCGCGCCCGGTGGCGATCTCGATCACCGTCCAGCTCGGGTCCCACACGGGGATGCCCTTGAAGTGCTGGGAGCGGTGGTACGAACGCTCGGCGCACGCCACGCACCGGCTGGCGCCCTGGGACGGCGCGCCGCAATCGGTGCATTCGCCGCGGGCGCGCCGTTCGGCATATCTCCGCCGCGCGGTCTCGCTCCGGCGCTCGGGCGACTGCTGCGCGTAGTGGAGGAGGGCGCAGGGGCCGCAATAGGTCATGCCGTCGAAGGCGGGCGATCCGCACTTGGTGCAGAGCCCGGCGGCCCGGCGCTCGGCATACTTGCGGCGTCCCCTCGCGCGACGCTTCGCCTTGCAGGGTTCGCAGGAGGTGGCGCCCGCGGCCTCCGGGGGAGCGCCGCAGTTGACGCAGAGCCCCGCCGCGCGCCACGCCTTCTTGCGCCGCTTGTGCCTGGCGCGGGCCGCCCGGCGCTTGGTCTCGGGGTCGGCCCCACCATAGGGCTTCCCGGCCGCCTTGCCGGCGGCGTAGCGGGCGCGGTCGTCGGCGCGGCGCTGCTCCAGGCACGGTTCGCAGGTGACGCGCCCGGGCGCCGCCGGGGACTTGCCGCAAGACGTGCAGATGCCCTCGGCGCGGCGCGCCTCGGCCACGCGGCGGTTGCGCTCGCGCTCGTATTCGCGGGTCTTCTCGGGATCGCGGCGCGGAATGCCGGCGGCGCGGAGTCTCGCATCCCTGGCCCGGCCGGCAGCGGCGTCCTTCTCCAGGCACGGTTCGCACTGGCTGCGCTCGGGCGCGGGAGGGCGACGGCCGCACTTGGGGCAGAGGCCCCGGGCGACGCGCTCGGCGGCCTGACGGTGGTAGCGGGCACGATCGCCCGGCCGCTTCTTCGCGGCGCACGGCTCGCACCGGGTGCGCCCCGGCACAGGCGGGCGGTAGCCGCACGTCAGGCAAAGGCCGGCGGCGCGGCGCTCGGCGGTCTGCCGGTGATAACGCTCCCTGTCGCGGGCGCGTCTCACCTCGATGTCCGCATCGGTCATCGTCGGTCCTCCCAATTCACGGCGGTAAACGTCGACATGGGACTCGCGTCGCACAGCACCTCGACCTGCTCGCGGCCGAGCTTCTCGAAGACGAGGCAGAGCGCGACGTCGGCCTCGCTGTCGAAGGTGCCGACCTCGCGGCCGGTGGCGATCTCGATCACCGTCCAGGTGGGGTCCCAGATCGGGATGCCGCGAAATGCCCCCGAGCTCTCGCGGTGCTTGCGCGAACACGGCTCGCAGCGCGCCTCCCCCGGCGACGGCGCGTTGCACTGGACGCAGCGGCCCCTGGCCCGCCGTTCGGCATAGCGGGCGCGCCTGGCGGCGTATTCCGCCTCGCGGTCGCGGCGTTCCTCCTTGGCGACGAGGCAGGGCGCGCAGTAGGCCGCTCCGCCCAAGGTCGGGGTCTTGCACTTGACGCAGACCCCGGCGGCCCGCCGTACGTGGTAGCGGGCGCGCGCGGCGTCGCGGCAGCCCTGGCACTCGGCCGCTCCGTTGGCCGGCTACGGCCAACCTCTTCCTCTCGTCGGAGACAGGCGGGAGGATGGAGACGGCTACGAAATGGAGGCGGGGCTCGCGGGAGCCGATTTCACCGGACGAAGCGACCGTTGGAGCGATGGCGTTGGTTGAGTTAGCTGATGGGAACTTGACGGGCGCGGCGGAGTGGGCGCGCCGACAAGCTTGGCGAGCTCATTCGCGGGGGAATACCAGCGCCGTAACGTTCCCTTATTCGGACTGACCCTCGAGACAGCTGGTGCTGTGAATGACGATGGGCGATCCCGAGCGCTTTTCAATGACGGCGAGACCTGCCGCGCGGAGGTCTCTGCTGACGCACTTTTCGGCCGTGAGCGCAGCCAATAGTTCTGGAGACGGGGACAGGTTCTCAAGGAAGACGAGCTCGAACTCAAGCGTCGGCCCTGCGTCAAACCCTTGCGCCCGGAGGTTCCGTGCCACCGCCTCGTGGACCTCGTCATTGTTGAGGAGCTCCTGGTGATAGCGCAGGTCCCTCAACAGCTTGCTCGCAAAGATCGTGCACAACACGCTCGATCCGTCGCCCGCCATGCCGCCGCCCAGGGGCGCGATAGCCTTGCCGTCGATGTCTATGGCGTAGTTCGCGTTTTTCCGCCTCAATTCGTGTACCTCACCGTCCGCCAGTTGGGTGCCGCGGACGCCGCGAAGGACGTTCGCTTCGATCAGGTGGGGCCAGTTCGAATGAACGATGTGAAGGAGTTCCTGACTCGACCATTCGATGCTGCCTTTCGGCGGATGCGGCCTGACATCGACGAAATACGCATCCTCGCGAGCGACCATTGCGAACAGCAGGTGGTCCGAGCGTTTCACGAAACCGTCCGCATCCATCTCGCTGGCGAGGTGGAAGTGGTGCATCCCGTAGTGCCACAGAAGGCCGTCTCGGACGGTCGCGCGGCGGATGCGCGTGCTGAGAAACCCATTGACGTTGGCGCCGGCGACCAGCAGTTGGCGCAGCCGGAAAACCGCTCCCCAGGCGTTTTGGGCCGAAGGGTCGTCCTTACCCCGACGCGCGAGTTCGCCCAGTGAAGCGTGGATCCGGTCCGAGAAATGAACCTGTCGTGGAACCGGCTGGACCTGTCGCACATTCATCTCGAAGTAGCGTGCAACGAGGCGATCGAGCGGCATCGACCGATCATACGAAATGCCGTTCTTGTCCAACTGGTCTTCGATCAGACGCGACAGGTCAGACAGAAGGGTCATGTCGAGATGCGGCAGCCAGAATATTCGCAATATTGGGAGTCTTGGCGAACAAGGAGATCATTGCAGAAAGTTGGGTCAACGAGAATCGGCAAGGTCATCATTCGCCTGATGCCAAATTCAACGTCAGCAACTCCTTCAACGCGTCCTGCTCCGAAATCCCCGCATCCCAACCGTACGCTGCCGCCACTGCTTCATCGAGCGCGGCGTGGGCGTCGGCGAGCCATTGGGGCCGGTCGTTGTAGAGGGCGGTTAGCGTGCGGGCCTTTAGTGCCTTGGCGGATTCTGCGTTGTGCGGGACGGGGCGTTTGGGATAGCCGCGGGCCGGCTCGTCCATCCACTCCACCCATTCGGGAGGGTTGAGCCATCGGTCGCGCAGTTCGACCAGCCGCCGCGCGGCGTCAGCTATGGCTACGGCGTGCGGATCGTCGGCGTAATCTGCAGCAGGCAAGTCGGGCGTGAGGTCGTCCGGGAAGGGGAAGGTCTCGAAGGTGGTGGTCGGAGTGTATCGCGGCCTGTCCTCCAGGCTCGTGCCCAACCGTAGCGCCCATGCTTCGTGGAAGCGGCTGTGCAGGATGCCGAAGGTCACATCGTCGTCGCGGGCGATGGCGATTGTAGCGCTATCGGGACATACGCCGGCGGCGCACCACACGAACAAGCGATGCTTGGCAACACGAGGCGTCAAGATGAAGCGAGGCAGGCCGTCGAGCGCACGCCACATACCCTGTCTTGGCTCGACATGCCGCCACCAGTTGAGGCGGTACGCTTCTCGGCGGTTGCGCTGGCGCATCGGCCAGACTTGTTCCTTAACGCGCGCGTAGGGCGCCTCGTAAAGCGCGGCGTCCGCTTCCGACATTTCCCATCCGAAATCGACGATCCATTTGCCGGCGGGACGGCGGGTCAGGTCCATGCCGTTGACCCAGGGTTTGAGCACGTCGGCATTGGGCCGACCGTTCGGATTGGCCGGAAGGTTCAGCCACTCCCGAGCGAGATCGCCCGGTATGTCAAACGGTCCGCCCTTGGTGTCGCCCATGAAAGCAACCCCGATGTTCGGCGGGACACGCCTTGCTCCGGTCAGGTCGATTCCGGTTCCGCTGCGACTGGCCGTGAGGTCAGTATGAATTTCGTCCACTGGCTCGCCATCCATGCACGTCTCCGGCCTGTACGCATCGCCCGCCCCAGAGAAGCAGACCAGCGACACCCGCACCGCCGCGCCGTCGATCACCCACGGCTCATCGGACCAGGCATCGAAGATCGAGTGCCCTTCGGTCGCCGCCTGAAGGGCCCGACGATTCGCTCCACCGCGTATCGAGTTGGTTGCGACCAGGCCAACGCGCGTCGCCTGACCTGATGCGATTTGCTCGCCCGCCTTCACGAACCAGTAGCAGACGAGATCGGCCTCGCGAGGTACGCGCCCCCGCCAGGTTGCAAACATCTCGGCGACGTAACCCTCCCCCAGGCCGCCGATCAGCAGCTTGCCGCCGAGAAAAGGCGGATTGCCGATTATGGCATCGACCTCAGGCCAGTCCGGTTCGCCGCCGTCCGGCACGAGGATCGCATCCCGGCATTCGATGGTATCGAGGGGATCGAGAATCGGATTGGTCGAGTTGCTGAAGCCGTTGCGCCGCATCCACTGGATTTCGCCGATCCATACCGACACACGGGCAAGCTCGGCCGCGTAGGCGTTGATCTCGATACCCTTCACATTCGCCGGGCCGACTGCGGGGAATACGCGCGCGAGGCCGAGCGTCTCGGCTTCAAGCTGGACCCTGTGCTCGATGTCCTTCAGCGCGTGCAGCGCGAGATAGAGGAAGTTCCCCGACCCGCAGGCGGGATCGAGCACGGTGAATGTCCGCAGCCGTTCGAGAAAGTCGCGCAGGGCCAGGTCCGCTTGCCTTCGCAGTCGTGTTTGCGCCGCGGGCGAGCGCGCCGCATCTGCGCGCTCGACAGTGGCCGCAATTCCCGCCTTCGCCGTTTCCCACTCGGCAAGCAGCGGACGGACGATCACCGGATCGACGATCCGCATGATCTTGTCCCGATCGGTGTAGTGTGCTCCGAGTTGCGAGCGCTTGTCCGGGTCGAGACCACGCTCGAACAAGGTGCCCAGAATCGACGGGTCGATCTCAGACCAGTCGAGCGCTGCCGCCTTGAGCGCTGTCTGGATCCCTTCTCGGTCGAGCGGCAAGGCCGTGTTGTCGTCGAACAGTCCGCCGTTGAACCATGCCACCGGCTCGAACCCCACGTCGCCGCCGGTGGCCATGGCGCCGAACAGCCGCGAGGCGTAGTCCTCGAATTTCTCTGGGTCGCCCCGTGTACGTTCTAGCATCCGGGTGAACATGTTGCCGGGCAGGAGGCCCACGTCCTCTGCGAACATGCAGAACACCAGCCGGTTCACGAAATGCGCCACCGTCTGCGGATCGTGGTCCTGGTCCCGTAAGCCTTGGGCAAGCTCCGCGAAGGTCGCCGCCGCGCGCTCGGTCACCGTCTGCCGCGTTTCGCCGGGTCGCAGCCGTTCCGGCTCCGACATCGCCCACTTGAGCTTGTCGCGGGTTGCGCCGTCGGCGAGATCGTCGAGCGTGAACTCGTGCGTCACGCTCACGCTGTTCGTCCAGTTGGTGCGGATGCGGAA
>WTGH01000064.1 GCA_011523655.1 Rhodospirillaceae bacterium
TCTCCTTATGGCTCTGGGTTCTGACGATGGTTTCCGAACGACGGGAAGCCGGGACGATCGCTCCCCCCGGCCCCCCGCCGTTCAATTTCTCCAAGCCCTCCTCCACCTCCATCACGCCGGAGGGAGCGACGCCGCCGGGTCCCAGGGCTCGCCAGGCCCGGCCTCGCCCCCCGACGGCGGCTCCGGGAAGAGGCCGGCGAAACCGTGTTCGGGATAGACCGCCGGGCGCTCCGGACACCGCATCGTGCGCTCGTCCTCGATCGCCTCGCGGACGGCGGCCGGGTCGATGCCCAGCTCGGCCAGCAGCAGACTGCCAGCGGGAACGTCGGGGGAATGGTCGGACAGGAACATGGCGAAACCTCCTTCGCGGTTGCCACGCCCGGCATCGAGGCGACAGGACTCCCTCCAGCCGCCCTGCCGGACACGCCCCCGCGAAAGCGCCCCTCCAACTCCCGGCCGAACCCGCGCGGACGCCGACGCGATCCAGCCCCGGCCGCAACCGGCGAGAAGCGCCGCGACGGCATCGGCCGCGGATCAGTGCAGGGTGTTGTTCACGCCGCCGGCGCCAGCGCGCAGGCAGCGCGCGGCGAACGCGGTCCAGGCGGCGCGGTCGCGGTGGCCGAGCCGGCGGTTGAGCCGGTCGCACACGTCGAGACCCTGGTCACGATCGAGCGCGACCAGCGCGGTGGGGATGTCGAAGCCGAGACCTTCAACCAGGATGCGAATCTGTGGCGGATCGCCGTCCTCTTCGATGGCGGGATAGAAGCAGTAAGCCGGATCGTCGGGGATGCAGGCGGTCATGGTGAAATCTCCTTCGGTTGGGATCGGGCCGGCGGGCGCCCGGCCGGCCATACGCATGTCGGAAGGGGCCGGCGCGTCGGTCGGCAGCGGACGGCGGGCCGGCAGCGCAGCGGGGAAGCCCCGCCGCGCCTGTTCCCCGGCTCGGCGGCCGGCGGTCCGGTCAGGTCCAACTCGTGTGCATTGCCATCGGGCTGATGTCGGAGATCACCTCGACCTGGTCGCGCGCCAGCTTCGCGAAGGCGAGGCAGAGCGCCACCTCGGCCTCGCTGTCGAAGGTGCCGAGCGCCTCGCCGGTGGCGATCTCGATCACGGTCCAGCTCGGGTCCCAGATCGGGATGCCCTTGAAATACGACGAGCGGTGGTGCGAACGTTCCGCGCATGGCACACAGCGCGAGGCGCCCTGGGACGGCGCGCCGCAGTCGGTGCACCGGTCGCGGGCGCGCCGTTCGGCGTATCGCCGCCGGGACTGGGCGTTCTTGATCTCCGGCGGACGCTGGACGTCGCGGATGGCGGCGCAGGGGCTGCAATAGGCCAGGCCGTCGAAGGCGGGGCTTCCGCACTTGGTGCAGAGCCCGGCGGCGCGCCGTTCGGCGTATTTGCGGCGGCCCCTGGCCCGGCGTTTTTCCTTGCAGGACTCGCAGTTCGTGCTGCCCTCGACCTCCGGTGTCGCGCCGCAGCGGACGCAGAGCCCGGCCTCGATCCAGGCTCTCCTGCGCCGCCGGCTGCGGGCGCGGGCGGCCCTGCGGCGCGCCTCGGGATCGGCCCCGCCATAGAGCTTCCCCGCCGCCTTGCCGGCGGCGTATTTGGCGCGATCCTGCGCGCGGCGCTTCTCCAGGCACGGCTCGCAGGACGCGCGGCCGGGCGCCGGCGGGGACTTGCCGCAGGCGGCGCACAGCCCCCTGGCCCGGCGCTCCCCGGTCCGGCGGCGGTTGCGCCCGCGCTCGTACTCGCGCTCCTTGGCCGGATCGCGGCGCGGGATGCCGGCGGCCCTGAGCCGCGCGTCCCGGGCCCGCCCGGCGGCGGCGTCCTTCTCCAGGCAGGGCGCGCACTGGCTGCGCTCCGGCTCGGGCGGGCTCTTGCCGCATTTCGGGCAGAGCCCCCGCGCGACGCGCTCGGCGGTGCGGCGATGGTAGCGGGCGAGGTGGACCGGCCGCTTTTTCGCCGCGCACGGCTCGCACTGGCTGCGCTCGGGATTAGGCGGACGCTCGCCGCACTGCACGCAGAGCCCCGCTTCGCGGCGCTCGGCGGTGCGACGATAATACCGTTCCCGAGATTCGGCGCGGAGCGTCTCGATGTCCTTCACGGTCATCGCGGTGTCCTTCCTGCCTGGTGGGAGTTCGGGCGACTGCCCGGCGATATGCATGGCGGCGGGCGGCGGGCCGGCGGCGCAGCAGGGCAGTTCCCGCCGCACCTGACCCGGTTCAATGCCAACCGGGCGCGGTGAAACCTGCCATCGGGCTGGCGTCGGCGATCACCTCGACCTCGTCGCGCGAGAGCTTCGCGAAGGCGAGACAGGCCGCGACCTCCATCTCGCTGTCATAGGTGCCGTGACAGGTTCCGGTGGCGATCTCGATCACCGTCCAGCTCGGGTCCCATAACGGGATGCCGCGGAACGCCCCCGATCGCTCGCGATGCCGGAGGGAACAGGGCTCGCACCGCGCCGCCCCCGCCGATGGCGCGTCGCACTCGACACAGCGCCCCTTCGATCGCCGCTCGGCATACCGCCGGCGCCGTTCGGCATACTCCGCCTTGCGATCGCGCTGGCCGGCGTTGGCGATGGCGCAGCGTCCGCAGCGCGCCGCGTCCGGCGACGGCGCGTTGCATTCGACGCAGAGTCCCTTCGCCCGTCGTTCGGCATACCGCCGGCGCCTGGCCGCGTATTCCGCCTCGCGGTCGCGGTTTTCGGCCTTGGCGCCGGCGCAGGGCGGACAGTAGGCCACGCCGCCGACAGTGGGGGTCCGGCATTTGACGCAGACCCCGGCGGCGCGGCGGGCGTCGTAGCGTGCCCGGTGAGCGTCGCGGCAGGCCCGGCACTCGGCCGCCCCCTGGGCCGGCTTGCCGCAGCTCGTGCAGTCGCCCCGCGCTCGCCGCTCGGCATAGCGCCGGCGGTCGACCTCGCGCGCCGGCTCCGGATTGCGCTGCCGCCGTTCGTTCCGTGCGGCGGCGCAGGAGTCGCAATAGGCGGCCCCGCCGGTCACGGGCGCCGCGCATGTCTCGCAGATGCCGGCGGCCCGGCGCTCCGCGCGGCGCAGGCGTTTCGCGGCCCGCCGGTCGTCCCGGCAGGGCTCGCACATCGACCGGCCATCCTCGGGCGGGAGGTTTCCGCAACGGATGCACAGCCCGGCCGCCCGGCGCTCGGCCCGACGGCGGCGGCTGCGCTCTCGATCCGCCTGGCGGCTGGCTTCCGAATTGCGCCGCGGCCTGCCCTCGGCTCTCGCCCTGGCGTGACGGGCGCGGTCGGCGGCGAGACGCCGTTCGGCGCAAGGCCCGCACTGGGTCCGCTCCGGGAGCGCCGGGACCCGGCCGCACTTGACGCAGATGCCGGCGGCCCGGCGCTCGGCGTGCTGGCGGCGGTCGCGCTCACGGTCGGCCCGGCGCCGGGCTTCGGGATCGCGCACCGGCTTGCCCTCGGCCCGCAGCCGGGCGGCGCGGGCACGTTCGGCGGCCCTGGCCTTCTCGCCGCAGGACGCGCAGATGCTGCGCTCCGGCGCGGGCGGGCACTTGCCGCACTTGATGCACAGGCCGCGCTCCCGGCGTTCGGCAACGCGCCGATGGTAGCGGTCCAGGTTGCGGCGCCGCCGCCTGTCCTGCCGCTCGTCGATGTCGCGCTGAGCCATGGCGCCCCCCTTCCTGCCGATGCCGAAACGGACGGAAGGACGCCCTGCCGACGCTGGGCCGGCAGGACGTCCGGGAAGGGGGCCGTCAGCCCTTCTGCTTGCGGTCGTGGAAAAGTCCGCAGGCGATGTCGCCCCAGATTTGCACCCCGCCCCGGGTCTTGAGCCCGGTGCAGACGATGATCTCGGTGCGGGCCGGACGCAGCGCCTGCACCGCCTTGCGGGTGGCGGTGGCGTCCTTCGCCTTGCGACGGCCCGTCTTCGCCGCGGGCTGCCGGTCGGCGCAGCGGCGGATGTCGCCGTCCACCATCGCCTTGAACCGCTCCACCACATAGGTGTCGTCGGAAAGGCCGCTGCCGAAGAAATGGGTGAGAAACGTCGAGGCCGTGTTGCGGGGAATCGCGAATGCCGCGCTCATGATGCCGTCTCCATCGTGCCGGTGGTGGAACGCGGCCGGGACGCCCTCCCCGGACACCCGACCGCGCCCGCTCACGGCCGGAACTCCCCTCCCGGCGGTGCGGTCCGGGAAGGCGGCGACGAAACCGGGGTGTTGGCGGACGGCGAGCCGGCGACACGGGTGGTGAGCGGCGCTATGGCCGCAGCGGTCCTGTCGGGCTGTAATCGGCCGCGAAAGTTGGCGGGGCAGAGGGCGGACGACGCGATGGCGCAAGGCAAGAACAGGGGCGGGCAGCCCGCCGGGCGCGGCCGGACGGCGGGCACGCCGCTGCTGCCCGCCGATCTGGAGCATTCACTGCGCTATCTCGATGACGCGGAGCTGGACCGGCTGGTCGACGCGGCAACCGCCGAAGCCCGCAGGCGCGGGCGGCAGGCCGGCAAGACGTCTGGAGGGAGGGGGCGCGGCAAGCCCAAGCCGGTGACGGCGGGACAGGAAAAGCTGATCCTCGCCGCCTTCGAGGCCGGCCTCAAGCCGGCGGCGATCGCCCGGGAGTTCCGCCTGTCGCGCGCCCAGGTCGATGGCGTGCTGGCCGGCGCCGGGCACGGCCGCCGGTGAACGGGAAGCTCACGCGATTGCTTGCGTCGGAGCAGCGGCCCCCGAGCCGGCGATCAGTGCCGGATACCGCTGCGGCGGCTGACGCGGTTGATGCGGTGCTCGAAATACCGGCGGAAGACCTCGTTCTCGGGCCAGACCGC
Organism: Rhodospirillaceae bacterium; assembly: GCA_011523655.1. Classification (GTDB taxonomy): domain Bacteria; phylum Pseudomonadota; class Alphaproteobacteria; order Bin65; family Bin65; genus Bin65. The sequence goes on from WTGH01000064.1 coordinate 4,788, forward strand.
CGGTTCGGCCCAGACCGCGCCCAAGCGTCCGACCAGCCCCGCGATCCAGTCGGCGGCCTGAAGCGTCTGGTAGCGGTGGCTCTCGACATGGAAGGGCGGCTCGATAAGGTGCCGTCGCCGTTCGGTGCGTGCGTACATGCTCTGCGCGGCCTGCGCGACCAGCGCCGGGCGCTGGTTGTGCTCGTCGAGAATCAGCACGAACTCCTCCGGCGGATCGCAGTCCCCGGCGCAGAACTGGTCGATCCGCTTGATCGCCTCCAGAAACACCCGCGCATAGAGGCGATTGGGATCGTGCCTCTCGGGAGAGGCCGTCTTGCGTATCCCGACATGGAGGACTAACCCGCCGAGCGCCTCGATCCTGTTCAGCAGCCGGTTGGTGAACCGGCGCAGCTCGGGATAGCGGGTGACGTTGGTCGCCGTGTAGAGGCTGGACCCTTTCTTCTCCCACTCGGCCGGGTGTTTCTCAGACCGCCCGATCTCGAAGGCGAGAAGCTCGCACTTGCGCTGGTAGAACCAGGTCCCGAAGCCGCGAACCTCGTCGGCTGGCAGGACGAAACCCGCGAGGCCGAATACCGGGCTCTCCCGGTATTTGGGATCGGTCCGGGCCACATAGGGGCCGACATGACCGAACTCGTCGAGATAGGCGAAATACGTCATCCACGGCCCTCCGGAAACACGAAAGCCCGCACCGGAGCGCGGGCCTCGGAAAGAGGGCAGTACTGGACTGCGTCTCGAAAGGGAAGGTAGTCCCTTGCCCCGCCCGGCGTCAAGACCTCGATGCCGCCCCGCCGGCGGGCTCGTTCGCGGGCGCGGATCACAATATCTCGGCCGCGATGCTGGCAGCGATTCTGTCTGCCGCTTCGTGGACGGAATCCTGCGCCAGATGCGCGTATCTCGCCGTCGTCTCAATGTCGTTGTGCCCCAGCAGCTTGCCGATCACCGGCAGCGTCTCGCCGAGCGCCAGCGCGCGCGAAGCGAAGCTGTGCCGGAGGTCATGAATCCGCACGTCCTCCAGCTTCGCGGCTTCCCGCACGGCGTACCAGGCGTGGTCGAGCCCGCCCGCGCTGTAGCGCCCGTCCTTGTTCCGGCCCGGAAACACCCACGGGCTGCCCGCACGGCGCGGCAGGTCCGCCAGCAGCCGCACCGCCGGCGGCGGCAACTGCACCGCGCGGGGACCGGACTTCGCGTCGGGCAGGCGGAGCTCGCCGGCGTCGAGATCGACGTCGGCCCAGCGCAGCGCCAGCACCTCGCCCTTGCGGCAGCCGGTCAGCATCAGCAGGCGGATCGCCGCCGC
>WTGH01000046.1 GCA_011523655.1 Rhodospirillaceae bacterium
GCCGGCCGACGACGACCCGGAAACGGCCTGATGTCTAGGAATGTATATAATCCCCATATCCAGATGGTTGGTCGGTTCGTCGAGCAGCAGCAGGCCGGGCGGATCGACAAAGACCTGGGCGAGCGCGGCGCGGCGCTGCTCGCCTCCCGAAAGACTGGCGACGTCGCGCCCGCCGTCCAGTTCGAACAGGGAGAGCGCGGCGTCCACAGCGTGGCGCGGGTGCGTCGCCTGCGGCCGGCCCAGCGCGACATCGGCCGACACCCAGTCGAACACGCGCGTGCCCGCTTTCACGGCGGGCTCCTGGGCCAGATAGGCGACGGTGAGGCCCGGCTCGGCATAGCGTTCGCCGGCGTCGAGCTCCAGTTCGCCGGCGATCAGCTTCATCAGGGTCGATTTTCCGCAGCCGTTGCGGCCGACCAGACAGGCGATATCGCCCTTTGCGATGTGCAGGGTCAGCCCCGCGAACAGGGGCGGGCCGCCGAATCCGATCGCGGCGTCGCGCAAGGAAAGCAGCGGGGGTGGCGCCATGGGTCAGGATTCGCCGTGACTCAACCGCGGGTCAAGACGAAGCGGCGATTGCGAAAGGACGGCGATCCGGCCGGCGTCGGCGTGGCGGGGGTTGATCAGGACATTCTCTTCTTCCGGCACGATGGCCGACGGCAACTGCAACGCTGCCGACCGGGCAACGGCGACCCAGCGATCACCCACGGATTGCGTGTTGCGGGTCGTGTCTTGACCCCAGCGCACCGGAAGGTCCGATGCTGCGCGGGCTTCCCGGCGGATGTCTTCGGGGATCGAGATTTCCAGTTTGACCAATCCGTCAGGCAGGTTGACCGGTCCGGTATGGACGAGGATTTCGAGAATGGCCAGCGAGAGATGGCGGGATGTGTAAACCAGCCGCGTCCCCGGCGAGTTCCAGCGGCCGCCGAAGAGAAACGCGCCCTCGCCGTCCAGCGCCACATGTTCGGCCCGGCACAAACGCCAGACAATCACTGCCGGACAATCACTGCCGGACAATCACTGGCGGGCGGTCATGCGTAGACGCCGTGCGCCAGCCGGCCGAGAACGGTCTCGACCAGCCGCCCGCCTTCGCCGGTCGAGCACAGGTCGAGGGGGCGATGGCCGCCGGTCGCACCGTTCGGGGCGCGCAGCCACCGGTGCGCCTTTACCGATTCGCCGAAGGTTCGTTCGGCCAGCCGCAGTATATCCAGCACCCGCGCCAGCCGATCCGACTCCCCGGACGTGAATCTGCCGGATCGCTTGCGGCGCATCAGGGTTCTCCGCGGGGCGATCAGCGCTTCCGCCTCGTCTACCGCGATCAGGCCGCGATCCAGCAGATCCTGTAGAACCGCCCAGTTCAAGCCTTCGGCGATCTCGAAATGGCGCGCCAGCGGCGGCGCCGGTTCGGCAAGCTGCATCATCGGTCTGCTTTGTGCCATTTGCCAGATATTTCAACGCAAGTGGCACGAATGTCAAGGTGCCGCCCCGTCACGTCAGCCCCCGTTCCTTCCTGATCGCGTCCCAGGCGGCATTGATCTTGGCGATATGGTCGTTGGCGGCGTCGACGAATTCCTGGGGCAGGCCCTCGGCGATCAGCTTGTCCGGATGATGCTCGCGGATCTGGGCGCGCCAAGCGGCCCGGGCCTCTTCGTCGCCGGCGGACGGGTCGATACCGAGGATGCGGTACGGGTCGTCCTGCGGCTGGACCGTGTGCTTCGCCTCGATCCGCCGGAAATCGGCCTCCGAAAAGCCGAACAGGGCGGCGACTTCTTCCAGCCACGCCTTCTCGCCGGGATGGTATTGGCCGTCGGCCTTGGCAATGTGGAACAGGGCGTCCAGCAGCGCCTCCAGGATCGCCGGCTCGTCGCCGAACATGTCGCGGAGCTGGCGGGCGTAGGGCTCGAAGCCGGCGGCGTCCTGCTTGGCGATATCGAACAGGCGGGCGACCTGCTTGACCTCGCCGGGCGGCACCTGGAACACTTCCCGGAAGGCCGCGATCTCGTCGCGGGTCACGACGCCGTCGGCCTTGGCCATCTTCGCACCGAGTACGATGACGGCGGTGGTGAAGGCGATCTGGCGCGCCATGCGGCCGCCGGGCGCCCGGCCCGACAGAGTCTGGATCGTCCGGTCGGCGACATGGCCGGCGCCGACGCCGATAATCGCGCCGATCGGCCCGCCGATCGCAAGGCCGGCGGCCCCGCCCAGAATCTTGCCCCAGATGCTCATGGCGCTGGTGTAGGGGGCCGATATGGCGCGCGCAAGGCGGTGCGCCGCCGCAATCGGAGGACCGTAGGGCCGCTGCCGGCTAGCGGCCGCGATAGGCGTTGGCGATCTCGCGCGCGATTACCCGCACGCCTTCTGACTCGGGGCCGGGCGTCTCCAGCAGCTGGACCCTGGCGCGTCCGAGAGAAGGCAGCAGCGACGGACGGACGAAAACCTTCAAATCTCCGGGCACCAGGTTTTCCGGCATGACGGTGAGCGCCCAACCGGCCCTGACCGCACTGACGATCACCTGCTCGCTCACCCCGCGCAGGATTTCGTTGAAGGTCACGCCTGCTTCATCCAGTTCGGCGATAATCGAATTGCGGAATGGGCACTCATCCGCATAGCTGGCGATCGGAAGGGGAGAGCTCCCGTCGAATTCGAAATCGCTGGAACCGACCCACTGAAGGCGCGGGCGGCTCAGAGTCGTGGCGCCGGGCACCTCATCGATCAATGCGACCAGAGCAAGATCCAGGCTGCCTTCATCGACCATCCGCCGCAGATTCCAGCTCATGCCGCAGGAGACGGTGATGCTGAGCGCGGTGTAGTTGTGCCGGATGCGCCTGAGCAGACGCGTCAGCAGCGGCGAGCCGAATCCTTCGGCAATGCCCATGCTGACGGTGCCGCTCACATTTTTCGAATGTGCGTGGCCGAAGAGCTGATCGTGCCTTTCCAGCAGCGCTTGAGCGCCGCCAAACAAATCGCTTCCTGCTGGCGTCATCCTGATGTTGAAGCGGGCGCGGTCGAACAAGCGCACGCCGAGTTGATTCTCGAGCGCGCGAATTCGCGACGAGATCGTTCCCTGCGTGCAGTTCAGCGCTTTTGCCGCCCCGGTAAAGCTCTGCTCCGTGGCCACGCTGATGAATGCGCGCAACTGTTTGATATCCAGGTCCGTATCCGGCATTCCATAATCTAGTATCAAAAAATAAAATTTTGGATATCAAAATTCAGCTGATATTCGGCCCGATCATTCCGACCGGACAGCGACCGCCCGCCCGATAGCTGCTGAACCTGCGCCATCCGGCCGGGATCGCTAGATTTCTCCTGCGCCGTTGCGCATGAACAGGCCGAGCCATTCGGCGACCATCGCCGGTTTGTCCTGCCCTTCGATCTCGACCGTCGCACGGGTCGTGCTGAGGAAGCCGCCGCTCGGGTGGGGATCGAACGATTCCAGCAGGAAGCGCCCGCGAATCCGGCCGCCGACCGGCACCGGCGCCATCCAGCGCACCCTGTTCAGCCCGTAGTTCAGTCCGTAGTCCGCGCCTTCCGGCCACAGGCCGACCTCGTGGGAAAATGCGGTGAGCAACGACAGGGTGTAGAAGCCGAAGGCGATCGTGCCGCCGTAAGGCAGTTCGCGCCGGGCGCGCTCGGGATCGACATGCATCCAGTCATGATCGCGCGTCACGTCGGCGAACAGGTCGATCTGGTCCTGGGTCACCGGATGCCAGGCCGTGACGCCGATTTCTTTGCCGACGAACGCGCCGACGTGGTCGAAGGTGAAAGCGCAGTGAGTTTCGGACATGGCATGGGGCCCGCATTTCTGTTGCCGGCGGATTTCCGCCGGGCGCCGATGGCGGGCGACGATAGCGGCACGGGCACTGCGCCGGCAATCCGGTTGATCTAATTCCGTTTGGTTTCGAGGCGGCCCCGCGCTATCGATAGCGCGGCATCCCCCCAGCCACGATGGAACCCCGCCATGATCGACTTGTACACCTGGTCCACCTCGAACGGCCGCAAGGCCTCGATCATGCTGGAGGAGCTGGGCGCGGACTACACCCTCCACCCGATCCATATCGGCAAGGGCGACCAGTTCACGCCGGAATACCTGGCGATCAACCCGAACGGCAAGATCCCGGCGATAGTCGATTCGGACGGGCCCGGCGGCGCGCCGATCACGATCTTCGAATCCGGCGCGATCCTGATCTATCTGGCGGAGAAATACGGCCGGTTCCTGCCGGCGGAGCCCGTCGCGCGGATGGAGGTCATTCAATGGCTGATGTTCCAGATGGGCGGCATCGGCCCGATCTTCGGCCAGGTCCATCATTTCCTGCGGGCGGCGAAGGAGAAGGTGCCCTACGGCATCGAGCGCTACGGCACGGAGGCGCGCCGGCTCTACGGTGTGCTCGACCGGCGGCTCGACGGCCGGGACCATCTGGCCGGCGACGGCTATTCCATCGCCGACATCGCGACCTGGCCCTGGGTGCTCCGGCACGAGTGGCAGCAGGTCGATCTGGCGGACTATCCGAACGTCAAGCGCTGGTTCGATGCGATCGGCAGCCGCCCGGCGGTCCAGCGCGGCATTCAGATCCCGCCGCCGCCGCAATAGGCAGCCGGGCGACGCCCGCCGCCGCGCCGGCGAGCGCCGGCGGCAGAGGCAAAGCGCGCCTCGCATTGACAGGCCGAATCGCCACATTCTAGAAGGCGGCGCCGCGGCCAACGCGGATCGGGCGGCGCGCATTGGGCCGGCAGCCCGGCCGCGGTTCCGGCCCGGCGGCCCGGCGCAAGAAGGTACCGGAGGGATGGCAGAGCGGTAATGCAGCGGATTGCTAATCCGTACACCCGATAGGGTGTCGGGGGTTCGATTCCCCCTCCCTCCGCCACGCTTCGCCTTTCGCCAATGACGTACCCGGTTTCCGTATTCGCACGCTGCCTGGGCCGGGCCGACCTGAATGACCCGTCTCCTGCAACGATCCCATGAACGCCATCCAGATCCACACCGAATCCGGCGGCAGCGGCGGGCCCCTGCTGGTCCTGCTGCACGGCATCGGCGGCAATGCGGCGGTGTGGCGCCGGATGCTGCCCGTCGTCGAGCGCCGCTGGCCGGGGCGCTGGGTGGCGGCCGACCTGCGCGGCCACGGCCGCTCGGCCCACGCGCCGCCCTACGGCTATGCCGGTTTCGCCGCCGACGTGGCCAACGCGGTCGGCGAGCAGGACGAAGAGTTGGTCGTACTCGGCCATTCGATGGGCGGCGTCGTGGCGATGGCGCTGGCGACCGGCTGGTTCGGCGTCCGGGTGCGTCGGGTCTTCGCCTTCGGCGTCAAGATTGGCTGGACGGCGGACGAGGTCGCCCGGATGCACAGGCTGGCGGCGGCGCCTGCGCGTGTCTTTGAGAGCTACGAAGAGGCCGCCGAGCGCTATCTCAAAGTCTCTGGATTGATCGGCCTGATCGATCCCGAATCGCCCGAAGCGCAGGCGGGTGTGGTCGAGGCAGACGGCGGATTCCGCCTCGCTGCCGACCAAGGCATCTACGCTGCCGTCGGTCCGGCGGTCGCCGAATTCCACCGCGCAGCCGCCGCGCCGGTCCGGCTCGCTGCGGGGGAGGCCGATCCGATGGTGTCCCTGGCCGAAATGCAGGCGCTGGATCCGCAGGCGGCGCTGCTGCCCGGCCTCGGCCACAACTGCCATGTCGAGGCGCCGGAGCG
>WTGH01000038.1 GCA_011523655.1 Rhodospirillaceae bacterium
CGCCGGTCCCGCGCAAGGGCCATCTTGAAGCTCTATCGGGACATGGCCACCGGGACGTGACTGCAATCGTCCAGCCCTGAAAGCGAAACGCCGCCACACGCCGCCGAAAACGCGCTACACTACCCCCCGGAGCGCAGGGCTCAGATCTCGACCACGAGCGCATGTCGGTCTCGGCTGTAGCGAGCCTCCGCAACCACCGAGACCTAACGTTTCTGCTTTTCGTGCCGTTGAACTCATCTCGACGGGTACTCGACGTGTCGAGCAGTCTTGAAGCGCGAGGGCGCTGTCGAGCGGCCGGCCGTTGCGCCGTGAATGTCTTCGGACAAGGAGACGATGGGTTTCTTCGGCGCCGTGGACATTTCCAGCCCGTAGGCCAGGAACCAGACCAGAAAGACGCCGCCCCCCCACCAGAGGATGCGCCAGGCCCAGAGCGAGGGCATGGCGAAATCCCACGCATCGTAGCCGGCACCGGGCGCGCCGAACAGAAAATTGCCGACAACGCCGCCCGGCCCGGCGCCGAAAAACAGCCAGACCACGACCAGGATCCAGGCGAAGGTCCTGACGCCGCGCCGTTCGGACCGCGGTGCGGCATGGTCCTGCAGGAAATCGTGAAATTTCTGCCTGTGCTCCCTAGCCCCGTGCTCTTGGGACATGGCCGAGGCGGCGACGCAGACCAGCAGGTTGAAAAAAATGCCCCAGCCGGCGGAGTGAATGGTCCAGGGCCAGCGGCCCCACGGCAGGGTGTCGCCGGTCAGGGTCTGGCCGATGCTCTCCGTCAGGATGACGGCGAGGACGCCGGCGCCCAGGCCGTAGAGCGCGCCCTGGCGGGTGATCCACGGAAACCATATGGCGCCCAGCAGCGTCGGCCAGAGCTGAAAGGCGATCGGCAGGGCGAGCGCGCCCAACTCGATCAGCGTAACCCGGTCATAGGTGGCGAGCGCAAGGGCCAGGCCAGCGACCACCAGGATGGCGATGCGCGCGAAGAGTTTTTGGCCGCCATGCGTGGCGCCGGGCTTCAGGAACCGGCGGAACATGTCGCGACTGAGCATCGTCCCGGACGCCGCCAGATGCACCGCGCCGGTCGCCTGCATGGCGACCAGGCCGCAGACGGCGAGTAGCGCGGCGAGCCAAGGCAGCGCCTCGGCCACAGAATTTATATAGTAGGGGACGAGCGCCGCCTGCCTGCCGCCCGACAGGTCGGGCAGGACCTGTGCGACCGCCAGGCCCGCTTCGGTCACGGCTTTGTTCGCGCCCAGGAATAGCGCGCCAGCGCCCTGGATCGCCGAGAATATAAGCAGGATCGCACCGACCGCAGCGGCCGATGCCCAGACCTGCTGCGCCGCGAAGGGCCGCGGCGATTCGCTGGAGAAGGCCCAGATCGAGAAGGTCGGCGCGGCCATTACGCCGAGCAGCGCGAAAAGGAAGCTGAGGCACATCACGCCGGTCCAGAGGCCGCCCGCCGGCGCCTCCTTGCCCAGGCCGGCGGTCCACTGGGCGACGCCCGACAGGGCGAACAGGCCGTTATAGTCGCCGCCGCCGAGGCCGCGCGTCGTGCCCCAGTCGCCGATTCGTGTCGCGGCGAGGTCGGCAAGCTTGCGGTTGAGCACTTCGAAGCCGCCGACATGGTCGAGGGCGATGAGTCCGAGCACGATCATACCCATCGCCATCAGGATGCCCTGGAGCACGGCGACGTTGGCGATGCCCGCGATGCCGCCGGCCGTTACGTAGATGACCAGGACCAGGGTGAGGCCCCACATGGCCATGTCACGCGACACGTATCCGTCCGTTACGACGCTGATGAGGAAGCCGGAGCCGCCCAGCAGTACGCCGGTGAAGGGGATGGCAAACAGCAGCGCAATCGCCAGGACGATGAGCCGGATCGCCTCGCTGCCGTAGTAGTCCGCCAGCATTTCGCCGGGCGTCATGTAGCCGAAGCGCTTGCTCAGTGCCCATTGCCGTTTCAGCAGAACGACTCCGGACAGCGGTATCGCGATCGCGCCGATGGCCGCGAAGGCATAGGAAAAGCCGTCGCGAAGCACGAGGCCCGGATGCCCGGTGAAGCTCCACCCGCCGAAGGCCGCTGTCGTGACCGCCATGACGAACAGCCAGACCGGCAGGCGCCGGCCGGCGACGAAATAATCGCTGGCGCTGGGCGACCGGAAACCGCAGCGCGCGCCCCAGAAAATGCAGTAGCCCCAATACAGGGTCAGGAAAATGAAGAGCCAGACGATCTTATCCGACAACGGTCTGCCCTCGCGCCCGCGGTGCCGATCATGCCGGCACGTCCGGCAAGGCCCCTGACCTTTTGCCACCCGTCGGCGGCCGAGTCGACTTGCGAACGATGATATCGCCCTTGATCTGCCAGGCGACAGTCTCGCTCTCCGCTCCGATCGAAATCTCCTCGATCAGCTTCACCGTTGCGCCGATCATCTTGGCGAGCGGCTGGGAGTAGGTCGTCAGGGAGTGCGACGGCCAGGCCGCCATTTCGATATTGTCGAGGCCCGCGACCGAGACATCCTCGGGAACCCGCAGGCCGAACTCGATCCGCACCGCCTCGATACAGCCGAGCGCGATAATATCACTGGCGCAGAACACCGCATCGGGCCGCGGACTCCGATTCATCAGGCGGATCGCGGCGCGATAACCGGCCTCGTAGGAGAAGGAATAGCCCTCCTCGCGCCAGACGTCGGGGAAGCCGCGCGCGATGCACCGGTCGCGGAATCCGCGCCACCGGTCCAGCGTGGTCGAGGCGTTCTGGAAACCCGCTATGTAGGCCAGGCGGCGGCATCCAGTATCAATGAAATGGTCGGCGATCATGCCGCCGCCGTGGGCGTTGTCGCAGACGACGTAAAAGGTCGAGGAATCCGGGTCGCGGCGGTTGAAATAGATCAGCTTCGTTCCGGCCCGCTCGGCCACTTCCTGGGACTGGGAGGAAATGGTCACGGCCATAACGATGACGAATTCGGGCTGATAGCTGATCGCAAGCGGCAGGATATCGTCTGGGGTTTCGCCCGACGGGACGGTGAAGAGCATCAGATGCCATCCGGCTTCGCGCAGCGCTTCGCTCAGACCGCGCAGCGCCTCGGGATAGAAGGGGTTCTCGAGATGGGAGACGATGATGCCGACGATCCGGCTCTTCTGGGTGATCAGGCTCTGCGCGAACGGGTTCGGCCGGTAGCCGAGCTGGTCGGCGTAATTCAGGATCTTGCTGCGCGTTTCGGGCGCGATCACGGCTTCCTTGTTGAAGGCGCGCGAGATCGTTGAAATTGAAACGTCGAGATCCTCTGCCAGGCGCTTGGCGTTGATGCGCTTGCCGTGGGGTTCCGGTTTGCCGGCGGTCTTCTTGTCCATCGGATCTCAGGCGTCTTCGAATTGCGCTGCCACGCCAGCGGATCGGCGATCGATCCCGTCGGCGAGATTACGACAGGTAGACAAATTTCCGCCATTCTCCCAAAAAATGCAAACGATTGCTGCAAACGATTGCACTTGATTTTTTTTCCGTTTAGTGTTGCCGCGGTCTGGCGTCGCTTCGGCTTGCGTTAGGTCTCATCACCCCGACTGCGCGGGGCGACAGCGATCGCGGGCACCGTTTCGGCCGGAACGGGCAACCAATCCGAACACTGCGGAGGATACGATGAGACATTTGGCCAAATTGGGTGTCGTGTTGGGAGCGCTTCTGCTCCTGCCGGGCCAGGCGATCGCCGAGGGCGTCGACGAACTGCCCAAGGACATCCAGGACAAGCTGTACGCGAAGGATATGCTGGACCCGATGCAGCCGATCGGGCCGAGCGCATACCGCAACTGGAAGTCGCCGAGAAAGCCGCCGTGGACGATCGGCTATGCCAGTTCCTATGCCGGCAACACCTGGCGCGCCGGCGTCATGGACCGGCTGGTTCAGAAACTGATCGCCAAATGGCAGAAGCTGGGCCTGCTCAAGGAGGTCCTCGTCACCCAGTCGAACCTGAACGACGCGCTGCAGATCCAGCAGATGCGCCAGCTCGTCGACCGCGGCGTCGACGCGCTGATCGTGTGCTGTTCGAACCCGACCGCTCTGAACGCGACGGTGAAATACGCGTTCGACAAGGGCGTTCCGACCTTTTCCTTCGTCGGCTACCTGACCTCGCCCTACTCGATCAACTCATCGTCCAACTACCAGTTGGCGGGCCATCGGATGGGCACTTGGATGGCCAAGGAACTCGGCGGCAAGGGTAACGTTCTGGTCGTTGAGGGCATTCCGGGGACATCGGGTTCGGATTCCCAGGATCGAGGCATCAAGGCCGGCCTTGCTGCAAATCCAGGCATCAAGGTTGTCGGCAGCATCGCCGGCATGTGGACCGACCAGGTCGCCCAGGCCGAGGTGCAGAAATGGCTTGCCACCCATCCGGGGAAACTGGACGGCATCGTCGTGCAGTCGGCGGCCGAAATGGGCGTGCTCCGCGCGTTGCAGCAATCGGGCCGCAAGATGATTCCGGTCACTATCGGCGGCGAGCTCGGCGCCATCTGCTACTGGCGCAAGAACATCGACTATATCAGCTCCGCCTATCACGTCTGGCCTCCGGGCGACGATTTCGAGCTGATCTGGAACATCATGATGCGGACCCTCCAGGGCCAGGGTCCGAAGCTGCAATCGGTGCTCGTCGACGTGATTCCGTTCGGCAAGGACGACGTCAAGAAGATGATGGGGACGGATTGCGACGAGAACAACAAGCTCTGGGCGCATGTCGGCATCGAGACATGGGGCGGAAAGAAGTTCCTCGACAACTTCTTCCTGCGTCCTGCCGATCCGGAGAAATATAAGGCGTCGCAGCATTAGACGCCGTACTATCGCGGGCCGGAGCCGTAGCGGCGGCTCCGGCCGAGCGGTAGGGCAGGGTATTGGACAGCGTAGCGTCGCCGATGGACAGCCCGACGGGTGATGCCCCCAGCGCCATATCGGCGAACGGGGGGTCGTCGCGCGATGCCGTGTCGGTCGTGGATGTGCACAAGGCGTTCGGCGTCACCAAGGCGCTGGACGGATGCAGCTTCAGCGCCCGACTGGGCGAAATCCACGCGATCGTCGGCGGCAACGGTTGCGGAAAGAGCACCCTGGCGAAGGTGATGTCGGGGGTCCAGATCCCCGACAGCGGCCAGATATCCATGCTGGGCCACACGCCGCGATCGCCGATCGAAGCCCGCCGCGCCGAGATTGCCACCGTTTTTCAGGAAGTTCTGGTCGCCGACGAGTGCTCGGTCGCGGACAACCTGTTCGTCGGCGCCGACAGGCTCTGGGTAAAATCGCGCCCGTCCCGCGAGAAACTCGAGATCGCCGCCACCCTGATGGAGGAACTGACCGGCGTCGAAATCGACCCCGATATCCGTGTCGGCGGCCTGCCGCTCAGCATCAAGCAGTGGATCACCATCGGGCGCGCTCTGCTGACTGAGCCCAGGATCCTCATTCTCGACGAATCGTCCGCCGCACTCGATCTGGATTCCACCGAACGGCTGTTCGCCAAGATGCGCGAACTGCGCGACCGGGGGTGCGCGGTCATTATCGTAACTCACCGGATCGCCGAGCTGATCCGGATCAGCGACCGGGCGACGGTGATGCGTGACGGCCGCGACGTCGGCGTTCTGGAAAAGGGCGAGATCACCGAGAAAAACCTGCTGGAACTGATGACCGGCGAGCGCGATTTCGCCGAGGCGCACCACGACCGCGAAGCGCACCGGGCGCTCAGCGACGAGATCGTCATGCGCGGCGAGGGGCTGCGCATCTGGGAAGACGGCGACCGCTTCGCCTTCGACCTCAAGCGCGGCGAAATCCTAGGTGTGGCCGGACTGGACGGCCAGGGCCAGAACGAGTTCGTCCGCGCCCTGGCCGGCGTCGAACTCGCGCTGGAGGGGCTTCCCGAAGCGCGCAGCGAAGCCGGGGAATTCGTCGAGGTCGCAGACCTGGAGGACGCCGAGGCGTGCCGGATCTATTACGTTTCGGGAGACCGCAAGCACGAGGGCATCTTCCCGAACCTCAGCATCTTCGAAAATCTGCTGTTTCCCCTGTATCGCAAGTCGACGCAGAAGGTGGGAATAATCGACTGGAACGATCTGGCGAGCGTGTTTTCCTGGTTCGTCGACCGTCTGTCGATCAAGATCGGGCACCGCTCCAACCTGGTCACCTCGCTCAGCGGCGGCAACCAGCAGAAGGTGCTAATCGGCCGCTCGTTCGCCATGCAGCCGAACATACTCGTCCTGAACGACCCGGCACGCGGCGTTGACGTCAGGACCAAGCGGGAACTCTACGATCATCTGCGCGACTACGCCTCGCGCGATAATGCGATCATCTTCCTGTCCAGCGAACTGGAGGAATTCATCGGACTGTGCGGCCGCGTCGTGGTGTTCCGGCACGGCAGCATCTTCGACAGCTTCATCGAGGACGAGATCGACCCGGACAGGATTCTCGAGGCGATGTTCGGTCAGACCGAAGGCGGCGGCGCGCATCGTCATCGCCACGACGACGGCGAGAGCCACTCGGCTGCGGAAATTCACGAATTCGAGGCCAGCAGGAAGCAACGCTATCCCAGGATGCAGATCGGCCGCATCAAGATCGTCGAGACGGAGGCGGAAGCCGGGTCGGCCGAAGAACACATCCCCGCTGCGGCTTCGGGCGACCGGGTCAAGGTGGTTTATTTCGACGACTAGCAGGCGGGCGACGGGCAGTTGAGGAAAGGAATCCGCCATGGGGCGTGACGGAATCAAGATCGTCGAGTTCGACCAGGAAGGCGACGGGTCGCCGCTTGACCGTTCCGACGAGAACAAGGGCGTGAAGATCGTCGAGTTCGACAACGACCTGGACGATGAGCGCAAGCCCGTTGCGACAGCGCAGGATCTCGGCCCCATCAAGATCGTCGAATTCGACGACGACCGGCCGGCCGAGCAGCCCTCACCGCCTGCAGCGTCGCGGGCCGCCGCGAAGCCGATAAAGATCAGGGATTTCGGCGCGGAAGCCGAGACCGCCCGTAAGAGCGGAACCGGCGGAGAACGCAATATCAAGATCATGGAATTCGACTGATGATCCCGGAAGCGGAAACAATTTCCACTGTACGCCACGCAGGCCGTTGAGGGCACCGGCATGAACGTGGCCGAACTGAGGCATGCATCGTCGCCGTCGCACACCTATCTGCTGGTGCCGATCCTGCTTCTGTTCGGCCTGCTCGTTGTCGCGACGCTACGCGCGCCGACCCTGATCACCAACGCCGGGATCGGCAGCGCGATCATCGTCGCTTCGCCGCTGATTCTCGCGACCTACGCACTCACCATTATCGCGATGGCGGGCCGGGTGAGCGTCGACCTGTCCATCGGGCCGCTCATCGGGTTCATCAACGTCAGCATGGTCCAGCTCTACGCCGCCAAGATCATCACGACGCCGGTGGAATTCTTCGCCTACGCCATCGCCGTCGGTGTGCTCTATCAGTTGGTGATGGGGCTGATCATCGTTTATGTGCGGGTTCAGCCGATCATCGTCGCGCTCAGCGGCTTCCTGGCTCTGGTCGGCCTCAATCTGGTCATCCTGCGCAGGCCCGGCGGCGTGGTGCCCGAATGGATGCAGCACTGGGGCCTCGGCACGGAAATCCTGTCGCCGGTGCTGGCCGTCGTCGTCGTCGCCACCCTCGCCTGGTTCGCCCTGACCCGCACCGCCTTTTTCGGTCATCTCCGGCTTATGGGGTCGGACGAGCGCACGGCCTATGCCAGCGGCGTGCGCATAAACATCGTCCGCCTGGGCGCCCATGTTATCGCGGGGGTCTACGCGGCGATGGCGGCGCTGACCTTCACCTCCCTGATCGCTTCCGGAGACCCGAACCAGGGTACGACCTACACGCTGATGGCGGTGACCGCCCTGGTGCTGGGCGGAACCAGCCTTGCCGGCGGCCGGGGCAGCATCATCGGATCCCTGTTCGGCGCCCTGAACATCTACCTGATCACCTACGTGCTCTCGACCTTCAGCTTCGGCCGGGTCCAGAGCTTCGTGACCGAGGCGGCCTACGGCGTCGTCCTCGTGGTGTCGCTGCTCCTTACCCTGGCGCTGCCGAAGCTGCCGCGCCAGGTCGCGCGGGTTTCGCCCTACGCCTTCTTCGTGTTGCTCGGTGTGCTCGCCTTCGGGGTGATCCTGTATTCCAAGGAGGAGTTGAAGCCGCCGCCCGCGCCGGCGCAGGTCTCCGGCCAGGCCCGATCCGGCGGCTCGGGGATCCAGTCGCTCGGTTCCGGGTCCGGGAGTTCGGGAGGCTCGGGCATCCAATCCCTGGGCTCTGGCTCCGGCAGTTCAGGCGGTTCGGGAATCCAGTCTCTAGGCTCGGGTTCCGGCAGTTCGAGCGGCTCGGGGATCCAGTCGCTCGATTCAGGCTCGGGCGGTTCCGGGCTGACGGTGCTTGGCGGCGGCAAGGCCAAGGCGGCGCCGGCGGCGCCGCGCGGCACGCCGGTCGTCTATGCCGGGATCATCGTCGCCATCGTCGTGTTCCTGATCTATCTGCTGGTCCGTGGCATCAGCGCGTCGCTGATCGCCTTCATCGGCGTGCTTGCACTGCTTGTCCTGGGGCTGTCGCTCTATGGCGGGCCGCACCCGCCCGTGGCAGCGGCCGATGCCGCGTCCTCCGGGGCGGCCGGGCTGAAATACTTCCTCCTCGAATGGGCGGGGCCTTACGGCTCGGCCGCCGGAGTAATGGCGCCGGGCGGCGCGTTCACCTCCCCTACGATCGCCCTGGCGCTGGTCGTTGCCGGAACGGTTCTGCTCGCTTCGCTGCTCATACTGATTGGCCAGACCGGCGTGCGCAGCAGGATCGGCAACGTGCCCCTGCTCTTCCTGATCGGCCTGGGCGCGGCGGCGGTGATCGTCGTCGTCTATGCGAACCAGGGCGTGTCGGCGTCGCGCGGCGCCCTGTTCACGCCGGCGCTTTGCGCGGTGCTAGTCGGTGCGCTCCTGTTCATTGTCAGCCTGCCCCGCGTGCAGCAGAGAATTGGCAACGCGACAATCCTCCCGCTCGTCATTCTTTCGATCGCCGAACTCGGTGCGATGTATTTTGCCGCCGGCCCGGCCGCCGGCCCATCGGTTTCGACGCCGGCTGCAACACCGGCGCCGGCCGGTGCCGTCGGCCAGCTTCGGCCGTCCGAACCGCTGCTGGGCGCGCTGTTCTGGGTCATCCTCGCAGCCGCGGCCCTCTACATCGGAACCCTGCCGCTGGTGCGCAAAAAAATACTGGCATACGTCGCCGAGAGTGTGGGTGTGCGTGTCTTTTCCTACAACAGCACCTTCATCGTGTTGACGTCGATCCTGTTCCTCGGTGCGATGTTCTACGCCGCCGAGGCGCCGTTGTGGAAACTCGGGGTGGCGATCGTCGCAGCGGTCATCATCGCCCGGCGGGCCTGGAAATTCCTGCGCGGTTATCGCGGTGGCCGGCTGCTGTCGGTGGTCAGGCGCGAGCTTGGCGGACGCGGCCTTTCCCGGCAATCGACGGGAGCCGGTCGATGACCCGGTCGGCACACGTCTTCTACAAGTGGCTAGGATTCGTTTTCGCGGTCCTGATCGCCGGAGCCGGCACGATCCTCGGCGTGGTCGAGGAAATGCCGCTGCAGCACGTCATCTTCTTCACCGCCGCGACAGTCGTGCTTGTGATGTGGGGCTGGCACCATTTCTCCATCCGCTGGGTCTACGGGCAGGACGAGATCGGCCTCGAAAGCGCCCGGCAGCCGGAAGCGGCGGCACAGCAGTCGGATCCGCAGGAAGAAGAGGAAGCGAACGAAGGCGGCGGATTCTTCAGGAGCCTGCTGTACCGCATCCGGGCGATCCTGATCGGCGTCGTGCTGCTGATCATCCTGTTCCTGATCCTGACGGCGACGGTCGACGGATTCTTCACTGCCCGCAATGTTTTCGCCTCGATCATCCTGGTGGTTCTGCTCGCGCTGGCGGTGGCGCTGAACCGCTATGTGACGACCAACAAGAGCGCGTATATCGGCGTGACCGTGCTGATCGGCCTGTTCGTCGTCGGTTCGCTGGTCGTCGACGGCTTTTTCTCGGTCATCAATTTCAAGTCGATGCTGGTGTTCGCGGCGTTTCTCGGCCTGGCCTGCCTGGGCCAGACGCTGGTCGTGCTGCTCGGCGGCCTCGACCTGTCGATCCCCTTCATTATCGGATCGGCCAACATCGCACTCGCCTACCTTTTCGGCATCGAGGGCCTGCCCAACTGGCTGGCCGTGCTGATCATCCTGGGGCTCGGCGCTTGCATCGGCGCGGTCACCGGCTTCCTGAGCTTCCGGTTGCAGGGACAGGCGCTAATCGTGTCCCTCGGCGTCGGCTTCGCCGTCGCCGGGGGGACCCAGATCGTCACCAGCATCGGCACCCGCTATGCCGGCAACGTGCACGGCGCCGTGCCGGGATGGCTGACCAATATCGCAGCGATGAACGGCGAAACCTTCGGCCTGAAAATTCCGCCGGTGATCCTGATCTGGATCGTCGTTGCGGTGCTGCTGATCATCGCGATGCGGAATACCGTTTACGGCCGCAACCTCTATGCCCTCGGCGGCAGCCGGACGGCGGCCAAACGCCTGTCCATCTCTGAAAGAAAATACTGGGTCGGCGTTTACACGATCAGCGGCTTTATTGCCGCCATGACCGGCTCGCTGCTTCTCGGCTGGAGCGGCAGCGGCTTCATCGGTGTAGGCAATCCCTACCTCTTCACGACGCTGGCGGCCGTGGTGATCGGCGGCACGTCGCTGCTCGGCGGCTGGGGCGGCTACGGGTTCACGGTGATTGGCGTACTCGTCCTGCAGGTTCTGACGTCGTTCCTCGTCGGGATCGGCCTCAACTATGAAGGGCAGCAGTTCGTGTTCGGCCTGCTGATCATCCCGCTGGTGGCGCTCTATGCCAGATCGCCGCATATCCGGAACCAGATCTGAGGCGAAAATGAGCCAGGGTTATCGATCATTCAGGGGCGAAGGGCAGGCGAATGACTAAGTTCGTGGACCCGACCGATATCGTCGGCGCAACCTTCTGGCTGATTTCCATCGCCATGGCGGCGGCGACCGTCTTCCTGCTGTTCGAGCGCCGCCGGGTTGCGGACCGGTGGAAGGCGCCGGTCACCATCGCCGGCGCGGTGACGCTGGTTTCGGCCATCCAGTATTTCTACCTGCGCGACGTCTGGACCGCGACGGGCAAGGTCTCGACCGTCTACCGGTTCATCGACTGGCAGCTGACCGTGCCGATGCAAACGGTGATCTTCTACCTGGTGCTGGCCGCCGTCGCGGCGGTCTCGGCCGGCGTGTTCTGGCGTCTGCTGGTCGCCTCGGTGGTGATGATCGGCTCCGCCTATCTGGGCGCAGCCGGATACATGAGCCCGACGCTCGGTTTCCTGATCGCGGCCGCCGGCGGTCTCTACATCCTGGGCGAGATTTACCTGGGCGAGGCCAGCAAGATCAATTCGGCCAGCGGCAACGCGGTTGTGCAGGGCTCGTTCAATGCGTTGCGCCTCATCGCGACGATCGGCTGGGCGATCTATCCGCTCGGCTACTTCATGGAATTCCTCGGCGGCGGCGTGGATCCCAAGAGCATCAACGTGATCTACAACCTCGCCGATTTTCTGAACAAGATCGCCTTCGGCCTGGTGGTTTACCGGGCCGCGGTGAAGGATACGGGATGACGCGATGAAAACGGGCGCCTCCATCATATCCGGACGCGCTATACGTCCGGCGGGAACAGGGAGACTTGAGCCGTGAGCGGAGTAGACATCATCACGGCGATCCTTCTGGCCGGGATCGCCATCGCGGTCATCGTCTACCTTCTCTACTGGCTGTACCAGCGGTCGTCGAAGGATATGTCCTTCGTGCGGACCGGCCTCGGCGGCGAGAAGGTGGTGCTTACCGGCGGCGCGCTGGTTCTTCCGATCGTTCACACCATCACCCCGGTCGGGATGCGCACCCTGCGCCTGGAGGTCCGGCGCGGCGGCGAAGGCGCCCTGATCACGCAGGACCGGATGCGCGTGGAGGTGGTTGCGGAATTCTACCTGCGGGTCCGGCCGGAAAGGGAATCGGTGGCGCTGGCCGCCCAGTCGCTGGGCGACCGCACGATGGATACCGAGCGGCTGAAGGACCTGGTCCAGGGCCGTTTCGTCGACGCGCTGAGCATCGTCGCCGCCCAGATGACGATGGACGAGATGCAGGAGCAGCGCGGTAGGTATGTGCGCGACGTCAAGGGGCTGGTCGAGGACGCGCTGACCCAGAACGGCCTCGAGCTTGAAGCCGTCTCGCTCACCAGCTTCGACCAAGCCGATATCGGCCTGTTCAACCCGCAGAACGCCTTCGACGCCGAAGGCCTGACCCGGCTGACCGAGCAGATCGAGGCGCGGCGCAAGAAGCGGAACGACATCGAACAGGACACTGCGATCCAGATCCGCAACAAGAATCTCGATGCCGAAAAGCTGACGCTCGAGATCGACAAGAACAGCCACTACGCCCGCCTCGAGCAGGAGCAGGACGTTTCGGTTCGCAAGGCCAGGCAGCGCGCCGACATCGCCAAGGAACGGGCAGAATTCGAACGCGAGGCCGAGGAAGCGGAAATCCGCGCGCACGAGGAGGTGGAAAAGTCGCGGATTGCGCAGCAGAAGGCAGTCGAGGCCGAGCTCTCGCTGCGCGAGACCCGCCTGACCGAGGAGATCGAGGCTCGCCGCAAGCACCGCAACGACGTGGAAAAGGACACTGCGATCCAGATCTGGGAGAAGAATCTTCAGGCCGAGCAAGAAAACATCCGGATCGAGCGCGAGACCGAATATCTGCGCCTCGAACAGCAGCGCGATATCGCGATGCGCCGCGCGCTGCGCGAATCCGAGACCGCCCAGGAGGAGGCCGAGCGCCGCCGGGAGGCCGAGGAAGCCGAAATCAGGGCGCACGAGGAAGTGGAGAAAACCCGGATCGGCCGGGAGCGGACCCTCGATGCCGAGCGCATCGCCCACGCCCAGGAGACCGAGCGCCTGGAGATCCAGCGCCGCCGGATTCTCGCTATCGAGGAGAAAGACCGCGCCATCGCCGTCGCCGAAAGGCAGAAGCAGGAGCTGGAAATCCTGGCCGCGGTCGAGGAGGCGCGCGCCCGGGAGACCGCTGCCGCCGAGCAGGTTACCTCGGCCAAGGAAACCGAGATCGCCGAGCGCAAGAAGAAAGTCGAAACCATCCTGGCGGCCCTGCAGGCCGAGCGCGAGGCCATCCTGCTGACCACGATCGCTGCGGCCGAGAAGACGGCCGCGCAAGACCGTATGGAAGCGGACCGGTTCTCGAGCCTGGCGGCCCAGCTGCGCTATGAGATCGACGCTGCGGGCAAGCGCGCCCTCAACGAGGCGGAGAACATGCGCAGCGACCAGAACCGCCAGAGCACCCTGCGCATGAAGCTGGTCGAGCACCTCGAAGGGATCATCCGCGAATCCGTCAGGCCGATGGAGAATATCGGCGACATCAAGATCCTCCAGGTCGATGGCTTGCCCGGCCTGAGCGGCCTCGCGCCGACCGCGATCGGCGGAGGCGGAGGGGACGATTCCTCAAGCGATCCGGATGGCGAGGGCCAGAATCCCTCCGGCCCACGCACCGGCGGCACCCTGGCGGACAATATCGTCGGCGCCGCTCTGCGCTACCGCGCCCAGGCGCCGTTCGTCGATACCCTGCTCAAGGAGATCGGCATGTCGCCGAACGAGATCACCCATATCGGCAACCTGCTGCGCGAGGAGCGCGAGGCGGAAGGCAACGCCGATGCGAACAAGAACTGACAGCGGCGGCGGCGGAAATCCCGGCGCCGGCGTACCCCCCTTCGAAGACCCGACGAGGACGCAGAGATGGCCGTTGACGTGAAAACCTGGGCGTCGAAGTTCAAGAACCTGACGGACAACGACGAAACCATTCAGTGCATGGGCAAGTACTATACCTGCTCGTTCCTGTACGACATGACGGATTGCAAGGTCATCGTCGAGATGCACGACGGCAAGGTAAAGAACATCAACACCGATCCGGCGCCGCTGGATCCGTACGATTTCGCCTTGCGCGCCAGCGCCCAGACCTGGCGCGAATTCGCCAAACCGGTGCCGAAGCCGATGTTCCACGGCATCTGGGCGGCCAGTTTCTGCGAAGACCTGATGCTCGAGGGTAACCTCCTGGTCCTGATGCAGAACCTGAGGAATTTCACGGTTCAGTTCGAGCTGCTGCGCAAGTGCGGCGTGCCCGTCTGAGCGGCCGGGTCAACCGGGATCGAGCAATTCGAAATTACAGGGAGCAGACGATGGCTCGCCATTCTCCAGTGACAGGCCGCTATGTGACGATCGAAGTCGACGGCAACGAATACAAGGTGTTCTACCTCCACAACGGCAGCGGCCAGCCGCTGATTTGCCAGCACACCGCCGGAGCCCACAACCATCAGTGGCGCGGCCTGCTGGAGGATGAGGAGTTCACCCGCGAATACAACATCATCGCCTACGACCTGCCGCGCCACGGCAAGTCCGACCCGCCGCACAACCGGGAATGGTGGAAAGAGGAGTACCGGCTGACCGCCGAGCACTATGTCAACTTCATAGTCAAGCTGTGCGACGCGCTGGAGCTGAAGGATCCGATCTTCATGGGCTCGTCGTTCGGCGGCAACGTCGCGCTGCAGCTGGCGCTGCGCCGCCCGGACCGTTTCAAGGCCGTCATCCCGGTCGAGGCCGCCGACTATGCGCCGGGCTTCTTCCTCGACTGGTGGCGCCATCCCCATGCGAATGCGGCCCAGGTCTGCGCCAGCGGTGTCTGGGACCTGATGGCGCCGCAGTCGCCGGACATGGACCGCTGGCTGACCTGGCACTACTACTCCCAAGGCTCCGAGGCGTTCAAAGGCGATCTCTACTTCTACTCGGTCGACCACGATCTGCGCGAGGAGCTGCAGAATATCGACGCGCGCCGCTGCCCCGTGGTGATGATGACCGGCATCTACGACTATCTGACGCCGCCGGAGGCGACCGAGAACACCGCCCGTCAGATCCGCGGCGGCGTCTATATCGAGATGGAGGATATCGGCCACTTCCCGATGAGCGAGAACCACGAGGTCTTCCGCGTCTACCTGCGCGAAGCCCTGCGCATCATCAAGGAACGCACGGGTTGACGGCCTCGGGACGGCCGGCCCGCGCCGCCGATGCCTGAACCGCCGGGCATGTCAGGGTTGCAGTCGAGAGCGCCGAACGCCAACCAGGCCTGGTGGGACGGCCTGACGCAGCGCGCCCGCCGAGATACGCAGCGCCGCACGCGCGGCGACGGCGTGGCGCTCTACGCCATGACCTGCGGCTGGCTGAGCTGCGACCTCAGCGAGATGCTCGCCGGCGGCGAGGGCCGGATCACCTTCCCGATCCCGGCCTACCTGATCGACCATCCCAAGGGCCTCGTCCTGTTCGACACCGGCCTGCATCCGCACAGCATCGACGACCCGCATACCTTGGTCGGCCCGCTCGCGACCGCCTTCGACGTGCGCTCAAGGCCGGGCGACGATATTGTTTCGCGTCTCGAAAGGCTGGACGTCGACCCCGGCCGCATCCGCTACATCGTCAATTCCCATCTGCATTTCGACCATACCGGCGGCAACGGATTCGTCCCCAATGCACGCGTCGTCATTCAGCAGACCGAATGGGAGGCGGGCCGCATCCCGGAACTGATCGACGCCAACTTCTATAACCCGATCAACTACGACCACGGCCATCTGGTGAAGCGGGTCGACGGCGAGTTCGACCTGTTCGGCGACGGCACGGTCGTGACCATCCCGACCTTCGGCCATACGCCGGGCCACCAGTCCCTGAAGCTCAGGCTGCCGGGTGGTGAGGTCGTCCTTGCCGCCGATGCCTGCTATTTCTGCCGGACCTTGGAGAATATGCATCTGCCGTCGCTGGTCTACGATCGCGCCAGGATGCTCGATTCGCTGCTCCTGCTGCGCAAGCTGCGGGGCAACGGCGCCCGGATATTCTTCGGCCACGACCCGGAATTCTGGCGCAGCATCCCGCAAGCACCGCGCAGCGTGGTTTGACCAAGCTGCGGCGGCGTCGCATGCTGGCGACGGGTCATGAAACGGGGCTTACTTGTACAAAATATATTTTGAACCAAAAGATTATGGAGACTCAGATTGGAACTCCGATCGAATGTCGGTCTCGCTGGTTGCGGACCTCTGCAATAGGACACCAATAGCATTTTTCCCGAGGTGATTTACCGAAGACAGCTTGAATAAGGCGCGGCGAATACAGACGACGTAATTTTCGCACGATGGCGTCAAGCATGGGAGGTCAACGACACTAGATTGATGCCGGACGCTTCCGGCACGATGACGGGCACCCGCGCGGGCATTCGCGGGTGGAGCGAAGAATCAAGATATTCTGCAAGGTCGAGCCGGCTCACGCGGTAACCAATCGCGGATCCTTACATGACCCGCATACATGCTGCAATGCCTGGATCCACGCAGTGCCGAAAACGCGTACGCTTCAATCCCGTTTGCCGATTGTGCGAAAAATATCCCGGTGCTGCGCCGGTTGGTTAATGTCGTGTGCCGAGTTGCATAACAGGGCATAGACCCGATGTCTGAGGAGCACTCGGTGGTGAGCACGACTTTGGGCTTGCCGAATTGGGCGCAGCCTAGCGGTTGACACCCGCGGATTCTGGATCGACCTCGGACGGTCGCGGCCTGCCGTGACGATCCCAACCTTCGTGCTCAAATTCTCGGCGCTCATGGTGCGCATCCCTCATCGCGTCGCTAGCGGCGTTTGTTCCCGTCCGGCTGAAGGCCCATGGTACCTGGAAAACCGCGCCTACATCCTAAGTACCGTATCTCTATGGTCATCCCTGTGCGAGCACGACCGCTCAAGCAGGATGCCGCTACCGAGCTCTGCCGGCATTCCACAACCGCCTACCTGATCGTGCGCGCCGGGGTCGATCCAGCAGCGCGCGGCGCGTTTGACGTCTGGTACGAGACTGGGCACCTGCCTGACGCCGTCGCGGCCCTAGGCTCGGCGGACGCCTTGTCCGATTGGAGCAATGTCGAGGAGAACGTCCATATCTCCTTCTACATGTTACCCAACCTGCCTGCGGTGCGGAGTGTGGCGGCACCAGATTCTCTCAAGGGGGAGGATCGCAGCGTTCAGCCGCCACTGTGACGGCAAGGTCACCCGATCCCGCGACGCGACGGAGCCAATCCGGAAGATCAGAGCTTCCGTTCACGAAGCGCCGCGGCGGGAGAGCCGAAGTCGGAAAGCGGTCGGAGCGAAGAGAGAGATGCAAACATGCGGGGTCAGAAGTTCAGTTCAATCCGTTTGCGTTACGAAGACGAAAGAGGCGGTGAGATCGTTATCCTTTTCGAAATGCAGCAAGACGGTCGAATTATGCATGAAATGACACAAGCTTGCTTGCTCGACGCCCAGCATCCTGTCAAGATTCTGTGCAAAAAGGATGGTCTCGAATTCGGTCCGGAAACCGCAAAGCGGATGGCAGCAACATGACAGACCTATACATCGAAAAGGGATCGGGGCCGACGGTGGTCTTCAGTCATGGGACACTCATGGACGCGACGATGTTCGCACCGCAACTCGACTATCTTTCTGCTCGCTACAGGGCTATTGCCTACAACAGCCGGGTTCTCGTCGGACCGAATATTGTACACTCGCTTGACGACTTGGCAGACGATTGCCACGCATTGCTCGATCAATTGCAAGTCGAAACCTGCGTTTTGGTCGGAATGTCCGTCGGCGGATTTATGGCCACGACATTCGCTTTGAAATATCAGAACCGTCTCGACGGCCTGGTCCTTATCGGCGCCCCGTCGGTTTCGTTCAGTGCGGAGGACCAGGCAGCCTTCCGCAAGAAATTCAGCGAACTCGATGTCGAGGGGATGGTGCCTCGAGACTTTGCCGAATGGGTTGCCCCGCATTGTTTCGGCGAGACCACGCGTGCACGCAACAGGGCATTGGTCGACCATTGGATCGAACGCTGGACGACCGAAATTCCGGCCCGTGCCGTCTATCACCAGGGGCTTTCCTGGATCGCCAAGAGCGATGTTACCGAAAGGCTTCGCGAAATCGCCGTGCCGACCCTCATTGTGCACGCCGAAGAGGATTTCCAGAACCCGATCGAGAACGTGCGGCCCATGCTGGAAATGTTGCCGAACGCGACGTTGGCGCGCGTGCCGGAAGCGGGTCATAGCTCGAACTTGGAGAATCCGGATGTGGTCAACGATGCCATAGGCCGGTTCCTGGAGACGATCTACTCATAGGCGGCCTACTCATGGGCGGCACGCGCACCCGGGATGCGCGCGGCGGCTCGCCATTGCCGCCGGTCATCGGCATGCCCACTCGCCGGTCGAATCGTTTCAATCCGTCGGCCCGGCTTCCGGAGCCACCCCCTTCCCGCGACAATGCGAGGACGGAGAGTTTCAGGCGCGGATTCAGGCGGGTGCGGGCGCACGAGGTTGTTGCACCGCCTGCGGCGTGATATGCTTGCGCACAAAGCTGGGAGGGGAAAATGTTTCGAAATATTCTTGCTGCGTTTACAGCGATTGGCTTGGCGACCCTTGGCGCCGGACAGGCATCGGCGCAGTCGTTCGATTGTGCGGGCGGGGCCATCACCATTGGGATGGCTAAAGCGCAAACCGGCGGTTTCGCCTTTTTCGACAATGTCGATGCGCGGGGCGCGCTTATCGCCATCGAACAGATCAACGAAAAGGGCGGTATCGGAGGCTGCCCGATCAAGGTCATACGCGGCGATACGCAATCCGATCCGGCCAAGGCGCGTCAGGTTGCCGAGGAACTTATCGCACAGGGCGCTCAGCTTCTGATCGTGCCGGCGGATTTCGACATCGGCGTGGGTGCGTCTCAGGCAGCGCAGGCGGCCGGCATTCTCAGCTTCTCTTGCGCGGCATCGTCGACGGCGTGGACACAGGCGGTCGGGCCGCATCATTTTACGGCCGCGATTACGATTGAGGATTCGGGCAAGGCTCAAGCGGTGTTCGCCAACCAGAAAGGCTGGAAGCGGATGTACGTCGTGGTCAACGCCGCTTTCAACTTCTTTACGGCGTTGGAAAAGACCTTTCGCGATAACTTTGCCGGTGAAATCGTTGCTACCGACACCGTCGCCAACGATGCAACCGACTACTCCGCGAACGTGTCCAAGATTCGCCGGCTTGGCGACAAGGTCGACGCGGTTTACCTGAACGACTACTTCCCGCATGTGGGAACTTTCATCCGGCAGCTCCGCGCTGCCGGCGTCAATCTGCCGATTCTGGGGAATTCGACTTTTTCTTCCAAGGCGCTGCCCAAAGTTGTCGGCGCGAAGGCGCTGAGCAACGTCTATTACATTGCGCAGGGCTTTTATGAGGGGCGAAACCTCGATCCGGCGGTTGCCGATCTCGTGAAGCGCTACGAGAAAAAGTACGGAACGTTTCCGGAGAACCTGAATGTGCTCCCCGGTTATCAGGGGATGCTGTTGCTGGCGGATGCGTTAAGAAAAGCCGGTTCCGTGGATGCCGCAAAGATCTCTGCGGCTCTGAGTAGCCAGACCAACGTTGCGCTGCCAGGATCCACGCTTTACCGCTGGAAGAATCGCCATCCGGTACGCAGCGCGACCGTGATCGGGTTCGACGCCAAAGGCGAGTTCGTGAAGGTGCAGTCAGTCGATCCTCGCTGAACGCGACAATGGGCTCGCCAGCGGCTGGGCGGACATCGCCGGCGCCGGCACTTAGCGCTCTTGGCATCGAGAAACGGTTTGCCGGCGTTACCGCCCTCGACGGGGTCGACATCGAGGTCGGGCAGGGAGAGACGTTGGGGTTGCTCGGCCCCAACGGGTCGGGAAAGACGACGCTGGTCAATTGTGTCTCGGGCGTCGTCCGCCCGAATGCCGGCCGCGTCCTGATCGACGGGATCGAGATCGGTCACCTGTCTCGCGACCGCCGGGCTCGTGCCGGTCTGATACGCACCTACCAAAACCTGCGGCTGTTTACCGATCTGACGGTCGCGGAGAACATCGAGGTCGGGCTCCTCGCGCAGCGGGGCCGCCCTCGTGAGCAACGTCGGAACCTGGTTCGTCGCTCCCTTGCCGAGCAGGGTCTTGAAGACGTTGCTCGATTGCCGGTCAGCGAACTCCCCTATGGCGCCCAGAAGCGCGTGGAGGTGGCGCGAGCGCTTGTGTCGGAACCGAAGGTCCTGTTGCTCGACGAACCGGGCGCGGGGCTGGGTAGCAGCGAAACGGAACTTCTCTCGGAAGCGCTTCGCTCCGCCCGCTCGAGGTTCTCCTGCGCCATGCTGATGATCGACCACAACGTTAACCTCATCATGGGCCTGTCGGACCGGATCGTGGTTCTTTCCGACGGGAAGGTGCTGCGTTCCGGAACACCGGCCGAAATCGCCGGCGACCCGGAGGTCATCAGCGTGTATCTGGGCCAGGTTCCGCAGAAGCTTCCCCGATGATCGAACTCCGAGGCGCAGCGACTGGGTACGGAGCGATCCCCGTCTTCGAGAATATGAGCTTTGCCGTCGGGAAGGGGAGCGCGATGGCGATCGCGGGCCCGAACGGCGCCGGCAAGACGACGCTCCTGCTCCTCATGGCGGGTATGCTTCCGCTGTGGCGGGGCGCCATGCATGTCGCCGGGAACGACGTGAGCGCGCTCGGCGCCGAAGAGAGAATTGGGGTCGGCGTCGTGCTGTGTCCGGAAGGGAGACGGATTTTCTCGACACTCACAGTCGAAGAGAATCTTCAACTGGGCGCAACCACGATACGCCGCAGCCTGCACAGGTCCGGTGTCCGCCGTGCGATCAACGACGGTCTCGAACAGGTCTATTCCATGTTTCCCATTCTGCGCGAGCGCCGTCATGGATCGGGCGGGGCGCTTTCGGGCGGGCAACAGCAGATGCTGGCGATCGGGCGCGCCCTCATGTCGAGGCCGGCGGTATTGTTGCTGGACGAGCCGTCGCTCGGACTTGCGCCGCTCATTGTCGACGAGGTCTACGCGCACCTCGAGGAGCTGAAGCGGAGCGGTTTGACGATCGTCGTGGTCGAGGAAGCGGCAAGCCGGGTCATGAGCTTTGCAGACACTGCGCTTGTTCTCAGGAACGGTCGGGTGATCCTGCAAGGCGATGCGAAAGAGGTTTCGGAACACCTCGATCTCGCCAAGGCCTACGTTGGCGGCGGCGCCGGATGATGGTCGCTTCGTTACAGGTCATCGTCGACGGCCTCAGCATCGGCTCGACCTATGCGCTGCTTGCGTTGGGCCTCAGCCTTGTCTTCAGCGTGATGGGCTTCGTGAATTTCGCCTATGGATCGCTCATCGTCTGGGCGGGGTACGCCATCGCGGTAACGGATTCGGTGGGCGCGCCCTATGCGTTGACGATTCTGGTCATGGTGGTGTTCACGGTTGTCCTTTCCATAGCGATGGGGCGTTTTGCCTTCCGTCCCTTCATCACGGCACCGCCGGCCACTCTCCTGCTGACCTCGTTCGGCGTTGCCCTCGCGCTCCAGGCGGTTGCGATCTTCGTCTTCGGCGAGGCGCCGAGGCATGTGCCGACCCCACCCGTGTTGATCGAATCGGTCTCCGTCGGCGGGGTCCGAATCTCGCTGCTTCAAATCCTGGCGCTGGGGCTCAGCGTAATCGTGCTGGTGGCGCTGAATCTGCTTATTCAGCGGACGACGTTCGGTATCGAGATTCGGGCCGCTGCCGAGGACAGCAAAGCGGCACAGCTTATGGGCGTCCGGCCGCCGAAGGTTCTGCTTGTCGTCTTCGCTATCAGCGGAGTCGTCGCCGCCGTCGTCGCCTTCGTTTGGTTTGCCCGCATCGGGACCGTCGACCCGAGAGCAGATTTGACGCCGACGCTCAAGGCGTTCATTGCTGTCGTGCTGGGCGGCCTTGGGACCATTCGCGGGCCGGTGATCGGCGGTCTTCTGCTGGGCCTGTTCGAGAGCGTCCTCGCCAGCTTCCTGACCACCAATCTCCTTGCGTTCCAATCCGCGTTCGCCTTCGGCCTGGTGATTCTCGTCCTGATTCTGCGGCCCCAGGGCGTGGCCGGCCGCGTCGTCGAACTGGCCAAGTGATGCGGCTCGGCCTTACCCACGACCGCGGGCCCGGCCCACTTGCTCTCATGGGCACCGTCACCGGCGGAACGACGATTGTGATCGCGATTTCCATCGCGGTTCTGATCTGGGTTTGGGCGGCGGGCGGACGGTCCGAAAGCCTGCTGGTCAACGTCGGCATCACGGCGATCATGGTCATCGGCTATCAGGTTTTCGTCGGCAACACCGGTATCGTTTCATTCGGTCACCCCGCCTTCGTTGCGATCGGCGCCTATGTCGGCGGCCTCGTCGCTGTCCCGTCCGGAATCAAGAGCGCGATTCTGCCCGACCTTCCTCATTGGCTGATGAATCTCTCGGTCGGATTCTACCCGTCGATTCTCATTGGAGGTGCAGCCGCCGGGCTCGCGGCGCTGGTAGTCGGGCCCATCGTCATGCGGCTTTCGGGCGCCACGGCGGGCATCATGACCTTCGGCCTTCTCGTCATCACCAACGAAGTGATCCGCAACCTGGATCAGTTCACGCGAGGTACGCAGACCTTTTTCGGGGTACCCAAGGCTTCGGGCCTCCTGGACGTTTACGGTCTTCTTTGCGCGCTGACCGCCGTGAGCCTGGCGTACAAATTTTCCCGTTTCGGACTGCGGACAAGGGCGGCGCGGGACGATCCTCTGGCTGCCGAAACCTCGGGCATCAACGTCGTGCGGACCAGGGTCGGCGCCTGGGTGTTGTCTGCCTCGATAACCGGCGTCGCCGGCGTGCTGCTGGCGCACCAGCTCACGGCCTTCTCGCCGCAGTCCTTCTTCATAACCATGGTTATTCCCGTCATGGTCATGGCGGTTCTCGGCGGGACCGCGAGCATCATAGGCGGCGTCGCCGGCGTCGTGGTGATTTCCGCCTGGCTGGAGTTCATGCGCGGCATCGAAGGGGGCTCGCTGTTCGGCCTCGTCGAGATTCCTTCGATCTTCGGTATCTCGCAACTGACGCTGGGAGTCGGATTGATCCTGGTTCTCCGATTGCGGCCGCGGGGCATTTTCGGGTCGACGGAGTTCGCCTGGCGGCTAAGTGGCAGCAGGCCCAGAGACCGGGACCCAGACCGAGGCGCCACACAGGGGCAGGGAGAGTGAGACCCTTCGAGATCGAACGGTCGAGATCGAAGGTCCATCACGGACAGCGGGCATTGACTTCGACGATTGCCTCTCGGATTGAGCGGGGGCGTGCCCTAGGAGGACCGACGTCCGGAAGTGTGTTCGCTGCGTTCGTCGCGAGGCATCGGCCGGTCCGCACGGGCGCCGCCGTCCCGGTCGCAACCGGGCTGACCCCGATCGGCATCCGGCGCAGCCATGACTAAAGGCGACTGGCGCCTCGGGATCGACATCGGCGGCACGTTCACGGACTTCGCCGCATTCGATCAGCGCCGCGGAAAACTGCACATCCACAAGCAGCTCACCACGCCGGGGGATCCGTCGGAGTCGGTGTTGTCGGGGATACCGGTCCTGTTGGGCGAGGCCGGCATCGGCATCGCCGAAATCGACAGCATCGTCCACGGCACGACGCTGGTGGCCAATGCGCTGATCGAGCGCAAGGGGGCCAGGACCACCATGCTGGTGACGGCGGGTTTCGCCGATATTCTCGATATCGCGCTCGAACGGCGCTACGACATGTATGACCTGCGCGCGCGCTATCCCGCACCGTTGGTGCCGCGTCGGCTGCGTATCGAGGTCGGGGAGCGGATCGGCGCCGATGGCAGGGTGACGGTGCCGCTCGATCCGGACGCGCTCGCCAGCGCGGTCGCCCGGCTTGTCGCCGACGAAGACATCGAGGCCGTGGCCGTCTGTTTCCTCAACTCTCCCGTCAACCCGGCCCACGAAGCCGCGGCGGTAGAGCGCCTTGGCGAGGCCTGTCCCGACCTCACGGTGACAAGCTCGGCGGATGTCATACCGTTCCTGCGCGAGCACGAGCGTTGGTCCACGACCGTCATGAATGCGTTTGTCCAGCCGATGTTCAGCCGATACGTCGCGCGTCTGGAAGCGGGACTGGGCGATCTCGGCTTTGTCGGCTCGCTGGCAATCACCACCTCCTCCGGCGGCTGTCTCGATCCGCAAACGGCACGCCGCTACCCGATACGCGTGCTGGAAAGCGGACCCGCTGCCGGCGCTCTCATGGCGTCGCTGATCGGTCGACGCACGGAATCGGAGAACCTGCTCGCCTTCGACATGGGCGGCACCACAGCCAAAGGCGCATTGATCCGCGGCGGTCGGCCGCTCAAGCGGTACGATATCGAGGTTGCGCGCATTCACGACTTCAAACCCGGCAGCGGACTGTCGGTGAAGACGCCGGTCGTCGATCTGATCGAGATCGGCGCCGGCGGCGGCTCGCTGGCGGGCGTCGACGCGCGCGGGCTGATCAGGGTCGGACCGCAGAGCGCCGGCGCCGATCCCGGCCCGGCATGCTACGCCCGGGGCGGCGGCACGCCGACCCTGACGGACGCCAACCTTGCGCTCGGCTACCTCGATCCCGAATCGTTCCTGGGCGGCGGAATGCCCCTGGATCGCGCTGCGGCACAGGCGGCGCTCACGCGAGAGTTCGGCAATGCTTTCGAGATGCAGGCGGCCACGGCGGCCTGGGGCATCCATGAAACTGTCAACGAACAGGTGGTGCGCGCCTTTCGCAACCATGCCGCCGAACGCGGCTTCGACTATCGCGGCGCGACGATGGTCGCGTTCGGCGGAGCGGGTCCGTTGCACGCGCTGCGGGTCGCACGCAAGCTGAGGATCGGGAAAGTCGTCTTCGCCGTCGGCGCCGGCGTAATGTCGGCAATCGGGCTGCTTGCAAGCCCGCAGGCGTTCGAGCTGCTGCAAAGCGATTGGGTCGATCTGGACGCTCTCGATGCCGCGTCGTTCGACCGGCGCTTTGCGTCGCTCGTCCAGCGGGCGGCGGCGCCCCTCGACAACGCCCACAAGGGCGCGAGGAACGGATTCGCTGTCAGGCGCGCTATCGACATGCGCTATAGCGGCCAGGGCTACGAGATCGAAGTCGTGCTGCCGGACGGCGGAGGCGCAGACCTTCTGCCCCGGCTGCCCGGCCTGTTCGACGAATGCTACGCGCGCGTCTTTGCCAGGCCTTTCTCCAAACGGCCTATCGAGATCGTCAATTGGAAGGTCGAGGTCAGCGTCCCGGCGCCGCCCGGAGTCGCGGATTACCGTCCCGTCGTTCGTCGCCGCGCGGGCAAGCGAATCGGTGCGCGGCCGGCCTGGCTGCCGGAAGATGAAGATTTCGTGGAAACGCCGATCTACGACCGCTACGCCCTGGAGACGGGCGATGAAATTACCGGTCCGGCGCTGATCGAAGAGCGCGAGTCGACCATCGTGCTCGGTCGCGACGACAGCGCCGTGGTCGCCGCGTCCGGCGACCTGATCGCCACACCCGCCGCCGTCGAGGCCATGACATGAACCGGACGATCGATCCGATCGCGCTTGGCGTGGTCTGGGACCGGCTGATTGCAATCGCCGACAGCATTCTGCTGTCGATCGTGCGCTCCGCCTTCTCGGTCGGTGTCCGCGAGGCCTGGGACGTCGCCTGCGTGGTCTTCGACCGCGAAGGCCGCTCGATCGCGCAAGCGGGCTTGAGCATGCCGGCTTTCATCGGCACGGCGCCCTATACGATCGAACATCTGTTGGCGCGGTTTCCGCCGGCGACGTTGGCCGAAGGCGATGTCCTGGCGACCAACGATCCCTGGATGGGGACCGGACATACGCCGGACCTCTGCGTTGTCAGGCCGGTCTTTTACCGTGGCAGTCTGGTCGGCTTCGTCATGACGATCAGCCACCTCCCCGATATCGGCGGCCGGGGGCTGACCATCGACAACCGCGAGATCTACGAAGAGGGATTGATCCTGCCGCCATGCCGGCTGTACCGGGAAGGGCAACCCAATGACGAGGTTCTCGACATTCTGCGCGCTAACGTCCGGGTCGTCGACGAGGTCATCGGCGACATCGAGGCGAACGTCGCCGGCGGCGCGGTCGGGGAGCAGCTGATCGGCGAATGTCTTGACGAGTTCGGTCTCGAGGACCTGCAGGCCGTTGCCGACGGCATCGTCCGCCAGTCGGAAGCTGCCATGCGGGCTGAACTGAAGTCGGTTCCGGATGGCACATACACGAACCGGCTAGAGGTGGAAGCCCCTGACGGGCCGGTCATTCTCGCTTGCGCAGTCACGATTGCCGGCGATACGGCGACAATCGACTATACGGGAACCGGCGCGGCGGTCGGCAAGGCGATCAACGTGCCGCTGTGCTACACGCGTTCGTTCACCGGCTACGCGATCAAAACGCTGACCACGCCGGCGATCCCCAACAATCAGGGAATGCTGGCGCCGCTTCGAATCACGGCGCCGCAAGGCTGCATCCTCAACGCGTCGCGTCCGTCGGCGACGGGCGGACGCCACACCGTCGGCTGGTTCATCGTGCCACTCGTCTACGGCGCGTTGGCGGAAGCGCTGCCGGACCGGGTCCAGGCCGACTCCGGCATGGTTTCGCTGTTCATCGTCGCCGGCGCCCGTGCGGACGGGCGCGAGATCGCGACCCAGTATTTTCTCGCTGGCGGACTCGGCGCCATGCACGGTCTCGACGGGCACCACACGACGCCGTCGCCGACCAACAACGCCGTGGTATCGAGCGAAGTCTGGGAGGCTGAGACCGGTGTGCGCGTGGCGCACCGCAGGCTGCTCCCCGATTCCGGCGGCGCCGGCCGGTGGCGCGGCGGCCTCGGCCAGGAAGCGGTGCTGTCCAATGATTCGGACATTCCGGTCACCGTTTCGTTGTTCGGCATGCGATCCGAATTTGCCGCGCGCGGCCTGTTCGGCGGCCGCTCGGGCGCGTTGCGCGAGTTCCGGCTCGATGGGCAGCCGATTCCCGCCAAAGGCCGGGTGACGCTCGGACCGGGCCAGACGCTGACCGTTCGCGAGGCCGGCGGCGGCGGTTACGGCGACCCGCGGCGGCGCGACAGCGCGGCGCGCGCGGCCGACCTGGCGGCGGGTTTCGTCACGGCCGAAGGGCTGCTGCGCGACTACGGCGACAAACCGCGGAAGGGCGTCTGACTCCCCGGCAACCGCTTCGGACACGCCGGATAGGATTCCGAACGAAGTCATCGCACTCTAGCGTGCCGCGATCTCCGCCAGGGCCCTGAGCAATGTGCGAATTTCCGCCGGCGAATTGTAGTGGCAGAAGGTGATGCGCAAGCAGTCGTCCATACCGAGTTCCCGGAGAATATGGCCTGAGTAACCGTCGTCGACCCGGGCATGGACACGAATGCCGAGGGCCGCCAGGTCGCGCACCAGTGCCGTGGACGCGAAGCCTTCGAGCCGGAACGAAACGATGCCTTGGCGACCCTCCATTTGCGGCGGCCCGATCAGCGAGACACCGGGAATGTCGATGAGGCCAGCAGCGGTCTCGTCGCCGAACAGGAGCAGATGCAGCAGGGACCGCTCATGGTCCGCCATCGCCGCGGCGCCGGCGAGCAGCCTGCCGCGGCGGTCAGCCTTCTCGCCGAATTGGCCGCCGAGCCAGCACAGATAGTCCACCACGGCACTGTGGGCGGCGAAGATACCGGGGTCGCGCGAGCCGAACTCCCAGTAGGTCTGCGGCTTGCCGTGCATGCGGTCGTGCGGCAGCGACGACAGCCGCGGGCTGAGCCACGCGAAACCCGTCGATAGCCGCGAAAACGCCTTGTAGGCAGAAAACACATAGGCGTCGCAGTCGTAGTCGTCGACACGCAACGGACCGTGCGGCGCCGACTGGATGCCGTCGACGATGATGTAGCAGTCGGGCGCGACCGCGCGGACGGCGCTAACGATGCCGGGCAAGTCGACCTGGAAACCGGTCAGTTGGCTGGTGTGGATGACGGTGGCGATGCGGGTGTCCGGCGTTACCGCGCGGGCATAGTCGTCCGGGGTAACCGTGGCGGCGCCGGCGTCGAAGCTGATATCGTGCGAACGCCGCCCGGTTGCCTCCGCCCAGTATAGCGCGGCGTCACGGCTCGCCGGGTGCTCAAGCGTGCTCGACAGGACCGGACCCGGCGGCGCAACCAGCGCGACGGCGCGAATGAACCGGTGCAGCAGCTCGGTCCCGGTCTCGCCGGAAATCGCCTGCCCCGCGGTCGCGCCGAAATAGAGCATCAGGTCCTGGCGCCCGCTTTCGATAATACCGGTGAGGAAGCGCGACGCGTCGTTGTCGCGGCCCTCCTGATCCGGCAGCAGCGCAATTTCGGCGCTGCGCTCGACCGCCGCCTTCAGCTTCAGCGAACCGCCGCCGCTCTCCAGGAAGATGCGCGGCTTTCCCGTAATCGGGCAGCGGTCGGTATGGGCGAAGCGGTCACGGACGGCATTCATCAACGCCGGTGCGAAGGCACGCCCGGGATTGTTGCGGGCCGCGTCCGAAGTATCGAGCATTTCAGGAAGGGTGCCGGTCACCTGCTCTACGGCGTGTAGACGCGGTCGAGAAACGCCTCGATGGCGCGATTGGCGGCGACCGGATTCTCAAGATTGGACGTATGGCCGGCGTGGGGGATCTTGACCAGCCGGGCATCCGGGATATTGGCCTGCATCTCGTCGAGATGGTCCATATTCATGCGCACGTCTTCGTCGCCGCACAGGATCAGCGTCGGTACGTCGATCTGCGACAGCGCCTGGGTCAGGTCCGGCTTGTCCAGCCACGACAGCGCCTGGTGGTAGACCGAACGCGCAGGAATGGTCGTGCACCAGCGTTCGACCCAATGATCGACCAGCGCCGGATTTTTGCGCTGGGTGGTTTCGCCGAAACACAGCGGCGCCACCCATTCCGCAAACGCCCGCGGCAGCATGCCGTCGCGATCGAGCGTGCTGAAGCGCTGGCCGAACTCGGTCTTTTCCTCGGGACTGAAGGCGTAAGCGAACGCGTCGATCAGAACCAGCCCGTCGAGGCGATCCTGGTAGCGCAGCGCGAAATGCATCGCCATCATCCCGCCGACCGACATCCCGACAAGAACGCAGGTCGCAATCTGCAGCCGGTCGAGCAGGTCGCGGCAATCGTCTGCGAGATCGTCGAGCGTGTGGGGAACGTTGGGGCCGGCCAGCACGCGGCTGTTGTAGGCGATCGTGCGGTACGAGTCCGACAGCGCCGCGATCTGCGGATCGAACATAGTCCGGTCCATGAAGGTGCCGTGCGAGCACACCACGGCGGGGCCGGTGCCTCGCTCGACGTACAGGTCGTGCATGTCAGCCGCCTCCTCCGGCCCGGCGCCGGGCCGCGCGCGAAACCGCCGGGCCTGCCCTCTTGCCGCCCGTCTATTGCGATGCGATCCGTTCGAGGAAACTGCCGATCGCCTCGTTGACCACCGCCGCTTGCTCCAGGTTCGCCGTATGCCCCGCTTTGGGGACGCGCGCGAGAGTCGCGTCGGGGAGGACATCGACCATCGGCAAAGCGCGTTCGATGGGAATCGGGACGTCTTCCTCGCCGTGGATTATCAGCACCGGCACCTCGATCTCGCCCAGGCGATCGGTGATGTCGTCCTTCTTGATCCACGACTTTCCCTGGCAGAAAACGGAGCGGGCCGGCACCGTCGTCGCCCAACGGTCGATCCAGTGGTCGACCAGCGCCATGTTTTCCGCGTAGGTGGTCTCGCCGAAACAATAGGGCGCGGCCCATTCCGCGAATTCCCTCGGCATCATGCCGTCGACGTCGAGCTTGTCGAACTCGGCTTCGAAGGCCGCCTGCTCTTCCGGCGGATACGCCTGCGAGGTGACGGCGATAAGGATCAGTCCGTTCAGGCGGTCCTGATGCTTCAACGCGAACGGCATCGCCATGCAGCCGCCCACGGACATGCCGGCGACGACGCATTTGTCGATCCCGAGCCGATCGAGCAGTCGGCGGCAGTCTTCGGCCAGGTCATCGAGCGTGTGGAGACCGGGTTCACCGGTGAGCACACGGCTGTTGTAGGCGATGGCGCGGTAACCGCGTTCGGCCAGATAGTCGATCTGCGGTGCGAACATCGTCGCGTCCATGAGCGTGCCATGACTGAAGACCACGGCCGGTCCGGACCCCTTTTCGACGTAGTGTTCGTGGTAGCTCATGACGTATCCCTTCCCTCCGTGGATTGGCCGGCGCAACAGTCCGACGCCGATCGGAACGCTAAAGCACTGACCTGGTTTGATTGTGAGGGGGTTAAAGCCCCACGCGAACAACAGTCTGCATTCCTACCTCATAGTCCGCAAGATCCCGTGGAATCGACAATCGATGAACGACAATACAGATGTAGAAAATAGACAAAATAGTCTGTCACAGCAGCCACGTTACAAAATGTACTGACTGCCGGGCGGCCCTCTTGCCGGCTGTCTATTGAAAGTCGATCCGTTCAAGAAAACTGCCGATCGCCTCGTTGACCGCCGCCGCCTGCTCCAGATTCACCGTATGACCGGCTTTCGGAATGCGCGCGAGAGTCGCGTCGGGAAGGACGTCGACCATCGGCAACGCGCGTTCGATGGGAATCGGGACGTCTTCGTCGCCATGGACGACCAGCGCCGGCACCTCGATCTCCCTCAGGCGATCGGTGATGTCGTCCTTCTTGATCCACGATCGTCCCTGGTACAGAACGGCGCGGGCCGGCACCGTCGTCGCCCAGCGGTCGATCCAGTGGTCGACGAGCGCCATGTTTTCCGCGTAGGTGGTCTCGCCGAAACAATAGGGCGCGGCCCATTCCGCGAATTCCCTCGGCATCATGCCGTCGACGTCGAGCTTGTCGAACTCGGCTTCGAAGGCCGCCTGCTCTTCCGGCGGATACGCCTGCGAGGTGACGGCGATAAGGATCAGTCCGTTCAGGCGGTCCTGATGCTTCAACGCGAACGGCATCGCCATGCAGCCGCCCACGGACATGCCGGCGACGACGCATTTGTCGATCCCGAGCCGATCGAGCAGTCGACGGCAGTCTTCGACCAGATCATCGAGCGTGTGGGCGCCGGGTTCACCGGTGAGCACACGGCTGTTGTAGGCGATGGCGCGGTAGCCGCGCGCGGCCAGATAGTCGAGCTGCGGCGCGAACATCGTCGCGTCCATGAGCGTGCCGTGACTGAAGACGACTGCCGGGCCCGACCCCTGTTCGACGTAGAGTTCGTGGTAGCTCATGACATATCCCTTCCTTCTGTGACGGCCATTCCCGGTTCGCTTGTGTTGCTACCGGTATACCGCGACAATGAAGGTCAGACCGCGCGTCACTCGGGGTGAGATAGCCGGCGTCTGCGGCCCGGAAAGGATTCCGGCCGGAGCCGGGTATTGCAAGCGGGATTTCAACTGTCCGGCGTGCTCTTGAAGCGCACGGTCGGCGGTCGTCCGGCGAATTTAATGCGGCCCGCAGGATGGGCGAGCGGGCAGGACGTGTCCAGCAGCGGACATGGTGTCGTGGGGGTGTCTGAAATGGTCGCGAAGGCGCGGAAGAAAGAAGAAGGGCCGTATCCTTTTTCGGTTGAGGAATACGAAAGCCGCTTGAAAAGGGTCCGCGACGGATTGCAGGAAATTCGTGCAGACTTTCTGCTCGTTACCAGTTCCGTCGATATTTTTTACCTGAGCAACTTTCAGAACTCCGGTCAGGAAGCCTTCCAGTGCCTGATCGTGCCGGTCGACGGCCCGCCGCACTTCGTCTTGCGGCGGTTGTATTTCACGGCGGTCTACGGTCTTTCCTGGATCAAGGACGGCACGCCGGTGCCGGACACCGGGGAGCATCTCGATGTGCTCGTGGCGTGTCTCCGCCAAATGGGCGCGGACAGGGCCCGGATCGGATACCAGGACCGGAGCCTCAGCCTGCCGCCCGCGATTCTCGATGGTCTGCGCAAGGCTCTGCCCGAGGCCAGCCTGGTTCCCGCGAGCGGCCTCGTCGAGCGCTGCCGGGCGATCAAGTCGCCGGCGGAGATTTCGTATATCCGCCGCGCCGCGGACCTCTCCGTGAAGGGGATGGAGGCCGGGATTGCCGAAATCCGGCCCGGCGCGGACGAGAATCAGGTGGCCGCTGCCGTCTACGACACGATGGTTCGGGCCGGAAGCGAGTATGTGAGCGCGCAGCCGATCGTCGTCTCTGGTTCGCGTAGCCCGCCCTACCGGTGCGTGACCGAGGGCCGGGTCATTCAGGACGGGGAAAGCGTCTGGTTTGAGGCTTCGGCCAGCGTGCACCGATACGGCGGTCCGATCATGCGGACGATCTCGGTGGGGGAGCCGTCGGCAGACTTGAAGAAGGCTTCCGACGTCATGCTCGAGGCCCTCGATCGGCTGCTCGACGCCGCCGGGCCCGGTGTCACCGCCGGCGAGGTGGACCGGGCCGCGCGCAGCTTCGTCGAGGAACGGGGCTACGGACAATACTGGCTGCACCGCTCGGGCTATTCTGTCGGCGTGGGTTTCCCGCCGAGCTGGACCGAGGGCGAGGTCATGGACCTCAAGCCCGGCGATCGCCGGCTTCTCCTGCCCGGGATGGTGTTTCATTCGGTGCCCTGGATCCTGCTGCCGAGTGTCGGTGCGGTGGGAAACAGCGAAACCTGGACGGTGACAGACGACGGGATCGAAGTGCTGACCGACACGCCGCGAGAGCTCAGGATTCGCAGATGATCCGGGCGGCCGGTTGCGATCCTTCCAGGAGACCGGATAACGGCCGGGGCGCTGCGATAGCTGCGGACCTGGAGCCATTTCCGGCACGGGCGCCGTTAGTTTGCTGAATTGCCGATGGCAATCGAAGGGCAGAAACCATGAAACCGAACCTGAAAATCGCCGACAGCATGCTCGATCTGATCGGCGGCATTCCCCTGGTTCGTCTGAACCGTGTCGGCCAGGAGAGCGGAGCCGAAATTCTTGTCAAACCGGAATTCCTCAACCCCAGCGGCAGCATAAAGGACCGGATCGCCAAAAGAATGGTCGAGGAGGCCGAAGCTCAGGGGGACCTCCGCGAGAATTATCGGATCATCGAGGCCACGGGCGGAAACACCGGAACCGCGTTGGCATTCGTCAGCGCCGTCCGGGGCTATGATTTCGTCGCCTACGTCCCGGACAAGATCGCCGATCCGTCGCGGGTCGCGATCATGCTGGCCTACGGTTGCGAGGTCGTTACCGTCGATACCGACGCGTATGAAGCCGCCCGTACGGGCGAGAGCCCTGCGGACTCGGATACCGGAGCGCACGGCGGGTACCTGGAACTGGGCGGGCGGCAATTGTGCCTCGATGCCGAACGCGAACAGCCGGACGTGTGGTATGCGCGGCAATATTCCAGTCCCGCCAATGTCGCCGCCCACCGCGAGGAAACGGCAAAAGAGATCCTGGAAAAGACCGACGGTGCGCTGGATGCCTTCGTCGCATCCGTGGGCACCGGCGGCACGCTGTTCGGCATTGCGCAGGCGCTCAAGGAACACGATCCGGATATTTCGGTCTGGGGCGTCGAACCGGCAGGAAAGCCGATGGTCGGCGATCCGGGCGCCTATCCCCTGATCCCGGACATTTCCGACGGCATCATCCCCGACATCCTGGAGAGCGGGCTGATCGACGGAGTCTTTACGGTCAACGATGAAGAGGCAATCGGCATGGCCCACCGGCTGGCGGAAAGGGAGGGGATATTTTGCGGCATGTCGGGCGGCGCCAACGTCGAGGCCTCACTTCGCCTTGCTGGAACACTCGGTTCGGGCAAGCGAATCGTCACCGTCCTGCCGGACAGTCGCGATCGCTATCTGCAGTTCGAGAAATACACGACGTAAGTGACCCTTCTCCGGCGCCCTCGCCGTATGGCGTGGCTGTGGCGGGAAATCCGGGCTAGAATTCAAGCGGGCGAGAATTGCCGAGACCAGGGGAGAGACCGCCCATGGAACCGGTCGACGTGATCGTTGTCGGCAGCGGCGGGGCGGGTCTGCTGGCGGCCTGCGTGGCGGCGGAGATGGGTTGCCGCACCCTGCTGGTCAGCAAGGGACAGGTGGCGCGGTCCGGTGCGACCGCCACCATAACCGGCGATACCTGTGTCGACGGCCATACCGCCGTCCACGAACTCGGCCTCAAGGCGGACGACACCGATACTCAGGACGCCTTTTTCGAGGACACAGTCGTCGCGGGAAAGTTCATCAACGACCGGCGGCTGGTTGCGGCCATGGTCTCCGAAATCGGACCCGAGGTGAAGCGGCTCAGGGAGGATGGTCTGCGGATGTCCGATCCGGTTCTGACCCCCGGCCATCGGACGGCGCGCGGGGTCTGGTTCTCGGGCATGGAACTGATGCAGGTCTTGCGCAAGAGAGCGCTCAAGGCCGAGGTGAAGGTCCGGGAGGAGTTCTTTGCCACCGATATCCTGACGACCAACGGTGTGGTCGCGGCGCTTGGCGGGCTCGATCTCCGAAGCGGGGCGGTGGCCTGCATTCAGACCAGGACCGTCGTGATCGCCTGCGGCGGGGGCATGATGGTGTATCCCGTGCAGACGGCGCCCGAGGAGCTCACCGGCGACGGCTACCGCCTTGCGCTCAGCGCCGGGGCCGAGTTGATCGACATGGAGATGGTGCAGTTTCTGCCGTGCGTGCTCGCCGAGCCGCAGATCTGGCGGGGCATACAGTTCCCGTGGCTGCTCGGCCCGCAGGCCGGCGTTCGTGCTTGGCTGCTCAACCGGTACGGCGAGCGGTTCATGGATCGCTGGGACCCGGAGCGCATGGAACTGTCGACCCGCGATGTCATCGCGATCGCCTGCATGAAGGAGGTGCTGGAGGGTCGCGGCGGGCCGAATGGCGGGGTGTTTCTGTCCTGGGCGCACCTTCCCGGCAATATCATCGACTTCATGCAGGACTGGTCGTTCAAGACGCAGATGCGCGGGCAATGGCGCTGGGAAGGGTTCGATTTCGCCGGGCTGGTCGAGGAAATAAAGGCCGGCCGGGCAGTGGAGGTCATCTCGGGGAGCCATTTCTTCATGGGCGGAATCGCGGTCGACGAGAACTGCGCGACGCGGGTGCCGGGGCTTTACGCCTGCGGCGAGGCGGCGGGCGGGGCCCACGGCGCGAACCGGCTGTCCGGAAACGCGGGCAGCCAGATTCTGGTTCAGGGCCGCCGGGCCGGCGCTGCAGCGGCTGCTCACGCCGCTGCAACTGGTCAGGAAACGGTTCGTTGCGATAGCTGGGAGAGTGTCTCCACCGGGCTCATGGCGCCCCTGGAGCGCGACGGCGAACTACGGCCCTTCGAGTTCAGGGAGCGGATCCAGGAGATCGCGCAGCACCACGTCGGTGTGGTGCGTACGGGGGCCTCGCTCGCCGCGGCGATGGACGAGGTGAGAGACCTGCGCGAGAACGCGTTGCCCCAAGTCTCCTGCCGAAGCAAGGAACGGCGCTACAACAAGGAGTGGGTGGAGGCCATCGAATGCGAAAGCCTTCTCGATACACTCGCGGCGATCGCGCTCGGCGCGGATGGGCGGACGGAAAGCCGGGGCGCCCACTACCGGGAGGACTTTCCGACGGAGGATAACGGTACCACTCCGGCAAATGGCTTCATCAATCGGTGTAATGGGGCGCTGGTCCGCACGACCCGTCCGGCGGACTGCCGGCGCATGGCGTGTCCGACAGACGCAGCGTAGACCGGGAACATGCGTCTCACCGTAGCCAGAGGACCACAGGAGAGCGGCGAGGGCTCGAACGAGCAGTCATTCGAACTGCCGGACCTCAGCGGCGCCAGCGTCAGCAATGCCTTGCAATATATCAATCGCCATATCGACGGCAGCGTCGCCTATTATCTTTCGTGCCGGCGCGGTCTCTGCGCGTGCTGCGTGGTGCGGATCGACGGCAAGATCGAAAAGGCGTGCGTCGTGCTCGCGCGGGACGGAATGGTCCTCGAGCCGGTGAAGCAAAGTCTCCTGATCAAGGATACAGTGGTGCATCTCGGCATGCCGCGAACGTCCGAGTTTCCGCTCGTCGATGCCGCGTGCGACGCGCAGCCGTCGCGAAAGCCCGCCCCGGGAGTCGCCGACGACAGCGAGAAGATGTGTGAATAAAGCCCGAGTTCGCGATGAGAGGACCTGACGGCGAATAATCGGGAAGCAGGCAACGATGGGAGGCCTCCGAACCGTCCGATGATGAGCTACATCGCCCGCAGACTCCTGCAAGCGGTTCCCGCCGTCTTCGGGATCATCATCATCAACTTCTTCGTGCTGCACCTGGCACCGGGCGACGCTGCGGACGTGCTCGCCGGCGAAGCGGGCGCCGCCAACGAGGCCTATATGAAGCAGCTGCGCGAGACCTTCGGCCTCGATCAGCCGCTTTACGTGCAGCTTTACGAATATGTCGCCAATATTCTGCAACTGAATCTCGGATATTCCTTCCGCCACAACATGGCAGTCGCCGACCTGATCGCCGAACGCCTGCCGGCAACATTGTGGCTCATGCTCTCGGCTGTCTTTCTGGCCGTCGGGCTCGGCATCCTGCTCGGCGTGACTTCGGCGCGCTTCGTCAACACGATCGTCGACCGCATCGCGTCCGTATTGGCGCTGCTCTGTTATTCGACCCCGGTCTTCTGGATCGGCCTGATGATGATCGTACTGTTCTCGGTCGAGCTCGGCTGGTTGCC
This sequence comes from Rhodospirillaceae bacterium, assembly GCA_011523655.1. GTDB lineage: Bacteria > Pseudomonadota > Alphaproteobacteria > Bin65 > Bin65 > Bin65. Next base: position 36,621 of record WTGH01000038.1, read on the forward strand.
AAGCGGCGGTTTCGAGACGATCGGCGCCGACTTTACCGGCTTGGACCGGGTGCTCGACGTGCTCTGGCACACTTTGATGCCGGCTCTCGCACTTTCCCTTTTTTATCTCGCCGTCTACGCGCGTCTGATGCGCGCGTCGATGCTGGAGGTCTATCGCCTGGACTTCGTGACCACGGCGCACGCCAAGGGCCTCTCCCCGGCGCGCGTGGCTTTCAAGCATGTGCTGCGCAACGCCCTTCTGCCGGTCGTGACCATGGCGGGGCTTCATCTGGGCGGCATGCTCGGGGGCGCCGTCGTCGTCGAGGTCGTCTTCAGCTGGCCCGGAATTGGCCGGCTGGCGTTCGACGCGATCTTCCAGCGCGACTTCAACCTGGTGCTGAGCATCTTGGTGCTGAGCTCGGTGCTGGTCATCGTCATCAATCTCGCGGTCGATCTCCTGTACGCGTGGCTCGACCCGCGCATCGAGATTCGCTGACTCATGAGGCGGCTGACCGAGTTCTGGCGCCGCTACCGCCGCAACGTGCTGGCGGTGCTCGCTTTCGGAGTTCTCCTGGTCGTCGCCGCCATGGCGGTGTTCGCCGACCTGCTCTATCCGCAGGGCCCGTGGGAGATGGTCACCCGGCCGTTCCTGTGGCCGGGAGACCGTTCGCAGCATCTGCTCGGGTCGGACATGCTGGGCCGGGACGTCATGGCCGGAATCGTCCACGGCTCGCGGGTGTCGCTGCTCATCGGCGTCGTGGCGACTGCCGTCGCTTTCATCATCGGCACCCTGGTCGGCGCGACCGCCGGATATTTCCGCGGCTGGGTCGACGACGTTCTCATGCGCTTCACGGAAATCTTCCAGACCATCCCGCCATTCATGTTCCTGATCGTCCTGGTTGCGATCTTCAAGCCGAGCGTGACGACCATCACGCTGGCCATCGGCATCGTCTCCTGGCCGACATTGGCGCGCCTCGTCCGCAGCGAGTTCCTGACCCTGCGCGAGCGCGATTTTGTCCAGGCCGGCTTCGTGATCGGCATGAGCAACACGCGGATCATCCTGACCCAGATCCTGCCCAATGCGCTGCCGCCGGTGATCGTCACTTCGTCCGTTATCGTGGCGACCGCGATCATCAACGAGTCGGCGCTTTCCTTTCTCGGTCTCGGCGATCCCAACTTGATGAGCTGGGGGACGATGATCGGTGCGGGCCGCCAGGTGCTCCGGAACGCCTGGTACCTGACTGCCCTGCCCGGCATCGCCATCCTGCTGACGGTTCTGGCCCTCAACATTGCCGGGGACGGCCTCAACGATGCCCTTAATCCGCGGCTCAAGAGCGGATGAGCGGCGTCGCCCCACCGCTGCTCGAGGTGCGAGCGCTGGAGACACGCTTCTCTACAGAAGCCGGTCTCGTTCACGCTGTGGACGGGCTTTCGTTTTCCGTGAACAAGGGCGATAGCCTGGCGCTCGTCGGCGAATCGGGATGCGGGAAGTCGGTCACCGCACTGTCGATCCTCCGTTTGGTGCCCGACCCTCCGGGACGCGTGGCCGGCGGCGAAATCCTGTTCGAAGGCTACGACCTCCTGAAGCTATCGCGGCGCGACATGCGCCGCATCCGGGGAGGCGAGATGTCGATGATCTTCCAGGACCCGATGACCTCTCTCAACCCGGTTCTCACGATCGGCGACCAGATCAGCGAGGCGATTCGCACCCATGAATCGGTTTCGCGGCGATCGGCATGGCGGCGATGCGTCGAACTCCTGGAACTTGTCCGGATTCCGGATCCGCACCGGCGGGTGCACGACTATCCCCATCGCCTGTCGGGAGGCATGCGCCAGCGGGCGATGATCGCCATGGCGGTCGCCTGCGCGCCGAAGCTGCTGATCGCGGACGAACCGACGACCGCGCTCGACGTGACCATCCAGGCCCAGGTGCTCGGTCTGCTCGACCGGTTGAAGCGCGAACTCGGCATGACGGTGCTGCTGATCACCCACGATCTCGGGGTCGTTGCCGAGTGGGCGAACCGGGTCGTCGTTATGTACGCCGGCAACAAGGTCGAAGAGGGGCGGGTCGACGAATTGTTCGCACAGCCGCTCCACCCCTATACCCAGGGACTGCTGGGGGCGATCCCCCAAGCCGGGCGGGTTCACTACACAAATGCCCGGCTGCACGAGATTTCGGGCACGGTGCCGAACCTGATCGATCCGCCAGCTAGGTGCCGCTTCGCCGAGCGATGCGCCAAGGCGATAGACATCTGCCATCGCGAATATCCCGCGCCCTTCCGGCCTGCGGCCGGGCGCGAGGTCTCCTGCTTCGTGGCCGAACGGGATCTCGCCTGACCATGATCCCTCTCCTTCAGGTCGAAAACCTGACCAAGCATTTCGTCACCCGTCAGGGAACGGTGCAGGCAGTGGACGATGTCTCGCTCAGCATTGGCGAGGGGGAGACGGTCGGTCTGGTCGGGGAGTCCGGTTGCGGAAAATCGACTCTCGGCCGGATGATCGTGCGGCTGCTTGAGCCGACGAGCGGCACGATCACCCTCCAAGGCAAGGAGGTCGCTCATCTCCGGGGCGAGGCATCCAAGCGGTTTCGCCGCCGGGTTCAGTTGATCTTTCAGGATCCCTTCACATCGCTCAATCCGCGATCGACGGTCGGGCGCATCCTCGAGGAACCTTTGATCGTCCATCGCCTCGGAGGACGCGACGAACGGCGCGCGCAGGTCGAGGAATTGCTCCGGCGGGTCGGGCTGTCGCCGGGCGCCGCGGACCAGTTTCCCCACGAGTTTTCCGGCGGCCAGCGCCAGCGCATCGGGATCGCCCGGGCGCTGGCGCTCTCCCCCGAGCTGATCGTGTGCGACGAACCGGTCTCGGCGCTCGATGTCTCGATCCAGGCCCAGGTTCTGAACCTGCTCTCGTCATTGAAGCGGCAGACCGGCATCGCCTACCTGTTCATCTCCCACGACCTCTCCGTGATCCGATACATCGCGGACCGGATCATCGTCATGTATCTGGGAAAGATCGTCGAGGTTGCCGGTCACGACAGTCTGTGGGACAGGCCGCTCCATCCCTATACCCAGGCGCTTATGGCAGCGGTGCCGCTGCCGGATCCACAGGCAGCGCGTAGCCGCGAGCGGGTGGTTCTGGAAGGCGATCTGCCCAGCCCGGTTTCGCCCCCGTCAGGTTGCCGGTTTCGGACGCGCTGCCCACATGCAGTCGACAGATGTGCCCGGGAGGAGCCCGCGTTGCGTGAAGTGGTTGGCGGTCGCTTCGTCGCCTGCCACCTCGTGACCGCGGGAGACGGCCCGACGGATATTGGGCCTGGCGGCCCTCCGCCGCCTGCCGCCTGACGATTTTCCCGAAGCCGCTCTGCGCGGGGCTTCAATCGAACAGTGTTCGCACATTAGGCAACTTTTCGATCGAAGACATGCGCGAAAGCAGCCGTTCGGTTTTCGCCGGCGACAGGATATCGCGGGCACAATCGCGGAACTTGCGTTCCAGGTCTGCGGTGGCCAACGGGCGAACCGGCGTGCCTGTCGCCGACCGGTTTTCGAGTTCGAATGCACGCCCATCCCGCAGAACGATCCGGACAGATGCGCCTTCGGGGCTGGTCTCGGAGACTGTGGGATCGGCTGCCATTTTCTCGGAGAGAGTCATCCCGACCGTGTTCATCGCCGCGAGGAGCTGTGGATGACCGAGGACTTCCGGGTCGAGCTGCTCGACGGTGAGACGCCCGAAGACGAGGGCGCAGGCGACTGCGAAAGGCAGGCAGAATTGCGCCTGCATCACGGTCGACGGGCGCTCGCAGGTGAGCAGGTGGAGGACGAGAGGCGCGACCTCGCAGTGGACCGAAGCGACCTCGCCGGCCTCGATTGCATGGTCTTGACACAGGGTGAGAGTTGCTTCCACGGCGGCCTGCGCGGCACTGCAGACCGGATAGAGCTTGTAGGCGATGCCCGGGGTAACGAAAGCGTAGGACTCGCCCAGCGAACCGATCGTTTCGACCGCCGACCGGCCGTCGTTGTAGACTTGGAAGAAGCCGCTTGGACGCTCGAAACCGTCCAAAGGAGCGGAGATACCCTCCCGCGCCAATTCCGCGGCCAGGGCGCCGCTCTCGGCGGCGCGGGCGGCACTGTAGGGCTTCGCCGCGCTGCCGAGCAGCGCGCGCGTGCTGCCGTTCTGCGCCAAGGTCAAGCCGATCGCCGTCGCCGTCGTCGCCGCGTTGAGCCCGAACGCCCGCGAGGCCGCGGCGGTCGCGCCGACGGCCCCGAGGACGGCCGTCGTGTACCAGCCCTTGTCGTACAACGTGCCGGTCGCAATCCGTCCTACTGCGTAGCTGACCTCGGATCCGGCGATGAAAGCGGCGAGCATTTCGGCTCCGTCGATATCCGCGCTTTCGGCAGCAGCCAGCGCGGCAGGGAACACGACCGCCGAAGCGTGAACGATCCCGTCGAAGCAGGTATCGTCAAAATCCAGCGCCTGCGCTGCCATGGCGTTGGCGAGCGCCGCGCCGCCGGCGCTCGCCTTGCGTTGTTCACCGATGACCGTGGCCGCGCCGCGCCCGTACTGGCTGCGGACAGTCCGGCGGACCGCCTCGGCGGAGACCGTCTGCGTTCCCGCAAGCGTAACGCCGAGCGTGTCGATGAGAGACCGCTTGGCATTCTCGACAACCGCATCCGGGGCCTGCGCCAGCGTGAATCCGGATGACCAGCGCGCCAACCGTTCGGCGAGCGGGTCGCCGGGCGACGCGTCCGATGGGGCAGCCGTTAATCGGGGTTCGGAACCTCGGCGTGGCAAACCGCCCTCCGCCCTTGCTCCGCTCGCGCAGTGGAGGTTGCGCTACGCGCCGAGTGCGCGGCCGCCCCAGACGTAGGCAATGACCGAAGCGCCGACCAATGCCGTGATCGATGAAATGTCGCGCTTCGAGTTGACTTCGTTGATCGCAAACAGGCGGAGTTTGGGTTCCCGGCCGAGCATCCTGGCGGCTGCATAGGCGTCGCGTCCGTTCATGCCGCCCGGATTGCGCATCACCTTGCCGGGCGCATAGTGCTGGTCGAGGACGTCGACGTCGAAATTGACGTAGATGGCTTCCGTACCGTCGCTCGCCCTGGCGATCGCTTCGGTCATCACGTCCTCGATCCCGCGTTCATAAACCTCGTCGGCGGTAACCAGGCCTACACCCTGGTCCCTGGCGTATTGCGCGTATTCCCGGGCCGCGAACCAGCCGTTCGCACCGATATGCGCGATGTTTTCCGGCCGGACCTGGCCGTCGAGTTCATCCATGATGCGGCGATAGGAGGATCCGCTCGCCGTTTCCAGGTCGTACAGGTAGCGCATGTCGAGGTGGGCGTCGAAGCCGATGACGCCGACCTGCCCATCGGTTGCGCGGCAAAGACCGCGGCACGCAGCGAAGGTCAGCGAATCGTCGCCGCCCATCGTGACCGTGAGCGGGACCTCCGGCACGACCGACGACAATGTCTCGGAGACGACGTCATGGACCTCCTGCACGGACATGGCGTCGTCGATGCGCACATTGCCCAGATCGCGGCCCGCCAGCCTGTCGGAGATATCGACGTCGAGAGGAATGCTGTAGCAGTTGAGATCGCCCAGGCACTGCCGCAAGGCGGCCGGACCCCCCGCCGAGCCCTTGCGGGCCGGAACCACGGTCGCGCCGTCGAAAGGGATACCGATCAAGACGGTATCGGGGCGGTCGGGCGTCTCCGCCAGCCATTTCCCCATCGGGCGATCGACCGGATCCCCCGAGACGACGGGAACGGATTCTGCCGGCGGCGTAAACTTGTCGATCGGAAGCGGTGTTGCCATCGATGACTCCCAGGGTTAGACGCGACCCGGGCGCAATCAGCGCCCGGACCATGACGATCGGGCCTGCGGCTTGCCGGACTTCACGGTATCGTGGTGCCTGAAGACCGAACGCCACGGGCGCCCGGCCGAGCGGCGTCGGCAACGGCGGCACTGACAAAAAATCAAGCTCACGCCGGGAACGGCCTGCACTGTATCCGCAAATTGACTTGCGGAAGGTGCAAGCGGGCAGGCGGCGCATTCGGCCGTTTCCGGACTGTGCTCCAGCTCCCTACCGGGCCCGTTATTTCGCCAGATAGACGTCGGCAAACGATTCGTGGATGCCCAGCGGCGTGATCGCGTGGTTCTTGACCTTCTTGTTGTAAATCGTCACCAACTTGGTGAAGTTGATGTCGATTGCCGGCAGGTCGGCGACGACCTTTCGTTGAAACTCCTTGAACAGTTCCGCCCGCTTTGCGGCATCCGTTTCGACCTGAGCCGCTTCAAGCAGTTTGTCGACTTCCGGATTCGAATACCCCGAGCCGTTGGAGAACGGTACGCCGGGCTTGAAGTTCTTGGACCAGTACAATCGTTGCACGCCCAGCGTCGGATCGGCCGTGTTGTTCATCCAGTGATTGGTGAAATCGAACTTGCGCTGGATATAGACCGTGCGAACGTAGGTCGGGAAATCCGTACTGCGCAGTTCCAACTCGATCCCGATCTTACCCAGCACCTGTTTCAGATACTCTGCGGTTCGCCTGAACGTATCGCCGAACGGCAGGAAATTGTGCGTCAGCCTGAAGCGGACGCCGTCGCTCCCGCGTTTGAATCCTGCTTCGTCCAACAATTGCTCGGACTTTTTGGGATCGAGGGGATAGGTCGGTGTGTCCGCCGTGTAGTAGCGCGCCAGATCGCTGTGAATCGGGCCCGTCGCCGGTTTGCCGAAGCCGTACCAGATGTTGTCGACGATGAACTTCTTGTCGATTGCGTGTGCGATCGCCTGGCGCACCTTGCGATGCTTCAGATACTTGTTCTCGAGGTTGAACTCCATGCGCGCGACAATCGAGAGATAGCTGTACCCGCGCAGTTCGACACCGAGATGACCCAGCGACCCCAACCGCGCCACATCGGAGAGCGGGACCGGGTTGTTGCCGCCCAAATGCGCCTCCCCCGTTTCGAAGGCCACCGCGCGCGCAGCGGAATCCGGGATCAGCCGGAAGATGATGCGGTCGAGATACGGCTTGCCCTTGTCCCAATAGTCCGGGTTGCGCTCGACGATGATGCTCTCGCCTTTCTTCCAGCTTACGAACTTGAAGGGTCCGGTACCGACCGGCGCATTGCTCGTGGGATTGGCCTTGATATTCGTCCCCTCGTACAGATGCTTCGGGATGATGGGCGACTCCGCCGCGGCCAGGGCATTCATCATATACGGCGCCGGCTTGCTCAATTTGAGCACCACGGTATGGGAATCAGGTGTCTGAATGCCGGTTACATTGGCGAAAGTCGCGCGCCCTCGCGGATGATGTTGCTTGAGTGTGTTGATCGAAAATGCGACGTCCGCGGCCGTAAAGTCCTTGCCGTCGTGCCATTTCACGCCTTGGCGGAGTTTGAAGGTAATTTCCAGTCCGTTCTTGCTCACTGCCCACGATGTTGCGAGCGCGGGTTTGAGATTGTAGTCGAAATCGTAACTGACGAGTCCCTCGACGATTTTCGGCCCGACCACATAGGTCGGACTCGCGCTTGTTGCGGCGCCGACCAGCGTGGACGGCTGGGGATGCAGTGTCATTACCAGGGTTCCGCCCCGGTTCGGTGTTTGCGCGTTGGCGCCGCCGAACGCGAGAACGGCAACCGCGACAAAGGCTGCCCCGGCAAACGCGGACATTGAAAACTGCCGCAGATTCGGCTTGGAAACAGTCATCAGGCCCTCCCGTCGCACCGCCAACCGGTCGCCCGATCGCGACACGGTCGGAATGCAGTTGCAAAGCCCCCCCGACAAGAACGCTAGGACCCGCTTCCATTCGCTAAGCGGTCACTTCATTCTTGGTGTGGTTGATTCCGGGAACCGGGCCTGACCGTGGAGGACTCGACGACAAGTGTATCGGAAAATCCTCGAGTCTGCAATCGGCAAGCGGATCCGGCCACGATCTTCGCGGCCCTTGAGGCGACAGTCGGCCTGGCAACGAACCGACCGTTTCAGCAGGCATTCCTGAGATTTGCTCCTGTACCAAAACACCGATAAAGCCGGTCGGAGCGAGATCGTGACCGTCAGGCTGCATCGGATGGCCCGGTGCGCCAAGGCGAATCCGGCGGCGTAGCGGCACACCCTGGCCAAGCGGCAGTGGACCGGGGACCCGCCGTGCTATGGTGTTGACTCAGGCCCTCAGGTAACGGCCGAAGCCGCGTTTGAATACGGCCTGAATGCCGTAGTCGCAGATCAGTCCGACCGTGCCCAGCGCCAGGATACCGAGGAAGATCAGGTCGGTCGCCATGTAGAGGCGGCTGGTGAAGATCAGGAAGCCGAGCCCCTCGTCGGACGCCAGCATCTCGGCCGCGATCAGCATCATGAAGCCGTTGCCGAGCCCGATGCGAAGGCCGGTGACGATGAAGGGGACGGTTGCCGGCAGGGTGACGTAGAGGAAGATGTGGGCGTGACCGGCGCCGAAGCAGCGCGCCGCACGCAACTTGTTGGGCGCGATGGCGAAGACGCCCGTCATGGTGTTGAGCATCACCATGAAGGTCACTCCGTAGGTGATCAGCATCACCTTGCTGACTTCACCGACGCCGGCCCAGATGGTGAAGGGGGTGATCCAGGCGATCGCCGGCACGAAGCGCAGAAACTGGATCGTCGGCTCGAAGAAGTCGCGGACCGGGCGGAACGACGCAATCAGCAGCCCCAGCACGACGCCGAGCAGGCCGCCCGCGGCCCAGCCCGCGAAAACCCGGGCGAGGCTGGCGCCGATATGGATCCAGAGCTCCCCCGAGAGAGCTTGGGCGAAGAATATCTGCAACGTGTCGGTAGCCGACGGGAAGAGGACGTTATCGAACGCAGCAGCGGCCGCCTGCCACAATACGAGGCCGCCCACGATGGAAATCAGGCCGATGGCGGCCGGTCGGCCGAGACGGAGCGCACTGCTGTCGCTCACGGCCCCCGCCTCATATCGATAGCCGATAGGGCCGGAACACGGTGTCGTTAACGACGACCAGCGCCCGGTCGGCCAGGAAGCCGATGACCCCGAGGCAGATGATGGCGACAAAGATGTGGTCCACGGCCAGCCATTGGCGGCTCACCCAGCTGAGAAAGCCGAGTCCGGCATCGGCGGCCAGCATCTCGGCCGCGACGATGGTGGCGAAGGAGTTGGCCATCGCGAGTCGCGAGCCGGCCAGTGCATAGGCGAGCGCGGAGGGAACGATGACCCAAAGGAATATCTGCCATGGCCGGGCGCCGAAGCAGCGTGCCGCACGCAGCCGGTTGACCGGCACGCCGAACACGCCTTCCATGGTGTTGACCATGACAATGAAGGTGGTGGTGTAGACGATCAGCGCGACTTTGCTGGCCTCGCCGCTCCCCAGCCACAGCAGGGCCATGGAGAGCCAGGCAATCGGCGAAATGAAACGGAAGAAATGGATGTAGGGGTACAGGAGATGGCGGATCAGCGGCACATATCCCGCCGCCAGCCCGACGGCGAAGCCAGCCAGGGAGCCGATGGCAAAACCGAGGCCGATGCGTTGCAGGCTGGCCAGCACGTCCCGCCACAACTGTCCGTCTTCGAGCAAGGCAACGAAGCCCGCGTAGGTCGCGGCCGGCCCCGGAAACAGGCGTTGGGTGGCGAATGTCTCGCTGGCGTGGTGCCACAAAAGCAACAGGCAGGCCGGACCAAGACCGTAGAGTGCCAGCCGCAATCCGATCGCCGTCCGTTGCCGGCGGACCCGGACGCGCGCCCTGCCCGTCGCCGAAGGCGCGGTCATTGCCCGTCCATGAGGGCTCTGCGGGATTCCTCGGCGAGCAATTCGTTGAGCTGCCCGTAGGCCGCCCCGAAGGCCGGGTCCGACCTGGAGCGCGGGCGCGGCAGGTCGATCGGCACAACCTGCTTGATTATCGATTCGGGGCCCGCCGTCATGACGCCGACCCGGTCAGCCAGCAGGACCGCCTCGGCGATATCGTGGGTGATGAACAGGATCGTGACCCGGTTGTTCTCCCAGATCCGCGCCAGCTCGTCCTGCAGGACCGACCGGGTCTGCGCATCCAGGGCGCCGAAGGGCTCGTCCATCAGCAGCACCAGGGAGTCGCAGACCAGCGCCCGCACCAGCTGCACCCGCTGCTTCATCCCGCCGGACAGCTCGCTCGGGTACTTATGCCGGTGCCCCGCCAGCCCGACCATTTGCAGGAACGGCCGCGCCCGCCGGTGCCGTTCCCGCCGCGACAGGCCCGCGGCGCGCAGAGAGAAGGTGACGTTTTCCTCCACCGTCAGCCATGGGTAGAGGGAGTCCTCGCCCTGGAAGATCACGGCGCGCTCGACTCCCGGCTCGACGACCGGTTCTCCATCCACCAGCACCTGTCCGGCGCTGGGATGCTCGAAACCGGCGAGCAGGTTGAGTGCCGTGGTCTTGCCGCAGCCGGAAGGCCCGATCAGGACAAAGAATTCCCCGCGCCCGATGGCGAGGTCCACGCTCCTGAGTATCCAGGGCGCGTCCCTGCCGCCGAAGCGAAAACTGACGTCGACGAAGGAGACCAGGGGCCGGAAGGCCCCTTCGTCTCCCGTAGCCGACATGGCGCCTGTCGCGATTACTTGACGCGCGCCGGATCAATCTGCTTCAGCAGATCGGCATGGAGGTAGCTGTCGACCAGGGCCTTGGGGTCGGCGACCTTGATCAGACCCTTGTCGGCCATCCACCGGGCCTCTTCATAGAGCAGCTCGCGCAGTTCCGTATCCAGCCTGAGGCCCCACTGGATCTTCTTGATGTCGCCGGCGAACCGGTCGGCCTTGCCGCGGAAGGCCTTGGCCATGATTTTGGCGGCTTCGTCGACGTTCTTCGGGATCCAGGCGACCGCCTCGTCGACGGCGCGCAACAGGGCGAGTGCCACCTTGGGCTTGTCGCGCACGAAATCTCCATGGAACGAGATCATGGCGTCGGCGAAGGGTTGCAGGTTGTCGTCGCCGCCCCAGGCCAGGATGCGCGAGCCCTTGACGATTTCCCGGGCACGACTGCACCAGGGCTGCCAGTTGAAGAAGGCGACGATCTGGCCGCCCCGGAGTGCCGTGATGGTTTCCGGCGGCGACAGGTTGATGGTCTTGACGTTGCCCAGCTTGTGGAGCGCCGTGTAGCGCGACCACCAGAACTCCGAACTGGAGCCGGTCATGAAGCCAACGGTCTTGCCCTCGAGGTCTTTCGGGCTCTTGACCGCCGCGACCGAGGCGGCACAGCTGATCAGCGGGGCTTTCAGCGCCGCGGCGACGCCGACGAAATTCGCACCCTTGGACTTGCCCCTGAGCGTCGGCAGGCCGCCGTTGGTGCCGGAGGCGACGATGTCGCCGGCCGCCACCGCCTGCAGGGCGAGCGAACCGCCCTCGAACGTCTTGGCCGTGATGTCGATCCCGTGTTTGGCGCCGAATCCCTTTTCCTTGGCGACCACCCAAAAGCCTTGTGTCACGTCAATTCCGCCGCCGACCGCGACGGACGTCTGCGCCGATGCGGCGGTGGGCATGCCAACGCACAGCGCCAGCAGGCCCGCTCCGACAGTATTGCGAAAAATAATCATTATCCGTCTCCTCCCAAGTTCGATGGATTGCGTGGTCGAACGGCCCAAAGTATTCAACACCTCGGAATAGGTTGCAATACACGCAATCCGAGGGTGCGTTCGGTGGAGGAGCGCCCGGGCGTCGTCGGTCGTCTTGAGCGGCGCAGCGCCGGCGATCGACCTGCCTGCCGGAGCGGCCGGCAGCGCCGTCGCAGCATTCCCGGCAATCCCGCCCCGGACTCCGCGGATCGAAGCCTACCGGGCCGAGACATCCAAACCGGCGGCACCGAAGGACCTGGCATCCGGCGCCCGGAGGCTCGCCTTGTAGGCTGTCGCGTTGTCGGATGCGAGATGGTGCTCCGCCAGTTCCAGGGCTGTCGCCCACCAGACGTCGTCGTATTGGCGGATGTGTTCGAAGAGGCGGCGGAGCATCCGCACGATATGGCCGTGGCCGGCGATCCAGGGATGCACGGTGATGGTGTAAAGATCGCCGAATTCGCGCACGCCTTCAAACACCTCGATCCAGGACTCGAGGACCTGGCCGGGATCCGGCGGATAGGTCTTGTCGGCGGGGCCGCCGGTGCAGCGGAAATAGGTCGTATCCGCCACCGTCGCCAGGACCGGAACTTCCACGAGTCCGTCAACGACATAGGGATGGTCGTAGCCCATCAACGAGCTGTCGTAGGTGAAATCCCTGGCCAGAAGCGTCGCGACCATATCGGCGGTCATGTGCCAGTAGGGCGCGCGGTAGCCGCGCGGGCGCGTTTCGACCTGTGCGGCGAAAACGGCCAGCGATTGCTCGACCACCGCCATGTTTTCGGCGGCGCTGAGTGCCGCGACGGATTCGTGACAGTAGCCGTGCAATCCGGCCTCGTGCCCCCGCTCGGCAAGCGTCGGAAGAATGCGCGGATACTGCTCGGCTATCAGGCCCGGCACATAGAAGCTGCCCTTGACCCCGAACTCGTCGAGCAGGTCGAGCAGCCGGTAGATGCCGACCCGCGGCCCGAACCGCCGTTGATCCAGGCTCTCGACATGAACAATGGGCTTGTCCCGATGCTGCCAGAGATAAGGGGACTCGCCGTCGATATCCGATGTGAAAGCGACGGCGCAACGCATGCCCGGAGGCCATCGGTAGGTCCGCGTCGTATCTGCCATCGCGCCCTCCTGTATCGGATCGCCTCCGGCCGGCCGCGGATTATCTTGCCTGCAATTCGTCTGCCTGCCAATTGACGATGGGGCCGGGGCCGCAGTGGCCTCCGGACTAAATATGCAGCGCCGGCATGGCGCGGAAGGGGACACGAATCATGGCATTCGAACTCGGCGTATCTTCCCACACGCTGACCATCATCGGTCGCTGCGCCGAGACCGGTTATCTGGGTGTGGCGATCGCGACCAGTCCGCCGGCCGTCGGCGCACGTTGCCCGTTGGTCCGCACAAATCTGGCGGCCGTCTGCAGCCAGGCCTACGCCAACCCGGCATTGAGTCGGGTAGCGCTCGACCTGCTGGAACAGGGGCACGCGCCGGACAGGGTACTCGACGATATCCGCGCCTCGGACGCGTGGGCCGAATACCGTCAGATCGGCATTGTCGACCGGGAGGGCCGCTCTGCGGTCTTCACGGGCGCGCAGAATTCCGACTGGAAAGGCCACATCAACGACACGGATTTTGTCGCCATGGGCAACTATCTCCATGGGGCTGCGGCGGTCGAGGCGACGGCGGAGACCTTCAGGAATTCCCGGGGAGAGATAATCGAGGAACGCCTGTTGTGGGCGCTGGAGGCGGGCCGGGACGCGGGCGGCGACCTGGACGGCCACGCCTCGTCGGCATTGGTGGTGCACGGGCGGGACGACTACCCGCGGACCGACCTCAGGGTCGACCTCTTCGCGGCGAGCGAAAGCCGCGCCGAGCAGGACGCGGTCGACGAGCTGCGCCGGATCTTTACGGTCTACAGGCCGTTGATCCCATACTACGAGCAACGCCCGCGGAACCCTAACATCGGCAATTGGCGCGAGTGGTTGCAGGAGCAGGGCTTTTGATCGGTGCGTAGGTTCAACGCTACTCGGCACGGGACCTCATTGATTTAAATTGATTCAGTGGAACCAGAGTTGAGGACCGAACGACAGTGATCGACCGTGCCGGACAATCGTCGTGGAATCTGGCCTGGCTCCTGCCGGTTTTGCTGAGGCGGCTGATCAATTCAGATGGCGTACGATCGGTGAATTGAGCGCCGATCAGCAGGCTAACCCGTTGATTGTTCCCAACCCCGTAGGGTCAGGTCCGGGCGTCGGAAATCACCGTCGCTACGAACTGCATGGTTGTTCATCCGCCGACCTACTGTTAGTCCTCGCCGAGGATGTCGTCCGCGATGCTGTCGGAAATCCGGATCGCGACCTGCCGCACGGAGTCGTCCGCCAAGTGGGCGTAACGCGCCGTCGTCTCGACCCGGCTGTGGCCGAGCAGCCGGCCAATCGCCGGCAGGGTCTCGCCGAGCGCGAGGGCCCGGGAGGCGAAGCTGTGCCTCAGGTCGTGCAGACGCACGTCACGCAGGCCGGCCCGCGCTCGGACCTTTTGCCAGGGGCCGTCGATGCTGCGCAGGTGCCGGCCGGCGCGGCCGGCGATGACGAACGGAATGCCGGACGCCCGGGGAATGCCGGTCAGTACGTTCGCCGTCTCGGGCGACAGCGACACTGTCCGGGTGCCAGTCTTGCTGTCCGTTAGGCGAATCTCGCCTGCGTCCGTATCGACCGCATCCCAGCGCAGGGTCAGGATCTCGTTGCGCCGGCAGCCGGTCAGCATGAGCAGGCGCAGCGCTGGCGCGGGCGGTATTTCCGAATCTGCCGGCAGGGGTTGCTGCCTGCGGGCACTGCGCCCCGGTCCGCGGCCGACGGGTAGATGCGCGCCAGCAGGTCGACCGCCTGGTCGGCCATGACAGGCCGGTCCCGGAGCGCTTCGTGGAACCAAGCGACCTTGACCCGGTCCACGGCGAGGGCGGACAGCGTGCCGAAGGCTGGCAGAATGTGCTTTTCGATCGCGAACCGGTAGGCCGCCGCCGTGGCCAGCTTGCAGCGCGCCGCGACATGGTCTTCGAGGAACCGCCGGGCGAGCTCTGCAACTGTCGGGCCGTTAGCCTGCCGAACCGTCGGCGGCTCCGGCACCGGCTCCTCGCCGGCCTTAATGCGGGAGACGATCAGGGCGGCCCGGCGCCGGGCCTCCTCGGCGGTGACGACGCCGTGCCGCCCGATGGCGATCCGACTGGCCGGCTTGCCGCCGGCCCGGGTCTGCACGACATTGGTCTTGCCGCTGTTTGGATAGACCCGCACGCCAAAGCCGCTGAGCTCGCTGTCCCAGAACACGGTGTCCTTCTCGACCTTCAGCGCGTCGACCGTGCGCTTGGAGATGGTGCGGATCCTGAGAACTGCCATCGTCCGTTGTCACCCGGTTCAGGCCGTATCCGGCGTCAGGATTGCCTTGCCGATGCTGCCGCCGACCCGGGCGGCGGACGCCTTCTCGCTGTCCCGGGACAGGTGGGCGTAGCGCGCCGTCGCGCTTACCGTGGCATGGCCGAGCAGCCGGCCGATCATCGGCAGGCCCGCGCCGAGCGCCAGGGCGCGTGAGGCATAGGAGTGGCGCAGGTCGTGGAGCCGGACATCGTCCAGGCTGGCGTGCGCGCGCAGGCGCATCCAGACCTGGTGGATCGCGACATACCGGCTGCCGGGCTTGCGGCCGGCAAAGACCCAGGGATTGTCCCGAAGACTGTCCTCGCTGCGAAGTATCCCGCCCAGCACTGCCTCGACCGCGGGGGTCAGCGCCACCCGCCGGGCGCCGGCCTTGGTGTCCTTCAGCCGCAGCTCCCCGCAACGCGGTCGACATCGTCCCATTGCAGGCTCAGGATCTCGTTCTTGCGGCAGCCGGTCAGCAGCAGCAGGCGGATCGCCGCGATGGCGACAGGATTCTCCGTACCGTTCCTTTCGGCCTCTGCCAGCGCATGGCCGAGCCGGCGGTACTCGTCGTGCGACAGGAACCGCTCGCGCGGCGTCTCCTTGTAGCGCCGCACTCCCTTGCAAGGATTTTGGCGGGGCGGCACGAGGTCCCAGGCTTCGGCCAGCCGGAACATGGCCGACAGCACAGCCAGTGTCCGGTTGGCCTGGTAGGGCATGGCGGACAGGCCGTCGTGCAGGGCAAGGACATGGTGCCGCTCGACCGCCGATACTGTGAGGTCGCCCAACGCAGGAACAATATGGTTGCGAACAATCAGTCGGAAGCTGTCCCCGGTATTGGCGCTCCAGTTGACCTCGACATGTGCGCGCAGGAACCGCTCGGCCAAGGCGGCGACCGTCGGTTCCGCTTCGGACGCGGCCGGGAAGGGCGGCTCACCCCGCTTAATGCGGTCGATGACGATCGCCGCCTAGCGGCGGGCCACATCGGCCGTGATTTCGCCATGCCGTCCCAGGGTGACGCGCTTCGGCCCGGCCGGCCCCTGGGCCTGCACGCAATAGACCCGGCGGCCGGTGCGATAGACCCGAACGCCGAAGCCGGGAAGGTCCGAATCCCAGAAGACCGAATCACGGCCTTTCGCGATCAGTGCCTCGACGCTACGCTTGGTGAGCTTGAGGGCGGTCTTTCCGGGCATCCGTCTCTCCTACCGAACCGAGCCTGCCCGCGCTGACACCGGCAAATGCGTAATCGCATCGCAACCGACTCAGGACACGTCACCGGACATCGGCAGGAGGCGTCGAAACGGGTAGCTTGAATGCAGTCAGAATGTCAATAAGATTAATTACTACAACTAGTTATGCTACAACTGACGAAACGGGTTGACCAATGACGAGCCGTGACGAAACCAAAGTCATCTAGTGAAATTTCATGTTCCGTCATGCAGGCAGCCGGCGTGTCGCTGCCGGGTAAATTGGGACGAATTCCGAAAATAGGGAATATTACAGAAATTTCAAGGCATGCCGCCGAGAATCCGGTGCGCTTCGGCGCCCGCTACCGCGGGATGAAATCGCGGCGGCCGGACCTGCCGGAGCCGGCGATTTCTGAGCGACCGTTCACGCCGGCGCGAGCCGCGCCGGTCCCGCCGCATCCGGCGCTTGACGGCCTCCCGGACCCTGCCATAAGGGGCGGCGTACCGTCGGCCGATCGATCCTTTGACGACGGAAAGGCATGATTGCGGGCGCGGCACGACACGTTATGTTGACAGGGCCCTCAAACGGGACTGGTTTCCGATTTCCGCCTGTACCGGTACTCTGTAAGCGCTCGGTCTTCCGGTCTAATATCAGTAGCGCCGGTGTGCGGGCTGCCGATTGCCTCGTACAGACCGGGAAACGCAGGCGAAACCATGACCCTGGTCCTGCACCATGCCTGGGATGCGGTATGTCCGATCAAGGTGCGGATGTGCCTGGCAGAGAAGGGGCTGGCCTGGCAATCGGTCGTCTATTCGATCGCAGCTTTCGAGCATCTCGCGCCGGACTATCTGGCGCTCAATCCGAACGGCACGGTGCCGACGTTGGTCGACGGGAACACGGTCATCTTCGAATCGTCGGTGGTCAATGAGTATCTCGACGACATCGGCCCCGGGCCGCCGCTCAAGCCGGTCGACGCCGGCGAACGGGCCACAATGCGCATGTGGGTGAAGTTCCAGGACGATGTGCTCCATCCGGCGACCCGGCCGCACACTTTCAGCCTGCTCCTGCTCCATCCCGAGAGCCCGATGGCGCGCCTGTCCGACGCGGAAATGGAACGCCGGCTGACGAGGCATCCCGACCCGAACCGGCTCGCCATGTTCCGGCAGATGGGCCGCACTCCGGCGCCGCCAGCCGTGCTGGACCGGGCCGAAGCGGCCCTCGGCCGGGCGCTCGACCGGCTGGAGAGCAGCCTGGCGGATGGCCGGCCGTGGCTCGCCGGCGACGCCTTCTCGCTTGCCGATGTGGCGATGACGGGTGTGATCGACCGGCTGCACTATTGCGGCCTCGGCCGCTTGTGGGAGGCGCGGTCGGGTACCGAAGCCTGGGTGGAACGGCTACAGGCGCGCCCGGCCTACGCCGCTGCCGTTCCGGCGCTCTCGCAGCGCATGCCGGGACCGCTGACGGCCTGACTCCCGGTCTTGTGGGCTATTGGTGGGAGAGACCGCCGTCGACCGTGAAGGACTGGCCGGTCACGAAGTCGCTGGCCGGCGACAGCAGGTAGATCAGCAGCCCGGCAATATCATGCGGCACGCCGGAGCGGGGCACGATCTGCCGGGCGACCACCGCGGCGATGCTCTCCTCCGTTTGCCCGGGATTGTCGACCTCGGTCAGGATCTGCCCCGGGCTGATGGCGTTGACGGTGATGCCGGTGCCGCCGAGTTCGCGCGCCATCGAGCGGGTCATGCCGACGAGAGCCGCCTTCGAGGCGACATAGTGGAGGTAGTTCGGCAGGCCGAGATGCCAGGCGGCCGACGAGATGTTGACGATGCGGCCCCAGCCGGCCGCACGCATCGCCGGCAGCACCGCCTTGGCGGCGTTGAAGGCGCCGCCGGCATTAACGCGCATCACCCGGTCCCATTCCTCGGCCGGAATCTCCCAGAACGGCCGGCGGGCCAACGCCGCGTTCAAGCCGGCATTGGCGATCAGGCCGTCGATCCGGCCGAACGTCTCCTCCGTGCGGTCGGCCATAGCCTGCGTGGCGCCCGGATCGGTCACGTCGGTCGCAACGGCGAGGTGCGGCCCGTTGAATTCGGCGATTTCCCCGGCCACGCGCCGGCCCGCCTCCCCGTCGATATCCGCGACGACGATCTTCGCACCGCCGCGGCTCAGCAGATGGGCGTAGGCGCGGCCCAGCCCCCGGCCGGCGCCGGTAATGGCGACGACGCGCCCGGCGATCCCGGTTTCCGGCGGGTCGCCGACCAGTTCGTCGAACGGGCGTTGCGCCATCAGGCGCCGTTCAGATGCTGCTGCAGGAAGGCGAGCGAGCGGGCGTTGGCAAGGGCAGCCGCGTCCGCGCGATAGTTGTGCCCGCCTTCCAGGGCAAAGGCGTGGCCCGCGCCCTCGTATTCGTGGAGTGTTACGGCGTCCAGCGGGTTCAGGGTACCGACGATCGCGTCGTGTGCCTCCTGAGAGCAGAGCTCGTCGGCCCCGGCGATATGGAGCATCAGCGGGCCGGCGATGGCGCCCGCCTCGCCGAGATAGCGATCGATATTGACGCCGTAATATCCGACCGAACAGTTAGCGGTGCTTCGCGCCGCCGTCAGAAAGGCGAGCCGCCCACCCAGGCAGTAGCCCAAGGCCCCGACCCGTCCGGTGCAGTCCGGGCTTCCGCGCAGCCAATCGATAGTTGCATTCAGGTCTGCCGTAGCCGCCGCATCGTCGAAGCCGGCGTTGAGTTTCAGTGCGCGCTGCTGTTCGGCTGGGTCCGGCTTCGACGGATCCTGGATCAGCTGGACGCCCGGTTCCTGGCGCCAGAACAGGTCCGGGCAGGCGACGAGATAGCCCCGGTCGGCGAAGCCGTCGGCCAGGCGCCGCATCACGGCGTTGACGCCGCAGATATACTGCATCAGCACTAGGCCAGGTGCCGGACGCTGCGCCGGACGGGCGAGGTAGGCCTCGAATTTGCCGTCCGGCCCGTCTATCGCTACGGTTTCTCCCAATACGGTTGCCATGCCGTTTCCCCGAATATTCCACCGGTCCCGAGCGAACATATGCCGATGCAGATAATCCGCCAAGCAAGGAAACTTCCGCCTGCAGTCGCTGGCCGAAGGCCGTGGGCCGCCGTCGGAGCCGCCGGCCTATGACCCGGAGCGATCCGGGCGAGGAGACCATCCGCGGCCTGCCGTTCCAGCTGGAGAACAGCCCGTTCTACCTGATGGCGCGGGCCATTTCGAAGGCGGCGCGCGGCATAGACACCGCGCTCGGCGCAACCCGCTTCTCGCAGACCCAGTGGCGCGTGCTGATCACACTTTCCGAACGCGGCGCTCTCTCGATCGGCGACCTTGCAACAGCCATCTTCGTCGAAAGCTCCGCGGTCGGCCGGTCAGTCGGCCGGATGGAGCGGGACGGCCTGGTCAGGAGGGAACGCGACCGGAACGACCGGCGCATCACGCGGGTCAGCCTGTCGCCCGAAGGGCGACTCAGGATGGAGGAACTCAGGGCCGTCGTCGCCGCCGAACTCAACCGGCTGCTCGATGGTTTCAGCGCCGAGGACGTGCGGACCCTGAACGCCTGGCTCGCCCGGATCTCAAATTCCGCTGACGAAATCGAACGCCGCTGCATCGAGGCAGACCCAGACAATTGAACGGCCGGATTTGGTTAGAGAATTGTCTTTGCTGATCCGGCGACCCGAGATATATCTGCACTTGCAGATAATTTGACCCTCTTTCCCGGAAGGACGGACGATGGATGGGATGGAAACTGTTGATGCTGCCGCCCGGATAACCGGGCCGAGCAGCGATTTTTCCCGCATCCCCTATCATCTGTACACCGACCAGACGGTGTTCGACCTGGAGCAGGAGCGGATTTTCCGGGGGCCGACCTGGAGCTATCTCGGCTTTGAGACCGAGGTGAAAGAGCCGGGCGACTACATCTCCGGCTATGTCGGGACGACGCCCTATGTCCTGACCCGGGACAAGGACGGCGCGCTCCACGCCTTCGTCAACCGCTGCGCCCATCGCGGCGTCGCGGTGGTCCGCGACCTGCGCGGCAATGCCCGCAACTTCACCTGCATCTACCACCAGTGGTGCTACGCGCTGAACGGCGACCTGATCGGCGTGCCGATGATGAAGGGCATGCGCGGCGTCGGCGGCTATCCGGACGATTTTTCAGTCGACGGCCACGGGCTCAAGAAGCTCAGGGTCGAATCCTTCTCCGGCATCGTCTTCGGCACGTTCAGCGACGAGACGCCGCCGCTCGAGGACTATCTCGGCCCGGCGATCTGCGCGCGGCTCAAGCTGGTCTGCGGCCGGCCGATAAAGGTCACCGGCTATCACCGCCACACGATGCGCGCGAACTGGAAGCTGTTCGTCGAGAACACGCGCGACATGTACCACGCGCCGATGCTGCATCCGTTCGTCTCTGTGTTCGAGATTGCCGACGCCGCGATGCAGGCGACCATGGAGATGAGCCACCGGGGCGGACTGAACTCGCTCCTCTCCGGATACAGACCCAGGGATGCCAGCGGCGCCCGGCCGCCGCCGCGCCAGGGCAAGCGCATTCCGCTCGAGGAGCCGGATGTCGCGATCGGGGTTCTGGAATTCCCGGACGGGCTGGCCATCTCGATCATCTCGATATTCCCGAGCTGCCTGTTCACCCTGCCCGGCAACACCTTCAGCGTGCGCCAGATCCGGCCCAAGAGCGTCGACGAGGTCGAGACTGTGTACACCTGGTACGCCTTCGAGGACGACGACGACGAAATGATCGAGCAGCGGCGCATGCAGAACAACATGTTCGGACCGGCCGGCTATGTCGCGATGGAGGATGCCGAGGCGATGGAGCTGATCCAGCAGCGCATTTCGGACGCCGCCCTGGAAGGCCGGTCGGTCCTCGAATTCGGCGGGCGCGGCACGGAGGACCGGATCGACCACATGTTGAGCGAGGGCGCCCTCCGGGCATTCTGGAAGGGCTATTGCGATATCATGGACGTACCTGTGTCCGACGGACAGGCGGCGTGAGGATCGCGGCAATGGATTTTCTGGAAGCAGAACTGCGGATCGGACGCCTGAACCAGGAATACGCCCGCTGCATCGACGAGGACCGGCTGGAGAGTTGGGTCGATTTCTTCGAGGGCGAGGACGCGCGCTACCTGATCCACCCGCGCGAGAATGCCGATGCCGGGCTGGAAGGCTACTGGATGTACTGCCGGAACAAGCCGATGATGCGCGACCGGATCATGGCGCTGCGCAAGGCGAACATCTACAACATCCACTACGACCGGCACATCGTCGGCGGCAGCCAGGTCGTCGGCGTCGAGGACGGCGTCTACGACGTGCGGACCAGCTATTGTGTCATCCAGACCGACGTCGAGGGCCGCAGCGAAGTGTTCAGCGCCGGCGAATACCGCGACAGGGTCGTGCTGAACAACGGCGACGCCCGGTTCAGGGAGAAGATCGTCGTGCCCGACACCTTCAACATCGAGCGCCCGCTCGCGGTGCCGCTTTAGCGATTCGTTCTTCCACCGCTGGCCTTCGCCGGCCCCCGCTCCGGCACGACCCGGACACGCACCAGGTCGGCGCCGCTGCCGGTGTTGTCGGTCAGCGAGACCGACATGGCGGCGACAGCATTTAGGTTGGGCAGGTTCATGTCCTTCGCGTAGGGCGTTGCCCAGTGGTCGAACTGGCCGATCATCAGGATCGTGTCCGGCCGGATGCCTTCGCGCAGTTCGGCGACCCCCGTAGTCGCGCCGGTCGCCGACTCGATCCGTACGGGATCGCCGTCCCCGATGCCGAGCGCCTGCGCCGCCGTGCGGTTCATCACGACGCCGCGGTGGCCGGCGACGTTGTCCGCCACCTCGCGGATCATCGGGATCGTAACGTTGGCGCCCCAGGAATATTGCATACTGCGTGCGGTCAGCGCCCACAGCGGATAGTCGTCCGGATCGGCGCCGACCTCGCGGACATGGTCGATCCAGTAGTCAGGGAAGCTGCGGTAGGACGGTAGCGGTTCGTATTCCTCGAGCTGTTTCTCCCACCAGTCGATCCCGGCCTCGCGCAGCCGGTTGGCGAGTTGCTCGCCGTGGCGCTTGAGCCGCTCCTGATAGGGCATCTCGAAGCGCAGCCCGTGCTGCTTGAAGAACGGATAGAGATACCAGTCGCGCTCAGCCGTCTCACGCAGCAGGTAGCCGTGCTCCCGGAACCAGTCTAGGCCGCGGACCTCCGCGCCGCCGGTCAGCGCATGGCTGCCGGCGCGCGCCACCCGGTCCCAGATTTCGTCGGCGGTATGGCGCCGGTCGCGGGCGAGGCTGTAATCGTAAGCCTCCGATGCCAGCGGCACGCCGAGCCTGCCATCGTTGATGACGCCGTGATAAACGGCCAGAATTCCGGTCCGCGCCGCCAGTTCGCTCGCGATGTCGGTCATGTCGCGGCAGTCGACGGCGGGTTCGACCGCCGGCTGACGGATCGCCCAGCCGCGGTGATGCCAGAATTGTTCCATGAACTGGCTGCCGCCGATCTTGATCAGCTGCAGGCTTTCGAGATCGGTCGCCTCGGGCAGCAGCAGGTCGGCCATCCAGTTGGTTTCGTCGAGGGTGTAGGCGAAGCTGATGAGATAGGGAAAATCCGCGATCTTGTCGGCCACGCGCGGCCCGTCCCACATCGAGATCGCCGGGTTGGTGCGGAAAGTGATCCAGACGTCCGGCAGGGTCTGGCGCGGCATTCCCTTCGGTTTGGCATTGTGGAAGATCCACGGCAGGGTCGTCGGGCCGAGCGCCTGGGAGCGCGGCGAATCCGCGGCCAGCGGAACCAGCGTGTTGTAGGCGTTGCGGATCTTCGGCTGCGCCTGCCAGCCCTGGCGCGAGGTGTCGTTGAACGGGAAGTCCATGAAGCCGTCGTTGGTCGGCGTAATGCTGGCGAAACGGTCGTCGGGCGGCTCGTTAAGCTTGAGCACCGCAGGCCCGACAGTCCCGCCCGGCACCTCCAGCGCGCCGACCAGCGTCGCCAGCACGACGCGCGCCCAGCAGGCCTGGTAGCCGCCCCAGCCGTTGTTGACGCTTTTGCCGAGCAGGATGGAGACCGGCCGCAGCGGCAGCGTCTCGCCGTCGATCTCGACCGTCTCGCCGACCCGGGCATGGGCGAGGAATTCGTCGGCGACACGCCGGATGCGCTCGGCCGGGATATCGCATTCGCCTTCCGCCCAGTCGGGCGAACAGGGCGCCATGTGGTCGAGGAGGAGCTGGAACGCAGGCTTCGCCTCGGCGTCCTCGTGCCGCCACAGGGCGCCGTCCGCGCCGCGCTCGACGCCCGCCGCGCGATAGCTGCCGGCGAGCGCCGGTTCGCCGATTTCGGCGTCGAACGGCTTGTCGGCGCCGTCCGCCAGGTCGCGAATCAGCGGCTTGTCGGTTTCCGGATCGCGCAGATAGTAGCCGTTCGGCCCGACCAGGTAGGGCGCGCTCGTGTCCGCGCCCAGGAACGGCAGGTCGCAGACAGCGCGCCAGTCGCGCTCGTGCAGGATGCGGTGAATCAGGGCATAGAGGAAGGCGGCGTCGGTCTTCGGTTTGACCGGCAGCCATTCCGACGAACAGGCCGCCGTGACCGACAGATGCGGCTCGACCTGGACCCGCTTGAGCCCGGCGGCGCGCGCGTCGGCCTGACGCCAGGCGCCGGTCACGCCGGACGAATTCTCGATATTCTTGCCGCAGTTGACGATGTAATCGCAGCGCGGCGTGTCGGGCGCGCAGACGAAGGCCCGGTGCCACAGTTCGCCGTAGAAATGTTCCGAATGGTAGCATTTGGCACCGGAGCCCGCGCCGTATCCCATATCGACCGGGCCCCAGGCGGCCAGGAAGGCGGGCAACGTGCCGATATATTTCGGCGGCGAGTCGTCGCCGCCGAGGGTGAAGGCGAGGCGCGGATAGCCGGACTCGTCGCGCAGGCCGGCCGCCCGGATGGCGTTGAGCTTCTCAGCGACGAAATCGAACGCTTCGTCCCACGAGATCGGCACGAAGCCGGGGTCCTCGCTCCGGCCCTTGCGCGGGTTGGTCCGCTTCATCGGCCGGGCGATGCGGTGCGGGTTGTAGGTTTTCTGGATCAGCCCGTAGGCCTTGACGCAGACCCGCCCGACGGCCGGATGCTCGGTAATGTCGAAATTCGGCTCGACCCGCAGCGCCACGCCGTCGCGCACCTCGACCTTCATCAGGTCCGGGCCTGCAGCGCACTGGTTGCAGTAGACGGGGACCTTTCTCGTGTCGCCGCCGGTCATGGCGCGGTTCCTCCCCGCATCGGGTGGCACGGCCTGCCGCGATTATGTCAACTTAGCGCCGGTTTGCCTATGATGGCGCGGCATGCGGGCCGGACGCCCGGCATGTTCCGTATTCTCCCCGAACGGGCCGGCAAACCGCCATGACCGAAACCGTCGAGTGCATCGTTGCCGGCGCCGGCATCGTCGGTCTTGCGATCGCGAGAGCGCTGGCGCGGGCCGGGCGCGAGGTCGTCGTCGTCGAACGCAACGCCTGGATCGGCAACGAGACCAGCTCGCGCAACAACGAGGTGATCCACGCCGGATTTCTCTACGCGCCGGACTCTTTGCGCGCCCGCTTGTGCCGTCCGGGCGCCGAGCGCACCTGGCGCTATTGCGAGAGCCGGGGCATTCCCTGTCGGCGCATCGGCAAGCTGATGCCGGCGGCGGACGAAGCCGAGCTTGGGATCCTCGCCGGACTGGTCGAGGGCGGCCGGAAAGTCGGTGCTCCCGAACTGGAACTGCTGGACGCCGCCGGGGTCGCGCGGCTGGAACCTGGGCTGCGCTGCGCGGGCGCGCTCCATTCGCCGTTTACCGGCGTGGTCGATACGCACGCGCTGATGCTTGCCTATCGCGGCGACGCGGAGGACTGCGGCGTGATGATCGCCTTTTCGAGCGCAGTGACGGGCGGCGACGTGCGCGACGGCATCCGACTCAACGTCACCGGCGCGGACGGCGGCGAAACGGCGGTCGGTTGCCGCGTCTTCGTCAATGCTGCTGGGCTCGGAGCCCGCCGGATCGCGCTGTCCCTGACCGGCCTGCCCACGCAGTTCGTGCCGACGGTGCATCATGCCCTGGGCCGGTTCCTTTCGTGGAACGGCCAGCCGCCGTTCGGGCGCATCGTCGTGCCGCTGGGCGACCGACTCGCCAACGGCGGCGCGTTCACTCTCGACACGGCCGGACGGGGCAAGTTCGGCGGCGACCTGGTCTGGGTCGACGAGATCGACTACTGCGTGCCCGCCGATCTCGCAGCCAAATTCGCCGGCGCGATCCGCAGCTACTGGCCCGAAGTCGACGAGAGCCGCCTGTCGCCGGACTATGCCGGCATCCGGCCGCGCACCTGGGGGCCGAACAACGGCAACGGCGACTGGACGGTCTCCGGGTCGGCCCACCACGGCGTGCCGGGCTTGGTCAACCTGCTGGGCATCGAAACCCCCGGCATCACCGCGGCCCTGTCGCTCGCCGACCATGTCCTCGAACAGTTGGGAATAGAGCCGGTCCCGGAGGAATGAGGCCGGTCTCCGGCCCGACCGCTACATCTGGTTCGGCAGCCAAAGCACGATAATGGGGAAGGCGATCAGCACGACCAGGCGCACGAGGTCCGAGGCAATATAGGGCGTCACGCCGGCATAGATCGACTTGAGCGGCACGTTCGGCGCCTCGCCCTTGATGACGAAGACATTGAGGCCGAACGGTGGCGTGATCAGGCCGAGCTCGGTCACCATCACCACGATGACGCCGAACCAGATCGGATCGAAACCCAGGCCGACGATACTGGGAAAAAACACCGGAACCGTCAGCAGGATAATCGCCATTGCCTCCATGAAACAGCCGAGGATGACATAAAACAGGATGATGAGCGCCAACGTGCCGTAGCGCCCGAGATCGAGGGAGAGCAGCGTTTCGGCGACCTGCTGGGGAAACTGTGTGATCGTCAGGAATCGGGCGAACAGGATCGCCCCGATCAGAACGATGAACAGCGCACCTGTTGTGATCAGCGCTTCGCGCAGGCAGTCGAGCAGCCGGGCGAGCGACATGCGGCCGATGGCAAACGCCAGGATGCCGACGGCGGCGGCGCCCATAGCGGCGGCCTCGGTCGGGGTGAAGACGCCGCCGTAAATGCCGCCGATGACGAAGGCGAACACGGCCAGGATCGGCCAGACGGTGCGCAGCGAAACGATGCGGGTGCGCCAGTCCGACCGTTCGCCCGCAGGCACCCATTCCGGCCGCACCACGGCGACGCCCTGCACCGCCGCCATATACATCAGCACGGCGAGCAGGCCGGGGATCAGGCCCGCGACGAAGAGGCGTCCGATATCGGTTTCCGTAATGATGCCGTAGACGGCGAGCACGATGGAGGGCGGGATCAGGATGCCCAGCGTGCCGCCGGCTGCGATGGTGCCGGTCGCTAGGCTGTCGGCATAGCCGTAGCGGCGCATTTCCGGCAGCGCGACCTTGGACATGGTCGCCGCGGTCGCAACCGACGAACCGCAGATGGCGGCGAATCCGCCGCACGCCGCGACGGTGGACAACGCCAGGCCGCCGCGCCGGTGACCGAGCCAGGCGTTGGAGGCGCGGAACAGGTCGCGGCTCATGCCGGACGCGTTGGCCAGCGCGCCCATGAGGACGAACAGGGGGACCAGCCCGAAGGTGAAATCGGTCAGTGTACGGATCGGCGTCAGTTCCAGCAGCGACAGGGCCGGGCCGATATCCGTCAGAACGGCGAAGCCGCCGACGCCGACCAGTACCATAGCGATGCCGACCGGCACGCGCAGCAGCATGAGCGTGAACAGGACGGCGAAAGCGCCGATCGCGAGGCTCAGTCCGTCCATCCTGCGGCGGCTCGCCCGCTAGTCGACCGCCGGCCCGGCCACCGGCGCGGCGATCTCTCTGCCGCGCAGGACCGCCCAGAGGCGCACGGCGCTCAGGAAAGTCGCGGCGCAGGACGAGAGCGCCACGAGCCCGTAGAAGATCCACAGCGGGAGGGCGAGATCGAAGGTCACCTCCTCCGATGCGATGACGGACCCGACCCGGCCGAACATGATCCAGGCGATCGCCAGGATGACCGAGAATGTCACCGCCGATGCGACGATGTCGATGATTCGCTTCGCGCGCGCGCCGACGGCAAGCCATACGGTGTCCATGGTGATCTGCTGGCCGTAATAGGACGCCAGCGCGATGCCGTTCATCAGGGCGATACCCATGACGAGCCGGCCAAGATCGTTGGTGTCGGGAATCGGCGCGTTGAAGAAAAAGCGCAACAGCACCGAGACGAAGACCAGCAGGGTCACGCCGAGCAGGAGCAGGGCGGCAAGGACGGACAGGGTCCGGATTGCGCTGTCGAGAAGTTTCGATTCCATTCCTTGCCCGGTATCGGTCGGCGCGGCGCCGGCGCCGCTCGCCCTTTTTCGCATTTCGGGCGCGTTCGCGCACCCCCGACATATGAGAATATTATTGTATTTTACATGTTTTTGGGTATGGTGAGAACCGCCTGCAACGGACGGCCCCCGGTCCGGTTTCCGGCCGGGTGCGGACGCACCTTTGCCGGTATCGAGGGAGGAAAACAGATGGTTATTCGCACGATCCGCATCGCGGCCGCCGCGGTACTGGGCCTGGGCCTGCTGGCCGGACCGGTCCAGTCGAAAACGGTCACCCTGAAATTCGCCCACTGGGTGCCGCCGGTGCATCCGCTGCACAAGGCATTCGTTGCCTGGGGCACGTCGATTACCGAAAAATCGGGCGGCAGCATCAAGTTCCAGTATTTTCCCGCAAGCCAACTCGGCAAGGCGAGCGATCATTACGACATGGCGAAGACGGGCATCGCCGATGCGGTCTGGATCAATCCCGGTTTCAACCCGGGTCGCTGGCCGGTCACGTCGCTGCCGGAACAGCCGCTGATGTTGAAAGAGCCGCTCGGCGCCTCGCGGGCGCTGACGGCCTGGTATGCCGAATTCGCCGACCGGGAAATGACCGACGCCAAGAACTGCCTGATGCACACCATGGTGCCGCTGACGATTTTCTCGACCCGCAAGGCGATCAAGACGCCGGCGGACCTGAAGGGCGTCAAGATGCGGCCTTCGAACGCCACCCAGGCGCGCATCTTCAAGCAGGCCGGCGCGGTCACGGTGTTCTCGCCGTTCCCGAAGATCCGCGACACCTTCGAGCGCGGCATCGCCACGGCGTCGACCGGCGTCCACGGCGCGCTGATCGCGTTCGGCGGCCACAAGGCGACCAAGTACATCATGGATGTGCCGCTGTTCGGCGCGGTCTGGAACATCGTGCTGAACAAGGCAGCCTACAACAAGCTGGACGCCGGGCAGAAGGCGGTCGTCGACGCGCACTGCTCGCCGGAGTGGGCTGTCCGGATCGCCGACCCGGTGGCGCAGTCCGACTGGGCCGGAGAGAAGAAGCTCCGCGCGATGGGCAAGACCTTCGTGCCGATCTCGGACGCCGACAAAGCCGCCTGGCGCAAATTTTCCGCGCCGGCGCTGGACGCCTGGAAGAAGGATGTCGCCAAGCGCGGCTTCGACCCGGAGGCCGTCTACAAGTCGCTGATCGACAAGCTGAGGACGGAGAAGGCGCTGGTCGAATAGGGCGCCGGCCGAACGCGTACCGAAACGGGCGCCCGGTGCGCCCGTTTCCGATTCAGGAGCCCGAAGCGCGCACCGGCCGGTCGAACGCGCCCGCCATCGGCACGGTGCGGTCCTTGCCGGCCAGTTGCGGCCAGCCGATCGGGCTGCCGACGGTTTCGGCCGCAGCGCCGGCGGGCGGATCGACCCAGCCGGAAGCGACGAGGCGCCGGCCGGTGACGGCGTCCGCAACGGCCGAGCAAAGCCAGGCGACCGGCGGCGCCATCGGGTCCGCATCGACCGTCGTGAGATCGACCGGGCGTTTGAAGATGCCGGGGTCGGCGAAGGGCGGGCCGAGGCCGGCGGCGTTGACCAGCACGGCCGGTTCGCCGAGCCCGTCGCTGATCCGGCGGATAGCGTCTCCGACCGCGCGGAAATCCGCAATATCGACGCTCCCGGCCATTCGGTCGCTCTCGGGGAGGTCAAAGGCCGGATGCGCCGGCGGCAGCGGCGCCCGGTCGAGCAGGGCCAGCCGGAACCCGGCCTTTGCCAGCCCGGCCGCAATAGCGGTTCCGAGCCCGCCGGCCGCGCCAGTGACGAGGGCAACCCGGTTCGGTGCCATGGCGCACTCCCCATCGATGCTCTGCTGGACTCGGGTTCGCAGTTCGGCCAAGAACCTACAGATACGCTTCGCCAGCGGAGGGACATTGCATGCCGGCCTATCTCGTGACCAGCGTCGAAGTTTTCGACCTGCCGACCTTCAAGGCGGAATACAGTTCGCGCGGCTCGGCCGCCGTTGCGCAATATGGCGGCCGGTTTCTGGTCGAGGGCGGCAAACCCGAACCGATCGAGGGCGACTGGCTGCCCAAACGCATGGCGATCGTCGAGTTTGAGTCGGCGGAGGCGGCCCGGCGCTTCTACGATTCGCCGGAATACCGGGAAGCCCGGCGCCATCGCCGGGGCATCGCCGATTTCAACATGATCCTAGTCGAGCCGCCGGACGGCTAGCCCGGCCGGAACGGCTCGCGCAGGCCGGCCCGCTCCAGCAGGGGCAGCACCCGCTCGATAAAGAACGGCAATTCCTTCCGGAAATCGAAGAAGCTCAGCGAAGCGCCCGAGACGCCGGCGCCGTGTAGGGCGATCAGCCCCTCGGCAACCTGCTCCGGCGTCCCGACCAACGGGAAGGAGCCGTGACCGCCGGCGACCCGCTGCCGCGCGGCCATGACGTCCGCTGGGGCGGACTGGGAGGTTGCCGCCTTGGCACCGGTCCAGCGGTCGACCGCCTCGTCGTCGGCCTGGCGAAGCGCGTAGTCGTCGTAGAAATCCTGGGCCTCGGCCTCGGTTTCCCGGCACACGACATGGGTTATGGCGCAGATGCCCGCGAACCGGCCGCGGGTCGTGGCGTCGGCGGCGATTTCTTCCACGACCGCGGCTGCGTGATCGGCGTCGCGCACGACCGCGAACAGGAAATCCGCGGCATGGGCGGCGAAGGCCCGGCCTGCCGGCGACCCGCCGGCCGACATGATGACAGGGCCCGGCTGCTGTACGGTCGGCGGATCGGAATAGGCGTCCTGTAACCGGTAGTGGGCGCCGGCATGGTCGAAGCGGTCGCCGCGCACCAGCCGCCCGAAAACCTCGAACCATTCCAGCCCCTGCTCGTAGCGCGCACCGTGCTCCGGCAGGGGCACGCCGAACATGTCGAACTCGTCCCGGTTCCAGCCGCAGACGATGTTGAGACCGGCGCGGCCGCCGCTGACATGATCGATGGTGGAGACCGCCTTGGCCGCGAAGACCGGATGGACCAGGGCGACATGGACGGTGCAAAAGATGCAGGCGTGTTCGGTGATCGCCGCAAGCGCAGCCGCCTGGGTTAGCGTTTCGTAAGACCGGGCGGCGTTGTCGTGGGTCCCGCCGTAACCCTTCCAGCGCGCCAGCGGTAGGTTGAATTCGAGGCCTGCCCGGTCTGCCACGCGGCTCGCCTCGGCGATGTCGGCCCAGACCGCCGGCCAGCGGCCTTCCTTGCGCGTGATCGCCAGCCCGCCTTCGGCATTCATTCGGAACACGCCCAGCTTGAAGGCGTTGGGCCCGAACATCGGATTGGCCCGGCGCGCCGTTGTCATAGCAAGAGGCCCTGCGGTCCGTCGCGCTCCGGCCGCGCGCGCTACGGCTATTCGGCGGCGATCCGCCCGCCCGCGCCGACCTCCGGGAACAGCGGCGCGACCTCCTCCATGAAGCGCTGCATCTCCTCCCGGGTCCGCTGCGGGTCCTTGAGGCCGATGTTGACGTAGAGGCCGAGTTCGTCGATCCCCATTTCGGCGAAGCGGCCGACCGAATCGGCGATCGCCTGGGTATTGCCGAGCAGAACCATGCCCGAAACGAGGTCCTCCGGCTTCATCCGGCTGACCCGGTCGGCCATGTCGTGCCAATAGTCGTAGGACTTGGTCTTCGCCTTGGAGGCCGTCCGCATCGTCGGCAGGGCGTTTTCCAGGAAGAAGCGGATCTGCCGTTCCCGCGCCGCCCGTTCCTCCTCCGGCGTGTCGCCGAAATGCAGGAAGATCGACGAGTTGACGACACCCGGTTCGTGCCCGTTGGCCGCGCAGTTCTCCCGGTAGTAGTCGATCATCTTGTCGACGCCGCCGAACGACATGCCGGCGGCGAAGGGCGCGATCGACATGTTGAAGCCGCGCCGGCAGGTCATGTCGACTGTCGGCCGGGAGAAGCAGGCGACGTAAACCGGCAGCGGAATCTGGACCGGCTTGGGGACGATCTCGACATCCTCGAAGCTGAAGAACGCGCCGTCATGGGACCAGCGCCCTTCTTCGGTCCAGGCCCGGTGGACGATGTCGAGCTCTTCGGCCAGCAACTCTGCATTGCGCTCGAATTCGATGCCGAAGCGGTCGTATTCGTGCTTGTCGAAGCCGCGGCCGCAGGCGAAATCGACCCGCCCGCCGCTGATCACGTCCACGGTCGCCCAGTTCTCGGCGACGCGCAGCGGATGGTGCAGCGGCAGCACGGTCACCGCCGGCATCAGCCGGATCCGTTCGGTCCGGGCGGCAACGACGCCGAGCATGATTTCCGGCGAAGCGTTGGTGCCGAATTCGTTGAAATGATGCTCCCCGATCCAGGCGGAATGCATGCCCAGCTCTTCGGCGTAGACCGCCTGGTCAACGATCTGGAGCAGCAGATCTTCGACCGTCCGGGTGTTGTTCCTGTAGGTGTTGTCGGCGTTCGAGAAATAGCTGAATTTCATTCACCGTCTCCGACTGTACGCTTCCGGCCCGCCATTCCGGGTTCGGATATGCAGAAAATTGGATGCCTTTCCAGATTAGGACGGACGGATGGGCAAGCCAATATCCGAAGGCCGAACCGGTTTGGCGGCTTCGAGCCAGCCCACGCCAACGCGGAGTTGAGCCAGGTGGCGCTCGATCTGACGGAACGAGGATACGCGGCTCCAATGGCGTTCGACGAGATACGGGCTTCGGACGAGTGGGCCGTATTTCGCTGGACGGCATCGTAGACCGGGAGGCCATTCGGCAGCGTATCCGGAAGCGCAGAATCCTAAATGAAGGGGCCACATCGCCGGCAAGGATCTCGTCGCTATGGGCAACTATCTTTACGGGGCCGCAGCAGTTGAAGCGATGGCGGAGACTATGGAGGAGTGCGGCGCCGTCTCCAAAGACGGGCCGGCCGGAGCGCCTCTCCCCACCATCTACAGGCTATGGGATTGGCCCCCTGAAGTCGGACAATTGGTTTGAAGCAGTTCGAGCGGTGCCACGGTCCTGTGTCAGGTTCTTCCATCGAGTGACACGGCGCTATTCTCCGAGCGCCCCTTCGCCCAACAATCGGGCGCAGGCGGAATCCGAATAAGAAAGTTCCTGCTTCAGGACGTCGAGTGTGTCTGCGCCGAGTGCCGGAGCTCGACGTCGTACGATACCCGGCGTACCTGAAAGACGCGGCACGACATCGGGCGTCCTGTATTCGCCGAGCTCGTCATTCCGCTCCCAGCTGCAGCCGCGGGCAGCCAGATGTAGGTCCGCCGCCAGATCGGCAACATCGTTGATGGGGCCGGCAACCAGACTCTGGTTCTCGAAGCTCCGAATGAGATCCTGGCGGGTCTGCGCGCGCGCCCAGTCGGCAAACTCGCTGCAGATCTGCTCCCGGTGTTTCGTTCGCGATGAGTTATCGGCGTAACGGCGATCGGTGAGCCAGTCGGAACGATCCATAAGCCGTGCCAGACGCCGGAATTGCTCGTCATTCTGTACGGAGACGCAGACCCACCGATCGTCACTCGTCAGGAAGTGGCCGGTCGGCGCGCCGCCCAGACTGTGATTTCCGCTGCGGCTCCAAACCTCCTGCGAAAGGTCAAAGTAGCTCAGGAGCGGCGCGGTCATTCTGAATGCGACGTCATAGAGCGCGATATCCACGGACTGGCCGCGCCGGTCGGGGGCCCTGTCCCGGCCGTAGAGCGAAAGAACGGCGCCGAGCGCTCCGGCGACACCTGTCATGAAATCGCAGACGGGAATACAGCCGCCTGCCCGCATGGGCGGCCCATCGGCGTCGCCGGTCATGTCGCTCAGGCCGCTGAATCCCTGGGCAATGGGATCGTAGCCGCCTTCCGACGCCTTGGGGCCAGTACGGCCGAACGCGCTGACGTAGACGACCACCAGGCTTGGGAAGGATTCCTTCAGTATTTCCTCGGTGAATCCCCATTTTTCCATAGTACCGGGCCGGAGGCTGTTGATGAGCACATCGCAGCGCGCGATCAACTCTCCGAGCACGGTCCGGGCCGAGGCCTTCTCGAGGTCCAGCACGACGGACTTCTTGTTCCGGCCGTTGGCTTTCCAATACAGGCTCTCGCCATCGACCGTCGGTCCGAACTGGCGGAGAATGTCGCCGCGGCCGGGCCTCTCGACCTTGATCACCTCGGCGCCGAACTCGCCCAGCAGCGTGCCGATGAAGGGACCGGCGACGAGTTCTCCAAGTTCGAGAACCTTGAGACCGGAGAGAGGAGCCTTGGTCATCGATCGTCCGCCGTCGTCTCGATTCCTGCGATGCCCGGCAATCGGCCGCCGGCTTCGGAGAACAGGCCTGCCTGCAATTGCCTGCGCCCGAATTCGGGAGCTGTCGGAACTCCGGATCAGGCCGTCCGCCG
This sequence comes from Rhodospirillaceae bacterium, assembly GCA_011523655.1. Taxonomy (GTDB): domain Bacteria; phylum Pseudomonadota; class Alphaproteobacteria; order Bin65; family Bin65; genus Bin65. The sequence goes on from WTGH01000038.1 coordinate 70,488, forward strand.
CCGCTCCTTGCCCTGGCGGATGAACCCGATCGCCGTGTCCGCCGAGATGACCGGGGCGAAGAACATGTCGAGCCGCTCCAGGGTCGACGCCTCGTCCTGCTCCCGGCCGCAGCCGCAGGCATCGCCGATGACGATGGGCATGTATCCCATGTCGCGGCAACTCCGGGCCGCCTGCTCGATGCACCAGTCGAGATGGAAGCCGGACAGCAGGACGGTTCGGACTCCCCGCATGTTGAGGTAGCTCGACAGCATCGTGCCGAGGAACACGTTGCCGAGCGACGTATAGTGGATGATCTCGTCTTCCGGCCGCATCAGTTCCTTGATTTCCGCGACCGTGTCGCAGTCCCGTTCCCTCTGTTCGTCGGTCCAGTCCTCCTTTCCGGAGGCCCAGTAGTCGTACTGCGACTTGTCCATCGGCGATTGCGGAAAGTTCTGCCGGAAGATCTCATAGCGGGTAAAGAACAGGTGCATCCCCGCGTCGCGGCTGGCGTGAATCAGCTTGACGGTGTTACCGAGGGCGCCGCCGGGTAGGCGGGTCCGCTCCCACAGCCGCTCGTGGGCCTGTGCGCCGAAACTGCTTAGTATGCTGTTGGAGTATCCGATCGCCAGATACGCCGTCGGCAGGGCCAGGACTTCCGCGAAATCGACATCTGCCCATTGCGGATGCAGTTCCGGGATTTTCGAACGCCAACCTGTCTTCTGTTCAGGAATCATCGCTTCCTCCTCTGGAATGATGTTCATGGGGACTGCGCACGCCTGCGGCGGCGCGTTTTTCCTCGAGTATTTTCCTGTAGCTCTGGTGTTCCTCGTGATCGGCCATGCCGAGATAGAAGCGTCGAACGCTGTCGTCACGGGCCAATTTATCAGCACGGCCCTCCGAAACGATCCGGCCGCCCTCCATCACATAGGCGTACTCGACGATGGAAAGCGCCATGAGGGCGTTCTGCTCGGCCAGAAGGATGGCGACGTCTTCTTCCCGGTTGAGACGATGAACGATTTCGAAAATCTCCTTCACCAAGAGCGGCGCCAGTCCCATTGAGGGTTCGTCCAGGAGAATGAGCTTCGGACGCCCCATCAGGGCTCGGCCGATCGCAGTCATCTGCTGTTCTCCGCCGGACAGGTAGCCGGCCTTGAGCTCGCGCCGCTCCGCGAGATTCGGGAAATACTCGTAGACCCGCTCGAGATCGTTCCTGACATTTTCCCGCCGGGTTTGCGCATAGGCCCCGGCACGAAGGTTCTCCTCGACGGTCAAATGCTCGAACAGCCGCCGGCCCTCCAGAACCTGGACGATGCCGAGCCGCACGATATCGGCAGGATCGAGCTTCAGGATGGAGCGGCCGAGAAACTCGATCGAGCCGCGGGCGACCTCTCCGCGTTCCGCCCGCAGCAGGTTCGACACCGCCTTCAACGTTGTGGATTTCCCAGCGCCGTTGGCCCCGAGAAGGGCAACGATGCCCTTCTCGGGGATATCGAGCGACACGCCCTTGAGGACGTGGATGACGCCGTCATAGTAGACCTCGACATCCTCGATCCTCAGTACGGGCGACACGGTTTCACTGCTTGGTCTGTTTCTTGTACTCGGCGGCGGCGCGCTTGATCTCGGCCCGGACCACATCCTCGTAAGGCGGGACCCAATCGGAAATCGTGGTCCATTTCTTACCGTCCCAGCGCTGGAAGAGTTGCGGTTCGATACCGCCGTGATAGGTCGCGGAGAACACCAACTCTGGCAGCAATCCTTCGGCGCCGAGCTCCTTGAGCCTCTTCCCGTCCAGTTTGATCATACGGAAGCCGTCGCGCACCTTCTTGCCGTCGAGCGGCATGCCGGCATTCTTGATCGCGTTGCGGAACGCCTCGACGATGATGATCCCGGTCAAGACCCCACGATTATAGGCAACGGTGCCGACACGATTCCGTTCGATGTTGCCCTTGCCCTTGTCGTGAACCTTCTCGATGATTTCCTGGATCACCGGGAAATCGAGGCCGACACCGTGATAGTTGGCCGAGATGTAGCCCTTGGCAAGATCGCCCGCGGGCGTGACGTCCTCCTCGGAACCGCACCAGAGCGTCCCCACGAACTTTTCGATCGGAAAGCCGACCTTCTTCATCTCGGTCATCGGCACGTTGCAGGACTGGCCGTAGTTCCATTGAATGGCCCAGTCGGCCCGGAACCGGCGCGCTATGTCGACCCAGGCGGCACTCTGCTCCAGGGCCGGCCACGCAAGTGGCCACGACTTCCATTCGAACCCGTATTTCTTGGCGCGCGCGTCGAAGATCGGGAACGGCTGGCGGCCGTACGAGTTGTCCAGGTGCACGAAGGCGATCTTCTTGCCCTTGAGCTTTGCCTCTCCGCCTTCCTGCTGGGCGATGTAGCGGATGGTCGATGCGGCCTGAGACCAGAAGTTCAGGATGACCGGGGAGAGATAGGGGAACGTCTTTCCGTCCGTCGATTCCGATCGTCCGCCGGCAAGATTGATGCCGAGGACCTTGTCTTCCGTAAGCCGCTTGGACAGGGCGAATATGACCGGGGTGCTGTTCGGGTAGACGATCTTCCATTTGCCGCGGAACCGCTCGTAGCATTCCAGCGCGCGCGGCGTCTTGTAGCCGAACTCGCATTCCTCCCATTTGATCTTGACGCCGTCGATGCCGCCGTTGGCGTTGACCAGGGCGAAATAGTCCTGCTGGCCGGAACTGACGCCGCTCGCGGCAGAAGCGAACGGTCCGGTCCGGGTCACCAGCATCGGATGATAGATTTCTCCCTCCGCGGCGATGCTGGTCTGCGCCGGCAATGCCGATACCGTCGCCAGCATGCTCGCGGCCAGGACTCCGGGTACGAGTGCCGGGGAAAGGCGTATGGATGCACGTTTCATAAACATATCTACCTCCTGTTTCCATGCCGTTGCGCGATGGACAATGTCGAACCGGCCCGATCGGCCGATCCTTCAGTTTGCTCGCGAACGTCTCGCTGCTTCATGTGCGCACCGCCGGCCCGAGCCAAATCTCGAATCGCGCCGAAAACCGGCGCCAGATATGGGCCAGCCCCAACGGTTCGAAGATCAGGAAGAGGACGATCAGAACGCCGAATACGACATGCTCGGCGTTCGCGAGCACGGCGGCGGATACGATCTCGCCGCCGACAATTCCGTACAGGTTGTGCATCCCGATGCTGATCGCGATGGGCAGCAGCGCGATGAAGGCGGCACCGAGGTAGGATCCGAGGATGCTTCCAAGGCCGCCGATGATGGTCATTCCCAGGATCTGGATCGAGAGCTCGAGCTCGTACTCCTGGACATTTGCCGCTCCGACCCAGGCGAAGACGACAAGGGCGCCCGCAATCCCGCCGTAGAACGCCGACACCATGAAAGCGAGCAGCTTGTAGCGAAGCATGGAAATGCCCATCACCTTCGCCGCCACGTCGTGATCCCGGATGGCCATCCAGGCCCTTCCGATGCGGCTGCGGGTCAGGTTCCAGGCGAAGATCGTCAGCAGCGCGGCGACCGCGAGCGCGAAGTAATATTGCTCGAGAGCGGTATCGATCTCCCACGTGCCGATGAAGACCGGCGGCGTGTCGATGGTCACCATCGACCCGGCGCCGATCCAGGGTACGCGCTGGATCGTCCAGACGATGATGAACTGGGCAGCCAGCGTGGCGACCAGCAGGTACAGGCCCTTGATACGCAGTGACGGCGTCCCCACGACGGCGCCGACGATGGCCGCCGTCAACCCGGCGATGAGCAATGTGAGGGGAATGGGAATCCCGTATCGCCCGTAGGCGATGACGCCTGCGAACGCGCCGACGGCCATGAACGCCGCCTGACCCAGCGAGATAAGCCCGGCATACCCCGTCAGGACATTCAGGCCGAGGGCGGAGATCGAGAGAATCAGCATGGGAACGAGGATTCCCTTGAGCCAGTAATCGCCCAGAAACGGCGGCACAAACAGGAAAAGGACAACAAGCAGGAACAAGGCGAGCCGGTCCGCGGACCGCGGCAGGTAGCGCATGTCTCTTTCGAGGCCGTGCGGCGACGGCGTTCGGGCATCCGAAAGGGCCATTCACACCCTCTCGATCATCTCTTCGCCGAACAGGCCGTAAGGCCGGAACATCAGGAACAAGAGCGCCACGAGATAGGCCATGATGTCCTGAACGCCGCCGCCGACGAGCGGGCCGATGAATCCTTCCCCCAGCGCCTCGGCAACGCCGACGATCAGGCCGGCGACGATGGCGCCGGGAATGCTCTCGATCCCGCCGATAATGAGCACGGGGAGCGCCTTCAGCGCGATCAGCGACATCGCGAAGTGGACGCCGATCCGTGCGCCCCAGAGCATTCCTGCGGCCAGCGCCACGATGCCGGCCAGGACCCAGACGATTGTCCAAACCTTGCGCAGTTGGATTCCCATCGACTGGGCCGCCACATGATCGTCGGCGATCGCCCGCAGTCCGAGCCCGATCCGGGTCTTGTGGAAGAACAGGACCAGCAGCACCACGAAGAACGCGGCGGCCAGAGCGGAAATGAAATCCGGCATCGACACGAAGACACCGCCGATCATCAGCGGCTCGACCGGCAGGCCGAGCTTCAAGCCGTGGGGCTGCGTCCCCCAGGAAATCTGAGCCGATCCCTCCAGGATGAAGGCGAGGCCCAGCGTCGCCACGAAAATGACCAGCGGTTCGGCGCCGACCAAGGGACGGAAAATCGCCCGTTCAGCGAAGACCGCGACTCCGCACATCACTGCGACGGTGAGCAACAAGGCGACCCAGAAGCCGGCAAGGGGGATGAGACCAACAAGGGTCAGCGCGGCGAACAGCGTCATCGCGCCCTGCGCAAAGTTGAATACGGAGGACGCCTTGAAGATGAGGACGAATCCGAGGGCTACCATCGAGTACATGGAGCCGATGAGCAGCCCGGTGATCGTGAGTTCGATGCCGTAGATAAGGTCGTTCATCAGGCGTCCTGTCCGAGATACGCCCTGATCACGGCCTCGTCCTGCCGGACCGTTTCCGCGTCGCCCTCGGCGATCTTTTCGCCGTGATCGAGCACGACCACGCGATCGGAGATGTCCATGACCACGCTCATGTCGTGCTCGATCAGGATGATGGTCGTCTTCAGGTCCACGTTGGCGTCGACGACGACGCGCACCATGTCCTCCTTCTCCTGCCGGTTCATGCCGGCCATGGGCTCGTCCAGGATCAGCATCGCGGGCTCGGCGGCCAGTGAACGCCCCAGTTCGACCCGCTTCTGAAGGCCGTAGGGCAGCGTATCGGCGGCCCGAGTCCGGTATTCCGTGAGGTTCAGAAACTCGACAATCTCTTCGACCCTGCGGCGATTTTCGAGCTCTTCGCGCCGCGCCGGCCCCCAGTGGATCCCGCCGGCGAAGAGGCCGGTGCGCATGTGCAGATGGCGACCGACGAGGATGTTCTCGATCACCGTCAGGCCGCGGAAGAGCGCGAGATTCTGAAATGTACGTGCGATGCCCAACGCCGCGACCGCCTGCGGCGAGGAGGCGGTTCGGTCCTGACCCTTGAAGAAAATGCGCCCGGATGTCGGCCGGTACAGGCCGCTGATTACGTTGGCCATCGACGTCTTTCCGGCGCCATTGGGACCGATGATCGAAAGGATCTCCCCTGTCAGCACGTCGAATCCCACATCGATCAGAGCCCGCACCCCGCCGAACGAAAGAGAGATGCACTCGGTCCGCAATATCGGCGCTTCCGACCGGTAGCAAACAGGGTTCGTGTCCCGGACTTCGTCGGCGACGACATCCTCGGCATGTGCGCTGTCGAACCGCCGGTCAGCATCGCTGTCCGCTTCCCTGTTCACGCTCGAGCCGCCTGGAACGAGACCGCTTCGTTCGCAAATTCCACGGCGCAGGCGAAGGGTTTGCGTTGATTACCGGTTGCTGCGAAAATCGCCGTACCCCCCTGAGAACACTGCCCGGCGTGCGCCTAGGGGAGCCGGCACCCGTGCGGCCGCTGACGGCTTACGGTGGTGGCTCCGGGCCGCATCCTATTCCGCGGCGTGGCGGTCGCGCCTGGACAATCCTTCAGCGATGAAACCGACCGCCGCCTCCGTCGCGATCACTGGTGCGTAACAGTTATTGATCTGCTCCAAGGTCTGGTCGTGCAGCGGCCGGGTGCTGCCGCAGGCATCGCCGACGACGACCGGCATGTAGCCCAGTTCGCGGGCGTGCCGGGTGGCCATCTCGATGCACCAGTCGGTGTGGTAGCCGGAGATCAACAATGTCCGCGTGTGCCATTGATTGAGCCACCGGTTCACCGGTGTCCCCGTGAAGACGCTCCATCCCGGATAGACCAGGGTAATGTCGTCAGGCTCCATGATCGCCTTCACCTCGGGGACGAGATCGGCTTCCCAGTCCTTCTTCTCGCGGTCGCCGACATAATCCTTGTTCCAGAAATAGTATTGCACGCGATCCATTTCGTTCACGGGCTCAATTTCGCCGATGAAACGGTCGTATCGCAGCCACAGGAACGGCATGCCGACGCTGCGAGCGGCTTCGGCCAGGCGCAGCGTGTTGTACAGCGGGCCGCCTTGCTCGTTGGCGTCAACCCAGATCCGTTCGTGGGTCAGACAACCTTCGGGATTCAATATGCTGTTCTGGGAATCGGTATTGAGGAAAGCGACGTTGGAGGTTAGCAGGCCGGGAAAGTCGAGTGGCCTCCATTGTTCGTGAAGTTCCGGAACCATGTCTCTGCTGCCCCACCTGTTTGAATCGATGCCGCAACGGCAGACAGTCGATTATGGGAAGCTGCCCATGTATTTGTCCAATGCAATTTAGTTCCAAAACCTAGCTAATTTCGATATGAATTGAGGCATGAAGCTCACCCACCTTCGTTATTTTGCGGCCGTCGCGGAGGAGATGAGTTTCTCCCGCGCTGGAGAAAGGCTGCGTATCAGCCAGTCCGCCCTCTCCAGGCAGGTTCTTCTGATGGAAGAAGAACTCGGGGTGCGCCTGTTCGATCGCATCGGGCGGCATATCGAACTGACGGCGGCGGGGCGGGACCTCCTCGACCGCAGCAAGGCAATCCTAAATGATGTCGATGCTCTGAGTCTGCGGGCGAAGGCGCTGGCGAAGGGTTCCAGGGGAGTGCTCCGGATCGGCGCGACGCCGCAAACGATGGAAAGCGTGGTCGCGCGGTTTCTGGCGACGTTCCGCCGGCGGTCGCCCGACATCGAAATCAAGCTGGTGGAAGACGGCTCTGCGCGGCTGAGCCAGCGCCTGGAGAGTGGCGATCTGGAACTGGCGATCGCCGGACTGCCTTCGAACTCCGCGCTCGCAGGAAGGCCGTTGCTGCCCTTGGGTCTCCTGGCGGTGGTTCCGGCCGGGAGTCGCTTCGCCGGACGCTCGAGAGTCGACATCGGGGAACTGGCGTCGGAGACGATACTGCTTTTGAAACCACAATTCATGACGCGGCGTATTTTCGATGGCGTCTGTCAGGTCGCCAACATCAACCCGCAGATTCTCATAGAGAGCGACAGCCCGCATTGCCTGCTGGCGCTGGTCGAGTCGGACCAGGGGATCGCCGTGGTACCTTCGACGGTTCTGCTCGGTCCGCTTGAGGACAGGGCGATCCCGATCTGCCACGGTGATCGCCTGCTCGGCTTCAACATGTCGGTGCTGTGGGATCCGAGGCGGTTTGTGTCCCCGGCGATGAAGGTCTTCATCGAAGACCTTTACGCAGCAACGCGGATCAATTTTCCAGGCAGTTCGTTCAATTTCCCCGACATGGATGTGACCGTATCCCGGCCGCAAAGCCGAAGCGGTGGTCGTCTGCGGTCTCGGGGCGGATCGCAATAACCCGACGGAAGGCTCGGTCCTTAGAGCGTCTCGACGGGTCGTGGATTACTTTGGTTCCGCAGGCGACCACGGCATAGCGCTCACCGCCAGTCTCATCCGGCTCGTCGGCGCAGACGACGAGGTTTTCCAGCAGCCCGAGGGCGCCGATGGACGCCTTGAACACGGCGTCGGCCCGGGAATCGGGCGGCGTCTTGCAGACATTCTCGGGGGCGAGGCCGCGAAGATTACTGGGTTCGGCAGCTTCGTACCGCGAGCCGCGCCAATCCCACCGCATCCCGCGCTTGACGACCTCCCGGACCCTGCCATAAGGGGCAGCGATGCAGCGGTATTCGATCTTTTCGCTGGCCCGGAACGCGCTGACCGGCCACCGCAACTGGCCGCAGGCCTGGCGCAGCCCGGCGCCGAAGCCGGAATACGACGTCGTCATCGTCGGCGGCGGCGGCCACGGGCTGGCGACCGCCTACTACCTTGCGGCGGAGCACGGCATCACCAATGTCGCGGTGCTCGAAAGGGGCTGGCTCGGCGGCGGCAACACCGGCCGCAACACCACCATCATCCGCTCCAACTATCTGTGGGACGAGAGCGCGGCGATCTACGAAAAGGCGCTGCAGCTCTATGAGGGCCTGAGCCGCGAACTGAACTTCAACATCATGCTCAGCCAACGCGGCGTCCTTAACCTGGCGCATAACGAGCACGACCTGAAGGAAATGTCGCGCCGGGTCCGCGCCATCCGCGGCAATGGCGTCGATTCGGAAATCCTGACGCCGGCTGAGATCAAGAAGCTGGTGCCGGCAATCAACATATCGAAGGACGTCCGCTATCCGATCCTCGGCGCCTCCCTGCAGCGCCGCGGCGGCATCGCGCGCCACGACGCGGTCGCCTGGGGCTTCGCGCGCGCGGCCGACGACCGCGGCGTCGATATAATCCAGAATTGCGAAGTCACCGGCATTGACCGGGACGGCGGCCGGGTGACCGGCGTTCAGACCACGCTCGGCCCCGTCAAGGCTGGCAAGGTCGGCGTCGTCGTGGCCGGCCACGCCAGCGTACTCGCGGACATGGCCGGTTTCCGCCTGCCGATCGACAGCCATCCGCTCCAGGCGATGGTCAGCGAGCCGATCAAGCCGGTGCTGGACTGCGTCGTGATGTCGAACGCGGTGCATGTCTATGTCAGCCAGTCGGACAAGGGCGAACTGGTGATCGGCGCCGGCATCGACAGCTTCAACAGCTACGCCCAGCGCGGGAGCTGGCAGATCATCGAGGGCCAGATGGGCGCGCTGGTCGAGCTATTTCCGGTCTTCTCGCGGCTGCGCCTGATGCGCAGCTGGGGCGGCATTGTCGACACCTGCCCGGACGCCAGCCCGATCCTGTCGAAAACCCCGGTCGACGGGCTCTACTTCAACTGCGGCTGGGGCACCGGCGGCTTCAAGGCGACGCCCGGCTCCGGCTGGGCCTTCGCCCACACGATCGCGCGCGACGAACCGCACCCGATCGCCGCGCCCTTCTCACTCGACCGTTTCACGACCGGCGCGCTGATCGACGAGCACGGCGCGGCGGCCGTGGCGCATTAGGGGCCGGGGGAGGGGACGCATGCTGCTGATCCGGTGTCCCTATTGCGGACTGCGCGACGAGAGCGAGTTCAGTTGCGGCGGCGAGGCGGACATCGCCCGGCCGCTGGAGCCGGAAAAGCTGAGCGACGCCGAATGGGCCGACTACGTTTTCATGCGCACCAACACGAAGGGCCGGTTCAAGGAACAGTGGGTGCACACCCACGGCTGCGGCCGCTGGTTCACTCTGGTGCGCCATACGGTGAGTCATGAGCATGGCGAGACCGGCGTGTTCGGCGGCGTCGCGCCGGAGGCGGACGGGTGAGCGGGCCGCAATTCCGCTTGTCCGCCGGCGGCCGGATCGACCGGGCCGCCGCGCTCGGCTTTTCGTTCAACGGCGAGAGCTTCACCGGTTATGCGGGCGACACGCTGGCCTCGGCCTTGCTGGCCTATGGCGCCTTTCCGCTCGCCCGCAGCTTCAAATACCATCGTCCGCGCGGGATCTACGCTGCCGGCGCGGAGGAGCCGAATGCGCTGGTCCAACTCGAGTCCGGCGCGCGCAGTCAGCCCAACCTGCGCGCGACCCAGATCGAGCTCTACAGCGGCCTGAACGCTTCGAGCGTCAACGCTTGGCCGTCGGTCGACTTCGACCTGATGCGGGTCAACGACTGGCTCTCGCCCCTCTTTCCATCGGGCTTCTACTACAAGACCTTCATGGGCGCCGGCATCGGCACCGGGCGCTGGTGGAAACTGTTCGAGCCTTTCATCCGGCGCGCCGCCGGTTTCGGCCGGGCCCCGGCGGGGCCGGACCCGGACCGCTACGAGCGCATGAACGCCCATTGCGACGTGCTTGTCGTCGGCGGCGGCCCGGCCGGCCTCTCGGCGGCGCTGGCGGCGGCGAACCGGGGGAGCCGGGTCATCCTCGCCGACGAACAGGCCGAACCGGGCGGTGACCTTTTGGCCGGCGACCGCGGCATCGACGGTGCGCCGGCGATGGACTGGACCGCGACCGCAATGGAGACGCTCGGCGCGGCGCCGGACGTGACGGTTCTCACGCGCACAACGGTTGCCGGATTGTATGACGACAATTTCGCGACTGCCCTCGAAAGCGTCGGCGAGCGGTTCGGGCCGGACGCGCCGGCGCATCTGCCGCGGTTGCGCTTGTGGCGCATCCGGGCCCGGCAGATCGTGCTGGCGACCGGTGCCCACGAACGGCCCTACGCCTTCGCCAACAACGACACGCCGGGCGTGATGCTGGGCAACGCGGTCCGGCACTATGCCGGGCGCTACGCCGTGGTCCCAGGGCGGCAGGTCCTGCTGGGAACCAACAACGATTCAGCGTATCGCACCGCCCTCTTGCTGGCGCAGGCCGGCATTGCCGTGACCCTGGCGGACGCCCGCGAATCGCCCCCGGCCGCGCTGGCGGAGGCGGTCCGCAGCGCCGGCATCGTCCTCGAAACGGGGTGCGCAATTACGGCGGTCGCGGGCGACAGGCGCATTCGCGGCGCGAAGATCGCTCCGGTTCGAGCGGACGGCGAAATTGCAGGCTCTCCACGTCCGGTCGACGCCGATCTGGTAGGCGTATCCGGCGGCTGGAACCCGGCCCTCCATCTGGCCTCCCATCGCGGGGCGAGGCCGGTCTGGAACGAGGCGCCGGCCTGTTTCGTGCCGGACGACCTGAGTGCGCTCGGCGTGCGGGTTGCCGGCGCGGTAACCGGCGCGGGCGCGCTCGCGGAGTGCCTGGAACAGGGCTATGCCGCAGGCCGGGATGCGGCCCGGGCAGCCGGCCGGACGAAACGCATCCGCAAGCCGGTGCTGAAAACCGACGACGGCGCGGCCGGCGCGCCGATCCGGCCGCTCTGGGCGGTCGCCGGTCGCCGGCCCGGCGACCGCAGGGGCAAGGCCTTCGTCGATTTGCAGAACGACGTGACGGCAAAGGATGTCGCTCTTGCGGCGCGCGAGAACTACCGCTCGGTCGAGCATCTCAAGCGCTACACCACGCTCGGCATGGGCACCGACCAGGGCAAGACCGCCAACGTGACCGGCCTGGCGCTTATGGGCATGGAGACCGGCCGGTCGCCGGACGCTGTCGGTACGACGACTTTCCGCCCGCCCTACACACCGATCCCGTTCGGCGCGCTCGCCGGGCGGGACCGCGGCGCGCTGTTCGACCCGGTGCGCGAGACGCCGATGTTCGACTGGCACGCCGCCAACGGCGCGGTCTTCGAGGATGTCGGCCAATGGAAGCGGCCATACGCCTACCGGCGGGCCGGAGAATCGCTGGAACAGGCGATCGACCGCGAGGTCTCGGCCGTGCGTAACGCGGTCGGCATCATGGACGCTTCGACGCTCGGCAAGATCGACCTCAAGGGTCCGGACGTGGTTACGCTGCTGAACCGCGTCTACACCAACGACTGGGAGACGCTGAAGGTCGGCCGCGCCCGCTACGGCCTGATGTGCCACGAAGACGGCATGATCTTCGACGACGGCGTGACCGCCCGGCTCGCCGACGACCATTATGTGATGACCACGACGACCGGCAACGCCGCCACGGTGCTGAACTGGCTCGAATTGTGGCTGCAGACCGAATGGCCGGATCTTCGGGTGTTTGCGACCTCGGTAACGGAAGCCTGGGCGACCGCGACCGTCGCGGGGCCGGAAGCGCGCAAGCTGGTTTCGGACCTGGACGGCGACATCGACTGGTCGGACGAAGCGTTCCCGCATATGGCGATCAGGAACGGCGCCATACTCGGTGCGCCGGCCCGTATCTTCCGGGTCAGTTTCAGCGGCGAGGCCTCTTACGAGATCAACGTACCCGCGCATTACGGCCTTGCGCTCTGGCAGGCGCTGATCGGCGGCGGCGCAACACCCTACGGCACCGAAGCCATGCACGTCCTGCGCGCGGAAAAGGGCTTCATCATCGTCGGGCAGGAAACCGACGGCACGGTGACGCCCCAGGATGTCGGCATGGGCTGGGCCGTCAGCAAGCGCAAGGACTTCATCGGCAAACGCTCCTACAGCCGGCCCGACACGGCGCGGCCCGACCGCAAGCACTTGGTCGGCCTGCTGCCGCTGGACAGCGGGACGGTGCTGCCGGAGGGCGGGCAGATCGTCAACGATCCGTCCCAGGAACCGCCGGTGACAATGCTCGGGCATGTCACCTCCAGCTACCGGTCGCCGAGCCTGAACGGCGGCTTTGCGCTCGCCCTGCTCAAGAACGGCCGCAACCGCACGGGCGATACTGTCCATGTCCTGAAGCTGGATGAGGGCGCGGACGCCGCGCGGGTCGTCGATCCCGTCTTCTACGACCGGGACGGGGGGCGATTGCGTGGCTGAGCCGCTCGCTCCGATCCATCCGCTCGCCCTTTCGGCACAGGAACGGGGGCCGGACCCGGCTGCCGTCGTCCTGACGGCCGGGCCGCCGTTGGTCCTGCTCGATCTGCGCTGCCGCGACCGGGCGGCGCTCGACGGCTTCCTGAAGAAGCCGGCGGGGCTGGCCTCGCCACCGGTTGCGCGGGCGGTATCGGGCGCCCGCGGCACGCTGTTCCGCTTCGGGCCGGACTGGTGGCAGCTGCGCTGCGCCGATCGCAAGCTCGCCGACCGGCTCTTGCAGGCCGACGCGGGCGGCCCGGTCGGCGCGACCGACGTTTCCGACGCCTGGCTTGCCATCGGCGTTTCCGGGCCGCGGGCGCGCGACGTTCTCGCCAAGGCAGCGACCGTCGACCTGCACCCGGACACCTTCCCGGCCGGATCCGCGGCGCGCACGCTGTTCGGCCGGGTCACGGTCGTCATTGCGCGTCTCGAAGACGGAGAACCGGCGGCCTTCGACGTGACGGTCAGCCGGTCGAATGCCCGTTTCCTCTGGCATTGGCTGGCCGATGCGGCACGGGAATACGGCTTCACCCTGAAACCGGCTGCAAGCGACGGCGCCTGAAAAGGCATCTCCGGGAGAGCGGCTGTTTGGTCGCGACGGGCGGCGGTTTTCATGCCTCGACCGGACGCGTCCGATCGGTTAGTCACCTCCCCATCGGACAGGAACGGTATCGACCGGACCGGCTGGAAACCTAGTTTTCTTCGATGACGGATGTCCCCCGCGAGGCCGCCAAGACGGGGCGGCGCAAGGCACGCCCGACGCCCAAGGGCCGCCAGGTCGATCCGGCCGCGCTCGACCGGGTTCGGACGCTGCTCGGCGATGCGCCGCGCTGGCGCGATCTGCTGATCGAGTATCTGCACCTCATCCAGGATGCCTACGGCCACCTGTCGGCGGCCCACCTCGCGGCGCTCGCCCAGGAGATGAAGCTGGCCCAGACCGAGGTCTACGAGGTCGCGACCTTCTATGCCCATTTCGACGTGGTGAAGGAGGAGGAGACGCCGCCGCCGGCGCTTACCGTCCGGGTGTGCGACAGCATCAGCTGCATGATCGCGGGCGCGGACGATCTGATCGAAGCGCTGGATGCCGGTGCGGACCCGGCCGCGGTGCGCATCGTCCGCGCACCCTGCATGGGCCGCTGCGAGGCGGCGCCGGTCGCCGAAGTCGGCCACAACCATGTCGTCGACGCCACCGCCGAGGCCGTCGAGGCGGCCATCCGTGCCGGAGACACGCACCCGGCCGTGCCGCCTTATCAGGACCTGGCGGCCTATCGGGCGCAAGGCGGCTATCGGTTGCTGGAGGATTGTCTGAACGGCCGGCGCACGCCGGAGGACATCATCGAGATCCTGAGCGATGCCGGGCTGCGCGGCCTGGGCGGCGCCGGGTTCCCGACCGGGCAGAAGTGGCGCTTCGTGCGCGCTGAGCCGGGTCCGCGCCTGATGGCGGTCAATGCGGACGAGGGCGAGCCCGGCACGTTCAAGGACCGCTACTATCTGGACACCGAACCGCACAGGGTGCTTGAGGGCATGCTGGTCGCCGCTTGGGCGGTCGAGGCGGAAGCGGTCTATTTCTACCTGCGCGACGAATATCCCCAGGACCGCGAGATCCTGCTGGCCGAGATCGCCGCGCTTGAAGCGGCCGGGTTGGCGCCGCACACCGAAATCCATCTGCGGCGCGGCGCCGGCGCCTATATCTGCGGCGAAGAATCGGCGATGATCGAATCGATTGAGGGCAAGCGCGGCCTGCCGCGGCACCGCCCGCCCTATGTCTCGCAGAACGGGATTTTCGGCCGGCCGACCCTGGTCAACAATGTCGAGACCCTGTACTGGATTCCGGTCATCGTCGAGAAGGGCGCGGACTGGTTCGCCGGTCACGGCCGCAGCGGCGGCAAGGGCCTGCGCAGCTATTCCGTCTCGGGCCGGGTGAAGGAACCGGGCGTCAAGCTGACACCCGCCGGCATCACGCTTACCGAACTGATCGACGAATATTGCGGCGGCATGGCCGAGGGCCACACGCTGAAAGGCTATCTGCCCGGCGGCGCGTCGGGCGGCATCCTGCCCGCGTCGATGGCCGACCAGCCGCTCGAATTCGGCGTGCTGGAGAAATTCGGCTCCTTCGTCGGCTCCCATGCCGTGGTCGTGCTGTCCGACAAGGACGACATGAAAGCTTGCGCGCTCAACCTGATGCAGTTCTTCGAGGACGAGAGCTGCGGCCAGTGCACGCCCTGCCGGGTTGGCACGGAAAAGGCGGTCAAGCTGATGCAGCGCGACAGTTGGGACGAGCCGCTATTGCAGGAACTGTCGGCGGCCATGACCGACGCCTCGATCTGCGGCCTCGGCCAGGCGGCGGCCAACCCGCTGCTGTCGATCTTCCGGCATTTCCCGGACGAATCGACGACCTGAGCGCCACCGGCCGGCACCTGTGGTCCGGCGCGTGCTTTCGAAGTCTCAAGAACTCGTGAAGTCGATACGGGATCGTGCCGGCCGAGGCCGACCGGCGCGCTGAAGGCCACGCTGCGCCTCAAAAAATTCCGCCGTCCGCCGGGCATCGGCAAGGTGCCGCCGGCTTCGCCGGCTCATGTCCGTCGGGAACAATATTGACGCCCCTTCGATGACATGATGGGTTTTCCGCGATCTGGACCGGTAGTGCCACGGGCGCAGGCGTTGGCATCCGAGAGGCCTGCGCCGTGGCTTTCTTTCCCGGCGCAAATTGCGGGAGAGACGGCATGGACCGGATTAACTCAATCATCGATTCCATCAATGCCTTCGCCTGGGGCCCGCCGATGCTCGGCATCCTCGGCGTGACCGGGCTGCTGCTGACGCTGGGCCTGGTGTTCATGCCGTGGCGGAAGGTCGGCTATGGCTTCCGGCTGCTGTTCGACAAGAACCAGGCAGTCGGAGAGGGTGAGGTCAAGCCCTTCAACGCGCTGATGACGGCGCTGTCCGCGACCGTCGGAACGGGGAATATCGCCGGCGTCGCCACTGCGATTGCATTGGGCGGACCGGGCGCCATCTTCTACATGTGGCTGATCGCGCTGTTCGGCATGGCCACGAAATACGCCGAGGCGGTGTGCGCGGTCACCTATCGCGAGGTCGACGCGAACGGCAAGTATGTCGGCGGGCCGATGTACTATCTGCGCAACGGCGTCGGCGAATTCGCTCCCGAGCTCGGCAAATGGCTGGGAATCGCGTTCGCAATTTTCGGAGCGGTCGCCGCTTTCGGAATCGGCAATGCGGTGCAGGTCAACTCCATGGCGGCCGTGCTGATCGACAGCTTCGGGGTGCCGACCTGGGTGACGGGGGTGGTCGTCGCAGCGCTGGTGGGCATCGTCGTCATCGGCGGAAT
Source organism: Rhodospirillaceae bacterium (assembly GCA_011523655.1). Taxonomy (GTDB): domain Bacteria; phylum Pseudomonadota; class Alphaproteobacteria; order Bin65; family Bin65; genus Bin65. Next base: position 86,556 of record WTGH01000038.1, read on the forward strand.
CCGGCGGATCGGCGATGTCGCGGGTAAGCTGGTGCCGGCGATGATCGTGCTCTATCTGGGTGCGGCGTTGCTGATCCTCGCCATCAACGTCACCGCGATCCCGGACGCGATCGGCATGATCTTCACCTATGCCTTCACGCCGGCCGCCGCGACGGGCGGCTTTGCCGGTGCGGCTGTCGCCGCCGCGATTCGCTTCGGGATCGCGCGCGGAGTGTTCTCGAACGAGGCCGGCCTGGGCTCGGCCGCCATCGCGCACGCGGCGGCGCAGACCAACAGCCCGGTACGCCAGGGCCTCATCGCCATGCTGGGCACCTTCATCGACACCATCATCGTGTGCACGATGACGGCGCTGGTGATCCTGACCTCGGGAGCGTGGACGATGACCGGCTCGGACGGCGGCGGGCTGACCGGCGCGGTGCTGACCTCGACCGGTTTCCAGGCCTCCATCGCCGGCGGCCAGTATATCGTGACCATCGCGCTGGCGGTGTTTGCGTTCACCACCATACTCGGCTGGTCCTATTACGGCGAGCGGTGCTGGCAATACCTGTTCAGGGAGAAGAGCCTGTTCATATACCGCGGGTTGTGGGTTGCCGCCGCGCTCGCCTTCGCCAACGTCAAGGTGGACCTGGTGTGGAACCTTTCGGATACCCTCAACGGGCTGATGGCAATCCCCAACCTGATCGGGCTGTTGCTGCTGGCGCCTATGGTCTTCAAGGTCACACGGCAGTATTTCGACGAAATCGGCAAACCGCTCGGGTAACGCTGCGGCGCTTCGTGCGCCGCTTCCCGGTGTTGTTCCGCGTCGGTTATTGACTCCATAGCGGCGAGCGGAATCGTTATGTAGTCATGCCGATCGGCGTCCAGCCGGCGCGCCGAACAACACACGGGACGATCCGCCATGATCCCGAACCAGCTCCCCTCGCTGAATTTCGACCTCGGCGAAACCGCGGACATGATCCGCGACTCGGTGATGACCTTTGCGTCGGACCATGTCGCGCCGCTGGCTGCGGAGATTGACCGCACCGACAGCTTTCCGCGCCATCTGTGGCCGATGATGGGCGATCTGGGCCTGCACGGTATCACGGTGGAGGAGGAATACGGCGGCGTCGGCATGGGCTATCTCGAACATGCCGTGGCGGTCGAGGAAATCAGCCGCGCCTCCGGCTCCGTCGGCCTGAGCTACGGCGCCCATTCCAACCTGTGCGTCAACCAGATCCGCCGCTGCGCCAGCGAGGAGCAGAAACACCGCTATCTGCCAAGGCTGATTTCCGGCGAGCATGTCGGCGCGCTCGCCATGTCGGAGCCGGGCGCGGGCTCGGACGTGGTCTCGATGCGCACCCGCGCCGACCGCAAGGGCGACCGCTTCGTGCTCAACGGCTCGAAAATGTGGATCACCAATTTCGAGGAGGCCGACACGCTGGTGGTCTACGCCAAGACCGACCCGGAGGCCGGCTCGCGGGGCATCACCGCCTTCCTGATCGAGAAGGGATTCGCGGGCTTCTCGACTTCCCAGAAGCTCGACAAGCTCGGCATGCGCGGCTCGCCGACTGGCGAATTGGTGTTCCAGGATTGCGAGGTGCCGGAGGAGAATGTCGTCGGCGAAGTCAACGAGGGCGTCCACGTCCTGATGTCGGGCCTGGACTATGAGCGCGCCGTGCTCGCCGCCGGGGCGCTCGGCATCATGCAGGCGTGCATGGATGTCGTCGTGCCCTACATCCACGAGCGCAAACAGTTCGGCCGGCCGATCGGCGAATTCCAGCTTATGCAGGGCAAGATCGCCGACATGTACACGACGATGAACGCCTCCAAGGCTTATGTCTACGCCGTGGCGAAGGCCTGCGACCGCGGCGAGACCACCCGCAAGGACGCCGCCGGCGCGATCCTCTACGCCGCCGAGAAGGCGACCTGGATGGCGCTGGAGGCGGTGCAGGCACTGGGCGGCAACGGCTATATCAACGAATACCCGACCGGCCGACTGCTGCGCGACGCCAAGCTCTACGAGATCGGCGCCGGCACGAGCGAAATCCGCCGCATGCTGATCGGCCGGGAGCTGTTCGAGGAGACGGCGTAGGCCCCGGTTTCAGCGGGCGCTAAAGCTCGCCTTTTTCTTCCAGAACCTTCCGGGCGACGCGGAAGCATTCCAGGGCTTGCGGCACGCCGCAATAGATGCCGACGACGTGGCAGGCGGCGCGGATCTGCTCCTTGGTCACGCCGTTGCCGAGCGCGCCCCGGCAATGGGTTTCCCACTCCGTCATCCTGCCGAGCGCGCCAATCATGGCGAGGTTCATCAGCGAGCGGGTCTTGGGGTCGATGGCGTCGTCGCCCCAGCCGAAGCCCCAGCACCAGGCGGTCATCGCCTCCTGGAACGGCCGGGTGAAATCATCGGCATTGTCCAGCGCCTTCTGCACATAGTCCGCGCCGAGGGTCGCCCGGCGCTGCGCCAGGCCGGTCTCGAACAGATCCTGATCCATGATGTCTCCTGGGTTGGGTGGAATGGCGGGCCCGTTACACGTCCTCTTTCTCCGCCAGAGCCGCCAGAACCCGCTCGGGCGTGAGCGGCAGTTTGGTGAGGCGGACGCCGACGGCGTCGTAGATCGCATTGGCGACAGCGCTGGCGACCGGCAGCATGCCGCCTTCGCCCATGCCCTTGGCGCCGAACGGGCCGGGGCCGTGGCCCTGCTCCTGGGTGACGGAGCGGAAATCCTCCGGCAGGTCGTCGGCGAGCGGCACGCGGTAGGTCAGCGCGTCGCCGTTCACCAGCCGCGCGCCGTCGTAGATCATGCGCTCGAACAGCGCCTGGGACAGGCCCATCAGGGCGGCGCCCTCGTCCTGGCCGCGGCAGGCCAGCGGATGGATCGCGCGGCCGGCGTCGCCGGTGACGAACAGCTTCTCGACCGTGACCTGGCCGGTCTCGGTATCGACGGCGACTTGGGCGCCGCCCCAGCCGATCTCCCAGAACACGCAGGGCGCCTCGAGCGGCGCGGCGTGGCTGTTCTCCGCCTTGTGGAAGCCCTCGCCAACGAATTCCCAGCCGGTACCGCCGAAATGGCCCATGACCATCGGCGCGAGTGGATGGGCCTCGTTGCCCCGGCGGATCTCCCAGTCCACCAGGTCGAGTTCGTCCGCCGGGCAGTCCAGCATGTCCGCGGCGAAGTCGAGAATCTGCCGGCGCGCGGCCAATGCCGCCCGGTCGACCGCCTGGCCCATCACCGAGATCGCCGAGCTGGCGTTGGTACCCTGGTCGAAGGGCGTGTGGTCGGTATCGACCGGCATGTAGCGGACCCGCGAACGGTCGGCGCCGAGCCGTTCGGCGACCACGGCGGAGAGTGCCGTGTGCGCGCCCTGGCCGATCTCGGCGGTGCCGCATTGCAGGAAGATGTCGCCGCTGGTCGAGACCTTGACCCGGGCGAGCGCCGGCTTGTTGACCCCGCCGCCGTCCTTGAAGCCAATGGCTAGCCCCATCCCGCGTTTGATAGGGCCGTCGTCCTCCAGTTCGCCCCGGCGGCGGTAGCCGAGTTCGCGCACCACCAGGTCGAGACCCTCGCGCAGGTCGCTGTCCATGCCGCTCTCGCCGGGCACGAAGGGCTCGCCCAGGTCGATCAGGTTCTTCCGCCGCATCTCGCAGGGATCGATGCCCAGCCGGTGCGCGATCATGTCGATCTGGGATTCGCAGGCCCAACTGGTCTGAGTGCCGCCGAAGCCGCGGAACGGACCGGCCGGCGCCGTGTTCGTCATCACGCAGTAGCAGTCGGTCTTGATGTGCCGGTAGCGGTAGGGGCCGGGGATGCGGTAGCCGGCCTTCTCGGCGACCAGCGGGCTGCCGTCGGAATACGCGCCGGAATCGAGCAGGATCTCGCTTTCCCGGGCGACCAGGGTGCCGTCCGCCATCACGCCGGTCTTCACCTTGAGGATCGCGGCGTGCTGGGTGTTGGTGAGGAAGCCTTCCTCCAGGGTCAGGCAGAAGCGCACCGGCCGGCCGGCGAGGCGCGACAGGGCGAGCGCGACCGGCTCGGTCTTGCAGCCGTTCTTGCTGCCGAAGCCGCCGCCGATATAGGGCACGCGTACGGCGATCCGGTTCTCGGCGATGCCGAAGATGCGGGCGATTTCCTTGCGCACCGGGAACGGGTTCTGGCAGCTCGTCCACAGCTCGATCCGGTCCTCGCGCGACCAGTCGGCAACGCAGACGAAGGGCTCCAGGTGGAAATGGTGCATGCGCGAGAAATGGAACACGTCCTCGAAGACGTGATCGCATTCGGCGAAGGCGTCGGCGGGGCCGGTCTCGTAGGAGAAGCGGTAGCAGACGTTCTTGCGCGGCCGCAGTTCGCCCGACGCGCCTTGCCCGTATGCCGGCACGATACCGGCCGGCGCGTCCTCGAAAAGCTCCGGGGCGTCCGCGTCCGAAGCCGTTTCCAGATCCGTGACCATCGGAAGGGGCTCGTACTCGACCCGGATCGCGGCGAGCGCGCGGTTGGCCGTGCCCTCGTCTTCGGCGGCGACGGCGGCGACGATGTCGCCCTCGTAGCGCACCTTGTCCGTGGCCACGATCGGCTGGTCCTTGATGAAATAGCCGTAGACCGGCATCGGGATCGCGGCGGTCTCCTCCCGGGTCAACACGGCATGCACCCCCGGCATGGCGCGCGCCGCCGAAGCGTCGATGGACCGGATGCGGGCGTGGCCGTGCGGGCTGCGCAACACCTTCGCGTGCAGCATGCCCGGCAGGTCGATATCTGTCGTGTAGGCCGCCCGGCCCGACACCTTCTCGGCGGCGTCGACGCGCCTGTCCGTCCGGCCGATATTGCGCAGCGGCGGCAGGGCGCTCATTCGGCAGCCTCCCGTTTTCGCCGCGCGGCGTCGCGCACCGCCTCCAGGATCAGGCTGTAGCCGGTGCAGCGGCAAATGTTGGAGCTGATCCAGTCGCGGATCGTCGCGTTGTCCGGGTCCGGGTCGCGGGCGAGCAGGGCCTCGGTCAGCAGGATCATGCCGGCGGTGCAGAAGCCGCACTGGAAGGCCGAATTATCGGCGAAGGCGGCCTGGACCGGGCTCAGTTCGCCGCCGTCCGAGAGGCCTTCGACGGTTCGGACGTCGCGGCCTTCGACCTCGAAAGCGAACACCGAACAGCTTGCCCGCGGCACGTCGTCGACCAATACGGTGCAGGCACCGCAGACCGCGCGTTCGCAGGCCAGCCTGGTGCCGCGCCCGTCGCGCCGTTCGCGCAGCAGGTCGGCCAGCGTGGTCGACGTGGTCGTCGCAGTATCGACCGGCGCTCCGTTCAGGGTGAAGGACAGATCGAAGCGGGGATCGAGGCGCTCAGGCACGGGCCGCCTCCTGCCGCGCTAACTGCCGGGCCAGCACCGCCGCACCGGCCCGGCACAGCCAGCCGTTGCCGCTCGCCGGATCGGCGAAATCGGCCGGCAACGCCTCGAACGCCGCCGCAGCGATGCCTTTGGCCTCGCTGCCCGACAGGTCGAGATCGAGTGCAACCGGCGGCAGATATTCCGTGGCGATGACGGTCCGGCCGCGCGCTTTGCCGCCGCCGTCGCGCCACAGGGCGAGCGCCTGGGTCATCAGCGGGCGCAGGGAGCGGTCGTAGTCGAGGCGCAGGCCGGTGGCGAGCGGGATCGACAGGCGGGTCAGCAGCGACCGCGGCGGCTCGGCCCGGTCCCATATTTCCGCGGGCGTCAGCGCGGCCACGCCGTCGGCCGAGGCGAAATGGGCCGTGCCGCCGAGTACGGTCAGCAGGATCGACATTTCATAGCGGGTGTGGCGCGCCATCAGGTTGCCGCCGGCGGTGCCGCTCAGCCGGATGCGCATCTTGCCGAGCTTCGACCAGGCCTCGGCCAGGCCGGGTATCGCCGTTGTCGCCCCTGCCACCGCGCCCTCCGCATGGGTGGTCAGCGCGCCGATGGAGAGCGCGCCGCCGTCGACGTATACGCCGCGCAGTTCGCCGAGCCGCTTCAGCCAAACCAGCGTGCCGATCGGCTTGCCCTCGCGCACCGCGCCGCAAAGGTCCGTGCCGCCGGCATAGGGCACCGGCCCCTCTGCGTCGGCCATCGCCGCGACCGCGTCGTCCACGCTTTCCGGGGCGATCACCGGAAAGGGGGGGATGTCCCGGTAGGAGGCGGCGATCAGCCCGGCCTGGGCGACTTCATACATGCGCGCGGCGATCCTTCCGAATTCGGGGTCCGAAGTGCGCCGGCAACGCTATCCGCTCGTCCTCGGCCTGTCACCCTGAACCTGTTTCCGGGCCGGTTACTCGCCCTGCAGACGCGGCGCTAGGGTTCCGCGCTTGCGCCTGTAGTCGTGCCGCGCCACGATGCGCGCGACTTTTCGGTTGACCGCCTTGTCCGCCCTTGGAGGAACGATGGAGCTCGCATCCCGGCGCTACGATGTCGCCGACGTCATGGCGGCGCAGGAATTCTACCACAGCCGGGGCTGGACCGACGGCCTGCCGGTCGTGCCGCCGACGGCGGAGGCCGTCGGGGCGTGCCTGGAATGGGCGCTGCTTCCGCCGGACCATCTGGTCGGCATCGAGCCGGTGCGCGCCCGCGCGCTGACCGCCGAGAAGCTGGCGGTCAACGCCGTCATGGCCGGCTGTCTGCCGATGCATTTCCCGGTCGTTGTGGCGGCCTTCACGGCAATGCTCCAGGAGCCGTTCCTCCTGCACGGCGCGACCGCCAGCACGGGCGGCTGCGCCGTGCTTATTGTCGTCAACGGCCCGATCGCCGCCGAGATTGGCATGGACCCGACCTTCAATGCGCTGGCATCGAGCGACCGCGCCTCGACCGTTATCGGCCGGGCGGTCCGCCTGTGCCTGATCAACCTGCTCGATGTCCGGCCCGGCGCCATCGACCGCTCGTCGCTCGGCCATCCGGGCAAGTTCAGCTATTGCCTGGCCGAGGACGAGGCCGGTTCGGACTGGCTGCCGCTTGCCGACGAGCGCGGCGTGCCGCCCGGCGCGTCCAGCGTCACGGTCATGGCGGCCGGCGCGCCGCGTCAGCTGATGAACGAATGGACCACGGTTCCGGAAGAAATTCTTGATACCTACGCAGCCGAAATGCGTGCCAACATGCGCCATTACTCAATCTGGCCGGGCAACTACGCGATCGTCGTCCCGCCGCAGCTGCGCGCCCATTTCAACGCCGCCGGCTGGTCCAAGGCCGATATCCGCGCCTGCATTTTCGAGAAGGCGCGCATCCGGCGGGCCGAGTGGGCCGAGTGCGGCAAGGCGGCGGTGGTGCGCGACCGGGGCGATCGGGAATATGCCGCCCTGACCGCGCCGGAGGACCTGCTGGTGGTCGCAGCCGGCGGCCCGGCGGGCGGATTCGGCGCCGTCATCCCGCCCTGGCTGGGCGACAAAAGCCGGGCGGTGACCGTCGCCATCGGCGCCTGCGTCGATTGCGAAATACCCTGATCGGCCGGCCCTGAGGCGAAGAGAAGATGCAGATACTTGACCCGTCGCACGAGGAAGGCGCAACGGCGTTCGCGCCGGCGGCCCGGCTTGCCGCGCTCGAGGGCGCGATCGTCGGAGTGATCTCCAACGGCAAGGAAGGCACAAAAGGCTTCTTCTCGGCCTTCGAGACGGAGCTCCGGCGGCGCTACGGCGTCGCGCAGGTCGTTCTGCGCACCAAGTCCAACTTCAGCGCGCCGGCGGACGCGGCGCTGATGGACGAGGCGAAGCGCTGGCACGCGCTGGTCGCCGGGGTCGGCGACTGAGGCAGTTGTTCGTCGTGCAGTTTGCACGATGCGGTTGCCGGAGAACGCCTCGGGATTCCCTCCGCCGGCATCATGACGGAAACCTTCGTCAGCGCGGCCGAGCTGATGGCGCGGGTGCTGGGCGCCGACGGCTATCCCTTCGCCGTGATCGAACACCCGATCAGCAGCGCGGACGGGCCGGCGCTCGCCGACCGGGCCAAGCGCGCCGCTGCCGATTGCGCGCGGCTGCTCACCATACCGGAAATTCCGGTCGCTAAAACGTAAGAACCCCGCCGCTTGCGACGCCGGCTTCGGATTGAGGCGGGCGTGAAGTCAGACGGGGTTCAGCGCCTTTGCGCGTAACGGTCTCTCGGACCGATCACAGCGACTCGGTTTGAAAGTCGCACATATGTTCGTGGAATTCTTTGGGGAGCGGGCCGTATCGTTCGTCGACCGGTTCGGGGCGTCGACGGAGCCGACGGCCCGGAAGTTCGTCCGGTGGATCGTTCGTCATACGGCGCCTCCTCGACAGGGTGTCACCGTGCTGCCTCATCGACAGCAGGCGAACAGTGTCAACCCGCGCCGGTTAGCAGTCAAATCACGATTTTTCCTTTTCCAGCGCGTCGTGCAGGTTTTCGAGCGTTTCGTAAAGCGCGTCGACCCGCTCCTTGCCGAACGCGTCCTCGATGGCGCGGTACTGGGCTTCCGAATACGGCGCCCGGCGTTCGAGCAGCGCGCGGCCTTTCGGCGAAATGGCGACAAGGGTCCTGCGCTGGTCGGACGGCGCGGGGCGGCGCGAGACCAGACCGGTCGCTTCGAGATGCTTCAGGATGCGGCTGAGGCTGGGGGTCAGCAGGCAGCACAGGTGGGCCAGCGCGCCGGTCTCGACCTCGCCGCGGTCATGGAGGGCGCGCAGCACCCGCCATTGCTGCTCCGTAATGCCGAAATCGCGCAGCGACGGCCGGAACCGGTCCATCACCGCTTCGCGCGCCCTGAGCAGCGCCATCGGCAGCGAGCGGGAAAAATCCCGCATCGGCGGATCGGGAAGACCGTCGCCGTTCATCCGCCGAACCGGGCGGGCGGACTCTCGTCGTCCGCGACCCTGTTGGCAAGGGTACCGATGCCCGCCGCCTCGACCTCCACTATGTCTCCGGGCACCAGCCATTTCGGCGGATCGAAGAAGGCCCCGGCCCCGGTCGGCGTGCCGGTGGAAATCACGTCGCCCGGTTTCAGCGCCGTGAAGGCCGAGACGTAGGCGATCAGATAGCGGAAACCGAAGATCATGTTGGCGGTAGTATCGTCCTGCCGGACCTCGCCGTTCACCCGCGTCGTGACGCGCAGATCGTCATAACCGTCGAATTGGTCGGCCGTCACCATCCATGGGCCGGCGGCGCCGGACTGCTCGAAATTCTTGCCCTGGGTGATGTTGAACTTGCCGTGGCGCATCCAGTCGCGGACCGAGCCCTCGTTGAGGCAGGTCAGGCCGGCGATATGGTCTTCGGCCCGGTCCTGCGGAATGCGCCGACCCGGCTTGCCGATGACGATGGCGATCTCGCCCTCATAGTCGAACTGTTCGGATTCCGGCGGCCGCAGGACCGGCTGGCCGTGACCTGTCAGCGACCCCTGCGTGCGCATGAAGACGTTGGGATATTTCGCCTGCGCCGACCTGTCGACATATTCGTCGTCCCGGTTTGCGTAGTTCACGCCGATGCACACCGTCTTGTCGGGGTCGGGAATTGGCGGCAGGAAGGCGATATCGTCCAGCGCATAGTCCACTGGCGCGCCGCGGGCGGCCTTTTCGGCCTCGGCCAGCGCTTCGGCGCGCAACAGGGACAATAGATCGGGATATCGGCCCAGACGCGCGCCGAGATCGATTGCGCCGGCGCCGTCAGCCGCGCCCCATCGGTCCCGCCCGTCGGCACGGAAGCTCAAAAGTTTCAAAGGGAAATTTCTCCGGTTACGGGTCTGTTTTTGTGGCCTGTGCACGCCGGCCATCCGATTGACAGCGGAACCGGCCGGTCATATTACTTAACATGTTAATAGTTTGATGGCGGCAGGTCAATCGGTGCTGCCGCGAGGGGCGGGGACTCCCGACATGCCGCATTTCCGGGTCGAGTATTCGCGCAATCTCGAGGAAGCTCTGGACTTGCCGGAACTGTTCGAACGGCTGACCGGGGTTGCGGCCGGCACCGGCGTGTTCCCGCTGGCCGGCATCCGTTGCCGGGCGCTGCCGCGGGACTCCTACCGGGTCGCCGACGGCCATCCGGACAACGGCTTCGTCCATGTGGAGTTGCGGGTCGGCGCCGGGCGGGACGTTCCGACTTTGCGCTGCGCCGGAGAAGCGGTTTTCGCCGCCCTCAACGATCATATGGCGGGCCTGCTGGCGCGCCGGCCGGTTGCCCTTTCCTTCGAAATCGCCGAGATTCATCCGGATCTGAACTTCAAGGCCGGCACGATACGGGACCATATGAAGGCGCGGGCGGAAACCGCGGAGGCGGCCGAATGACCGATATGCTGAACGAGCATCTGGCGAAACTGACGCCCTACCGGGAGCGTATCTGTGCGGGCATCCTGCCGCATCATATCGGCGGCGCGCCGGATCCGGGCGCGTCGGGCAAGACCTTCGAGAACCTGACCCCGGTCGACAATTCCAAACTCTGCGACGTCGCCCGCGGTACGGCGGCGGAGATCGGCAAGGCCGCCGAAGCGGCCGAAGCGGCGTTCACGGGTTGGCGCAAAGCTTCCGGCAAGGCGCGCAAGCAGATTCTGCACCGGATCGCCGACCTGATCGTGGCGCGCCGCGAGGAAATCGCCCTGCTCGAATGTCTCGATACCGGCCAGACGATCCGCTTCATGAAAGCGGCAGCCGAAAGGTCGGCGGCCAACTTTCGCTATTTCGCCGACCGCGCGCCCGAGGCGGCGGACGGTCTGGCGCTGCCGGCCGACGAGCACCTGAACTACACGACCCGGCAGCCGATCGGCCCGGTCGGCGTCATCACGCCGTGGAACACGCCTTTCATGCTGTCGACCTGGAAAATCGCGCCTGCCCTGGCGGCGGGGTGCACGGTCGTCCACAAGCCGGCCGAATGGAGCCCCCTGACGGCGACGATCCTGGCCGAAATTAGCCAGGAAGCCGGCCTACCCGCCGGCGCGCACAACCTGGTGCACGGCCTGGGCGAAGATGCGGGGGTCGCGCTGACCGAGCACGAGTCGATCAAGGCCATCGCCTTCGTCGGCGAATCCGCAACCGGTTCGAAGATCATGGCCCAGGGCGCATCGACCCTTAAGCGGGTGCATTTCGAACTGGGCGGGAAGAACCCGGTGATCGTGTTCGAGGATGCGGACCTCAATCGGGCGCTCGATGCCGCGGTGTTCATGATCTACTCGCTGAACGGCGAGCGCTGCACCTCGTCGAGCCGGCTCCTCGTCCAGCGCAGCATCCACGACGCCTTCGTGGAAAGGCTGGCGGCACGGGTGCGCAACATCCGGGTAGGCCATCCGCTCGATCCCGAGACCGAGGTCGGCCCGCTGATCCATCCGGTCCATTTCGACAAGGTGTTGGGCTATATGGACGTGGCGAAGGCGGACGGTGCGACCGTTGCCGCCGGCGGCGCGCGCTCGGCCTTTTCGGATGCCGGCAATTTCGTCAGCGCCACCCTGTTCACCGGCGCCCGGACCGATATGCGCATCGCCCAGGAGGAGATTTTCGGCCCCGTACTGACCGTCATTCCCTTCGAGGACGAAGAAGAGGCCGTGCGCATCGGCAACGACGTGCGCTACGGGCTGGCCGGCTATCTGTGGACCGGCGATGTCGGCCGCGCCCACCGGGTCGCCAATGCGCTCGACGCCGGCATGATCTGGGTCAACTCCCAGAATATCCGGCACCTGCCGTCGCCCTTCGGCGGCACCAAGGCAAGCGGGATCGGTCGGGACGGCGGCGACTACAGCTTCGATTTCTACATGGAGACCAAGAATATCTGCGTCGCGCTGGGCGATCACCGAATCCCGAGACTGGGTGCCTGAAACGATGAGCCTCTATTACGTCCAGAAACTGATGTACCAGCTCAACCGCGATCCCCGGGTGCGCGAGCGCTTCGAGGCCGATCCGGAAAGCGTGTTGGGGGAATACGAGCTGACGGACGAAGAGCTGGAGGCGATCCGCAAGCCGGATATCGGCCTGCTGTTCGTGCTCGGCGTCAACGGCCAGCTCCTGATGCATTATGCGGCGATGCATCAATATCCTTGGGCGGACTACATCCAGGCCATGCGCGACGGCGTTGCCGAACACGGCAGGGTGCGCGAAGGGCTCTACGCCATGCTGGAGGAATAGCGCGATGCCGTTGGTCTTTGCCGGCGTCGGCAGCCACGCACCCGGGATCACCGGCCGGGCGCATCTGGCCGATCCGGCGATCCGCGACGAGTTTTATGCGAATTATCACCGCCTGCGCGACGCCCTGGAAGCGAGCCGGCCCGACGCCCTGGTTGTCGTCGGCGCCGAACATTTCGCCAATTTCTTTTTTGACAACATGCCGGCCTACTGCATCGGCATGGCGGACTTCTACGAAGGCCCGATCGAGGACGAGGCGTGGCTGGGCATCGAGCGGCGGCGGATTCCGGGCGCGCCGGACCTGTCGAAGCGGCTCATCACCCGGATCATGGACGATTGCGACGTTGCCTATGCCCAGGAGTGGAAGTTCGATCACGGCATCTCGGTGCCGCTGCATTTTCTGACGCCGCGCTACGACCTGCCGGTGGTTCCGGTCAACATCAACTGCCAGGAACCGCCGCTCACCCCGCTGCACCGCACCTGGGCGTTCGGCCGGGCGCTGCGCGAGGCCTGCGACGCGGCGCCGGAGCGTATCGCGCTCATTGGCACCGGCGGCATTTCCCACTGGCCCTGCACGCCGGACAGCGGCACGGTCAACGAAGCGTTCGACCGGGATTTCCTCGACAAGTTCGTCAACAACCGCAAGGACGACCTGCTCGCCTATACCGACGAGGAGGTGTATCGCGAGGCTGGCCACGGCGGCTTCGAGATCCGCACCTTCATTACGGTCGCCGCGGCGACGGAAGGCGCGACCGGCGAGCTGTTGTTCTACGCGCCGATCCCGATCTTCGCTGTCGGCTGCACCGTGGCGACGATGAGCGTCCAGTAAGGAGGCAAGGATGGACGGTTCCGTAACGCTGGACGACCTGGCCAACCGGCCGTCGCACATGCACGAAGAAGAATGGCTTATGCGAGTCGAACTGGCGGCCTGCTACCGCATCTTCGACCATCTCGGCTGGATCGAGCTGATCTTCAACCACATCACCGCCCGGGTGCCGCAAAGCGCGTCGGGCACCGACATCCATTTCCTGATCAATCCGTTCGGCCTGATGTACCGGGAGGTGACGGCGTCCAACCTGGTCAAGATCGACCTCGAGGGGAACGTCATCGGCGACAGCGCCTGGGGTATCAATCCGGCCGGCCTGCCGATCCACAGCGCCATTCACGGCCATCACCCCACCGCCCATTGCGTCATGCATACCCACACGACCGCCGGCATGGCGGTGGCGTGCAAGGAAGCCGGGCTGGACTGGAACAATTTCTATTCGGCGCAGATCTACAACCAGGTCGCCTATCACGATTTCGAAGGCATCACGGTCAATCCCGGCGAAAAGGTCCGCCTGCTCGCCAGCCTGGGCGACAAGCGCCAACTCATCCTGCGCAACCACGGCCTGCTGAGCTGGGGCGAGACCATTGCCGAAGCCTTTGCCCGCCTGTGGACCCTGAACCGGGCTTGCGAAATCCAGATGGCCGCCGAAGGGATACCGGGCCCGTCGATTCCGCTGGCCGAGGAAGTCCGCCAGCAGTGCGCCCGGGTCAATCTCCAGTTCGACCGGAAATACGGCGGCGGCCAGAACGTGTTCGACGCGCTGCGCCGGACCGTCGACGCCGTCGATCCGTCCTACAGGTCGTAGCGTGAAGCTCTGCATCGTTGGCGCCGGGTCGATCGGCGGTTTCATCGCCGCGCTGATGGCCGAAGCCGGCCATGAGGTCTCGGTCGTCGCCCGCGGCGCCCATCTCGATGCCATACGCGACGGCGGCCTTCGCCTCGATTTCGAGGGGCGCCGGATAACGGCCGCGGTCGAGGCTTCCGACGATCCGGCGGACCTCGGTCCGCACGACTGTGTCATCGTTGCGGTGAAGGCGCCGTCCCTGCCGGGCATTTTGCCGGTGCTCGGCCCGCTGCTGGGGCCGGAAACGCCGGTCGTGACTGCGATGAACGGCATTCCGTGGTGGATGTTCGACGGATTCGGCGACCATGACGGCCTGACGCTTCGGACGGTCGACGGCGACGGCGCGCTCGCCCGGTTCGGCAACCGGGAACGTCTGATCGGCTGTGTCATCCATATCGCCTGCGACGTGCCGGAGCCGGGCCTGATCCGGCACAACAAACTGAACCGCTTCATCCTGGGCGAACCCGACGGCACCCTGAGTTCGCGGGTCACAGGCCTGGCCGACGCCATGACCGCTGCCGGAATCGGCACCGAAGCGACGGCACGCATTCAACAGGAGGTGTGGATCAAATTGCTCGGCAACCTGCCATTCGCGCCGATCAGCATGATTACGGGAGCGATCAACGATGTCCTGGCCGCGACGCCGGACATCCGGCGGCTGATGCTGGACATGTTCGAGGAGGCCGCGGCGGTCGGCATGCATTTCGGCCTCGAACCCGGCATGACGGCCGAGGCGCGCATCGATCTCGGCGGTTCGCTGGCCGGCTTCAAGACCTCGACCCGTCAGGACTACGAGCAAGGGCGGCCGGTCGAACTCGACGTTATCGTCAATGCCGTGCGCGAAATGGGCGACATCGCCGGTATCGACACGCCGACCATCGATATCGTCTACGCCCTGGCGGCCCAGAAGGCGGCGATTGCCGGCCTGTACCGCTATGACAGCGGCCTGGCTGAGGAGAACCAAACAGCATGAGCGAGCGTACGAGTCCGCCGTTCCGCGCCGACCATGTCGGCAGCCTGCTCCGGCCGCAGGTGCTGGCGGACGCCCGGCGGCGTTGGCAGGCCGGAGGGATGGCGGAGGACGAATTCCGCAGCATTGAGGGGCAGGCGATCCGCGATGTCGTGGCTGGCCAGCGTGACGCCGGCCTGCGGGCGATCACGGACGGCGAATACCAGCGCGACTGGTGGCATCTCGATTTCCTCGCCGGGTTCGACGGCATGGAACTCTGGCACACCGAACTGGGCGGCGGGTTCAAGATCGCCGAACAGCCGCCGCTTGTCCGCTGCATCGGCAGGGTCGGCTGGCCGGACGGCGGCATTTTCGTCGAGGCCTTCCGGCGGCTGAAGGCGGCGGTCGACGAACTCGTGCCCGGCGCGACGCCGAAGATCACGATTCCCGGTCCCGGCATGATGCAGCTGCGCGCCGGCAGAAAAGCCGTCGATCCGGCGGCCTATACCGACATGGACTTGTTCTGGTCCGATCTCGCGGCGGCCTACCGGAAGGAGATCGCCGCGCTGGCGGACGCCGGCTGCACCTACCTGCAGATCGACGATGTCAGCTTCGCCTATCTGTGCGACGACAGCCAGCGCGCCGGCTTCCGCGACCGCGGCGAGGACCCGGACGAGGTGCTGCACCTCTATCGCGACGTCACCAACGAGGCGCTGCGCGACCGGCCGGCGGGCCTGATCGTCACGACCCATATGTGCCGCGGCAATTTCAAGAGCAGCTGGGTCGCCGAAGGCGGATACGGCCGCGTCGCGGAAACCCTGTTCCCGACCCTGGGCGTCGACGGCCTGTTCCTCGAATACGATACCGACCGCGCCGGCGGCTTCGAGCCGCTCGCGCACGCCTCCGCCGACAAGTGTGTCGTGCTCGGCCTGGTCACGACCAAGACCGGCGACCTGGAGGACCGGGGCGACCTGCTGCGGCGGATCGACGAAGCGTCAGCCTTCCTGCCGCTGGACCGGCTGTGCCTCAGCCCGCAATGCGGCTTCTCCAGCACCCATCACGGCAACGAACTGAGCGCCGCGCAGCAATGGGCGAAGCTCGGCCTGATCGCCGACGTCGCCCGCGAGGTGTGGGGATAGGGGGCCGGGTGGCCGGTCCGGCGCGCTACCGCCCCGGTTCTGCCAGCTTCTTCAGTCCGTCCCGGTAACGCTTGGCGTTCTGGACATAGTATGTCGTGTTGAGCCGGATGGCGGCGATCTGCTTTTCGTCCATCCGGCGGACCGCCTTGGCCGGCGACCCGACGATCAGCGAGCCCTCCGGGAACGCCTTGCCCTCGGTGACGAGCGCGCCGGCGCCGACCAGGCAGTTCGGCCCGATCTCCGCATTGTTCAGGACCGTCGCGCCGATGCCGATCAGCGCGCCGTCGCCGATCGTGCAGCTGTGCAGCGTGACATGATGGCCGATCGTCACGTCCCGGCCGACGGTGAGCGGAATGCCGGGATCGGTGTGCAGCATGGCGAAATCCTGGATGTTGCTGCCTTCGCCCACGACAAGCGGCTCGTTGTCGCCGCGCAGCACCGCCTGCCACCAGACGCTGGCGTCCTTCGCCAGGAATACCTTTCCGATCAGCGTGGCGTTGGGCGCCACCCAGCTGTCTTCATGGCAGTCGGGCGAATGTCCGTTCAGGCTGTACAGGGTCATGGGATGCAAGCTCCTCAAACGGCGAAGGGACGGTCGATCCGGACGCCGGCCGTCATGCAGTCCCGCCGGCCAGGCCCAGGGCCCCGTCGACCATTGCCCCGTCGACCATTGCCCCGTCGAGCCGGGCGCCGGCGAGATCCGCATCGTCGAGCCGGGCTTCGTGAAGATCGGCGCCGGCGAGGTTGGCGCCGGCCAGCCTTGCGCGTTCCAGATCGGCATGGTTGAGCTCGGCGGCCGTCAGATCCGCCCCGGTCAGGTCGGCTTCGACCAGCAGGGCGCGGTGCATGAAGGCGCCGGACAGGTCCGCCCCCCTCAGGTTGGCGCGCGAAAGGTCTGCCCGGATCAGTTCGGCGCCGCGCAGTGAGCAGCCCTCGAAGTCGGCGCCTTCCAGCGTATGGCCGTGCAGGTTGAAGCCGTCGAGCGCCGCGCCGCGGAAATTTCCCTGCGCCCCGGCCTTGCCGCCGGTGAGCAGCCAGGTCATGTGCCTCTGAAAGGCGTCGTCGAATTCCGCGCGTGTCATCGCTGGCTGCGGCTCCTGTCCGGAAGCGCCAGACGGACCCCGACCGGCCGCAAAGGTCAAGCCCTTTCGTGGCGGACGGGAAGGCGGCAGGGCGAAGGAGGAAGCTTGTCCGCCGCATCGTTCCTGATTTCGACGCAATGGAAAAATTGCAGAATTTGACGTAACTTGCCGTATAAAGCTGCGACGGACTCGCAATGCGCGGGTCGTTCACCAATTTGTCGAACGCGCGGTCCGCAAGCCGATTGCCCGGCCGCAAATTCAGGAAAGTCGGCGCTCATGACTGCCGAAGCTCAACGAGAAGACCGTCCGGCTCAGCCGTCGGGAGATAGCGGGGCGGCTGCCGCGCTCCGAACGCGCAAGGGCGGTTTTTTCCGCGCGCTCGGCCGCGGTATCCTCCTGCTGTTCAAGGCGGCCGTCCCGGTGGCCGTCCTCGGCGGCGCGTTCCTGGCCTTCCAGTATATGATGGCCACCCGGCCGGAGGTCGTTCGCAAGCCGGTTGCGGAAAAGGTCTATTTCATCGACACCGTCACGGCGTCCAAGGCCACAGTCGTGCCGCGGCTGGTGCTCTACGGCAATATCGTCGCCGGGCGTGATGTCGAGTTGCGGCCCCTGGTCTCCGGCCGGGTCGTCCGCGTCGCCACGACCTTCTCCGATGGCGGCATCGTCCGAAAAGGCGATCTGCTGGTCGAGATCGATCCGTTCGACTACCGGATCGCGGTAACCGAACGGAAGACCCAGCTGTCCGAGTCGCAGGCGCGCCTGACCGAAATCGAGGCGGACCTGAAGGGCGAAAAGGCCCTGATCCGGCACGCGCGGAACCAGATCGAGCTTCGTCAGCGCGATCTCGCCCGGCGGAAATCGTTGCTCGAACGCGGCGCCGGCACCGCGAAACTGCTCGACGATTCGAAGCTTGCACTGAGCAGCCAACAGCAAAAGCTCGACGAACGCATCCGCCGGGCCGCGACGCTGGAAGCGCGCCTCGTGCAGCAGAAGGCGGTCATCGCGCGCGCCGAATGGGCGCTCACCCGCGCCGAACGCAACCTGCGCGATACCCGGCTCGTCGCCCCGTTCGACGGATTCCTGAGCGACATTTTCACCGAAATCGGCAAGAAGGTCGGCGTCAACGACAAGATCGCCCGCCTGACCGACGCCGGGCGCTTCGAGGTCGAGTTCCAGGTCAGCGACGCCCAGTACGGCCGCCTGGTCCGCGAGGGCAGAGTGATCGGCCGGCCCGCATCGGTCGTCTGGCAGACCGGCGGCCGGAATTTTGCCTTTCCCGCGACCATCGCCCGCGTTTCCGGCCTGGTGTCGAGCGCCAGCGGCGGGGTCAACCTCTTCGCCCGGTTAGAGGCGACGGACACCACGACCCTGCTGCGGCCCGGCGTCTTCGTCGAAGTCAGGATGGCGGATACGACCTACCGGGATGTGTTCCGGCTGCCCGATGACGCCCTCGACGACGGCCGGTTCGTGTATATCGCGGTCGACGAACGCCTGGTCCGGCGGCCGGTGACTGTGGCGGGGCGGGTCGGCAACGATATCCTGGTGCGGGGCGAAATCGCGGACGGCGACCGGGTCGTGGCCCGGACATTCCCGGAAATCGGGCCGGGCCTGAAGGTCAACGTGCCCTCTGCGTCTGCCCGCAAGACCCAGTGACCACGCCCCCATGAGCGCTTCGGCAGACCGATCCGGGGAGCCCGGCAGCACCCGGTCCGAGACCGGATACGGGCCGCGCAATATCCGCCGCAAGAACGATCTGATCGGCCTGTTTACGCGTCATCGCACGGCGGCGAATTTGCTGATGGTGCTGATGCTGGTCGCCGGATTCTTCGGCCTGTACCGGATGACCACGCAGTTCTTTCCCGATTTCGGGATCGATGTCGTGCTGGTCTCCGTCGCATGGCCCGGCGCCAGCGCCAGCGATGTCGACAGCAACATCGTTCAGGCCGTCGAACGGGAAGTCCGCTTTATCGACAGCGTAAAGGCGGTGAAATCCTCGGCTTTCGAAGGTCGGGCCTCGGTCGCTGTCGAATTCGAAGCGGGCTCGGACATGCAGAGCGCGCTCTCGAACATCGAAACGGCGGTCGGCCAGGTCACCACCCTGCCGCAGGATGCCGAGACGCCGACCGTCCGGCGCATCGTACGCTACGATACCTTGTCGCGCATCCTGGTGTCCGGGCCGTATTCGGAGGCCGCGCTCAAGGTCTACGCCAAGCAGATTCGCGACGGTCTGCTCCGGCGGGGCATCGACAAGATTGACATCGGCGGCGGTCGCAACGAGGAAATTCTAGTCGAAATCAAGCCGGAAACGCTGCGCCGCCTCGAACTGACGCTGAATGAGGTTGCTCAGAAAATCCGCCAGATCACGCAGGATGTACCGTCCGGCGATGTTGCGGGCCGGGCGGAACGCCAGCTGCGCAGCGTAGGCGACGTCAAATCGGCCCGGGAACTCGGCAGGATCGAGATCAAGTCGCTGGCGAGCGGCGAGAAAATCCTGCTGCGCGACATCGCGAATGTGCGGGAGGCCTTCGACGACGACGGGCGGACCTATTGGCGGGGCCGCAACCGCGCCATCGAACTGCACGCCAAGCGCACGCCAGCGGACGACGCCCTGATCCTGGCGGACGAGGTCGACCGGTATCTCGCGGAAATCGGCCCGACCCTGCCGCCCAACCTGAAACTGGAGCGTTTCGACGTCCAGGCGGAGCTGGTCCGCAGCCGCATCAACCTGCTGCTTGAGAACGGCGCGTCCGGCCTGATAATCGTACTGGTCGTCCTGTTCCTGTTCCTGAACGGCTGGGTGGCTTTCTGGGTGGCTGCCGGCATCCCGATCTCGCTGGCGGCGACGATGCTGGTGATGTGGCTGTCCGGCCAGTCGATAAACATGGTCAGCCTGTTCAGCATCATCATGGCCATCGGCATCATCGTCGACGACGCCATCGTGGTCGGCGAGCATTCCGAGGCGCTGCACCGGCAGGGCTACGACAACAAGCTGGCGGCCGAAGCGGGCGCCCGGCGCATGGCGACGCCGGTGTTCTGCGCGGCGCTGACGACGATCGCGGCGTTCCTGCCGCTGCTGCTGATTACCGACGTCATCGGCTCGATCATCCGGACGATCCCGCTGGTGGTGATCGCCGTGATCATCGCCAGCCTGGTCGAATGCTTCCTCGTGCTGCCCGGTCATATGCGCCACGCGCTGGAGCTCACCGCCCGGCGGCGCGGGCCGGCGCGCTGGTTCGGGCCTCTGTTCGGCATCCCGCTCGTCTGGCTCTGGCCTGTGATTCCCCTGGTTCTGGCTCTTCGCCTGCTTGTCCGCATCCTGATGGCGTTCAAGCGTGGCTTCGACCGCGCGTTCGAATTTTTCCGCGAGCGGATCTTTCTCCCGATCGTCCGCACGACGATACGCTGGCGCTATACGACCGTCGCGCTGGCGCTCGCCGCCCTGATCGGCGCCGCGTCCATCGTTGCGGGCGGACGCATGAATTTTGTCTTCTTCGCCAATCCCGAGGTCGACAACGTCTTCGCCACCGTCGAGTTCTCCGCCGGGACGCCGCGGGCGCACACAAAGGCAATGGTCGAGGAGATGGAACGGGCCATGCGCGCCGCGGAACGGCACCTGACCGGCGGCAAGAACGGCCTGGTCCGCTTCAGCTACAGCGTGATCGGCTACCCCCTGGGCACCCGGCCGAACGAATCGCCGGTCCGGGGCGGCCATGTCGGCGGCATGTTCGTGCAGCTCGTCCCGGCCGACCGGCGCACGATCCTGTCAGAACAATTCATCGCGGCCTGGAAACAGCGGATTCGCAGCATGCCCGGGCAGCAGCAGCTGAAGATCAAGTCGGCAACCGGCGGGCCGCCGGGCCGGGATGTCGATGTCCGCCTGACCGGCGCCTCGACCGTCGAACTCAAGAAGGCGGCCGAGGAACTGAAGCTCGTCCTCAAGACGATTCCCGGCGTCCGGGCGACGGAAGACAATCTGCCTTACGGCAAGATCGAGACGCTCCTCGAACTGACCCCGCGCGGCCGGGCGCTCGGCTTCACGACGGAAAGCGTCGGCCGCCAGGTCCGCAACACCTTCGAGGGCGCGATCGCCAAGCGGTTTGCCCGCGGCGACGAGGAGGTCGTCGTCCGGGTGCGCTTTCCGAAAGACCGGCTGAGTTCGGAAGCGCTGCACAGCCTGCATTTGCGCGCGCCCAACGGCCGTTTCGTGCCGCTGGGCGCCGTCGTCAGCATTCGGGAAAAACAGGGATTCGCCCGGGTCAAGAGCGAGGACGGGCTGCGCGAGGTCGCGGTGACGGCGGATCTGAATACCCGCGTGATGACGACCCAGCAGGCGGTCGCCGAAATGAAAAAGTCCGGACTGGACGACATCGCCCGGAAATACGGCGTCGAATACCGCTTCGAAGGGCGCGACAAGGAACAGAGGCGCACCTTCAAGGACATGCAGATCGGCGCCGGCATCGGCCTCACCCTGATCTTCATCATCCTCGCCTGGGTGTTCGCCGGCTATCTGCGGCCGCTGGTCGTCATGTCGGTGATCCCGATGGGATTCATCGGGGCGGTGCTCGGCCACTATCTGATGGGCTTCGACCTGAGCATCCTCAGCCTGATTGCGCTGATCGGCCTGTCGGGCATCGTGGTCAACAACTCGATCATCCTGGTGTCGGTGGTGAAGGAACGCATCGATTCCGGGGAGCCGGTCTACGATGCGATTGCCAACGGTGCGCGCGACCGCCTGCGCGCCATCATCCTGACCTCGGCGACGACCATCGGCGGATTGACTCCGCTCCTGTTCGAGACCGACCTCCAGGCGCGGTTCCTGATCCCGATGGCGATTACGCTGGTCTTCGGCCTGATGGTCGCAACCCTGCTGGTCCTGTTCGTCGTGCCGTCGCTGATCGCCATCCAGGCCGATTTCGGGCGCGTCTTCCAGGGCCGCGACCCGCGCGCCGCCGGGGTGCCGGTTCCGGCCGAGTGACCGCGCCCGCCGGCTTTGCCGGTGGAAACCAGGACCGCGCTAAAGTCCCGCCGGCGAAGGCGACCGGAATTCGTGCGGACGCATCTTTCGCCGGAGTCAGGCTCGTCGGAGACGTCCCGTCGACGCGCCGCGGCCGGGAGAATCGGCGAAGCGATCGTATTTGCCGGAGCGTTGCAAAGCCTTGGGAGTCGGCAGGTTGCAAGGCTTTCTAAATCGTGGAATCATCCTGTCGGGTGGATGGAAATCGATGGTCCTGACATGGCATTTCGAATTGGCTTGCTGCTTTTTCCCGACATTATGCAACTCGATATGACCGGGCCGCATGAGGTTTTTTGCAATTTTCCCGACACCCAGGTGCTGCTGGTCTCGAAATCCCTCGACCCGGTGCGGTCCGGCGGCGGAATGCGGATTCTGCCGGATGTGACCTATGACGACTGTCCCCAGCTGGACCTCGTCTGCGTGCCGGGCGGAGCCGGCATGAACGCCCTGCTGACGGATACGGACACTCTGGATTTTCTTCGCCGGCAGGCCCAGGGCGCGCGCTACGTCACGTCGGTCTGCACGGGCTCTCTGGTCCTCGGAGCGGCGGGGCTTCTGAAGGGGCGGCGGGCGGCGTGCCATTGGATGTCGCGGGAAATGTTGTCGGCGTTTGGCTCGATTCCGGACCCGTCCCGGGTCGTCATCGACGGGAACATCATCTCGGGCGGCGGGGTGACGGCCGGGATCGATTTCGCCCTGACCGTTGCCGGCGAACTGTTCGGCCCGGATGTCGCGAAAAAGATACAACTCGCAATAGAATACAATCCGCAGCCGCCGTTCGATGCCGGATCGCCGGAAGCGGCGGGCGCAGACATCGAAGCGGCGGCCCGTTCGGCGGCGAGCGAACGTCAGGCCCAGCGCGAGGCGGCGGTTCGCGCCGCAGTCCAGGCAGCATAGGGCCGGTTCAAACCAGCTTTTCCAAATCGGAGAACCGTTTGCGCGGTGATCGGGAAATTCCTCGATTGCGCGCATTTTTTCAAACCGGGGGACACTTTACCAATTGTATCTCACCCTGAACTCTCTCGCGGGCGCAATCGGAAGCGGGTTCCGGCATAGCGGAAAGCGCTTCGGGTAAGCAGCCGGCCAATGGATCTTGTCATCGCCTTGGCCCTGAACGGCCTGGTCTGGGGATTGATCATTGCGCTGATCGCGCTTGGCCTGTCGATCATCTTCGGTCTGCTCGACATCATCAATCTGGCGCACGGCGATTTTTTCATGGTGGGGACGGTCCTCACCTGGTTCGTGCTCGAAGCGACTGGGAACTACTGGCTCGCGTTCCTGATCGTGCCGCTGTTGGGCTTCCTGCTGGGGGCCCTGGTCGAGCGCTCGGTCATTCAGCCGATCCGCGGCATGGCGGCGCTCTCCATCGTGGCGACCTTCGGTCTTTCGATCATCATTCAGGAGGTCGTGCGGGCCGGTTATGGCGCCGCCCCGAAACGCATTCTGCCGCCGATCGAAGGAACGATACCGCTCTTCGGCATAGAGTATGATTACTACCGGATCTTTGCGGCGGCGGTTTCCGTCGTCGCTATCTTCGTGTTCTTCGCCTTCCTGCATCGCACGAAGCTGGGCACGTGGATGCGCGCCGTCCGCTTCGACCGCGACACCGCGCTCGCCATGGGGGTGCCGGCGCGCACTGTCTACATGGTGACGTTCGCTCTCGGATTTTCGATGGCCGCGCTCGGCGGGGCGGTTGCCGCGCCGATCACAACGGTGGACTTCCAGACCGGCGTCGATGTGCTGCCCTTCTGCTTCATGGCGGTCATAATCGGGGGCCTGGGCAACCTGCCGGGAACGGTGGCCGCCGCGGTTCTTCTTGCCGTTACCGAAGGCGTGGTGACCAGCTTCACCGATCCGACAGTCGCGCGCATCGTATCGCTCTGCCTCATGAGCGCCGTTCTGATTGCACGGCCGCACGGCCTCTTTACCGGCGCAACGCGATGAAGGCGCGCATCGACCGTACCGTCCTGCTTGCCGTTGTGGCGCTGCTGATCGTGGCGCCGTGGATCCTGCAGGCGCTCGAACACGAATTCTGGCTCGATATCCTGGCCGAAGTCCTGATCTGGTCCCTGTTCGCGGCAAGCGTCAATATTCTGTTCGGCTATGCCGGGCTGCTGTCTTTCGGGCAGGCGTTGTTTTTCGGGATGGGCATGTTCGGCGTTGCAATCGGCATCGCCAAGCTCGGACTCGGATTCTGGCCGGCCCTGGGGCTCGGCATGGCGGTTGCCGTCGGAACGGCGGCGATCACCGGCGCGCTCGCGGTCCGGCTCACCTGGCATTATTTCGCGATCATCACCGTCGTCTTCTCGCTGATTTTCTACTTTATCGCCTTGAGCGCGAAACCGCTGACCGGCGGCGACGACGGAACGAGTTTTGTCATGCCGGCCATGCTGGAGGCCGGCGATTTCGAACTCAGCCTCACAGACCAGACGGTGCAGTATTTCTTTATTCTCGCAGTCGTAGCAGCGGCCTATTTCGTGAAGTTCCTGATCGTCCGGAGCCCGTTCGGCATGGCGCTCATGGCGGTACGGGAGAACGACGTTCGCGCCTCCCTGATCGGCCTGAACGTTTACTTCCTGCGCTGGTCCGCCTTCGTGATCGCCGGTGCGTTCGCCGGGCTGGCGGGGTGCCTGTTCGCCATGTTCGGGCGTTATGCTTCGGCGACATACATGTTCTATCATGTGTCCGGGGAGGGCGTGGTCTGGACGATCATCGGCGGTGCGGGGACGCTGTTCGGCCCGGTGGTCGGCACCGCGCTCCTGATCGTCGTCCGCGAAGAACTTTCCAATATGTGGGAGCACTATCCCATTCTGGTCGGGATCGTCGTCATCCTGACGGTTATCTTCGCGCCCAAGGGGCTGATGGGTTTCTGGAATGCGCTGCTCGACCGCCTGACGCAGCCGCGCGCGGATCGGCCGGCCGTAGGGCGCGGGCCGGACGAAGAGGACGCCGGCGCCGGGCAGGTCCGCGGTGAGGGTCGCCCATGACCGCGCCCATGCTGGAGATCGACAACCTGACCAAGCGCTTCGGCGGCCTGGTGGCGCTGGATCATGTGACGCTCGACTTCGAACCCGACGTGCTGCACGCGATCATCGGCCCGAACGGGGCCGGCAAGACGACCTTGTTCAACACGATCTCCGGCATGCTCAAATCGGATTCCGGCACGGTGCGGTTTCGCGGCACGGATATCTCGGGGATGGCGCCGCACCGGATCAGCCGTCTCGGCATGAGCCGGTCGCTGCAGATCAAGAGCGTGTTCGATTCGATGACCGTGGCGGAAAATCTGTGGATCGCGGCGCAGGCGAGGCAGGGCGTCATGCATCCCTTCGCCAGCCGCTCCCGCTTCGGCCGGACCGCCGAGCGCGTCGACGAAATCCTGGAACAGACCGGCCTTTCCGGGCTGCGCAGCGTCCCGGCGGGCACGCTGTCCTACGGCGACGTCGCCTTGCTGGAAATCGGCATAGCCCTGGCCACCGGGCCGTCCCTTCTCCTGCTCGACGAGCCGATCTGCGGGATGGGGCCGGCGGAAACCGCGGCGACGGTCGAGAAAATCCGCCATCTGGCCGAGTCGGTCGATATTATCGTCATCGAGCACGACATGCCGGTCGTGTTCGATCTCGCCGACAGGATCACGGTAATGGCGCAGGGCGGCATCCTGGCCCGGGGCGCTCCGGACGAGATCGCGAACAACGCTGCTGTGCGGGAAGCCTATCTCGGCGAGGAAGAGGACGACGAGGACGATCCCGATGCTTGAGGTGCGCGACCTTCACGCCAGTTACGGCAAGGTGGAAGTGCTCCAGGGCGTTTCGCTGGATGTCGCCGACGGCGAAATCGTCGGTCTGCTGGGCCGCAACGGCGTCGGCAAGACGACGACGCTGAAGGCGATCATGGGTCTTGTCCGGGCCTCGGCGGGGCGGGCGACGTTCGACGGCGTCGACCTTACGGGCCTCGCCGCACACAGGGTGCCGGCTCACGGCATCGGCTATGTTCCCCAGGGGCGGGGGATTTTTCCGAATCTCACCGTCGAGGAGAATCTCTTTCTCGGCCTCAGGAGCGAACCGTCGGCGCAGCAACGCGCCCTGATCTTCGATCGCTTCCCGCAATTGCAGGAACGGCTGACTCAAAAAGGCGGCACGCTGTCCGGCGGCGAGCAGCAACAGCTGGCGATCGCGCGCTGCCTCGTCATGCAACCCAAACTGCTGATTCTCGATGAGCCGACCGAAGGAATCATGCCGATCCTGATCAAGGAAATCCGATCCGAAATCCGCAAGATCAACAAGACCGGCGTATCCATTCTTCTGGTCGAGCAAAATCTGGTAACAGCCTTCAAGATTTGCAGCGTCATCTACCTGATGGAAAAAGGGGCCATCGTCCATCGGTCGAGCGCTGCAGACCTCAAGACCCAGCCCGATGTCATTCATCGGTATCTCGGTATGGCCGCTTAGAAACTTTAGGGAGTAAGGAAATGACCCGCAAATTCGAGAAAAGCAATTCGACTGCAAAGAAGGTTCGGACGGAACTGCCGCGCCGGTCTTTCTTGCAAACCGCTCTGGCCGGCGGCGCGGTGGCGTCGACCGCCTATCTGTCGCTCACCCGCGATCTCGTCGCCAAGGAGAGCGGACCCATAGTGATCGGGCATCAATGCGAACTGACGGGCGGATTTTCGTCCTGGGGCTACTGGCACGACAAATGCGCCAAGGCTGCCGCGACGCTGATCAACGAGGGCGGCGGCATCGCCGGCCGGAAGCTCGAGGTGCCGGTGGTCGATACGGAATCGAATCCGGCTGCGGGCGCGCGCAAGCTGCGTTCGCTGATTCAGCGCTCAAGAGCGCGTTTCGTCGTCGGCTCCGTCCATTCCGGCATCATGCTTGCGTCGATCCCGATCGCGACCGAACTGAAGACGCCCTATTTCTCCGCCGGCGAGGCGACCGAGGCAACCGGCTCCAGGGGCTCGCGCTACAGTTTCCGCACCGGCACCGACACCTACGCCCTGGCGGCGGCGGGCGCTCCCTGGGCCTTCAAGAATCTCGGCAAGAACTGGACGATGATCTTCCCCGACTATGCCTGGGGCCACAGTCATCACCAGGAACATCGCAAGCTGATCGAATCGATGGGCGGCAAGGTCAACGATCCGATCGCGGTGCCGCTGGGTACGAAGGATCTGGTGCCGTATCTCGCGAAGATTCCGGAAGAAACCGAGGTCCTGTTCTCGGTCTTTTTCGGCGCGTTGTCGGTCGCCTTCTATACCCAGTCGAAGGCGATGCGGCTCGACGAGAAGATGAAGATGTACTCCGTCAGCGGCACGATCGAGGCGATCCATCCGAAGGCGATCAACGGCGCCGCGGAAAACGTCTATTTCCTCGAAAACTTCCCGCGTCCGCTGGAATACAAGAACGACGAGCACCACAAGAAATTCATCGAAATGATGAATATCGATCCGGTCCACGCCCAGGAAAACGGCTCCGACCGGGTCATGGCGAAGAGCCATGCCTGGCAGTCCTACGAGAACTTTTTCGTGCTGAAAAAGGCCATCGAAGCGTCGGGCTGGCAGCGCAAGAAGGACACGCCGGGCGCCATCCAGGCGCTTGAAGGCCTGGAGATGGACAATTCCCTGGCGCATCCGCAAGGGGCCAAGCTGCTGCGCGGCGAGGATCACAGCGGCATGATCGACTGCTATATGAGCCAGGTTCTGAACGACAAATTCGTCGTCAAGCGGCGGATCCCGCGCGCGGAAATGGAATCCTTGCTGCCGCCGCGCTTCGACTTCCGCAAACAGAAGCTGTAGGCAACAGACCGGCCTTGGGCGCTGCTCCTTCCGGGGGGCGGCGTCCACCGGTCGCCCCTCGGCGATCCGGGCCGCCGGGGCCGCCGCATCCGATGCGGCGGGGCGGGAAGTCTGCGCCGCCCTGCATCGGGTGTTTCCCGGCGCGCCGACTTTTCCGGTGACTGACCTGGCTGTTCCGCTACAACCGGTCCGCGGCGAAACGATTTCCGGGGAGAAGGGCTGCGATGGCCGACGATAAGGTTGCCGTGCTGACGGCGGCGGGCAGCGGCATGGGCGCCGCGGCGGCCCGCAGACTGGCGGAACTGGGCTACCGGATCGCCATCCTGTCCTCTTCCGGCAAGGGCGAGGCGCTGGCCGAAGAACTGGGCGGCGTCGGCGTGACCGGGTCCAACCGGTCGAACAACGACCTTCAGGCGCTGGTCGACAAGACGATGGCGGCCTGGGGCCGGATCGACGTGCTGGTCAACAGCGCCGGCCACGGCCCGCGCGCGCCGATCCTGGAGATTACCGACGAGGACTGGCACACCGGCATGGAGGTCTATTTCCTCTGCGTCGCGCGCGCGGCCCGGCTGGTGACGCCGGTTATGCAGCGCCAGGGCGGCGGCGCCATCGTCAACATCTCGACCTACGCCGCCTACGAGCCGTCGCCGACATACCCGACGTCGAGCGTGTTCCGCGCCGGGCTGGGCGCCTACGCCAAGCTGTTCGCCGACAAATACGCCGCCGACAACATCCGCATGAACAACGTGCTGCCGGGCTATATCGACAGCTTCCCGCCGCAGGAGGAATTCAGCGCGAAAATTCCGATGCAGCGTTACGGCACGGTCGGCGAGATTGCCGACACCATCGCTTTTCTGGCCTCGCCGGGCGGCGCCTACATTACCGGCCAGAATATCCGGGTCGACGGAGGCCTCACGCGCTCGGTGTAGCGGGGGTCAGGTATCCCCGCCGTCCCCGCCGCCGTCCCCGCTGACGTTCCCGCTGACGTTCCCCATGTCGTTTCGGGGGTGCCGGTTGATCGCATAGCCGCCCTTGCCGCGCCGGAAGGGCTGGAGCAGCATCCGGTGCAGGTGCAATTCGCCCGATTCGCGGAACGTATCGAGACCGATCGTCATTCCCTCGTGGCCGAGCGCCGGCTGCGCCCGGTAGGTGCCGAACAGCCGGTCCCACCAGGGCAGGTTGAAGCCGAAATTGCTGTTGGTCTCCGCAGGGATGTCGGAATGGTGGACCCGGTGCATATCCGGCGTCACGACGAACCAGCGCAACGCCCGGTCGAGCGCCGCGGGAAGGCGCACGTTGCCGTGATTGAACATGGAGGTGCCGTTCAGCAGCACCTCGAAAATCAGCACGGCAACGGCCGGCGGGCCGATCACGACGACGGCGGCCAGCTTGAGCACGACCGACAGGACGATCTCGACCGGATGGAAGCGGGAGCCGGTCGTCACGTCGAAATCCAGGTCGGCATGGTGCATGCGGTGCAGCCGCCACAGGGCGGGCACGGCGTGGAACATGACGTGTTGGAGATAGATGACCAAATCCAGCACGACGACCGCGAGCGCGACCTCGAGCCAGAAGGGCAGGGCGACCGCGTTGAGCAGGCCCCAGCCGCGCTCTGCCGCCAGCAGGGCCAGCCCGACGGGCGCCAGCGGGAAGATCAGCCGCACCAGGACCGTGTTGAGCGCCACGATGCCGATATTGCCGTACCAGCGCAGCCAGCGCGGCCGCGAGAGCGACCGCCGCGGCGCGGCGATCTCCCACAGCGCGATCAAGGCGAAGATGCCGAGAAAGAAACCGAGCCTGATGGCCGGTTCGCTGGCGGACAGGAACTCCGGCATGTCTCCTTCCCGAGAGGCTTGTCGCGCTCATGACCCGGTTCGGGGCCACAGCGGATGGGCCGATGTTTCTGGAATATAGGTGCCGGCCGGAGGAATCCGAAGGAGTCGCCGCCAATTGGCGCCTATCCCGAGCGCAGCATCCGCACGCCTTCCTCGCGTTCGAACAGGTAGAGCAGGGTGCGCAGGGCTTCGCTGCGCGGCCCCGTCAATTCCGGATCCCGCTCCAGGGCAACGCGGGCGTCGGTGCGGGCGATCTCCAGCAGATCGCCGTGCTCGGGGAACCGCGCCAGCCGAAAGGCCGGCATGCCGCTCTGCCGGGTGCCCAGCGCCTCGCCGCCGCCGCGCAGCCGCAGGTCTTCCTCGGCGATGGCGAAGCCGTCGTCGGTCTTGCGCAACACGTCGATCCGCGCCCGCGCCGTCTCGCCGAGCGGCGGCTCGTAGAGCAGGACGCAGGATGACTTGCGCGCGCTGCGCCCGATCCGGCCGCGCAGCTGGTGCAGCTGGGCGAGGCCGAACCGCTCGGCATGTTCGATCACCATGACGCTGGCGTTCGGGACGTCGACGCCGACCTCGACCACCGTTGTCGCGACCAGGACCGCCGTCTCGTTGCCCAGGAAGCGCCGCATGGCGGCGTCTTTCTCCGCCGGTTTCATCCGGCCGTGGATCAGCTCGACGGTCCCGCCGAACCGATCCTGAAGCCAGGCGTGCCGCGCCGTCGCCGCGGTGACGTCGAGGACATCGGATTCGTCGACCAGCGGACAGACCCAGAATGCCTGTGCGCCGCCGTCGATCGTGCGACGGATACCGGCGGCGACTTGTTCGAGCCGGTCGAGCGGCATGGCGCGGGTGTCCACCGGCTGGCGGCCGGCGGGCTTCTCGGTCAATTTCGACGTGTCGATATCGCCGTAGGCCGCCAGCATCAGGGTGCGGGGGATCGGTGTCGCCGTCGTGGTCAGCATGTCGACGCCGCTGCCCTTGCCGGCGAGTGCCATGCGCTGCTGGACGCCGAACCGGTGCTGCTCGTCGATGACGATCAGCCCGAGGTCGCGGAAAGTCACGTCCTCCGAGAACAGGGCGTGGGTGCCGACGACGATGTCGACGTTTCCCGCTTCGATGTCCGCGGTGAGCGCCTTTCGTCCGGCGCCCTTGAGCCGCCCGGTCAGCAGTTCGACCCGCAGGCCGGCCGGCGCGCCCAGGCCCCGGAGCGTCTCGCAATGCTGCTGGGCGAGGATTTCGGTCGGCGCCATCAGCGCGGCCTGGCCGCCGGCCTCGACCGCCGCCGCCATCGCCAGCAGCGCCACGACTGTCTTGCCGCTGCCGACATCGCCTTGCAGCATCCGGGCCATGCGCGCCGGCGCCGCCATGTCGCGGGTGATCTCGGCCAGCGCCGATTCCTGCGAACCGGTCAGGGAATAGGGCAGGGCGCCGGCGATCTTTGCGCGCCGGCGGCCGTCGCCGGCCTGCACACGGCCCTGGACGCGCCGCTGGCGCTGACGCACGAGCAGCAGGGCGAGCTGGGTCGCCAGCAGTTCGTCATAGGCGAGGCGCGACCGGGCTGCCGAGTCGGGCAGCAGGTCTGGCCCGCTTTCCGGCCGGTGCGCCCGTTGCAGGGCCTCGCGCCAGCCCGGCCATTGCCGCTGCGTCAGCAGATTCGGATCGGCCCATTCCGGCAGCGCGGCAGCGCGATCGAGTGCGCCGTCGATCGCCCGCTTCATGACCGTGCGCGTCAATCCCTGGGTCAGCGAATAGACGGGATGCACCGTCCGGATGCTGTCCGCTTGTGCCGCCGGGACCGCGAAATCCGGATGGGTCATCTGCCGGCCGCCGCCAAACTCGTCGACCCGGCCGCTGACCACCCGGGTCTCTCCGACCGGGTAGGTCTTTTCCAGCCAGTCCTGTTTGGCGTGAAAGAAGACCAGGGTCAGGAAGCCGGTTTCGTCGGAGCAGATGACGCGATAGGGCCGCTTTGGCGCGCCCGGCTGTTCGTGCGCGTCGATCCGCACGGTGATGGTGGCGATTTCGCCGATGACGGCTTCGGCGACCATCGGGGCATGGCGGCGGTCGACCAGCCCGGTCGGCAGGGTCCACAGCAGATCGACGATGCGCGGCCCGGCGACCCGCGCCACCAGCCCCTTCAGCCGCGGGCCGATGCCCGGCAGCGCGCCGATATCGCCGAAGATCGGGAACAGGGATTGCGGACGCATAAGGGAGAGTGTCCGAAGGCTTGGGCCGCAGCGCAAGAGCCGAGAGCGCGCCCGGCCACCGACGAACGGCCGAATCTGCCGGACGACGGCGGAGCGCCGATGCGTCGCGTGTGACGAGCCGACCGTTGCGGGTTATGGAATGTGCCGCGGGGACGCCCGGTTTCGGGGTGCAAACAGGCCTGATGTCAGAACATAACAAAAACAACGAAACCTGGCGGCGGCGGCTGACCTTTCGCTCCTGGCACCGGGGGACCAAGGAGCTGGACCTGCTGTTCGGGCCGTTCGCGGATGCCCGGCTGGCCGATTACGACGCCCCGGCGCTCGCCCAGTATGAGGATCTGCTGATGGCGCCCGATCCCGACGTCTATCGCTGGATCGTAGGGCTTGAACCGCCGGACCCGGCCTACGACACGCCGGTGCTGTGCGACGTAATCGCCTTTCAACGGACCCGCCATGCCTGAGGCCGAGGCGCAGGAACGGCTGCAGCACCGGTCCGGCGCGGGCGTCATCCACGGCGCGCCCGCCGGTATCGACGCGCGCATCCTGGCCGCGCTGTCGGCACAGGGCGACGTTGTCAATGTTGCGGCCGACGATCGCCGCCTGAGCCAGATCGTATCCCTGGTCCGCTTCTTCCGGCCGGAGGCTGCGTTGTTGCGTTTTCCGGCATGGGACTGCCTGCCCTACGACCGCGCCTCGCCCCACGCCGATATCCTCGCCGCCCGAGCCTCGACCCTGGCGCGGCTGGCCGGGCGAAGCGGGCGCAAGCCCCGGCTGGTCGTTACGACGGTGAGCGCCGCGCTGCAGCGCGTGCCGCCGCCGGAAACCTTCCACAAGTCGCTGGTCGCCCTGCAGAAGGGCCAGCGCACGCCGATGGCGGCGGTGCTGCGCTATCTGCGCCGGCAGGGCTACCGGCGCGTCGGCACCGCGCGCGAGCCGGGCGAATACGCCCTGCGCGGCGGCCTGCTCGACATCTATCCGCCGGGGCTGGACTACGCCGTGCGGCTGGATTTTTTCGGCGACGACCTGGAGGCGATCCGCCGCTTCGATCCGTTGACCCAGCGCACGATCCGGTCGAGCGGCCGGGTCGTTCTGCGGCCGGTATCGGAACTGGTGCTGACCGACCGGCGGATCACCCGTTTCCGCGATTCCTACCGCGCGGCCTTTTCCGGCGATCCGACCCGCGATCCGCTGTACGAGGCCGTTTCGGCGGGCCAGGCCTTTCCCGGCATGGAGCACTGGCTGCCGCTGTTCTACGACCGCATGGCGACCCTGTTCGACTATGTGCCCGATGCGCGTGTCACCCTCGACTTTCAGGCGGCCGAGGCCGTCACCGCCCGGCTCGATACGATCGCCGACTATTTCGAGGCGCGGCGCAGCCATATGGACGATGCGCCGAAATCGGCGGGACAGTTCGTCTACAAGCCTGTGCCGGCCGGCCGGTTTTTTCTGGACGGGGAAGAGTGGGCCGGGCTGCTCCGCCGTACGAACGCCGGCACGTTCTCGCCTTTCGCCGCACCGGAGGGGATGGCCTCCGACATGCCCGATGCGCCGATTTCCGGTCGCGCCGGCCGCAGTTTCGCCGATATCCGGGCGAGCGAGAAGGTCCCGGTCGCCGAAGCGGTGAGCGGGCACATCAAGTCGGTGCGGCGCTCCGGCCGGCCGGTGGTCCTGCTCGCCGGCAGCGCCGGTTCGGGCGAGCGGCTCGCCCGCCTCTTGAATGAGGCCGGCGGCCTGTCGCCTGAAAGGATCGACCGGTGGGACGGGCAGAAAAAGGGCCTGTTCCTGGCCGTGGCGGAGCTCGACCACGGCTTCGAGAGCGGCGACCTGGTCGTCATCACCGAACAGGACATCTTCGGCGACCGGCTGCGTGGCCGGCCCGGAAGAGACCGCAGGACCGACGCTTTCCTCACCGAACTGTCGACGCTGAGCCAGGGCGATCTGGTCGTCCATCGCGAACACGGCATTGGCCGCTACGAGGGGCTGGAGACCGTCGCCGCCGCCGGTGCGGACCACGATTGTCTGCGCCTCGCCTACCAGGGCGGCGACACGCTCTTCGTGCCGGCGGAGAATATGGACGTGCTGTCCCGCTTCGGCAGCGATTCGGAAACCGCCACGCTGGACCGGCTGGGCGCCACGGCCTGGCAGGCGCGCAAGGCCAGGGTGAAGGGCCGGATTGCGGAAATGGCCGGGCAGCTCATCGCGATTGCCGCCCAGCGCGAATTGCGCAAGGCGCCGGTCGCGGAGGGATCGCAAGGCCCGGCCCGGGAGTTCGCCGCGCGGTTCCCCTTCGCCGAGACCGACGATCAGATCCGTGCGATCGACGAGACCCTGGACGATCTGGCGTCCGGCCGGCCGATGGATAGGCTGGTGTGCGGCGATGTCGGTTTCGGCAAGACGGAAGTCGCCCTGCGCGCGGCGTTCGCGGCGGTCATGGCCGGGTTGCAGGTCGCCGTGATCGTCCCCACGACCCTGCTGGCGCGCCAGCATTTCCGGACCTTCCGGGAGCGGTTCGAGGGGTTTCCCGTCCGGGTCGGCCAACTGTCCCGCCTCGTTGGCCCGTCCGATGCGGCGCGCACCCGCAAGGAGCTGGAAGCCGGGACCCTCGATATCGTCGTCGGCACCCATGCCCTGCTCGGCAAGACCGTGCGCTTCCGCACGCTCGGCCTGGCGGTCGTCGACGAGGAACAGCATTTCGGCGTCGCGCAGAAAGAGCGGTTGAAGAAGCTGCGCGCCGACGTCCATGTCCTGACATTGACCGCAACGCCGATCCCGCGGACGCTGCAACTGGCGCTCGCCGGCGTGCGCGACCTCAGCCTGATCGCGACGCCGCCCGTCGACCGGCTCGCCGTGCGCACGTTTGTGCTGCCCTACGATCCGGTGGTCATCGAGGAGGCCATCCGCCGGGAATTGCTGCGCGGCGGGCAGGTTTTCTGGGTCTGCCCGCGCATCCGCGACCTCGATCTCTTGGCCGAGCGGGTGACGCGCCTGGCGCCCGGCGCGCGCTACGCCATTGCCCACGGGCAGATGGCGGCGGCGGACCTCGAGCAGGTCATGGCGCGCTTCTACGACGGCGAGGTGCGCATCCTGCTCTCGACCAACATCATCGAATCCGGCCTCGACATCCCGACGGTCAACACCATCGTCCTGCACCGGGCGGACCGGTTCGGCCTGGCCCAGCTTTATCAGCTGCGCGGGCGGGTCGGGCGCTCGAAGACCCGCGCCTACGCCTATCTGACCCTGCCGGAGGACCGGAAGATCACCGGCACGGCCCTGAAGCGGCTGGAGGTCATGCAGACCCTGGATACGCTGGGCGCCGGTTTCTCGCTCGCCAGCTACGACATGGACATCCGGGGCGCCGGCAACCTGCTTGGCGAGGAGCAGTCCGGGCATATCCGGGAAATCGGGATCGAACTGTACCAGCAGATGCTGGAAGAAGCGGTCGCCGAAGCGCGGCAGGGGGAGGATGCCGATGCTGCGCCCGCGCGGGCGCGCTGGTCGCCGCAGATCAACCTCGGCGCTTCGGTGCTGATTCCCGAGGCCTATGTCCCGGACCTGGGCGCCCGTCTCGGCCTGTACCGCCGCCTGTCGGACCTGGCCGAGCCCGCCGACCTCGACGGCTTCGCCGCCGAACTGGTCGACCGGTTCGGCGCCCTGCCGCCGGAGGTCGAAAACCTGATCGAGACCGTTGCGATCAAGCAGCTCTGCTATCCGGCCCATGTCGCGAAGATCGACGCCGGCCCCAAAGGCGCGGCGATTGCCTTCCACGACGACCTGTTTCCCGACCCGGACGCCCTGGTCGCCTACATCGCCGGCGAGCGCGGCACGGTGACCCTGCGCCCGGACCAGACGCTGCTTTTCCGCCGAAACTGGGAGGATGCTCCGGCCCGGATGCGCGGCGTCAAGACCATCCTGAAGATTCTGGCCGGCCTGGTGGACGGCCGGGAAGGGTCCGGCGGCCCGGAGACCGGCGGCGCGGAGACCGGCGTCCTGGAGACCGGCGGCGGGCCTTGACCGGGCCGCGGGCCGGTTGAAATTGCCAGTTTTTTGCCGACTTAAAATGGACAGACCGGTCTGATTTTTCCAATTTTTTTGCAGCCCGTTCTTTCTAACCCCTTGGAATTGCCGGAAAAATCCACTCGGGAAAGATGCAATTTAATCGCAATAAGGTAATTATCCCTATATTGTTGTGGGCTGCGGCAGACGCACTCCGGGCGCTGATAAGAGATCAAATAGAGAACAAAATTGGAAATGTCAAGAGATAATTTCGTATTCTGGAAAATATTATTCCTCGCACCGCGCCCGCGCCGCCGGCAGTCCTCCGCGAAAGGGGCCCGGCCGCCGAAATCGCTTCGGCGCCGCAGGCGTGTCCGGGCGGGTTCAGGCGGCTTCAGGATGCGGCGGTTCCGGCGCGGCGCCCCTTTTGCCGCGCAGTATGTTTGCCTCCAGCAGACCCTCGATGCGCGCCGATCGCTCGCGCAACTGGCCGATATCTTCGCCAATGCGTACCGTGCGTTCGCGAAGTTGACCGATCTCTTCGCCAATGCGCGCCGTCCGATCGTGCAGCTGGTCGATCTCTTCGCCAATGCGCGCCGTCCGTTCGTGCAGCTGGTCGACCTCTTTGCCGATGCGCGCCGTCCGATCACGCAACTGGCCGATCTCTTCGCTCTGTTTCCCGAATCGGGCGTTCATCTCTTCGCCCTGTTTCTCGAAGCGGGTGTTCATTTCTTCGCTCTGCTTCGCGAAGCGGGCGTTCATTTCGGCGCGAAGTTCCTTGATTTCGGCGCGCATCTCGGCGCGCAGCGCACGATTATCCTGGCGCAGCCACGTAAACAGCGTGAGCAGCATGGCGCCGAGCGCAACGAATCCGGCAAGATTGACAACCATACCGCAATAATATCACCGCCGCCGCGCGCCTGTTGACCGCGAATTCTATCGATTTAAATTCAGTCTTCGCACAACTCCCGAACTCGTTTCGATAGCCCGATTGCCGCCCCGGACCGCCAGTTTTCGACTCAAGACCGGCGGACAGACCGCCGCTTGATCGGCGCGCCGGTCCCGCCTAGGGTGCGCGCGCAGGTTCGGCCACGCCGCCGCCGGCGCTTCCTCTCCCGCACTACAGGCCCTTCGATGACCGAACAGATCCGTTTCACCGGCACCGACAGCTATGTCGCGACCGAAGACCTGATGGTGGCGGTGAACGCCTCCGTGACCCTGCAGCGGCCGCTGCTGATCAAGGGCGAGCCCGGCACGGGCAAGACCGTGCTGGCCCAGGAGGTCGCCAAGGCGCTCGGCAAGTCGCTGATCGAATGGCACATCAAGTCGACGACCAAGGCGCAGCAGGGCCTCTACGAATACGACGCCGTCGACCGGCTGCGCGATTCCCAGCTCGGCGACGAGCGGGTGCACGACATCCGCAACTACATCAAGAAGGGCAAGCTGTGGGAGGCCTTCGAGGCCGACGATGCGCCGGTCCTGCTGATCGACGAGATCGACAAGGCGGATATCGAGTTCCCCAACGACCTGCTGCTCGAGCTCGACCGCATGGAGTTCCACGTCTACGAGACGCGGGAGACGATCCGGGCCCGGCACCGGCCGATCGTCATCATCACCTCGAACAACGAGAAGGAACTGCCGGACGCCTTCCTGCGCCGCTGCTTCTTCCATTATATCCGCTTCCCGGACCACGAGACGATGGAGCAGATCGTCGACGTCCACCATCCGGGCCTGAAGAAAAACCTGCTGCGCGCGGCGCTCAAGGCGTTCTACGACATCCGCGAGGTGCCCGGCATCAAGAAGAAGCCCAGCACGTCGGAACTGCTCGACTGGATCAAGCTGCTGGTGGTCGAGGACATCCCGCCCGAGGCGCTGAAATCCGACGACATGAAGACGATCCTGCCGCCGCTCTACGGCGCGCTGGTCAAGAACGAGCAGGACGTCCACCAGTTCGAGCGCCTGATCTTCATGGCCCGCAGAGGGCAATAGGGCGGGGACAACAGGGCGCGGGCAAGAGCCGCGACGGTACGGGGCGCCGCCGACACCCATGACGGATCGCAATGCCGGCCCGGACGCCGATTTCGAGCGGACCGTCCGGGACCTGATCGACAGCAAGACCAAACCGCTCGGCGCCCTGGGGCAGGTCGAGGCGGTCGCGCTGCAGTTGGCGCGCGCGACCGGGACCGTCGCGCCACGGCTCGACTCCTGCGAACTGACGATCTTCGCAGCGGATCACGGCATCGCGGCGGAGGGCGTATCGGCCTACCCCCAGGCCGTGACCCGCGAGATGGTGCGCAATTTTCTCAACCGCGGCGCCGCCGCCAATGTCTTCGCCGCCGCTGTCGACGCATCGGTCCGGGTGGTGGATGCCGGGGTGGCCGGCGAACCGCTAGACCATCCGGACCTCGTCCGGCGCCGGATCGGGCCCGGCACTGGGAATTTCCTGGCCGGGCCGGCCATGACCGGGGTGCAATGCGACGAGGCCTTGCAGGCCGGCCGGCAGCTTGCCGAAGACAGCCCGGCCGATGTCCTGTGCTTCGGCGAAATGGGCATCGGCAACACCTCCGCGGCAACGCTCCTCGCCCACAAGCTGCTCGGCCTCCCGGTCGCGGACCTTGCCGGGCGCGGCACCGGGCTGGACGATGCCGGTCTGGCGCACAAGACAGCCATTCTCGAAGCCGCCGCAGTGCGGACCGCGCCGGACCTGAGTGCCGCGCACGCGCTGGCGGAATATGGCGGCTTCGAGATCGCGATGATGACCGGGGCCATGCTGGGCGCAGCGCAATCGAACCGGCCGGTTCTGGTCGACGGCTTCATTTCGACGGCCGCGGCGCTCGTGGCGCTCGGTATCGAGCCGGTTGTCCGGCGAACCCTGATCTACGCCCATCGCTCTGCCGAGCACGGGCACCGGACGATGCTCGATGCGCTCGCCGCCCGGCCGATCCTCGACCTGGAGATGCGCCTCGGCGAAGGCACCGGCGCGCTGCTGGCGTGGCCGGTCGTCCGGGCGGCGTCGGCGATGCTCACGGACATGGCGAGTTTCGAGAGCGCCGGCGTCAGCGGGCCGGCCTAGAGCCGGGGAGCGTGGGATGCGGTCCGCGCTCGCCCGGCAGTGGCTCCTGTTCCGGCTCGCCTGCCAGATGCTGACGCGGTTTCCCGCGGCGCAGGGCGTCGACTACGCGCCCGAACTCGATGCTGCCGCCGTGCGCTACTATCCGGCGGTCGGCATTCTCGTCGGGCTGGCTGGCGGCGCGGTCTTTGCGGCGTCATACGGCCTGTTCGGCCCGTTCTCTGCGGCCGTGCTGGCCCTGGCCGCCACCGCGCTGCTGACCGGCGCCATGCATGAGGACGGGCTCGCCGACACGGCGGACGGCATCGGCGCCGGGCGCACCGCCGAGCGAGCGCTGGAGATCATGCGCGACAGCCGGATCGGCGTCTACGGCGTGCTGGCCCTCGGCCTGGTCCTGGCGACGCGGGTTTTCGCCCTGACCGGGCTCACCCCGTGGACCGGCTTCGCAATTCTGGTGGCCGCTCACGGGTTGAGCCGCTGGAGCGTCGTCATCGTCATCGCGACCGCCCGCTATGTGCGGTCCTCGGGTACGGCGACCCCTGTCGCCGGCCCGGTTTCGCAGGCCTCGCACGTCGCTGCCGGAGCGACGGCGCTGGCATGTCTCGCGCTGGTCGGGCTTGTCGCATCGCCGGTGGCCGCGCTCGGCGCGCTCGGTGGGCTCGCCTGCGGCCACGTCGCGGTCCGGGCGTTCTTCCAGCCGAAATTGAAGGGCTATACCGGCGATACGTTGGGCGCGACGCAGCAGATCAGCGAAGTGGGCGCCTATCTCGGCCTGCTGGCCTGCCTTTGACGCAGCGCGGCTTCTGATCGGGCTATCGTGATTTCTTGAGAGCTGCCGCGAGCGCGCCGTCGAGCCGGGTCCAGGCGTCCTCGTCCGCGGGCAGGCCGAAGCGCAGCCAGTCGGGCCGGTCCGGAAAGTCGCGGACCAGAATGCCGGCGCGTCCCAGCGCGTCGGCTACGGCCGGCGCTTTCTGGTGCCGCACCAGGCGGAACAGCGACGTGTACCCGACCGATTCGAGGCCGTATCCGGCCAGCAGCGAAGCCAGCCTGGCGCCGGCCGTTGTCAGCCGCCCGGCCGTCGCCTGCCGCCACGCCGCGTCGTTGAGCGCCATGCAGGAAATGTGGATCGCGACGCCGGAAACCGGCCACGGCCCGAGCGCCTGTTCCACGCGCTCCACGACGGCGCGCTCGCCGATCAGAAAGCCGAGGCGCAGCCCGGCCAGCCCGTAGGCCTTGCCGAACGAGCGCAGGACGATCAGGCCCGGCAGCGGGACGAGGGAAACGGCGCTGAGGTGCGCGTCGCCGAATTCGGCGAAGGCCTCGTCGACAATCAGCCGGCCGCCGCGCCGCGCCCTTTGCGTTTGCAGGGTTTCGATCGCCGCCGCTTCCAGCCGTCGTCCGTCGGGATTGTTCGGATTGCACAGGATGGCGACGCTGCCGGAATGCAGCACGTCCGGTCCGGCGCCTTCCAGGACCGCGGCGCCGGCGGCCGACCAGACGGCGGCATGTTCGCCATAGGTCGGCGCGAGGACGGAGACCTGCGCCGCCGGAAGGATGCGGGGCAGGGTCGAGATGATGAGCTGGGTTCCCGCGGCGACGGCGATCGTCTCCGGATCGCGTGCGCCGTAGGCTTTCGCCGCCGCTTCCTTGAGCTGCCGGATTTGTGCCCGCTCCGGCAGGCGCGTATAGGCTGTGTCGGGGATTGCCGGCACGGGATAGGAGAAGGGGTTGATGCCGGTCGACAGGTCGATCAGCGGTTCCGGCGCGTCGGGAAACCGCCGGCGCAGACGGGAGAGATCGCCGCCGTGGCGAATCATGCGGCGGAGTCCGGCCCGTTCGGGGGCCGTCCGGCTGCGGCGGGGGTCATGACTGCCGAAATGTGGTTCGAGACCAATCTGCTTCTCCTGGCCGCCGCCCTCCTGGTCGAGGCGGCGTTCGGCTATCCGAAGAGCCTGACCCGCCGGCTGGGCCATCCGGTCATGTGGATCGGCGCGCTCATCGCGCGAATCGAGCGCCGCTGGAACCGGCCGACCTTGCCCGATCCGCAGCGGCGCCTCAACGGTGTGTGGTGCGTTGCGGCAATGCTGATCGTCTCGATTGGCGTCGCGGCCCTGCTGCAGAGCGCCGCCACCCTGCTTCTGCCGTGGCTGGCCGCAGGGCTCTGCCTGGCCGTTCTCGCGTCGTCGCTGTTTGCGCAGCGCAGCCTGCACGACCATGTGGCGGCGGTCCGCGAAGGGCTGACATTCGGCGGGGTGCCGGAAGGGAGAAAACAGGTCGCGCGCATCGTCGGCCGCGATCCCGAAACCCTCGACGAGGCCGGCGTCGCCCGCGCCGCGATCGAAAGCCTGGCCGAGAATTTTTCCGACGGCGTGACGGCGCCCGCGATCTGGTGCGCCCTGTTCGGGTTGCCCGGCGCGGCGGCCTACAAGGCGATCAACACGGCGGACAGCATGATCGGCCACAGGAACGAACGCTACGGACAGTTCGGGC
This sequence comes from Rhodospirillaceae bacterium, assembly GCA_011523655.1. Taxonomy (GTDB): domain Bacteria; phylum Pseudomonadota; class Alphaproteobacteria; order Bin65; family Bin65; genus Bin65. The sequence goes on from WTGH01000038.1 coordinate 127,809, forward strand.
GTTTTGCGGCCAAACTCGACGATCTGGTTAACCTGCCGGCCTCGCGGCTGAGCGCCGGCTGGATCGTGCTGGCGGCGGCGATCATGCCCGGCGCATCGCCGGCCGGTGCGCTGCGGGCGGTCTGGCGCGACGCCCGCCGCCACCATTCGCCCAACGCCGGCTGGCCGGAAGCCGCCATGGCCGGCGCGCTCGGGCTGCGGATCGGCGGTCCGCGGCAGTATGCCGAATCCTTCGTCGACGATCCGTGGATGGGCGACGGACGCGCCGCGGCGACGGCGGACGATATCGGCCGGGCCCTGGGCCTGTATCGCCGCGCCTGCGCGATCCAGATCGCTGCCGCCTGTGTCCTGTTTCTCGCTATCGCGCTATAGCGATCAGCCGGTCGATATCGACATGCGTCTCGAGATGGACGGCCAGGCCGTCGAGCGTTTCGTCGACCAGGGCGTCGTGCGAGTCGATAGCGCTCTTCGCGCCGAAGCTGCGCAGCCATTCGGCACGATGCCGGTCGCCGCCGAACAGCCCATGCACATAGGTGCCGACAACCCGGCCGTCGGCCGACCGCGCACCGTCGGGCCTGCCGTCGGACAGCTGGTGGACCGGCCGCTCCGCATCCGGCCCGCAGGTCCGGCCCATATGGATTTCGTAGCCGGAAAACGGTGTGCCGCCCTCGACGGATTCACCCGTGACTTCGGCGACCGTTTTCGGGGCGGTCAGGACGGTCTCGACCTCCAGCAGTCCCAGACCGTCGACAGTACCCGGCGGGCCTTCCAGGCCGTCGGGGTCGGCTATCGTCCGGCCGAGCATCTGGAAGCCGCCGCACAGGCCGAGGACCCGTCCGCCGCGGCGCCGGTGCGCGAGGATGTCGATGTCCCAGCCTTCGTCGCGCAGGGCGGCCAGGTCGGCGATGGTGGCCTTGCTGCCGGGCAGGATGACGAGGTCGAGGCCGGGCGGCAGGGGCGCGCCGCGCTCGACCAGGATCAGTTCGACCGCCGGCTCGGCCTTCAAAGGGTCCAGATCGTCGAAATTGGCGATCCGCGGCAGGTGTGGCACGGCAATCCGGACAGGCTTGCCCGCCGCGCCGCCTGTGTCCGCGTCGCCGTTTCTCTCGTCGTTCCGAGCCGAGAGATCATAGGAATCTTCGGCGGGCAGGTAACGGGCGGGTTCGAAGAAGGGCACCAGCCCGAGGGCCGGCCATCCGGTGCGCCGGGCAATCTCCGCCATGCCGTCTTCGAACAGGGAAGGGTCACCGCGCATCTTGTTGACGATGAAGCCGGCGATCAGGGCGGCGTCCGACGGTGCGATGACGGCCCCGGTGCCGACGAGCGAGGCGATCACGCCGCCGCGGTCGATGTCGCCGATCAGCACGACGGGTATGTCGGCGGCGGCGGCGAAGCCCATGTTGGCGATGTCCGCTTCCCGCAGGTTGGTCTCCGAGGCGCCGCCGGCACCTTCGACGACGACGAAATCCGCGCCCCGGCGCACTTTCGCGAAACTCTCCATCACCTGTGGCATCAGCCGGGGTTTGATGGTCTGGAATTCCCGGGCGCGGGCGTCGCCGGTCACCTTGCCCTGCACCACGATTTGCGCGCCGGTCTCCGAACTCGGCTTCAGCAGGACCGGATTCATGTGAACGCTCGGGGCGACGCGCGCAGCCCGCGCCTGGAGCGCCTGGGCCCGGCCGATTTCGCCGCCGTCGGCCGTCACGGCGGCGTTATTCGACATGTTCTGGGGCTTGAACGGGCGGACCGTATGGCCGCGGTTCGAGAGGGCGCGCAACAGGCCGGCGGCGAGGACCGATTTGCCGACATTCGACCCGGTGCCCTGCAGCATGACCGCCCGGCCCATGACCGCTCCGCCCATGACCGCCCTGCCTTAAACGCCCTTGGGGGGCATCAGTATTCGATCCCTTCCTGGGTCTTCACGCCGGCTTTGAAATGATGCTTCACGAGAGTCATCTCGGTGACGAGATCGGCGGCCTCGACCAGCGGCGCCTTGGCGTTGCGGCCGGTCACCACGACATGCAGCGTCTCGGGTCGCGCGGCGAGCCCCGCCAGAACTTCGTCAAGCGGCAGGTAATCGTAGCGCAGGGCGATATTCAGTTCGTCCAGGATTACCAGGCCGAAGTCCGGGTTCGCCATCATGGCGAGGGCTATCTCCCACGCCTTCCGGCACGCCGCGATATCGCGCGCCTTGTCCTGGGTTTCCCAGGTGAAGCCCTCGCCCAGCGCATGCCATTCGACCATGTCCGGCGCCATCGCCTCGAGCGCGATCTTCTCGCCGGTCGACCAGGCGCCCTTGATAAACTGCACGACGCCGACCCTGCGGCCCCGGCCGATCATGCGCAACGCCAGGCCGAAGGCGGCGGTCGACTTGCCCTTGCCGGTGCCGGTGTGGACCATCAGCAGGCCCTTCTCGATCTGCTTCGAGGCGACCTCGGCGTCCTGGACCGCCTTGCGGTGGGCCATCTTCGCCTTGTGGCGGGCCGTGTCTTGGGTGTTGTCGCTCATTCCGTTCCTTTGACGATGGTCGGTATCCCGGCCACCATGAAGTGCACATGTTGTGCGACCGCAGCAACCCTGCGGTGCAGGCTGCCGGCGGCATCGCGGAAGTCGCGGGCGAGCCGGTTTTCCGGGACGATTCCCAGGCCGACTTCGTTCGAAACCAGAACGGTCCTGCCGTTCCGGCGTTCCAGCGCTTCGATCAGTCCGTCTTCCGCAGGGCCGACCGGGCGATCCTCGATCATTAGGTTGTTGAGCCACAGGGTCAGGCAGTCGACCAGCACCGGCGCGCCGTCCGGGGCGGCATCCAGGGCGGCGGCGAGGTCGAGCGGCGCCTCGACGGTCCGCCATCCGTCGCCGCGCCGTTTGCGGTGGTTGTCGATGCGCCGGCGCATTTCGTCGTCCAGGGCTTCGGCCGTCGCGATGTAGTACCAGGGCGGCGGTGCGGCCTCGACCAGCGCCTCGCCATGGCGGCTCTTGCCCGAGCGCACGCCCCCGAGGACGAGAGTGAGGTTATCGAGAGTCATGGCGCTCCCGGATCGTGCGGTTCGGCGCGGCGGTTCCAGAATTCGCCGCCCGGAACCGGCCCGGCCATTCGCTTGACACCCCTTCGGGCGCACGCATAAGTAGCCGCGTCAACGCCTTTAGCCTAGGCGCAAATTGGATGCAGCCGGGCCGGACAGGGTGCAACAGGGGCACATAAGGATGACCGACCGGCGCCCGGTTCTGCATATCTGCCTGACCTGCAAGCCGGCCGGGGAGGAGCCCGCCGCGCCGGGCGAGGACACCGCGGGCGCCCGGCTGCACCGGGCGGTTACGGACCGGCTGCGTGCGCGGCGTCTGGCGGCCTCGGTCCGGGTCAATCCGGTCACCTGCATGGCCAACTGCGAGCAGGGTTGCAGCCTGGCGGTCTCGGCGCCCGGTAAATGGGCCTATCTCGCCGGGTATCTGTCGGCCGAACTGGCGGACGACGTGATCGACTACGCGCTCGTCTACGCCGCATCGAAAACCGGCGTCGTCATGCCGTCGAAGCGCGCGCCGTCATTGCGCGACGTCATCGTCGCCCGCGTGCCGGCCCATCCCGACGATCTCCCCGAACCGCGAGAGAGCGCATGAGTTATTCCGCCGCCAAGATCCCGGCCACGATCATCACCGGCTTCCTCGGCGCCGGGAAGACGACCATGGTGCGCCATCTGCTCGGCAACGCGAACGGCCGGCGGCTCGCCGTCATCGTCAACGAGTTCGGCGCCGAAGGCGTCGACGGCGAAACGCTGAAGAGTTGCGGGATCGAGGATTGCCCGGAGGAGAATATCGTCGAGCTCGCCAACGGCTGCCTGTGCTGCACCGTGGCCGACGATTTCTTGCCGACCATGCAGGCGCTGATCGACCGGGACGAACCGCCCGATCATATCGTCATCGAGACCTCGGGTCTGGCGCTGCCCAAGCCGCTTATCAAGGCCTTCGACTGGCCGGCGATCCGCTCGCGGATGACGGTGGACGGCGTGGTCGCCGTGATCGACGGGCCGGCGGTCGCCGAAGGCCGTTTCGCCGACGATCTGGAGGCCGTCGAGGCGATGCGCCGGGAAGACCCCTCCATCGAACACGACAACCCGCTCCAGGAACTCTACGAAGACCAGTTGATGGCGGCGGATATCGTCGTGCTCAACAAGACGGACCTGCTGGAAGCGGAGACGCTGCCGGAGTTGCGCGACTCGATCGCCGCGTCGGCCGGCCGCCCGCTCAGGATGATCGCGACCCGGGAAGGCGCGGTCGATCCGGCGGTCCTGCTCGGCCTCGATGCGGCGGCGGAGGATGATCTCGACGCCCGGCCGTCGCACCATGACGGCGAGGACGACCACGAGCACGACGACTTCGAATCCTTCGACGTGGCGCTCGGGGAAATCGCGTCGCCGGAGGCTTTTGCCGACCGCCTGTCGCAAATTGCGGCCGCGCACGACATCCTCCGGATCAAGGGCTTCGCCGCGGTCGCCGGCAAGCCGATGCGCCTTGCCGTTCAGGGAGTCGGGCAACGGATCAACCATCACTACGACCGTCCCTGGGCTGTCGAAGAAAGCCGCGAGACCCGTCTGGTCGTCATCGGGCAGACCGGCATGGACCGCCCGGCCATTACCGCGGCGCTTGCCGCCTGACCCATGCACCTCCTGTTCCGCGAAGCCCACAGCCTGGACGAAATCGACGTTGCGGTCGATCTCGGCCAGAGCCCGGCGGACATGGTGTTCCTGTCCTTCGCGGATACCGACCTGGCCGCCGCGACCGTGGCCTGCCGCGAACTGGGCGATGCGTTGCCGTCACTGCGGCTGGCCAATATCGGCAAATTGCGTCACCCGCTGTCCGTCGACGTCTATGTCGAGGAGGTGATCGCCCGGTCGCACGCGGTTGCGGCGCGTCTGCTCGGCGGGCTGGATTTCTGGCGCTACGGCATCGAGGAAATCGCCCGTATCTGCACCGAAAGGGGGATTCCGCTTGCGCTGGTGCCGGGCGACGGGCGGCCCGATCCGCGGCTCGCCGGTCTGTCGACGGTCGCGCCGGCCGATCTGGAACGGCTGAACCGCTGCTTCGCCGAGGGCGGCCCGCACAATGTCGGCCTCGCGCTGGCGCGCATGGCGCATCTCGCCGGCCTGCGGCCCGCGCCGAAGACGCGCCTCCGGCCGGTCCCGGCGTTCGGCGAACAGGCGCTGGCGCCGGATCCGGAACACTGCACGGCGACGGCGGCCCTCCTGTTCTACCGCGCCTATCTGCTGGCCGGAGACATTGCGCCGCTCAAAGATCTGGCGGCGCGGCTTGCGGAACGCGGAATCCGGACTGTCGGCCTCTATGTCAACAGCCTCAAGGAGCCGGAAACCGCCGCCTTCGTGACGGAGCGCATGCTGGCCCTCAGGCCGGATCTTGTGCTCAACGCGACGGCGTTTTCCGCCCGGCGCGACGATGCGGGGTCGCCGCTCGACGCCGCGGGCGTGCCGGTGCTTCAGCTCATGCTGGCCGGATCGTCCCGCGTTGCCTGGGCCGACTCGGCCCGCGGCCTGTCCCAGTCCGACCTCGCCATGCAGATTGTGTTGCCGGAACTGGACGGCCGGCTCTCGACCACGGCGATCTCTTTCAAGTCGGAGGACATTCGCGAAGACCGTCTGGAATACGCCCGGACGAGCCATGCGTCCGATCCGCAGGGAATCGCGCTGGCTGCGGAACAGGCCGTGCGCTGGGTCCGGCTGGCGCAGCGTCCGCGCGGCGGGCGGCGGATCGGCATGGTGCTGTCCGATTACCCGGCCGCCGGGCAGCTCGCCCACGCCATCGGCCTCGATACGATCGAGAGCGGCGTCGGGATCCTCGATCTGCTGCGCGAAGCCGGATACGACGCGAAATCGGGCGTGTCGGCGCTCGATCTGGTCGAAGACCTGTGCAACGGCCCGCCGCGCCCCGTTCTCGACGTTACGACCTATCGCCGGCTGTTCGCCACCCTGCCCGAAGCGGCGCAGGCGCGAATTCTCGAAGCCTGGGGCGCGCCGGAGGACGATCCCGCGGTCGAGAACGGCCGTTTCTGCCTGCGCCACGGGCGCTACGGCCGGATCGTCGCCGCGATCCAGCCCGACCGCGGCCGGCCGGCCGACCGCAAGGCGCTGTATCACGATCCGGACGTGCCGCCGCGCCACGCCTATGTCGCCTTCTACCTGTGGCTGCGCTGCGTCGAGGATATCGACGCCATGATCCATCTCGGCGCGCACGGCACGCTGGAATGGCTGCCCGGCAAGGCGGTCGCGGTGTCGGACGCGTGCTTTCCGGCGGCGCTCCTGGGCGGCATCCCGGTCGCCTATCCCTTCATCGTCAACAATCCGGGCGAGGCGGCGGCGGCCAAGCGCCGGCTCGGCGCGGTGACGATCGGCCATCTGACCCCGCCGCTGAAAGCCGCCGGCAGCCACGGCGCCGGCCTCGAACTGGAGCGGCTGATCGACGAATATGCCGGCGCGGACGGTCTCGACCGGCGGCGCACCGGCCTGCTGCGTGGCGAAATCCTGGAGCGGGCGGAAACCCTCGGCCTGCTGGAAGAATGCGGCGCCGGCGACGACCTGTCCGACGACGACCGGCTGGCCCGGCTCGATACCTATCTGTGCGACGTCAAGGACCTGCAGATCCGCGATGGGCTGCATGTCTTCGGCTGGGTTCCGGCGGCAGAGCGCCGGGCGGCGCTGCTGTCGGCGTTGCAGCGGCATGCGCCGGACGCGCGGCGGGCCGGGCTGGAGGCGCGGCTCGACGCCTGCGCCGCCGCGGAACGCCGCGCGCTGCTCGATACGCTCGACGGCCGGTTCGTCGAACCGGGTCCGTCCGGCGCGCCGACCCGCGGCAGGGGCGACGTGCTGCCGACCGGCCGCAACATGTTCACCGTCGATCCGCGCGCCGTGCCGACCCATTCGGCAATGGTGCTGGCCCGGCGCACCGCTGACGAACTGATCCGCCGGCACCTGCAGGAAACGGGCGAGTGGCCGCGCGCGCTGATGATCGACCTGTGGGGCAGCGCCACGATGCGCACCGGCGGGGAGGACCTGGCGCTCGCGCTGGTGCTGGTCGGCGCCGAGCCGGTATGGAACAAAGGCGCCGGCCGGGTGACCGGCTTCGAGATCGTCCCGGCGGACCGGCTGGGCCGGCCGCGGGTCGACGTGACCCTGCGCGTCTCCGGCTTGTTCCGCGACGCCTTCGAAGCGCAGATCGCGATGTTCGACGCGGTGGTGCGGGCGATCGGGCGGCGCCAGGAAAGCGCCGAGATCAATCCGCTGGCCGGTGTCGCGGGCGATCTGGACGAAGCCGCCTTCCGCAAGGCCACCGCGCGCATCTACGGATCGGCTCCCGGCGCCTACGGCGCGGGCGTGTCCCCGCTGATCGAAAGCGGCATCTGGTCGGCGCGCGAAGACCTGGGCGAAAGCTATCTCGCCGCGTCGGCCAGCGCCTACGGACAGGGTCTCGACGGCAGGCCCGATCCCGAAGGGTTTTCCGACCGGGTGCGCAATGCCGACGCCCTGATCCATGCCCAGGATCACCGCGACGTCGATCTGCTCGATTCGACCGATTTCGCGTCCCATGAAGGCGGTTTCCTCGCCGCGGCAAACCGTTTGGGCGCGGAACCCGGCGTCTATCACCTCGATACCGCCGACCCCGGAAACCCGCAGGCCCGGACCCTCACCGAGGAAATCGTCCGAATCGTGCGCGGGCGGGCGGCCAACCCGGCGTGGATCGCGGGCATGATGCGCCACGGCTATCGCGGCGGCGCCGAGATTGCGCGTGCGCTTGACGGCGTGTTCGCCTTCGCCGCGACGATGCCGGACCGGCTCGACCGCCAGTTCGACCTGATCTTCGACGCAACACTGGGCGACCGCGATGTCGATGCGTTCCTGCGGGAGAACAACCCGGCGGCGCGCGGCGCCATGATCGGCCGGTTCAATGAGGCGCTCGACCGCAGCCTGTGGCAGCCAAGGCGCAACTCGACGGCGGCGATTCTGCGCGGGGACGTCGAATGACCGGCCCGTCAATCGAAAGCGCGGCCAGAGGCTGGTGCCCGTCCCTGTTGACGCCCATGGAGTCGGGCGACGGTCTGCTGGTGCGGGTCAAGCCGCGCGCGGCGACGCTGACGGCCGGGCAGGCGGAGGCCGTGGCGCAGGCGGCCCGGCGCTACGGCAACGGCATGATAGAGCCGACCAACCGGGGGCATCTGCAGGTCCGCGGCCTGACGGACGGCACGGTCGACGGATTCGCTGCAGCGATGGCCGGGATCGGGCTCGCCGCCGCAAAGCCGGAGGCGGAGGCAGTGCGCAACGTCCTCGCCGATCCGCTGGGGCCGGACGATCCCGCCGCGCGATTCGATTCGCATGCGCTGGCGCACCGGCTGAGCGCGGTTCTGGAATCCGATCCGGCTTTCCACGCCCTGCCGGACAAGTTCGGCCTTCTGGTCGATGCCGGGGTCGCCCTGCCGCTCGCCGGCTGCACGGCCGATATCGCGATCCGGGCCGACGGCAACCGCCGGACGGTCGAGCCGGCCGGCGGTGACCGCGTGCTCCGCCTGCCGGAAGATGCGGTGGAAGACGCGGTCCGCCGGCTGCTGACGGCATTTCTGGCCTGGAGAAAGGGGGCGCAGGACGCGGCGGCCATTTCCGCGCCCCGGCGCATGAAATCGATGGTCGCCGCCTGCGGCGCCCATGCCGTTTTCGAGGCGGCGGGCCTGAACGGGGTCCGGCTGGCGGAATCCGGACCGCCGCGAGCGGCGGAACCTCCGCCGGCCGGCTTCGCTCCGGTGCGGGATGCGGCATGGGGGTATTTCGCGATTGCCGCGCCGTTCGGCAGCATGGAAGCCGACGGTCTCGTTGCGCTGGCGGGTTTGTCGCGGCGCTATGCCGATGGCACGATCCGGGTAACGCCCTGGAAATCCTTTGTCCTGTGGGGCGTTTCGCCGGCGGATGCTGCCGACCTCCGAACAGCGGCCGCGGATATCGGGCTCGTCGCGGAACCAAACGATCCGCGCCGCAGGATCGTCGCCTGTGCCGGCCGGCCGCGTTGTGCGAGCGGGCACGCCGACACCCGCGCCGACGCTGCCTTCCTGGCCGCTGCCGGGTTGCCGGGAACGGGAGTGCTCCACCTTTCCGGCTGCGCGAAAGGCTGCGCCCATCCGGCACCGGCTGCCGTGGCGCTGGTCGCGACGCCGGGCGGTTACAATCTTGTCCGGAACGGACGGGCGGGCGATGCGCCGGGACGCACATATCTGACCCGGGAAGCCGCGGCGGAGGCCCTGGCGGCCCCGAATCCGGTCGTCCCGATTCCGGCGGTTTGCGAAACCCCGGTTCGGCAACTCGCCGGGACCGTGGCAGAATAGGGACGGTCAACGTGGCGCGGTACTACGACTACAGTCGCGACGGCGAAGCGATTTACCAACAGTCCTTCGCGACGATCCGGGCGGAAGCCGACCTTTCCGGCCTGTCCGGGATCGAGGCGCGGGTGGCGGTGCGCATGATCCACGCCTGCGGCATGGTCGATCTGGCGGGCGACCTGAGATTCTCGCCGGGTTTCGCAGAAGCCGCGCGCGCGGCCCTGCACGCCGGAGCGCCGATCCTGTGCGACGCCAACATGATTGCCAGTGGCATCACCCGGCCGCGCCTGCCGGCCGGGAACGAGGTCGTCTGCACGCTCGACGAACCCGTTGTCCGGGATCTCGCCAAGCGTATGGAAACGACCAGGTCGGCGGCGGCGGTCGACCTGTGGCGCGACCGGCTGGAAGGCGCCCTTGTCGCCATCGGCAACGCGCCGACGGCGCTGTTCCGCCTGCTCGAACTGCTGGACGAAGGGGCGCCGGCGCCGGCGGCGGTGATCGGCGTACCGGTCGGCTTTGTCGGTGCGGCCGAGTCCAAGGAAGCCTTGGCGGCGCGGCCGGACCTGCCCCATCTCATCGTGCGCGGCCGGCGCGGCGGCAGCGCCATGGCGACCGCGGCGGTCAACGCGCTGGCGAGCGACCGTGAATGATCCGATCGGAATGAGCGGGCCGGATTGAACGATTTGGGTATGGACGGTGCGGGGAAACTGCTCGGCCTCGGGGTCGGGCCCGGCGATCCGGAATTGCTGACGATCAAGGCGGCCCGCCTGCTGCGCGGCGCGCAGGTCGTTGCCTGGTTCGCGAAGTCCGGCAAGACGGGCCATGCCCGGCGCATCGCGGACGGCTATCTTGCCCCGGATGCCGAGGAACTGCGCTTCACCTACCCCTACACGACCGAATTTCCGAAGCGCTCGGACGAATACAGGGACGCGATGGCGGCGTTCTACGACGATGCGGCAGAACGGATCGCTGCGGCACTGGACGACAGACGCGATGTTGCGCTGCTGTGCGAGGGCGACCCGCTGTTCTACGGTTCCTTCATGTATATGCACGACCGGCTGGCAGCGCGGTACGCAATCGAGATCGTACCCGGCGTGACGGCGATGGCGGCCTGCTGGAGCCGGGCCGGCCTGCCGATGACCCGCGGCGACGATTGCCTTTCGGTGCTCGCCGGCACCCTGGACGAAGATACGCTTGCCAGGCGCCTCAAGTCTGCGGACGCAGCCGTCATTATGAAAGTCGGCCGGCATCTCGGGAAAGTCCGGCGGGCGCTCGACCGGGCCGGGCTGAGCGACCGCGCGGTCTATGTGGAAAACGGCTCGACGCCCGACGAACGCATCGTCCGGCTCCCGGACATGCCGACCGACGACTCGCCCTATTTTTCGCTGGTGTTGGTGCCGACCGGGCGGGCGACCTCGTGAGCGGGCATGTTTATGTGGTCGGACTGGGGCCGGGCGACGCCTGCCACCGCACGCCGGCTGCGGCCGAAGCCCTTGGGCGCGCGCGCCATCTGGTCGGCTACGGCCCTTATCTGGCGCGCATCCCGGTGCGCGACGGTCAGGTCGTCCACGCCTCGGACAATCGCGAGGAACTGGACCGCGCCCGCACGGCGCTGCGGCTTGCAGCCGAAGGGGAGACGGTCGCCATCGTGTCTTCGGGCGACGCCGGCGTGTTCGCCATGGCGGCGACCCTGTTCGAGGCGATTGAGGCGGACGGCAGCCCGGACTGCGGGATTTCGGTCGTGCCCGGCGTCACGGCGATGACCGCGGCGGCGGCCCGGGCCGGCGCGCCGCTCGGCCACGACTTCTGCGCCATTTCGCTGTCCGACAATCTGAAACCGTGGGAGACGATCCTGCACCGGGTCCGCGCCGCCGCCGGGGCCGATTTCGTGATGGCCTTCTACAATCCGGTCTCGAAGGCGCGGCCCTGGCAGCTCGGCAAAGTGCTGGACCTGCTGCGCGAACTGCGCCCGCCCGATACGCCGGTGATCTTCGCGACGGCGGTCAGCCGGCCGGACGAGGCGATCGTCGTCACGACGCTCACCGATGCGGCGCCGGAGATGGCGGACATGCGCACCCTGGTGATCGTCGGATCGAGCGCGACGCGCAGCATTCCGCGGGCCGGGGAGGGCGTCTGGGTCTACACGCCGCGCCAGGCCGGGGCGCCGTCCCGATGACGCGCAACCAGCCATTCCCAGGCCTCCTCGACCGTCGGGACGGCCGGCCCGTTTGCTGGCGGGCGATCGATCATGACGACGGGCAGGCCGGCGCGCCGCGCCGCGGCCAGCTTGGCGGCGGTCGCCGTGCCGCCGGAATTCTTGGTGACGAGGGTCTGGACGCCGTGCTCGCGCAGCAAACGCTCTTCGTCTTCCAGCGCGAACGGGCCGCGCGCGGCGATGAAGACTGCGTCTTCGGGCAGCAGGTTCGGCGGTGGCGGATCGACGCTGCGGACGAGGTAGCGGTGCTGCGGCGCGGCACGGAAGGGCGCCAGGTCCTTACGGCCGACTGTGAGAAACACGTTCCGCGGGGTCGGCCCCAGCGCGGCGGCGGCCGAGACCATGTCCGGCACGCGGATCCAGCGGTCGCCCGGCTGTTCCCGCCAGGCCGGCCGGAGCAAGGCGATGGCGGGCACGGACGCTGCTGCCGCGGCGGCCGCGGCGTTGGCCGACATCGCGGCGGCGAAGGGATGGGTGGCGTCGATCAGCGCATCGATGTTCTGATCGCGAAGGTAGCGGGCGAGCCCGTCTGCGCCGCCGAAGCCGCCGGTGCGCGTTTGGAGCGGCGACGGTTTGGGCGACCGGGTGACGCCGGCGAGCGAGAGGGTGCCGTCGAACCGGCTGTCTTCCGCGATGCGCTGCGCCAGGGCGCTCGCCTCGGCGGTACCGCCGAGCAGAAGGATGGTCAGCCGTGACACCGTCCGCGTCTCCCGCGCCCGCCGATACCCCCGGCGCCGGAACCGCTGCGGTCCGGCGGTGGTTGTCGATTATCGGAGTCGGCGAGGACGGTGTCGAGGGATTGAGCCCGGCGGCGCGGCGGGCGGTCAGCGAAGCCGCTGTAGTGTACGGCGGCCGGCGTCATCTGCGCCTGGTCGAAAGCCTGATCCAGGGTCGGGCGGTGCCGTGGCCGAGTCCGATCCGCGACGCCATCCCCGAGATCGCGGCGCTGAAAGGCAGCCCGGTTGCGGTCCTGGCGTCGGGCGATCCGTTCCACTACGGCATCGGCTCGGTGCTGGCGGAGAGTATTGCCGCGGACGAAATGGTGGTCTTTCCGGCGCCGTCGTCCCTCGCCCTGGCGGCGGGCCGGCTGGGCTGGGCGGTGCAGGATGCCGAAATCGTCTCGCTGTGCGGCCCGCCGCCGGAAACGCTGCTGCCGCACTTGCAGCCGAACCGGCGGGTTTTCGTCCTGTCCGCCGACGCTACGACACCGCAGGTCGTTGCGCGATTGCTGACCGGGCGCGGCTTCGGCGCCAGCCGCATGACCGTGCTGGAGGCGCTGGGCGGACCGGACGAAAGGGTCCGCGATTGCCGCGCCGAAGCCTTCGATCTGGCGGACATCGCGCGGCTCAATCTGATGGCGATCGCCGTCGAGGCGGCGCCGGACGCGCGGGTCGTCTCGGCGGGTGCGGGCCTCGCCGACTCTCTGTTCGAGACCGACGGCATGCTGACCAAGCGCGAAATCCGCGCGGTCACACTGTCGAGCCTCGCGCCGCGGGCCGGCGAACAGCTCTGGGATATCGGGACCGGCTCGGGCTCGGTCGCCATCGAATGGCTGCTGGCCCATCCGGCGAACCGCGCCGTCGGCATCGAGCGGCGTGCGGATCGGGCGGCGCTCGCCCGGAAAAACGCCGCGGCGTTCGGCGTGCCGCGTCTTGAAATCGTCGCCGGCGCGGCGCCGGGCGCGCTCAGCGGCCTGCCGGCGCCGAATGCGATCTTCGTCGGCGGCGGCATTGCCAGCGAAGGGGTGCTGGAATTTGCCTGGCGTGCGCTGCCCCTCGGCGGCCGGCTGGTGGCGAATAGCGTTACGCTGGACAGCGATCGGGTTCTCAGCGCTTTCGTAAAGGAGAATGACGCTACGTTGACCCGGCTGTCGGTCGAGCGGCTCGACCGGATCGGCGGCCTGCAGGGCTTTCGCCCGGCGATGACGGTCACCCAGTTGCGGGCGGTAAAGCCGTGATCGCCGTCGGAATCGGATGCCGGCGCGACAGTCCGGCGGCCCGGATCGGCGCCGCGGTCGAAGAGGCTTTGGCGCAGGCCGGACTGGCGCCCGGGACGGTCGATGCACTGGCCGTACCGGCATTCAAGGCGGATGAGCCCGGCATCGTTCGGGCGGTTGAAGAGTTGGGCCTGCCGGTAAAGCTGGTCCACCGTTCGGAGCTCGATGCCGTCCAGCCCTTGTGCGCCACACTCTCGCAGGCGGCCGAGGAAGCAACCGGTCTGGCAGCGGTTTCGGAAGCCGCGGCGCTCGTCGCCGCCGGGCGCAATGCGCGCCTGCTGCTGCCCCGGATCGCGCGTGACGGCGTGACCTGTGCGGTCGCACGCGGAGACGGCGCGCGATGGTCCGTCGGATGAATTGGAAGTCAGGCCGATTGCCGGCGCCCCGGTGCGCCCGGCGCCGGCCCGGCTACGGGCCTGCCGATAGCGCCGCGATGCGGGCGTGGGCCCGGATGGCGCGGGCGGTGGTCGGGTAGACGGCGATACCGTTCTTGAGCAAGCGCGGCCGGGCATTCCGGAGTATATCGTCCTGGACCCTGTCGCCCGCGGTGCGCAGGACGGCCGACAACGCGATGCCCGCCGTGTCCGCGCGCAGCAGAGATTGGACGATGGCTTCCATTTCGGCCTCTCCCTCCGCCACCTCGTCGGAAAACTCAAAAACGGAGTTCATCTCCACATAGGCGATGATCGAATCCACGGCCGCGTCGCCGGCCAGCAGTTCGACGATCTCGTGGAAGATGAAGGTGTCGTCGCTTTTCAGGCCCCACACGGGGATATCGATGGGGTTGTCGACACTGGTCCCCGGAACGCCGAATTTACCGAGGCGCCGCCGCGTCTCTTCGCCGAAGGCGGCGAAGGTCATGCCGGTGGCATCGGCGACATCGGCCGAGACGACGCTGACGCCGCCGCCGGAGCCGAACAGCGCCAGCCGCCGGCCGCCGAGGGTGCCGAAAGCGGCGTGGGCCAACAGGACGTCCAGAAGCTCTTCCATGCTGTCGACGACGACCGCGCCGGCCTGGCGGGCCGCCGCCAGCCAGAGGTTGCCGTCGGCGGCGAGTGCGCCCGTGTGACTGGTCGCGGCGCGCATCCCTGCGGCTGAGCGGCCGCCCCTGAACAGCACCAGCGGTTTTTCGATCTCGCGGGCGAAACGGAAAAAGCGACCGGCGTCGAGGTCCGTCTCCAGATACATGGCGAGGATGTCGGTGTCCGGGTCCTCGGCGGCGTAGAGCAGATAGTCGGTCGGCGTCACGTCCGCGCAGTTGCCGCAGGACAGGGACTTGCCCAGCGGTAGCCCCAGAACTTTCGCGCGGTGGATCATGTCCCAGGCGTAGGTGCCGCTTTGGGAGATGAAGGTGATGCCGCCCGGGGCCTCCGGCGCGTGGCGCGGCGTGCTCATCGTGATCTTCGCCGCCCCGCAATACGCGCCGATGGTGTTGGGCCCGACGATACGCATGCCCGTGGTCCGGGCCACATCCCCGATGGCGTTCTCCAGCTTCGCGCCTTCGTCGTCCCATTCGGCGAAGCCCGCCGTCAGGACCTGTGCAACCCTTGCGCCCTTCGCGGCGCACTGGCGAAGCGCTTCCGGGACGCCCCTGGCGCCTATGGCGATAATCGCGCGGTCGACCGCTTCGGGCAGGTGGTCGACGCTCGGAAAGGCTTTGCAGCCATAGATGTTCCCTGCCGTCGGATGGACGGGGTAGAGCTTCCCCGCATAGCCGAAGTCGACCAGATTCTGGACAATCCGGAAGCCCAGCTTGCCCGGCGTCGCCGACGCCCCGACGATGACGATGCCTTCCGGGTAAAAGACCGGGCGCAGGGCGTCGTGAAGGTCCCGTTGCAGGGCCTTGCGCGCCGCAGGATCGAGACTGCCGAATGCCGACGGTTCGGCTGCGTCTTCGTCGGACAACGCAATGTGGGCATCGACCGCGAAGGCGCCGGTTTCCGAAAGGATGACCGGGTTGATGTCCAACTCGGCGACGTTCTCCTTGAAGAGCAAACCCTCCGGTCCGCCGACGGCCGACAGGATCGCCGTCAGCGCGTCGGCGCCCCCGGGACAGGCCGCCGCCTGCGCCAGATAGCGGAGGTCCGCCTCGCCGAGCGGCGCCAGCCGGAACGCCACGTTCGCCGTTTCCTCGACGCCCGTCCCGCCGACGCCGCACATGATCACGGGGCCGAACACCGGGTCCCGGACCGCGCCGACGATGGCTTCATGGCCCGGCGCCGCCATCGGCTCGACGACGACGCCCTCGACCGTTTCGGCGCCTGCCGCGCCCGCCACCGCGGCGAGTTCTCCGAAGGCCGCAGCGGCGTCCGCCGAAGCGACGTTGAGACGAACCCCGCCGGCCGCGGCTTTGTGGACAATGCCGGACGCCGCGATCTTCATGGCCACGGGGCCGCCGGCCGCGTGGGCCAGGGCCGCCGCCTCTTCCGCAGTCCGGGCCAGGCGGGCATCTGTCGTCGGGATGCCGTAGCGGCGCAGCAGCGCCTTGGCCCGATGTTCGAGCAGGACGGTCATCCGGCACGGAATCCTATGCGACCCGGTAGCGCTCGATGATATCGGGGTCCGGCTCGAGGCCGAGCCCTGGCCCCCGCGGCACCTTCAGCCGCCCGTCCGCGGGCAGGGTCGCGCCGCCGTAGAGTTCGGCTTCGAAGTCGCAATAGAGGCGCTCCAGCATGGGTGTCGAGCGGTGGGCCGCGTTGAGATGCAGGGTCGCCACCTGGCCGGGGCCGAACAGCGCGCAGTGCGGGACGTATTCGATGCTGGCGGCGTCGCAGAAGGCGGCGATCTTCACCAGTTCCGTCACGCCGCCGGTCTTGGCCACATCGGGCTGGGCGATGTCGATCGCCCCGGCGTCGACCATGGCCACGAAGTCGTACAGGCTGCCGGCGTTCTCGCCGGCCGCGATGCGGTGGCGGCCGGTCGCCCGCACCCGGGCCAGACCGCGGTAGTTCTCCGGCGGCCATACCGGCTCTTCCAGCCAATAGAGGCCGAGCGGCGCCAGTTCGGCGTCGTGGCGCAGCGCCTCCTCGACGGACCACGGGCAGTTGGTGTCGAGCATGACCACGGCGTCGTCGCCGGCCGCTTCGCAGGCCGCCGCGATCTCCGGCATCGTTATCTCGTGCAGCTTGATATACCGGTAGCCCCGCTCGACGGCCTCGCGGGTGATGCGCACGACGTCGGCCACGTTGCCGTAGCGCAGGAGGCTGGCGTAGACCTCCAGCTCATCCGCAAACGGCCCGCCCAGCAGGTTGACCAGCGGCTCGCCGCAGGCCTTGCCGCGGATGTCCCAGAGCGCCGTGTCCACGGCCGAGATGCCGTAGACAATGGGCCCGACGCGGCCGAAATTCTGCAGCTCGAATTCCAGCTCGAACTTGATCCGGGCGATCTCCGCCGCCTCGCGGCCCACGACCAGCGGTAGCACGCGGGTATCGATGAGGCTCTTCAGGGCCGTGTCCTCGTTGCGCGAAAAGGCCTCGCCCCAGCCGACCAGGCCGGTGTCCGTCTCCAGGCGCACGAAGAGCGTGTCGAAGGCGCATTTGGGGTCGCCGCCGAAGCTCCACGGCGGTATGCCGCCGGCCTCGAAGGGAACGGAAACCAGGATCGTCTCTGCGCCGATAATCTTCATGCGGCGATCTTCATGCTTGGGGCACCTCGTGGTTGAGCACCGTCACCCGGTGCATCAGCCGGTGCCGCGGGTGATAGTCGGCGACGGCGTAGTGGACCGTCACCCGGTTGTCCCAGACGACCAGGGTCCCGGGTTCCCATCGATACCGGATCTGGTATTCCGGCGTGCGGATGTGCTCGAACAGATAGTTGAGCAGGCTGGCGCTCTCACGTTCGTCCAGGCCCTCGATGTTGCGGGTGAAGGATTCGTTGACGAACAGCGCGCGGCGCCCGGTCTCGGGGATAGTCCGGACAACCGGATGGCGCACCGGCGGATGCTCCTGCCTCGCCGCCTCCATGTATTCGAAACGCTCGCCCTCCCAGAGATGCCGTTTGAACGGCCGCTCGTAGAGCTTCATGAAGTCGTGGGTCGCCATCCGGCCGTCCAGATGCGCCTTCATGGGTTCGGTCAGGGCTTCGTAGGCGGCGTACATGTTCACCCAGATGGTGTCGCCGCCGACATCCGGGATCGAACGGGCGTGCAGGATGGACAGGAAGTCCGGTTCGGCGGCGAAGGAATAGTCGGAGTGCCAGTTGTTGACGGTCGGCGGCCGCTCCGCGTCGTTCTCAAGCACCGAGACGCAGGAATTGTCGGCGTGAACCCTGAACATGGAATCCGGGACCTTCGGCACATCGCCGAACTGGCGGGCGAAGGCGGCCTGCTGGTCCGGCGTGATGTCCTGGCCCGGGAAGAACACCACGAGATGGTCGAAGATGGCGCTCCGGATCTCGGCCGCAACCGCAGCGTCCGGTTCCCGGCCGAGATCGACGCCCGTTATCTCGGCGCCGACCACCGGGTTGATCGGCTTGACGGAGATGTGCCGGCAGGTTTTCGCTTCGGCGACGGCCGCCATGACATGATCTCCCTGAACGGTTTTTCCCGGGTCAGTCGATGCCGCCCGACCGGCGTGCGCTCGCAGGATTGTTCCAAGTCCGGATTCGGTTCCGACTGAACGGGCACTCGAAGCTACCATATATCGGGCGGCGGTCAGGGGTCAGAGTCAACTTTCCGGGTCTCCGGCGTGCCGAGCGTCGGACCCGGGAGACCAACCGCTTCCGGCGTACGGGACCGAAAGCGGCCCCGGCACCCGAGGCTCGGCCGCTACTCTCCATGCCGGTGTTTCCGGCGCCGCTCCGGCTTGACCGGTTTTCGGTTAGTTGTATACAATATATTTTCCTGGCGAAAAATCATCGGGCGCCCCGTTTCGCGGAATTCCGCGGACTTTTCCTGTATGTGCAGGTACAAGATGTTACGCTTGCGCTCCGAGCGAAGCGCCGGGAACCTGAAAAGAGGGAGGGATTAACCATGTTGAAACGGACTGTTTGGGCCATTTCGACCGTGCTGGCGATGGGCCTGCTCCTAGGCGGTCAAGCCAAGGCACAAACCTACAAACTCTACGTCAACCTGCCGCTGAGCGGGCCCTGGTCGTCTTTCGGCGAGGGCATGTTCAACTCGTTCAAGCTGGCCATAGACCAGGGCAACGCCTCCGGCGTCATGGGCAAGGTCAAGCTTGAGGTCGTGCGCGGCGACAATGCCGGCGACAGCGCCCAGGCGGCGAGCCTGGCGACCAAGGCGGGGGCCGATTCCAGGGTCATCGGCGCATTCTGCTGCTGGAGCAGCGGCCTGGCGCTGGCGACTCACGCCATCTACAACCGCTACGGCCTGCCCACGATCCTCGGCGGCTCCAACGATCACCGCTCGACGCGGCCGTTCCACAAGAGCATGGTGATCTTCCGGAATTCGCCCTACGACCTGATCAACATGAAGATGCTGGCGACCTACGCTACCAACTACGCCAAGCTGAAGCGCATCTTCACGATCGACGACAACACGGCGTTCTCCGTGACCCAGGTCAACGAGTTCACCAACGCAGCCGTGAAGCTGCACGGCAAGGGCCGCATCATCGGCCGCGAGAGCGTGCAGCTGGGCGAGAAGGACTTCACGCCGCTCATCACCAAGCTGAAGGGCATGAATCCGGACGCCGTCTTCTATGCCGGCCACATGGTGGAGGCGGCGCTGTTCCGCCAGCAGATGCTGAAGCTCGGCCTCAACGTGCCGATGATGAGCTCCGGCGGCGTGTTCTCCAACACCTACATCAAGGTCGCCGGCAAGGCGTCCGAAGGGACGCTCGCCAGCTTCTGGGGTCTGCCGCTGGACCATTATCCGGAAGGGCGCGGCACGGCCTTCGAGAAGGCCTACGCGGCAGCCAAGTTCCAGGACCCGTATGAATCCTTCGGGCCCATGGCCCACGCGGCCGGGCAGGTCTACGTCCAGGCCGTCGCGCGCCTCGCCAAGGCCGGCAAGGTCACCCGCAAGGCGCTTCTGGCGGAGCTGAACCAGGGCCAGTACAAGACCAGCATCGGGGACTTCGGCTTCGACAAGCACGGCATGCTCGATATCCTGCATATCGGCATTTTCCGGGTCGAGAACGCCAAGTGGAAGCTGCTCTACCGGACCGACCGGGCGGCCACGAAGTTCCAGAAGATCGCGGATTGACCCGACTGCCGGGAAACCGGCACCGGGCTTTCCAGCAGCACAGACCGTCCGGCCGGCCGCCGGGGGAGGGTATGGCACCCTCTCCCGGCGCCCCGATCACATCGGCGGCGACCGGGCCCGGCCCGGGCGCCCGCCGACTCGCGAAAGCATAACCCCCGCTCGTGTTCGAAATCTGGATCCAGCAGTTGATTAACGGCCTCACCATCGGGGGGATGTACACCCTGGTGGCGGTCGGCTTCACGCTGTTCTTCGGCGTCCTGCGGCTGATCAACTTCGCCCACGGCGAGGTTTTCATGCTGGGCGGGTTCACCGGCCTCGTCGTCGCCTGGCTGGCCGAGGACATGGGTCTCCAGAGCGGGCTGCTGATCATCTTCCTGATGTTCGTCGTGTCGATGGCGGTCTGCGCCGTCATCGGCGCGCTCATGGAGCGCTTCGCCTACCGCCCCGTACGCGGCATGCCAGTGCTGATAATGCTGGTGACGTCGCTCGCTGTGGGCATCGTGGTCCGCGAGGCGGTCAAGGAGTTCTTCCCCGAAGGGGCCAATCCCCACGCCTTCTATTCGCCCTTCAAATACGACAGCATCAAGCTGGGCGACGTGGTCCTGGACTACACGCAGCTCGGGCTGATCATCGCTTCCGTCGCCCTCGTTTACGGCATTTACCTGCTGGTCTCGAAGACCTGGGTCGGCCGCGCCATGCGCGCAACGTCGGAAGATCTCGATGCAGCGCGGATGATGGGAATCAATGTCGATATCGTCATCCGCAATACTTTTTTCCTGGGCTCCGCGCTGGGCGGCGTAGCCGGGGTCATGAACGGCCTCTATTATCTTTCCATCCGCTTCGACATGGGCTGGGTGATGGCGATCAAGGGCTTTACCGCCGCGGTCGTCGGCGGCCTCGGCAACATCTACGGCGCCATGTACGGCGGTTACATCGTCGCCGCGGTCGAAGTCCTCGTGGTCGCGCTGATCCCGGAAGGCTCGCGCTACAAGGACGTTTTCGTGTTCCTGCTCCTGATCGTGGTTCTGGTGTTCCGCCCCTCGGGCCTCCTGCGGACGCCGGAAAAGAAAGCGGGTTGAGGCAGAGGAGCCGGCGACGTGCCCGAAGTCGATTTCATAGAAACCCAGGTGGCCCGCGAGGACACCCGGTCCCTGGCCGAAAAGGTCAGGGACCGGCTGGCCCTGGGCGGTAGCCAGGCGGCGTTGTTCGCCGCCTTCATGGTCGGCCTGGCGCTGGAGGACACCATCCTCGTGACCGGCTTCCTCCTGCTCATCGTCGCCGGCGCGATTGGCTGGGGACGCCTGCCCAGGCTCAACCGGTGGGCCGGGGAACGCATCGCGAAAGACAAGCGCTTCGCCCAGCTGGTCCTGGTCGCGCTCCTGGTAGCGTTCCCCTTTTTCTTTCTCGACAACCCGTACCTCATCCACCTGGGCGCGCTCGCCGCCATCTTCGCCATCATGGCCCTGGGGCTCAACATCACGCTCGGATTTTGCGGCCTCCTGGACGTGGGGTTCGCCGTCTACTTCGCCGCCGGCGCCTATATGAGTTCGCAGCTTGCGGTGATCTTCGACGTGAGCTTCTGGATCGGGCTGCCGCTGGGCGGGCTGACGGCGGCGTTTTTCGGGTTCTTGGTCGCCTGGCCGGCGCTTCGGGTGAGCGACCACTATCTTGCGCTCGTGACGCTCGGTTACGGGCTGATCATGAACCTCTTGCACCGCAATTTCACCTTCCTGACCCACGGCACGGACGGGGTCATCAATATTCCGCCGCCCTCGATCTTCGGGTGGGATTTCGTCACGCCGATCACGATCGGCGAGCTGGAGCTGCCGTTCCAGATGAATTTCTACTTCCTGGCCCTGATCATCACGGCGCTGACCATTTTCGTCAGCATCCGGCTGCGCGATTCCAATCTGGGCCGGCAGTGGGAGGCCATCCGCGAGGACGAGGTGGCGGCCAGGTGCTTCGGCGTCAACGTCACCCGGCTCAAGATCATCGCCTTTTCCACCGGCGCCTTTTTCGGCGGCATCGGCGGCGCCGTCTTCGCCCACATGATCGGGTTCGTGCATCCGGACAACTTCGTCCTGCTGACGTCGATCATGATCCTCGCCATGGTCATCATCGGCGGTATGGGCAACATCGCCGGTGTCGTGGTCGGCGCCGTCGCGCTCACCCTGATCCCCGAGCGGCTGCGCGAGTTCGAGGACCTGCGCATGCTGCTGTTCGGCGGCGCCCTCGTGCTGATCATGATCTACCGGCCCCAGGGCCTGTTCCCCAACTCGCGCCGGCGCCGGGAACTGCAGGCCGAGAAGATCAATACGCTCATCGCCGAGTCCGGACGCGACGACGCCGAAGCCGCGGGCCTGCCGGACGAAGTGAAGGCCTGAAGCGGCGGCGAGGAACGCGATGGCTGCAGACGACACCGGCGCGACCATCCTCGCCAGCCAGGCGCTGACCAAGAATTTCGGCGGTGTGCTTGCGGTCAACGACCTCAGCCTGGAGGTCCGCGAAGGCGAGATCACCGCCATCATCGGGCCCAACGGGTCCGGCAAGACGACCTTCTTCAACCTCGTCATGCACCTCTACGACGCCACCTCGGGGCAGATCCTGTTCGGCGGCGAGCGCCGCAACCTTCTCGACCTGCCGACCCACAAGATCAACGCGCAGGGACTGGCCCGGACCTTCCAGACGCTGCGCCTGTTCCCCAACCTGACGGTGCTGGAAAACGTGCTGGTCGCCATGAGTTCCCACGTCAACGCGGGATTCCTTCCGGCGCTCCTGAAACCCAAATGGCTGCGCCGGCAGGACAGGGGCGCCGAGGAAGCGGCGCTGGAGACGCTTTCCCTGTTCGGCGCGCGCCTCATCAGCATGTGCAACGAGCCGGCGTCGTCGCTCTCCTACGCCAACCGCCGGCGCCTGGAGATCGCCCGCTGCGTCGCCTCGCGGCCGCGGCTGATCCTGCTGGACGAACCGGTGGCCGGCATGAACCCGACAGAGACGAGGGGCGTCATCGAGGATATCCAGCGCATCCACGAAAAGGGCCACACGGTGCTGCTCATCGAACATGACATGGCGCTGGTGGAAGGCGTGGCGCACCGGGTCTTCGCGTTCGACCACGGCACCAAGATCGCCGAGGGCTCCTTCCGCGAGGTCTCGACCCACCCGGCCGTCATCGAGGCCTATCTCGGCAAAAGGGCTGCGAGGCACTAGGCCGTCAGCTGTCCTCGAACCGGGGCCGGCGTTTTTCGAGGAAGGCGCGGACGCCTTCTTCGGCATCGGCATGGCCGGCGAGGGCGGGGCCGGTTTCCCACTCCCAGGCTTCGCCCGCTGCGATGCCCTCCCGGAGCGAAACGTCGACGCCTTTCTTGATCGCTCGCGCCACGGCAGGCGAATTGCCGGCGATGTCCGCAGCGAGGGCCAGCGCCGCCGGCAGCGCCTCGCCCTCCGGCACCAGGCGGTTCACGAAGCCGAGGCCGTGCGCCTCCTCGGCGGTCATGGGCTGCGCGGTCAGCGCCATCTCCAGCGCCCGGGCATGGGGCATGACATGGAGCAGCCGGCTCAACTGGCCGCCGATCGGCAGCAGCCCGATGCGGGCGCCGGGGACGCAGAACGCGGCGTTCCTGCTCACCACCCGGAGATCGCAGGAGAGTGCCAGAATAAAGCCGCCCGCATAGGCCGCGCCGTTGACGGCGGCGATCACCGGCTTGGCCATGTGCGCGGGATGGACGAAGGCGCGGTTGGCGTCCGGGCCGACTGCGGCTTCGCTTGCGCCGAGAACCTCCGTCAGGTCGTGGCCGCTCGAGAACGCCTTGTCGCCGGCCCCGGTGACGACGACGCAACGGACTGCGGCGGTCGCGTCGGCCTCCCGGAACAGCCGCAACAGGTCGTCGGCCATCGAGCCTGAGAAGGCGTTGCGCTTTGCCTTGTTGTCGAGCGTGAGGACTCTGACGGCGCACACGTCCTCGCTGACGACCCGGGCCATGGCGCCTCAGCCGGCGTGCTTGTTCATAAAGTCTTCCATCAGCGTCTGCAGCCGGATCGGCATTTCCTGCATCGGGCAGTGGCCGCAGTCCATCATCACCAGCTCGATATTCTTGTGCCATTTGAGGAAGGTGTTGCGCATGTCGTCTTCGAGGAAATTCGGCTGGTCGTAGCGGCAGCCGATGACCAGGAAGGGCACGTCGTGGGCCCCGGCCTCGTCGGAGAAGTCGTGCAGGGTCCACATGTCGAGGTAGCCCCGCGCCGCCTCGGGCGTGCGGGTCTCGCGGGCGAGGCGCAGCTTGACGTCCTGCCACTGGCGGGAGAGCTGCCCGCCGGTGATGCGGTCGGCGAGTTCCCGCGCCTTGTCGTCGTTCGTGATGACGTCGACGAAGAACTGGCGCTCCTCGTCGCTCATCTTAATGCCGGCCGCCGATACCGGGCCGATGGCGACCACGCTCTTGATGCGCTCCGGCGCGTCGATGGCCAGGCGCTCGACCACCATGCCCGTCATGGAAAACCCGACGAGGTGGAACTTCTCGAAGCCCAGGTGATCGGCCAGCGCGAGGGTATCGGCTGCCCCCTCCACCTCGTTGTATTCGCCGGTCTGGTCCAGGGATTCGCCGTAGCCCCGCAAGTCCGTCAGGATGTAGGTGAACCGCTCCGTATCCAGATAGGGGAGTGTCGGGTCCCAACTCTCCGCACTGGCCAGCCAGTCGTTGTACAGGAAGGCCTTTTCCGGGCCGTCTCCGTGAATGCGATGTCCGAGTACCATGGTCTCCTCCCTCCTTTGCGCCCGGGTCCGCGGGCAGGCCGTGCCGGCCGAATGCGCAAGCTACTTCAGAATTGCGGGTTACGCTTCCGAATAGCGCAATTGCACCCTAGCCGGATAGCTCCACGTCAGTCCCTTCGTCCGCCGGGTAGTTGAGTTCGATCAGGACGCCGTTCGGGTCGTGGACGAAGACCTGGTGCAGGCCGACGTCCGGCACCTTGCGGTGGCGGGCCGGGACGCCGTGTTTTTCCAGCGTCTCGATCATGCTCCGCAGGCCGGTCGCCTCGAAGGCGATATGATCGATCGGGCCCGTGGCGCTGTCTCCGGAACCGTCGCGGATATGGTCGACCTTGTCGAGATAGTCCCGGTGATCGGCCAGATGGACCACAGCGCGGTCGCCCAGATAGATCCAGTGGCCAAGGAAATCGAAAGGCGGCCGGAAGCCTTCCTCGAGGCCCAGGACATCGACATAGAACGTCCGGGTTGCCTCAAGGTCTTTGGCGGCCACGAGAAAATGGTTGAGGTTTTCCAGGGGCAAAGTCGGTTCCTCCACATCGATTGCGATTTGGACGGGAATTAACGCATCGCACGCTAGAGATCGAGCGCGGCCCGTACCCGTTCGCTCGCTTCGTTGACCTGCCGGACGGCGGCAGGAACGTCGATCGTCAGAACCTCGCCGTCCCGGACGATCTTCCGCCCATCGACGATGACGCGGTCGACATCGCCTCCCGTGGCGGCCAGAACGAGAAACTTGAACGGGTCGTAGACCGGCGTCGCCTTCGGCGTATCGGTGCGGACCAGGACGATATCGGCCTTGCAGCCGGGCGCGAGTCGGCCGAGGTCGGGCCGGCCCAGCGCGTCCGCGCCGCCCACGGTCGCCATGTGGAAGACGTCGTCGGACGATGCGACTTCGGCGGTCTTCTCGACGATCTTGCAGACCACCGACGCCATCCGCATGTCGTTGAACATGTCGAACGGGTAGGTGTCCGTCCCCAGGCACTGGCGGATGCCCAGTTCCCGGTACTTGTGGATCGAATCGATGACACCGCCGCGCCGGGCCTTGACCCACGGCAGATGGCAGATCGTCGTTTGCGAGTCGCGCAGGGCGGCGGCCTCGTGCCGGCCCATACTCATGACGTCGCCGTCGCCGCTCATGATCTGGCCGTGTCCGACGATGAAGTCCGGGCCCAGCAGGCTGGTATCCATCATCAGCTCGACGGTCGTCCTGTTCTCGGTTTCCCGGACGCGGGCATACTCGTTGGGCGACTGTCCGGCATGGAGCTGGATCGGGATCCCGAGTTCGTCGGCGTAGCGGCGGGTGTCTTTGAGAAGTTGAGCGTCGCAGGTATCGATCTGGCCCGGCGCGAGCATGGTGCGGAGACGGTCGTCGTATCGGCCGTTCCATGTGCGGCAGAACGCGACGCAGTCCTCGAACCGCTTCTGCGCCCGGGCCCCGTATTCCCTGTAGAAGACGCCCCCCTTTTCGTTGTCGCCGTAGTAGCGGCTGCGATAACGGGGGCCGGAGTAGCAGCGCAGGCCGGACCGGCCCGCAACGTCCGCCACGCGCTCCGTAATCGAGATGTCTCCGTCGCCGCCGATCTCGAAATCGTATCCGAGTTCGACGACGGTTGTCGAACCGGTGAGGGCGAGTTCCGCGAACGCGCACTCGGCGGCCGCGACCTGGGCCTCCGCATCCGTCGCCGCACGTACGCGCGGCAAGGCCTTGTAGAGCGCGAAGAAATTCGTCGGTGCCCCGTCGGTTGACGAACTGCCGATCTCTTCCAGGTAACCCTTGGTGTAGGGCGTGTCGGTAACGTGCAGGTGGCTGTTGACCAGACCGGGGATCACCAGGCGCCCCGTCGCATCAATTTCGCGGTCGGCTGCCGCCCCGTCGTCCGGACCGGCGGAAACGATCCGGTCGTTTTCGAAGACGACCGCGCCGTTTTCGACTGCGCGATGCCTTTCGCCTGACCAGGCGATGACCGTCCCGTTCCGGATTACAGTTCGCATACCGGTTTCCACCTGATTGTGCGGGGCGCCGATACCGGTTCTCCCGGTCCAGTTTCGACACCCCGTTTGCCAAACCGGCGCGGGTGAACGGCGGGTCTCCGGGAATGTCATCCCGATAGCCCGCCGGCCAAAAAAATCCGGATCCACCGGGCCCGCTCTCAGATGATCAAGTATCCCCGTTTACAGAATTTCGTGTCAACGGCGCCCTCGGGCCGGGTGACGTATCAGGGTTTGTGTCATGGGAAGCGAGGGGGGTACTCCGTGG
>WTGH01000053.1 GCA_011523655.1 Rhodospirillaceae bacterium
AGGGCGGGAACGGCACGCCCGGTTCGGGTTTGTCGGTCTCGGCCAAAACGGGGACAGGATGCGGGCGGATGGCGGGCGCCGGCCGCCGGAAGCGATAAGCCCGAACCCTCGAATGACAACGGGAGAGGTCAAAATGCCGGATGACGTGGGTTGCCCGTTCTCGGCCGGCACGGCGCCTCCCGCCTTTCCGTTCGCGCGCGACCGGCAGTTCGACCTGCCCGGGGAATACGCCCTTGCCCGGGAAACCTGCCCGATTGCACCCGTTACCCTGTGGAACGGCCAGCGCGCCTGGCTGCTGACCCGCTACGAGCATTATCAGAAGGTCCTGCTCGACGAGCGCTTCAGCGGCGCATTCGCCCGCGAGGACTTCCCCACCGTCACCGAAGCGCGCCGCGCCATCGACAAGCTGGAGCGCGCCTTCGTCGGCATGGACAACCCGCACCACGATCATTTCCGGCGCATGTTCACCCGGGAATTCACGACCAAGCGGATGCTTGCCCTGAAGCCGCAGATCGAGCGGCTGACCGATGACCTGCTCGACGCGATGGAAGAAAAGGGACCGCCCTGCGATCTGGTGGCGGACCTCGCCGTCGAACTGCCGGCCCTGGTGATGTGCGAGCTGTTCGGCTCGCCCTACGAGGACCACACCTACATTCTGCGATGCGCCGCCGGGCGGCACGGCTTGTCCCAATCGGCCGACGAAGCGGCGCAGTCGGCCAATGACCTGGTCGAATACTGCCGGCAGTTGATCGCGGCGAAGGAGCGGCAACCCGCCGACGACATGCTCGGCCGCGTGATCCGGGACCATGTCCTGCCCGGCGATCTGAGCCGCGAGGACCTGGCCAACATCTGCTCGATGATCCTGCGCGCCGGCCACGATACGACGACCAACATGATCGCGCTGGGCACCGTCCTGCTGCTGGAGCATCCGGAGCAGTTCGCCGCCTTCAAGGCCGATCCGTCGCTCACGGAATCGGCGGTCGAGGAGCTTCTGCGCTTCCTGTCGCCGGTCCAGTTCGCGCCGCGCCGCGTCGCGCTGGAGGATGTCGAGGTCGCCGGCGTGACGATCCGCAAGGGCGACGGGGTGTTCGCGCTGTCGCCTTCGGTCAACCGCGACCCGGACCAGTTCCCGGACCCGGACCGGTTCGACATCGCCCGCCGGGCAACCCACCACATGTCCTTCGGCTACGGCATTCACCGCTGCCTCGGCCAGGGGCTGGCGCGGGTCGAACTCCAGGTCGTCTTCCGCAAGCTGTTCGAGCGGTTTCCCGACCTGCGGACTGCAGAGCCGCTGCACCGGCTGGCCTTCAAATACGATTCGCAAATTTACGGTCTTTACGAACTGCCGGTGGTCTGGCAGGCGCGGCCGGTTTGACACGCCGGCCGGCCCGGCCATAATCCCGCTCGACCGGACCGGGGCCGGCGGTCGCGACCTGAGGGAGAAACAGCAATGAACTTGCACGGAGCAACCGGCGTCCGCGAGGCGGACCTGCCTTGGGTCGATATCGGCGTTCGGCCCGGCTACAACCAGCGCTACCAAGGCTTTTTCGACAAGAGCCGGCGGATCGCCGCGCGGATCGGCAGCCTCTATGCCGAGCCCTATTACCACTCGCCGCGCCACCGCCACACCTTCCAGCAGGTGCGCTATGTGCTGTCCGGCAAGATGAAATACGGCAGCGAGGTCTACGGGCCGGGCGACTGCCTCTACATCCCGGAGGGCGCCTACTACGGCCCGGTCAAGCCGATCGGCAACGGCGAGCAGCTCCATTTCGCCGACATCCAGTTCGAAGGCCCGTCCGGCATCCCCTATCCGGAACCGGAAGAGGTGGTCGACGCCCAGCGCCGGCTCGCCGAGACCGGCACCTTCGAGGAAGGCGTCTACACCTTCCCGAACGGCCGCAAGCGGGACGCCTACGAGGCGATTCTGGAGGAGCTGACCGGCGAGCGGATCGAATATCCTGCACCCCGGCTCAACAGCTACGTCGTGCTGCGTTCGACCGGCATGCCGTGGCGGCCCCATGCGGACCTGCCCGGCGTCGAGGCCAAGGACCTGGCCTACTTCTTCGAATGCGGACCGAACATCAAGATGGCGCACATCGCGGCAGGCGAGGCCCTGCCCGGCGCAATGCCGGAAGGCCACCGTGCGGTGTTCTTGCTCGACGGCGATCTTTCGTTCGCAGGCGCGGACTTCGATACGCTGTCCTACTTCATCCTGCCGGGCGGCGAGGACCATCCACCCCTCGAGGCGGCGACGGACGCCACGCTGCTGATCGTCGGCTGGGGCCCGAATGGCGAGAAGGTGCCGTTCGACCTGTTCTGAGGGCCATTGCACCGGAAAGCCGCCCCGCCGTGCGCATCGCCAACCTTGTTCACCGGCAGGACGCCCGCCGGACTCTCGCCCTGGTCGACGCCGCCGGCGGCCTGTTCGCTATCCCGGACGCTGCCAATGCCGTCGGTGCAGGGCTGCCGCCGGACCTGGCCGATCCCGTCGGGTACCGTTGGCTCGCTCCCGAAGGGCTGGCCCGTCTGGCCGAAATCGGGGAGCGTATCGGCGATGCCGGGCTCGCGCCGGCCGATCCGGCCGAATGGCGTTTCGGCCCGCCGGTCCCGCGGCCGGGCAAGATCATCGCCGCGGGGCGCAACTATATGGACCATGTCCGCGAGGGCCAGGAAATCTGGGCGAAGCGCGGCCGGAAGGTGGAAATTCCGAAATTCCCCACCGCGTTCGCGAAATTCCCGTCCAGCCTGACCGGACCGTACGAACCGCTGCGCATACCCGATGGGGTCGACGATCTGGACTATGAGATCGAGCTCGCCGTCGTCATCGGCACGCCGGCGCTGAACGTGACCGCCGAACGGGCGCTCGATCATGTCGCCGGTTACGCGATCTGCAACGACGCCGGAGCGCGCGGCATCCAGCGGCGTGAGATGGAAGCCCAGATCGGCATCGTGCTGGCCAAGAATTTTCCCGGATTCGCGCCGATGGGGCCCTGGCTGACGACGGCGGACGCGGTCGGAGATCCGCAGGCGCTCCAGCTGACGCTCGAAGTCGACGGCGAGGTCCGGCAGGACGCAAACACCGCGGACATGATGTTCCCGGTCGCCGAGCTGATCGCCTGGTGGTCGCGCACCGGGCTGGAGGCCGGCGATATCCTGATCACCGGGACGCCCTCGGGCGTCGCGCTCGCCCGGGACGAGCCGGCGCAATACTATCTGCGCCCCGGCCAGACTGTCGTCGCGCGCATCGAGAAACTGGGAGACCTGCGCAATCCGGTGATGTAGGGCTACCTACCCTTCCTCCACCCTTATGGCATTGGCAGGGCACTGGCGCGCGGCCTGGCGCGCGGATTTCCAAAGCGCTTCCTCCGGCGTGTCGGTCAGCAATACGACGATACCGTCGGCCTCGTCCTGGTCGAACACTTCCGGCGCGGTAAAGACGCATTCGCCCGAGCCGACGCACTTGTCCCGGTCGACGATGACCTTCAGGCGTCGCGCCATCGGCACCTCCCCGTCCTACCGCTCGCCGTTCGCCAACAGGCCGCCGTCGACCGCCAGGGTCTGGCCGGTAATGTAGCCCGCCCGGCCCGACAGGAGAAAGGCCACCGCCTCGGCGACCTCGGCCGGCTCGGCGAAGCGGCCGAGCGGGATGCTGCGGCGCAAGCGCTCCGGATCGACCAGCCCCCGTTCGATATTCTGCCGGATCATGCGGGTGTCGACGATGCCCGGCGCGACCGCGTTGACCCTGACGCCATCGGCCGCCCATTCGATGGCGAGCGTGCGGGTCAGCGCTTCGATGCCGGCCTTGGCGGCGCCGTAGGGTGCGCGCCGCGGCCGGCCGATCCGCGCGCCGATGGAGGAAAAGTTGACCACCGCGCCGCGAGACCGGCGGAGCGACGGATAAAAGGCGCGGCAGGCCCGGATGACGCCGCCCAGATGGACGTCCAGCAGGCCCTGCCAGGTCCGATCGTCGATCTCGCTCACAGCACCGTGGCGGTTATAGCCGGCGGCGTTCACCAGCCCATGCACCGACCCGCCGGCCATCTTCTCCACTTCCGCCGCCAACCGATCCATCGATGCGCTATCGGCGACATCCGTTTGGATATAGTGCAGGCCGTTCCCGGCATTGTCCGGCTTGTCCGGGTTGCCGGGTTCGCTCGCTTCCGGCGAATCGAGGTCGGCCACGACGACCCGCCAGCCGTCGCGCAGCAAACACCGTCCGGCGGCCAGCCCGATTCCCCGCGCACCGCCGATCACGACACCCAGGCTCCGATCCGATTCCGATGACCCCATAAGAATTATCCTGCAACTTCCGTCTGCCGTGGAAAGCAGCACGGCAGATCCTTTTTACGCGCACAACGATCATACTTGTGAGGATTTCAGTCACTTGTGACGAATTCGGTCAGCCGAAATGGCTGCTGTTTTCATCGATTGTCGAGCATTGATTTTGGTCGGCACCCAGGCCCGACCCGAACCTGCGGCTTTCAGATAACGAACGGGCAGATAACGAACGGGCAGATAGCGAACGGGCAGATAGCGAACGGGCGGCGGCGACGGCAGCCGTGTTCGCGGTCGCGACGATCTTTGTTAGCCGGTCCCCTTTTGCGTCCGGCAATAGCAGGACGCCCATATCGGAAGGTCCGTTCTTGCCAGAGCCGTCGTCAGCTTCTGCCGGAGCATCCGCGCCTCGTTCGAGTCGCCGTTTCTGTTCACGCACTCCAGCAGCCCGTGCAGCGCCCAGACATTGTCGGGGTGCCGGCTGCATCGGGCGATGTCGCCGGTGTAACCGAGGTCCGCCCGGTAGACGGCCTCGGCCTCTTCGAACCGGTCCTGCTGCACCAACAGCGCGCCCAGCGCGTGGCGCGGCGGGTGCATCCAGGCCCAGGGTTCGGTGAAATTAAGATTTTCGTCGTGCTCGACCGCCCGGCGCAACGCGTCGAACGCACGGTCGTAGTTCCGTTTGCGGTATTCCAGTTCCCCTTCCAGCATCGCCTTTCCGACCTGCAGGATGTCCCGGACGGTGTTGCTGAGGAATACGGCGTCTTCGGGAACGGTCTCGAAATACGCCTCGAATCCTTCTTTCTCCGCTTCCGCGCGTTCGATCTCGTCAAGCGCGGCGTAGGCCACGCCCCTGCCGTACCGATGCATCGCGATGCGCATAAAAGCCTGCCCGGCGCTATCCGGGAGCCGGTCTTCGATCAGCGCGCGCCACTTGCCGAAGCGGACCCAGACGTGGGTCCGCATGGCCGAATAGCCGTCCAGGATGCTGGCCATGAAGGGAGGGCTGGAGGCGACCAACTCCGGTGTCGCCGTCTCGCAGACCCGGTCGGCGGCGGCGATCGCCGTCTCGTACTGGCCGAGGAACATGGCCGCATACATGAGCAGATGTAGGTTGTGGCACCGCGCCGTCGTGTAGAAATTATCCGGACCGGCATAGCGCAGATACTTGTCGTCGGCCCGGACGGCGCGCCGGTTCTGCTCGACCGCCTGCGCATAGTCGCCGCACAGAATGTCGATATGCGCCGACATATGCTCGATATGGCCGGCGTCCGCCACGAGCCCGCGCAGCATGTCGGCGGCGCGCAGGGCGCGTTCCGGGGACGCGGACATCTCCATGAGATGGATGTAGATGTGAAGGATGCCCGGGTGCGGCACTCCGGAACTTTCGATCTCCTTCAGCGCCGTTTCCAGAACGACGACCGCTTCTCCGGTCAGGGCGTCGGGCTTCGGCTTGCCGGTCCTGAGGTCCCACAATTGCCGCGGCGTGCAGGTTATCGCCGCTTCGGCAAAGAGCGCGGCAATATCCGGATCGTGCGGGAAGGCGGCGTGGACCTTCCGCATTTCGCCGGTGAATTCGCGGTGCCACCGGTCCAGGACGCGAGGGTCGGACTCGTCGCGCGATCGATACCGGGCCGCGACCGCCTCGATCAGGGCGCGTTCGTCGGGCCTGCCGTTGCCGGCCCGATCCAGCGCGCGGCGCGCCTCAAGGGCCGCGTCGTGGCACAGGGGCAGGCTTTCGGCGATTTCCCGTTCGCTGTAGCGGATCCACGGCCGGTTGTAGAACGGCCCGCCGGCGTAGGCGATGCCCCACCAGGCCATCGCGCAGTCCGGGTCGTGTTCGAGGGCTGCGCGAAAACAGGCCAGGGCCTCTTCATGGTTGTAGGCATAGGTCCAGTTCAGGCCGAAATCGAACCAGGCCTGGGCCTCGGGCGATGCGGTCGAAATCTCCCTCGTCCAGGCGCCGAGAGCAAACTCGTATTCCCGGGGATCGTTCCGGGGTCCGATTCCGGATCGGTCTTCAATCATGGATCGATACCCGTCGCCCCGGCA
This sequence comes from Rhodospirillaceae bacterium, assembly GCA_011523655.1. Taxonomy (GTDB): domain Bacteria; phylum Pseudomonadota; class Alphaproteobacteria; order Bin65; family Bin65; genus Bin65. The sequence continues at coordinate 6,328 of WTGH01000053.1, forward strand.
ATGCTGCCGAATGGCTGACAGGATACAGCCGCAGCCGGCCCTGACACTATCGGGGACACTATCGGGGACACTATCGGGGCCACTATCGCGTTCCTCGACACCGGCTGCCTCCGAGGGTCGTCATCTTCCCGGCGTCAGTCGACTTGCGTAGTCGACCGTAAACCGCGCATAGCCGTCGCTGGTCGTCTTGAGATGCTCCCTGACGAGCCGGTGCAGATCCGGAAGCCGGAAGAACGGCACCATCGGCAGCGTATGGTGCTCGATGTGATAGGGCATGTTCCAGGTCACGAAGCGGACGATACGGTTCGTGAAGACGGTGCGCGAATTCTCGAACATGTCCTCGACTGCCGGACAGAGACCGTGTTCGGCAAGGTGATAAAGTCTGAGAAACGGGAATCCGATAACAAGCGGCACAAGCCAGATCCAGACCAGTAACGGCGATGCCCAGACCGAAAAAACAAGGGCCGCCGCATAAATCCCGATCGATATTCGCGCTTCCGTCCTGAGCTGCCCGAAGGCGTTTTCCGGCACGAATTCGTCGAAGGTTCTGCCGCGCGCGTTCGAAAGGAGAAGGAGGACCTTGTTCTTCCAATAGATCGGCGCCAGCGCGAAGACGACGTATTGCCGGACGGTCTTCGGCTTCGGTTTGCCGACCAGTTCCGGGTCGCGTTCCGGGTCGTTCGTGAACCGGTGATGGGAGAAGTGAAAGTACCTGAACCACTGAAAGGGCTGCAGGATCAGCAGCCCGGAGATCCGGCCGCACCATTCGTTGATCCATTTCGTCCTGAACGGGGTCGTGTGCACGCATTCATGCTCGAGATTGAAAAGAAACGCCAACAGGATGCCGAGCGGGACCATCAGCAGGGGCCATCCCGGCACGCGAAGGACGATCGGAATCGCAAAGGCGAGCATCAACAGGATGTAGACGGCCAGATGGCGCAGTCCGGGACCGTCCTTCTGCCCGGCGAGCGCCTTGCGGTCGGCCCTGGACAACGATCTCAGGAACATTCTGTGGTCCATCGCCATGCGCCTCACATGGTCCGCGGCAGCCAGAGCGCAATGGCCGGGAACAGGATGACGAGGGTGAGTCGGACGAAATCGGCGCACAGGAACGAGACGATTCCCCGGAATATCGTGCCGAGCGGAATGTCCCGCCTGACACCGTGCATGACGAAGACGTTGATGCCGATCGGCGGCGTGATCATGCCGATCTCGATCACCATGATCATCACGATCCCCCACCAGATCGGATCGTAGCCCAGCCCGTCCGTCACCAGCGGAAACACGAAGGGAAGCGTGATGACCATGGCGGCGACGGAATCGAAGATGGCGCCGAGCGCGATATAGATGCCGGCCAGGACGAAGATGATGGCGAGCGCCGGCAGGCCGAGGCCGACGACCCAGTCGACCAGCGCGGCCGGCATTCTGGTGATCGTGATGAGGTTGGAGAAAATGTGGGCCCCGATGATGATCGTATAGAGGAGGCCGACATTGCCGGCCGTTTCGCCGATGGTGCGAAAGAAGGAGTCGCGGTTCAACGTGCCGCGCGCGACGGCGAACAGGAAGGCGATGAGCGTCCCCGCCGCCGCCGCTTCGATTACCGTGAACACGCCGCCATAGAGCCCGACGGTCATGATGAGGATGATCGTGACGATGCCCCAGCTGTTTGCCGCCGTTTTGGCGGTCTGGGCCCAGGTCTGCCTGGGGCCGGCCGGCGCGAGGGACGGGTTGCGCCGGACGACGATCTGAATGGCGACGAAGTAGATCGCGATCGTCAGCAGGCCGGGCACGACGCCCGCAATGAAGAGCGTGACGACGAACTGCTCGGTCAGAAACGCATAGATCAGCATGATCGACGACGGCGGGATCAGAGACCCCAGGGTGCCGCCGGCGGCGATGGAACCCGCGCCCAGGCTTTGCGCATAGCCCCGCCGTTCCATCTCCGGCAGCGCGATCCGCGCCATCGTCGCCGTCGTCGCGATCGACGAGCCGCAGGCGGCGCCGAAGCCGCCGCAACCGGCGACAGTCGCCATCGCCAGCCCGCCGCGGCGATGCCCGAACAGCGAATTGGCGAGATGGTACAGGTCGCTCGCGAGCCCCGAGACCCCCGCGAACGATCCCATCAGGAGAAACATCGGGATGATGATCAACGCCGGACTGGAGATCGCGCTCGCGGTTTCCGACCCGAACATCGAGATTGCGGCAAGCGGGTCTCCCGTCATGATCGCAAACCCGACGACTCCTGCGATCGCCATCGCGATTCCGACGGGGACGTGCACCGCAATCAGCGTCAGCATGCCGAGGAACGACAGCAAACCGATGGTGATGGGATCGACTATCGCCGGGTTTCCTCGACCGTATCCGGGATTTCGGATTCCGAGCCCGCCAGGGGCCGGCCGCGCCTGAAGTCCCGAAACACGCCAGCGACGACCAGCGCCTGGACCGGCAGGCAGAAGGCCAGCAGCGCGGTCGAAACGACCCAGCTCGGCCAGACCGGAATTTTGAGAAGCCAGGTATATTGCCCGTGCTCGACCAGCTTGGCCGTATAGCGCCCGACTTCCCAGACGATTCCGGCCATGACAAGCAGGGCGGCGACCTGGCCGAACAGTTCCACCATCTGCCCGGCCCGGGGGTTCAGCCACCGCCCCAGGAAGCGGATGGAAATGTTCTGCAGGGTTGCGAGCGTCACCGGAAAACAGGACGCGACGATGACGGGCGTCAGGATTTCCAGAAGGTCGTTCAGGCCGTAAATCGGCGCATTGAAGACCGTTCGCGTCAGCGCGTCGGCCAGAATGGCGGCGGACATCGACAGCAGGCAGACCAGCCCGAGGACCGCCGAAAGATTTCCGGCGGTCCCGATCAGTCGAATCATTCGCCGGCCCCCATACTCTATTCGCAAATGTCAGGGCGCCGGACGGGGCAGGTCAGGCGTCACTTCGCGCCGCGCGCCGCCTTGATGGCGGCCAGCACCTCCCGGTAAAGATTGACGCCCTTGGCGTTGGCCTTGTCGTGCTTCGCGACGATGGGCGCGAGCAATTCCCGGGCCTTGGCGACGGTCGCCTGATCCCATTTATGGATCGTGTGGCCGCCGCCGGACCGGAGCTTTTTCACCGCACCGTCGCGCTGCCGGTCGAGACCCTCTCCGAGGATACGGGTCAGCCATTCGCCGGAGTACTTGTCGAAGGCCGCCTTCGCCTTGGCCGGCAGTTTCTCGTAGGTGTCGCGGCGCATCGGGAAAATCACCGCGACCGATCCGAGCTTCAGGTCGAAGTTGTGATGCTGTGCGGCGTCGGCGATGCGAAACGTGTAGACGTTGCTTGCCGACATCAGCGTCCCGTCGATCACGCCGCGGCTGATGTTCGGGGCGATCCCCGGGGCGGGAATGTTGCCGACGGGGACGGCGCCAAGCCGCGACACGATCTCGTTCTGGATCGGACCGGCCGCCCGCAGCCGCAGTCCGGCCAGATCCTTGATCGACCTGATGGGTTTGGTCGCCGAGACGCCGTACGGACCGGAAATGATGACCCCGACGAGCATCAGGTCGTCGAAATCCGAAAGCAGACCCTTTTCGTACAGCTTCCAGGCCGCCAGCCCGGCTTCGACATTGTTCCGCACGAGGAACGGAAGTTCGAAGATCGACAGTTCCGGAAAGCGCCCCGGTGAGTAGGCAACGACGACCTCGGCGATGTCCGCGACCTTGTTTTCGACCATGGACAGTTGCTGGACCGGACCCTTGCCCAGGGTGCCGCCGGCGTAGAGCTCAATCTTGAGCGTGCCGCCGGACGCTTTCTCGACCGCCTTTGCAAACGCCGGAACCGCCACTGCATTGTTCGTGCTCTTCGGCGAAACGAAGCTCGCCCAGCGCAACGTGGTCACCTTGTCTTCGGCAAATGCGGCCGGCGACACAGCAGCGCCCGCCATCGCTGCGACGCCGAACGCCAACGCCGTGAATTTCAACCTGTACATTTTTCCCTCCCGATCGATTGGACAGATTCCTGTTTCCAAAGGATTTCTCCGTGACCTCCGCGTCTGTTTCCGTGAAATAGCATATACACGAATGGCGTAGCCTTGGCAGCCGCGGACGCGGCCGGGCGGATTTCGCCGATCCGCCGTTGGACCGACGAACCGGCGGCGGGTTTCGTATCTTACGCCGGCCGTTCGTATCCCCTTGCGGTCGCTTCCCGGTTCCAACGCTCGGTCGCCTCGTAGAATCCGGTCTCCGGCAGGACAAATCTTCTTATGGCCAGATCGTCGAGGATTGTCCGCGCAGCCGGCTTCAGATGGACCCGCACCGCCGCGCGCCGCAATTTTTCGAGTTCGTCTTTCCGTATTCCCGCCGACGCAACGAAGGGCGGAATCGGCGCAGGCTCGGTTACCGCAATGGTGCGCAGCTTCGCAGCAAGTTCCGGCCGATGGCGTTCGAGCAGCAGATGGAAATAGCCGTCCACGGGACCGACATCGATCTCGTCGTCGAGCAGCGCATCGACAATACCCATCGGCGACATGTATGGGCCGAGGCTCTCGGAAAACAGCGGTTTGCCCGATTTCAGGAAATGCGGCAGCAGCATTCGTCTCGGCGCATTGTAGCCTGAATGCGAATGTTCGGTGGTCCAGCCGATCCGGCGCCCGAACAGCTCCTCGAGCGTTGCCGCCGCCTCGTCGCGCCGCACGACCATGTCGGTCCAGTAGAGCGGCCGGTCCCCGCAACAGGGATGATCGGGAACCGGCGCAGCGACCAGACCGGGCTGCGGTTTCGCGCGCCAGAACGGCCAGCCGCACATTTGCACGAGACCCATGTCGGGGCGGTTCCACAGGTCCGCCATGGGCGCCGGAGCGGCATGGTCCAGAATATCGAGGGAAACCCCGGAATCGTCCGAGATGTGCGTCACCAGTTCGTTCCAGAGCCGGCGGCACCGCTCTCCCACCCCATACATTCTGGTATTGGCAATCAGCTGCATCACGCGACCGCCGAGGCCGGAGAAATTCCGGGGATCCGCCACTCTAGTCCGATCTCCCGGATGGATCAATTCGACCGGGGCGACGGGTGACGTGCGAGTTCGTGTATCGGCGCCGGGAGTGAGAAACCGGTCACGGGGGCGACACTATGGACCGGTTACATGGGTAACAGCGTTTTCGGTTCGTTTCGCATCCGGGCGGCCCGGCCGGGCCATCATCGGGAAGAGCGGGGACCGCCGGCCCCCGTCACGTCGGGAGGTAGCGCGCCAGGACGGACCAGCCGTCCCGGGCGGCGCCGCTCGCCATGAGGCCATCTATCTCCTCTGCCGAATGTCCCGCCCCGGCGAGCACTTCGGCGGTGTGGGCGCCGGGCAGGGGCGCCGGGGCGAGATGCCGGACGGCCGCCGCTTCGGGGCGCACCCAGGTCGGCAGGGGCAGGGTCGTGGGATGGCCGGAGGGATGCGGACCTCGGCGCAGGGTTATGGAGCCGCTGCTCATCCAGTTGGAGCGCCCGTCCGCTGCCTCCGCCGCGTCCACCGTGCGGTCGGCGCGGATGCCGGCGAGCGTCCGGAGCGCAGCCGCCCCGGCGCCCGGTATTTCCGCGAGCCGGGCCTGGATCTTTGCGGTCGGGAGTCCGCGCACGGCATCCGCGATCGCATCCGCCGAGCCGTCCGCAGCACCGACCCCCTGCGCGAGCCGGGCGGCGTCGCCGGGGCGGCAGCCGATCCAGGCCCAGCCGTCGGCCGTCTCGTAGAGGCGCTGTTCGGGGCCTTCGCCCGTCGCCTGCTGGCCGGACGGCTCCGCGCCCGGGCCGATGCCGTCCCAAGCGACCATGTGGGGGAACTGGACCAGTTGCGCAGCCATCGCGAGCGAGGTGCGGACATAGCTGCCGCCCTGCCCGCGCGCCCGCGCCAGCAGCGCCTGGGCGATGCCGGCCGCCGTCGAGAAGCCGGTGATATAGTCGACGCAGGAGGCGATGGCGTGCATGACCGGCTTGTCCGGCCCGGCGCCGTACCGCGCCATGATTCCGGTCGCCGCCTGGAGCACGGGATCGAAGGACGGATCGTCGTCCCAGGGGCCGGGCGCCATTCCCGTCCAGCCGCCGATCTGGGCGGAGACAATGGCGGGGTTGATCGCGGCAAGCTGATCGTGCGCGATGCCGAGGGACCGGGCGGACCGGTCGAGAAAGTTGTGCAGGACAACGTCCGCGCCCGCGACCAGCCGTGCAAGGGCGGCCTTCCCCGCATCGGACTTGAGGTCGAGCACCGCGGCGCGCTTGCCCTGGTTGACGTCGACGCCGAACCACATGGTCGCGTAGGGCCCGGCCTGGGGCGCCGGCGGATCGATGCGGATGACGTCCGCGCCGTGTTCGGCGAGGGTGCGGCCCGCGGCGGGGCCGGCGACGATGTTCGAGAAATCGAGCACCCGGACGCCTTCGAGCATTCCTCGCGACGGTAAGTCTGCGTCCGCGTCAGGCCCCTTACCCGCGGGGTCCGGCCGCTCCATCGGCGGGGCCAGCCAGGCGAAATCTTCCGCGGCGGCCGTGCCCGCCCGGAGCCCCGGCGAGCGAACCGCCGCGTTCTCGATCGACAGGAACCGCCCCGGCTGGCGCACCGGGCCCCGGACCGGATCGTCGAGGTCGGCGGTGATCCCCGCCTCGAGGACGGCCGGGTCGGCCAGCCATTCGGCGCTCGTCCGGACCATCGACGCCGGCACGTTGGCGGCGCGCATTGTCGCCTCCCATTCTGCCGCCGGGCGGGTCTTCACCGCCTGCGCGATGAGTCCGATCAGCCGCTTGCGCCACGCCGGGGTCAGGCTCGCCGCCTTGTTCACATTGTTGCCGGCGTCGTGCTCCGTATAGGGGGTCTCGCTCACCATCCCCTCGGCAATGACCCGGTCGTAGACGCCAATGGCCTGGAGGAAGGCGCGGTTCTGGTAGACGTGGTCGGGGGCGCAGACGAAGAGGATCCGGCCGTCCGCGCATTCGTAGAAGTTGATCGTCGGGTTGGCGTGCCCCCGGACATACTCCGCGATCCGGGCGACATGGTCTTCGCTCATGCGGCCGCTCAGGTCGCGCAGCGCGGGGAACACGAGATCGAGCACGGCGTTGTCGATCGGCGGGAAGTTGTAGCGCGCGGGCTGGCCCTCGATCTTGCAGGTGAGCAGCGCCATGGCCGCCATCACGCAATCGGCCAGCGGCACCTCGATATGCTGGCCAAGGCCGGTGCGCTGCCGCCTGTAGAGCCCGAGCGAGGCGGCGAGGCTGCCGAGCACGCCGCCATAGGCCGACGCCATGGGGATGGCCGTGTAGACCGGCCTGCCGAGCAGGGCACCGAGGGGGCTGATGTCGGAATAGACGCCGACGGCGGCGCAGACGGTTCCCTCCCAGGCCGGGACGTCGCGCATCGGGTCGCCCTCGGCGAAGCCGGGCAGGGAGATATGGACGATGCCGCTGCGTTCGCTGCCGAGCGCGGCGTAGTCGAGCCCGAGCGCGGCGGCGGCGCCGGGGCGCATGTTCTCGATCACGACGTCCGCCTCCGCGGCCCGCTCGCGGCAGAGGCGTTGTCCCGCTCCGTCCTTGAGGTCCAGTTCGACCAGACGCTTGCCGCGATCCAGCAGCGGATCGACGGCGTGGGCCTCGCGGCCGGGCCGCACGATCTCGACCACGTCCGCCCCCTGGTCGGCCAGCAGCATGGCGGCGACCCGGCCGGGCCAGCGCGTGCCGAGATTGAGGACGCGAACGCCCGCCAGCGGCGCCGCGCGATCCGGTGTATCGGTGGTCATGTACGCCCTCCTCCCAAAATGCCGAGCCGGTTCGAACCGGTGTAGGGGAGGGTTTCAAATCCTCCCCTACCGTGCCGGCACCGAAACAGAAATCCGGAACCGTAAACGGCGCGGCGCGGCGGCCTACCCTTTCTTCGGCGCGGGCTGCGGCTTTTCCTCGACCGGGCCGCCGGCGTCCTTCCAGCCTTTGAAGCCGCCGTCGATATGGGCGACGTTGGTCAGGCCCATCTCCAGCATCGCCTTGCCGGCGAGCGCGCTGCGCCAGCCCGCGGCGCAGTAGAACACCAGCTTCTTGTCGGTCGCGAAGACCTCGCGGTGATAGGGGCTCTCCGGATCGACCCAGAATTCGAGCATGCCGCGCGGCGCGTGGACCGCGCCGGGCACCGTGCCCTCGCGCCAAAGTTCGCGGATGTCGCGGATGTCGACGAGCTGAATCGAGTCGTCGCCGAAACGGGCGATGGCGTCCTCGACCGTCCAGGTCTCGACCCGGGCGTAGGCTTCCTCGACCAGGGCCTTGATGCCTTTCGTCACCGGCATGGCTGGGTTCCTTCGTTGCTGGCTGTTTGCGGGATTCGGTCGCTGAATATTCGCCGGCCATCATGGCGCGGCCCGGCGCGCGGTCAACCGGGCGCTAGCCAAGGCCCGCAATGCCAATCGCCGCGGCGGTTCGCAGTCAAAGGCCTGCGGGCCCCTACCCCGCTGCGCGGATGATTTCGCCGAAGGCCTGCGCGTCCAGGCTGGCGCCGCCGATCAGCAGGCCGCTGACCCCGTCGGCCGCCAGGATATCGGCGGCGTTGTCCGGGCTGACCGAGCCGCCGTACAGGATGGGGCTGCCTTCGCAGTCCCGTTCGAGCGCGTCGAGCACGCCGCCGAGGATATCGTGCATCCTGGCAATATCCTCGACCGTGGCCGCCTTGCCGGTGCCGATCGCCCAGACCGGCTCGTAGGCGAGCATCATCGGCCCCTCGGCGTACGGGACCGACCCGAAGACCTGGTCGACGACCGCATCGTCGCCCAGTCCCCTTATGCGTTGCGCCCGGGTCTCGCCGACGCAGACGATCGGGATCAGCCCGGCCCGGAACGCGGCCCTGGCCTTGTCGTAAACGGTCTCGCTGGTCTCCCTGCGGCCGTGGCGGCGTTCCGAATGGCCGAGGATGACGTAGCGGCAGCCGAGATCGGCCAGCATGGCGGCGCTGATACAGCTGGTGTAGGCGCCCGCTTCGGCCTCGTGGCAATCCTGCCCGCCAAGCGCGACCGGCGATCCGGCGAGCACGCCGGCAACCGCGTCGAGCGCGGTGAAGGGCGGGAAGACCGCGACCTCGCAGGCATCGGACGCCGCCGCAGCGGCAGCGGCCGCTTCCGCCAGCGCGACGGCCTCGGCGCGCAGGCCGTTCATCTTCCAGTTGCCGGCGATCAGCGGCTTGGCTTTTGTCATCTCGCGACCGGATTTAGCAGGGGCCGCCCGCGCATGCCAGACTCCGGATCGGCCGGCGCCGTTCGCGTGTCCGCCCGCACGGCCGATAAGCCGCCCTACCGTGCCGAATTGGGCCGCACCGAATCGGGCCGCGCCGAATTGCATCGCGTGGATGTGAACGGGTCCGCTTGCCAGCGCCGCGGTCGCATCCCTACATTGCCGGCAGACCCGGCGCAGCCGCCCCATCCCTTCCGGGCGCGCCCGCGCACAACAACCGGACCCGGCGATTATGCTGCAAGACATCCGCAGGGGCGCCCGATCCTGGCTCGGCATCGTTCTCGCCTGCATCCTGATTCCGCCCTTCGCCATCGTCGGCGTGGAATATGTCTTCCGCGACGGCTTCAACCGCGCCGAAGCGGTGATCACGGTCGGCCAGCAGGAAGTCCTCGGCCGCGAGTACGAGCGCGCGTTCCGCCAGCGGCTGGACGCGCTGAACCGGCGCAGCGGCGCCAGCGTCGACTACCGGACGGCGAAGTCCATGGGCGTCGTCGAGATCGTCGCCGAGAGCTTCGTGAGCGAAGCGCTGTTCCGGCAGGCGACCCGCGACGAAGGCATTCTGGTCGGCGATCCGGTGGTCCGGGAAGCCGTGCGGGCGATGGATGCGTTCAAGGGCGTCGACGGCAGGTTCGATCCGCAGCTCTACCGGCGCGGCCTCGAATCCGCGCAGATGAGCGAGCCGGAATTTCTCGACGCGCAACGGACCGAACTCGCCGCGCAATATCTCTCCGAGAGCATCGGCGGCCTCGAGTCTGCGCCGGCGGCGATCGTCGACACGATCGACCGATTCCGCAACGAGAAGCGCCGCGCCGCCTTCTTCACCCTGCGCGCCAGTTCGGTGACGGAACTGCCGAAGCCGACGGCGGCCCAGCTTGCGGAATTCTACGACAAGCGCAAGGCGCGCTACACGCGGCCGGCCAACCGCACGGTTTCCGCCCTGATCGTTTTACCGGAGGACGTGTTCGACCGGATCCCGGTCGCCGACAGCGAAATCCTGGCCGCCTATCAGCGCGACAAAGCGAAATATACGAGCCCCGAGAAGCGCACGCTGCGGCAGCTTCTGTTCACGAGCGAGGCGGACGCCGGGCAGGTCGCCATGGCGATGGCCGGCGGCAAGAGCTTCGACACGGTGGCGAAAGAGGTCGTCGGGCAGACGCCGCTCAGCCTGGGCACGGTGACGGCTGCCGATCTGCCGCTTCCCGAGATTGCGCAAGCCGCCTTCGCCCGGAGACAGGGCGAGATCACCGAGCCGGTCAAATCGGCGCTCGGCTGGCATGTCATCGTCGTCGACAAGGTCGAGCCAGCGAAGGTGACGCCGATCGAGGGCATACGGGCCGACATCGAGGAGGCGATCAAGCGGCGGCGCGCCGGCGACATCCTCGACCGGCTGCGCGAAGACGCCGACGACGGGCTGGGCGCCGATCTGCCGCTCGACAGGATCGCCGGACAGGTCGGGGTGAAACTGCAGCGCATCCCGGCCATCGACAGCCGCGGGCGCAACGCCGCCGGCGAGGCGATCGGCGGCCTGCCGGACGACCCGCGCTTCCTCCAGCGCATCTTCGAGCAGGAGGTCGGACGCGACGACCGCGACGTCATCGAACGGAAGGACGGCGCCTTTTTCATCGTCCAGGTCGACAAGATCGCAGCGAGCCGGATCCCGTCGCTGAGCGAAATCGAGAAACGGGTCGCGCAGGACTGGACCGCCGACGCCCGCACCGGCGCCCTGAAAATTCGGGCCGACGCGCTGGCGCAGCAGATCCGGGCCGGCAGGAGCATCGAGGCCGTCGCGAAAGAGGCCGGCGCAAGCATCAAGAACAGTTCGCCGCTCAACCGTTACGGTACGACCGGCGATCCCGGCGTTTCCGGCCAGTTGCGCGACGCCCTGTTCAGGGCGGAGGCCAGCGGAGCGGCTGTGGCCGAGCCCGGCGTCAGCGGCTATTCGGTCGCCGTCCTCGCAGCGGTCGAAAACGGCGGCGACGCCACGCAGAATCGCAAGGCGATCCTCGACAACGTGAAAGCGTCGATCGGGCGGGAACTGCTCGAACAGTACGGCGCCCTGCTGCGCCGGACCTATCCGGTCAACATCGACCGGGCCGGCATCGACCGGCTGTTCTCGCGCGCGGCCCAGCGGCAACAGGGCTCCTAGGGCAAACGGCGCGGCGCGTTCGAACCGGGCACGCAAAATGGCCGATCCAGCGCAGGACTTCACCCATCTCGACGCGCAGGGCGCGGCGCGCATGGTCGATGTCGGCGGCAAAGAGGTGACGCAACGCCGCGCCGTTGCGCGAGGCAGCGTGTGCATGGCGCCGGCGACGCTGCAAAAGATCGAGGCCAGCGCCATCGCCAAGGGCGACGTGCTGGCGACCGCCCGGCTCGCCGGCATCATGGCGGCCAAGCGGACCGCCGAGCTGATCCCGCTGTGCCATCCGCTACCCGTGACCAGCGTATCCGTCGACCTCTCGACCGACCGGGAGGCCGGCACGCTGGAGATCGCCGCCACGGTGGCCTGCACGGGACGGACCGGCGTCGAGATGGAGGCGCTGACCGCCGTTTCGGTCGCCGCGCTCACCGTCTATGACATGTGCAAGGCGATCGACCGCGGCATGACCATCGGCGACATCCGGCTGGAGGAAAAGTCCGGCGGCCGCTCCGGCGACTGGTCGCGCGGTTCCCCATGATCCCGGTGGCCGAAGCCCGGTCGCGGATCGTCGGCCGGTTCGCGCCGCTGCCTGCCGAGATCGTGCCGCTCTCCGCCGCCGCCGGGCGCGTGCTGGCGCAGGACGTGCCGGCGCGCCTGACCCAGCCGCCGCTGGCGGTCTCCGCGATGGACGGCTATGCCGTGCGGGCGGCCGATACACAGGCCCCGGGCGCGCGCCTGCGCGTGATCGGCGAAGCGCCGGCCGGCCGGCCGTTCGGCGGCGCGGTCGGACCCGGCGAGACGGTGCGCATCTTCACCGGCGGGCCGGTGCCGGCGGGCGCCGACGCGATCCTGATCCAGGAAAACGCCGGACGGGAGGGCGACAGCGTCATCGTCGCCGAACCGGTTTCCGAAGGGCGCTACATTCGCCCGGCCGGCCTCGATTTCGCCGCCGGCGAGGTGCTGCTGCCAGCCGGCCGGCTGCTGCGGCCGCGCGATATCGGCCTCGCCGCCGCGGTGAACGCGCCCTGGCTGCCGGTGGTGCGCAGGCCGGTCGTGGCGATCCTTGCGACCGGCGACGAAATCGTCCTGCCCGGCGATCCGGTGGAACCGGGCCAGATCGTCAGCTCCAACAGCTGGGCGCTCGCCGCCTTCGTCGAGCGGAACGGCGGCACGGCGCAGAATCTCGGCATTGCCGGCGACGACCCGGCCGCGCTGCAGGACGCCGTCCGGGGCATGGACCGGGCCGACCTGCTGGTGACCACCGGCGGCGCTTCGGTCGGCGAGCACGACCTGATCCAGGCGGCGCTCGGCGAGATCGGCCTCAGGGTCGATTTCTGGAAAATCGCCATGCGTCCCGGCAAGCCGCTGATTTTCGGCGCGCTCGAACGGAACGGCGAAAGGACACCGTTCCTCGGCCTGCCGGGGAACCCGGTGTCGGCGCTGGTCTGCGCGCTTATGTTCATGGCGCCGGTGCTGCAACGCATGCTCGGCCGGCCGGCGGACGGCCCGCCGACCGAAACCGCGACCTTGGGCGCCGGCCTGGCGGCCAACGACGAGCGCGAGGATTATCTGCGCGCGACCCTGTCAACGGACGACGCCGGTCGGCCGGTCGCGACGCCGTTCGCGAAGCAGGACAGCTCGATGCTCTCGCGCCTGGCCGCGGCCGATGCGCTGATCGTCCGCCCGCCCCACGCGGCCCCGGCGGCGGCCGGCGACAGCGTCAATATTATTCCGTTGTCGAAAGACCTGGCCGTGATTTGACCGTCGTCTCAAAGAATACTTGACCGGCGCGCCGAACCAAAGTAGAACACCGTTCAGGTTTTTATTTTGTTCCGTGAGATCGGGTGACCAGGCTTCACGGAACCCGCGACGCAGAGAGGTCGACATGCTTACGCGCAAGCAGCACGAATTGCTCATCTACATCAACGACTACATCGCCGAGAGCGGCGTATCGCCGAGCTTCGACGAGATGAAGGACGCGCTGAACCTGCGCTCGAAATCGGGCATCCACCGGCTGATCACCGGGCTCGAGGAGCGCGGCTTCCTGCGCCGCCTGCCCCACCGGGCGCGGGCGCTGGAGGTCATGCGCATGCCGGAGACTGCCGCGGTCGGCACCACGCCGGGCACGCCGGCGCGCAACAGCAAGTTCTCGCCCAACGTGATCGATGGCGGGCGCGGAAACCTGCTCGCCGGCCGGGCGATCGAGGCGGCGAACGACGCCACTGCTTTGCCGCTTTACGGCCGGATTGCCGCCGGCACGCCGATCGAGGCGCTGCGCGACACATCGAACACCGTCGCCGTTCCGCCCAGCATGCTCGGCCGCGGCGAGCATTACGCGCTTGAGGTCGACGGCGACTCGATGGTCGAGGCCGGCATCATGGACGGCGACACCGTGGTCATCCAGCGCTGCGAAAAGGCGGACAACGGCACGATCGTCGTCGCCCTGGTCGACCAGGAGGAAGTGACGCTGAAACGCCTGCGCCAGCGCGGCAACTCGATCGCCCTGGAACCGGCCAACAAGAAATACGAAACCCGCATCTTCCACCCGGACCAGGTCCGCATCCAGGGCCGCCTGATCGGCCTGATCCGGCAGTTCTAGGGGCTGCCGAAGCGCTATGGGCGGTCGGAAGCTGTCCGGCCGCCGCATTCCAATCTGAAAAAAATTCGGTCGAGGATCCGCGAAAGGTGAGCGTGATCGTCGACGATACCAGCCCGTTCGGGGCCTATCGCCCGAATGCGGTGCAGCGCCGCCTGTATCGTTTCATGGCCGGCGTTTACAGATATGGCTGGATCGGCAAGCGGATTTTCGGGCGCCTGCGCTGGCTCGACCGGACACTCGCGTCGGGCGGAATCGCCGATGTCGAGCGCTTCGGGCTGCGCTGGCGCCTCTATCGCAGGGGCAACGTCTCGGACAGCCGCCTGCTCCTGCGCCCCGAGAGTTTCGATCCGCTTGAGACGGACCTGCTCCGGCAGCGGGCGCGGCCGGGCTTTGCCTTCGTCGATGTCGGGGCCAACTGCGGCTTCTACGCGCTCCGGGTCGCGGCGGCGGGCGGCCGGGTCGTCGCCGTCGAGCCGCACCCGGAGATGTTCCGCCGGCTGCAGTTCAATGCCGCGCTGAACCCGGATTGCCCGGCGCGGCTCCTGCAATGCGCCGTCGGCGACCGGAAGGGAGAGATCCGCCTCGCCGAGGATCCGCGCAATCTCGGCCGGACGCGGATCGACCAAGCCGGCACGGTTGCCGTTGAAATGCGTCCGCTGCTGGACATTCTCGGGGACGAGGGGCTGGACCGGCTCAGCGCCCTGAAGGTCGACGTCGAGGGCTTCGAGGACCGGGTGCTCGTGCCCTTTCTCAGGGACGCACCCGAGGCGCTCCTGCCCGGGACGATCGTCGCCGAGCACACCTGGAGCGATCACTGGACCGAGGACTGGCGGCAGATCGCCGGCCAGCGCGGCTATCGCGAATGGGCGCGCACGCCGACCGGCAACGTCATCCTGATCCGGGATCCGTGAGGGCGGGGGAAGGACTTTTGCGCCGTTCGTAGGGGTGGGTTTGAAACCCTCCCGTACAGCGCCGGGGCGAAGGCTGTCGCGCGCCGCCCGATCTACCCCGCCAGCGCCGCCTCCACCTTCGGGCGCAGTTCGGCGGCGTGGGCGTCCATGATGTCGAGGTAGGCCGGCTCGACATGGTCGGCGAGGCCGGCGAAGTTGGGCCGGGCCTGCACCGCGTCGTACCAGGCCGCCAGCGCCGGGCGCCGGTCCCAAAGCCAGGACAGGTTGAGATGGTCGAGCCGCACGACGTAGGGGGTGAGCCCCGAATCGGCGAGGGAATAGGCGTCGCCGGCGAGCCACGGCCCGCCCGCCGCGAGCGTCATCTCCATCCGTTGAAGCGCACCGTCGTAGACGCGCACCGCGGCGGCGGCCGGAGGCCAGTCCATGCCCATCTCGATGCCCATGCGCTTGCGTTCGCGGCGCGCCGGATCCGGTGTCTGCGCCAGGTTCGCTTCCAGCTCCTCCGGTGCGAGCGCGAGAAACTGGTAGCGGAAGGCGAGCGCGTTCGAGACCGCGCCGCAGGCGGCGTGCAACCCCCGGTCCGGCTCACTGGCCCAGCGCCGCATCGCCGTCCGCTCCGCCGGGTCGGCCGGGCGCAGCGGCGGCTCGGGAAAGGCCTCGTCGAGATATTCGCAGATCAGCGTCGATTCGAAGAACGGAAAGCCGTTATGCACCAGGGTCGGCACCACGCCCAGCGGGTTGAGCGCCATGTAGGCGGGCGCGAACTGGTCGCCCCTGCGCAGGTCGTAGTGATGTTCGACCGGCGCCAGCCCCTTCTCGCGCAGCACCAGCCGGACCTTGGCCGAGCATACGCTCATATTGTTGTGGTGCAGTTCGAGCATCGCGCGTTACCGCCGGATCCGGCGCAGACAGTCCGACTGCGGCCTCAGACCGGCAGACCGGCCGCGCGCAGCTTCTCGCCGAATTCCGCGCGCCATTCCTCGGCCGGCCGGAAGGTCGGCGAGTCGCCGTAGGCCGACCGGGTCCGGTCGTGGATTTCGTCGTCGCTCATCGACAGGTCGAGCGGCTCGATCAGCGGCTGTTCGACATACCAGGGCGAATCGACGAAGACCTCGATGCGGTTGCCTTCCGGGTCGCGGAAATAGAGCGACCAGGCGTTGCCGTGGTTGATCGGGTCGATCTGGCTGACCTCGGACTCGTCCTCGAGGATGTCCGCCATGTCCCGCAGGTCCTGGAGCGATCCGGCCCGCAGCGCGACCTGGTTGACGACCCGCGCCTCCGGGCCGCCGGTGCGCCCTTCGGCCAGGATGATCTGGTGATGCTCCTTCGGGTCGCGGCTCAGGAACACGATGGGCGCGCCGCGCGCGATGCCGCGATCGGTCGCCACGAAGCCGAGCACGCGGGTGTAGAAGGCCTCCATCTTCGGCAGGTCGTGAACGTAGAAGCCGACATGGCTGAAGCTGAGATTGGTGGGCGGCCCGGGAATTGATTGGGGCATGGTCCGGCTCCTCGATTGCCGCGGCCAGTGTAGCGGGCGGGTGCGCCCGATCAAATGCTGATTCCGCAGCGGCGATCTGCTATCGGTCGCTGCATCCCCGTTCAACGACCGCGAGACCGCGCCGATGACTGCCCTGCCCGCCGGCCTGCCCGACACGATGACTGCGATCGAGATAACCGAGCACGGCGGGCCCGAGGTGCTGAAGCCCGTTCGCCGGCCTGTTCCCGCGCCGGGCGACGGCGAGGTTCTGATCAGGGTCGCCGCGGCGGGCGTGAACCGGCCGGACCTGGCGCAGCGCGCCGGCAGCTACCCGCCGCCGCCCGGCGCGTCGGACCTGCCCGGCCTCGAAGTCGCCGGCGAAATCGTGGCGCTCGGCGAAAGCGTCGAGGGCTTCGCTATCGGCGACGAGGTCTGCGCCCTCGCCCCCGGCGGCGGCTATGCCGAATACAGCGCCCTGCCGGCGGCGCATTGCCTGCCGGTTCCCCGCGGCTATGACATGGTGCGGGCGGCGGCACTGCCGGAGACCTTCTTCACCGTCTGGACCAACGTCTTCATGCGCGGCCGGCTGCAATCCGGCGAGACCCTGCTGGTCCACGGCGGCGCCAGCGGCATCGGCACCACGGCGATCCAGGTCGCCGCGGCGCGCGGCGCGACGGTGCTCGCGACCGCCGGTACGGTCGACAAGTGCGCAGCCTGCGAGGAGCTGGGCGCGGCGCGCGCGATCAACTACCGCAACGAGGACTTCGTCGATATCGTCAACGACATGACCCGCGGCCGGGGCGCCGACGTCATCCTGGACATGGTCGCGGGCCCCTATGTCCCGCGCAACCAGAAATGCCTGGCCCTGGATGGGCGGCTGGTCACGATCGCACTGCTCGGCGGCGCGAGGGCCGAGGTGAATTTCGGCCTGCTGATGATGAAACGGCAGACCTTCACCGGCTCGACGCTGCGGCCGCAATCGGTCGAGGCCAAGGCGGCGATCGCCGCCGGGCTGCGCGCGGACGTCTGGCCCCTGCTCGACTCCGGGCGGATCGCGCCGGTCATCCAGGATACGTTCGACCTGAAGGACGCCGCCGCCGCCCACGCCGCGCTGGAGGCCGGGGACCATATCGGCAAGTTCGTGCTGACGGTGGCGTGAGGCGCGGTTCGATCCGCGCTCTCCGGCGCCGCTCAGGACGACGGGCCGATCCGGGTCAATCGTCCGACACCCTGAGCAGAACCTTGCCCATATTCTCACGGTCCTCGAGCACCCGTTGCGCTTCCGCATAGTCCTCGAACGGCAGCACCCGGTCGATGGTCACCTTCAGCCAGCCTTCGAGAATGCCGTCGAAGAGTTCCCGCGCTTGCGTGCGGACCTCCTCGGCATTGCTGGTGAAATGTTCCAGGTGGCTGCGCGTGAACAGGACCGAACCGGCAGCGCCGAGCGCCAGCGGCTCGACGGCGTGAACCTGCCCGGAGACCGACCCGAAAAGAACGCAGATGCCGCGCCTGCGGGCGCACTTGATGCTGTCGTGAATGGTCGCGATACCGACCGAATCCCAGACGATATCGACGCCGGCCCCGCCGGTTTCCTCTTTCACGATATCGAGGAAGGACTGATGCCGGTATTCGATCACGACGTCGGCGCCGAGGCTTCGCACGAAGGCGGCTTTCTCGGGGCTGCCGACCGTTGTGAAGACCCTGGCGCCCTGGTGCTTGGCGAGCTGGATCAGGATATGCCCGACTCCTCCGGCCCCGGCATGAACCAGGCACGAACTTTCCGGACCCAGGGTGGTGAACCCGTGGCATTGGTAGTGGGCCGTCCCGCCCTGGAGCGGGACCGCCGCCGCCAACTCCATGGAAACGCCGTCCGGCACCGGCGCGCAGCGCCAGGCCGGCACGGCAACAAATTCGGCATAGGCGCCGATGCCCTCCTGGAAGCAGACCCTGTCGCCCGGCTTTACGTCATCGACGCCCTCGCCGACCTCGCTCACCACGCCGGACGCTTCGAGCCCCAGGGTGAACGGAAATCTCGGCTCGTAGCTGATGCCGGAAGGCCCGGTCGGCCGGGCCTTGTAGACGCCGGTTCTGAGATAGATGTCCTTGAAATTGATGCCGACGTGCGAAACCCTGACGACGACCTGGCCCGGCGCCGCCGCGGGCACGGGCAGGTCGGCCATTTCCATGACCTCCGGGCCGCCGAACCGATTGACGATTACCGCTTTCATGAGTGCCTCCACTGTGCAGCCGGATGGACAATTTCCGGGTTCCGGGCCGGTTCGCAGTCTTTCTGAATTAACTGAAAATTACGATCGATACCGCAAGTCTAGATCAGATAATACAGACCGATGGCGAACAGAATGATCGCGACGTAAAGCTTCAGCAGCCTTTCGTTGATATAGCGGTTGAGCATTGGCCCCAGGAGCGACCCGATCATGATCCCGCTGCCTTCGATCCCGACCAGCCACCAGTCGATATGGACATGCATGGCGATGTAGGCGAGGACGCTGGCCATCAGCGGGACCATCAGGGCGACCAGCGCCGTACCGGCCACGAGGTACATCGGAAACAGCAGGACCGTCGCCATGAACGGGGTTACCAGGAAGCCGCCGCCGACGCCGACCGAGGCGCCGAGGAACGAGATACCGAAGGCGCCGGCGGCGACGCCCAGGGGCTTGAAGTCGAACTCGTCGCCGGCGAAGGCGATGCGCACCCGGTTCCAGGCGATCGACAGGGTCCTCGGCGCGTGGCCGGACGGCGCGAGGCCGGACTCGGCATCGATCTGCGCCTGGCGGACCCGCTCCGACGCAGCCTCGGCCTTGCGCGCCGCGCGCGACGGCGACCTGGTCCAGGCCTCGTACAACACCCGCGCCGCGACCAATGCCACAAGTGCGCCGAACACGGGCCGGTAGTCGGCCATGTCGCCGAGATAGTTCTTCGAGAACCACGAACCCGCGATGGCGCCCAAAGGCGCACCGATTGCGAACGCAACAGCGAGCGGCCAGACGATGCGTCTCTGGCGCTGATAGATGGGGACCGAGAAGATGCGGCTGATGAACTCGAGGATCTGGTTGACGGCCTTGATCATGTTGGGATCGCCGATCCCGAGGACCGAAATATGACCGATGCCCGCGAGAATGCCGCCGCCGCCGCCGCCCATGGCCATGACAAATCCCGCGAACACCGACCATCCGAACGCGAGATAAGGATTGAATGCGAGGTCTTGCATGCGCCAGGTCCCCGGATCCTAACCGTCAGCTATCTAGCATCGTTTGCTTCATGTCTCCAAAACGGGTAGGTAGGGGCCGGGCACCGTGGCTCGGGGAGCATCCTTAAGAGGGTCGGGGAATTGCAGGTCCAATGCCGAACGACGCGCTCAAAAATCTGTTGCAGATGATCGAGGAAGAGAACGACCCAAACGTCTTGAAGCAACCCAAATATGCCCAGCTTGCCACGCATTTGTCGCACATGATCGAAGCGGGTATCTGGAGGCCGGGCGACAAGTTACCGTCGGAAGCCGACATGGCCGAGGTTTTGCCCGCAAGTCTCGGAACCATTCAAAAAGCCCTGAACCGCCTGTATGACCAGGGCGCCATCATTCGCAAACATTACCGCGGCACTTTCGTAAACGGCCCGCAATCGCTTCTTGGCCCCTGGCACCTGAAATTTATGGACGACGACGGCAGGACGATCCTGCCGGTCCGCCAGGAAGTCGTCGGCATAGAGAGGGTCAAGAGCGAGCAGCCCTGGGCGGCTTTCCTGGGCGAAAGTCCGTTCTATGTCTGCATCAAACGCGCCGTCGACGTGAACGACGAATTCCGCGCCGTCAGCCATTTCTTCGTCTCCGGCGACAAGTATGGCGATCTTCTCGACATGCCGGTCAGGGAACTCAGCGGCACCTACATCCGCGCAATCCTGAGGTCGAGGTTCGGAACGCCGACTTTGCGGCTCAGCGAAAGGGTTGCATGCCAGGCGTTTCCCCGCGACGTATGCGAAAGCCTTTGCCTGCCCGAAGACTCGGTCGGCATGGTCTTTCATATCCAGAGCTACGGCTACCGGGACGGGCCGATTTCCTACCATCTCGTTTACCTGCCGCCCAACCGGCGGCTTCTGGTATTGGGCGAGAAGCAGGCGTAGAGCCAAAAAGGGTTCACGAGACGCCCGGTCGAATCCGCATACGATTCAACCGCGCGCGGACTCCGGCCGCAGGGCCGCCTTTAGCTCCCGCATATCGTCGAGCGTCTCCAGCTTGTCGACGACATCGACGACCCGGTCGGCCCAGCGGGTGTCAAAGCGTTCGGTCATCCGGCGGAACTTCGCTTCCAGCTCCTGCCCGGTCAAAGGATTGGTAACTTCGCCCTTGTGCGCCGTGAAACGGACATGGTGGATTTGACCATCCGCCGTCGTGACCTCGGCGCCGCCGGGCCATGACCGGCCGGTCTGCCGCTCCAGTTCCGGGCTGCGGACAATCTTCACTTTCTCCGATGCGAAACGAAGGATATCGGGATCTGTAAACTTCTCTTCCGATAATTGATCGAACCAATAGTCGCCGTCCATGGCCGTTGCCGCAGCGATATAGCGGAGGTTGTTGAACGCTTCGGTCGAATTTTTCGGTTCGCGGAAGACTTCATGGGCGTGAGCCGACACATAGGCAGACAACAAATCGATGCGGGCGATATCGCCGGCTTTCAATCGTTCCTTGCGCAGAATCTCAAGCAGCGAATCGATATTGGCATTGAAGGTTTTCTTTGCGGGATGGATACAAAAATCCACTTCCCGCGAGCGCCACATCGCGCCGAGACCGGCAGCCGCTTCTGCCAGATTATAGTTTGGAGAAACGACCCCCGATCCAAAGCAAAGTCCGTCTTCATAAAGCCGGTATCCCGCAACGAACCCGGTCCGGGCGACATAGCCGTTTTCGATGCCGCCGGCGACGGCCTTGCCGGCGAACAGCGATTTTCCCATATGGCCGCCCGACGGACGGTAGACCCCCGCCAGCTGCGTGCCGCCGAGCACCAGGGCCTGAACCATTCTGCCCGGATCCAGACCGAGCAGACGCGCCGTGGCCACCGAGGTGCCGATGGCGCCAAGCGCGCCCGTCGCCTGCCAGCCCCTGCCGTCCGCATCGAAATACCCGCCACGCCCGCTGACGTCGGTCGCCACGGCCGCCCGAAGGCAGACTTCCGTGCCCGCGACGCAGGCCGCGATCACATCCCGTCCGGAAAGCCCCTCCTTTTCGGCCACGGCGATCGCCGCCTGCGGCATCAGGTAGTTGGTGTGAACAGGATGCGCGTTGAAGGAGTCGCCGATGTTCGGTGCGTGCGCCGCCGTTCCGTTGACGAGCCCCGCTGCGCGAACCGGGAGATCGATGCCGGTTCCCCAGACGCCGGCGTCCGGCGTTCCGGCACTGAGACTGCGAGCATAGTCGAGGATCAGGGCGCCGGTTTCGAACTCGAGACCGCGCACCGCGCATCCGATGCCGTCCAGAATCGACCGCTTGGTGAATTCGACGACATCCGACGGTATGTCGCCATAGGCGAGACCGGCCGCCCACTCGGCAACCCGGGCGGTAACCGGACCGACGATTTCTTCGTCCAACATGGAAAAAAACGGGCGCGGCCCCAGGGACTGCCGCGCCCGGCCCGGATCTCAGTCGTCGGGTTTCAGATTGAACACGTCGATCAGGTTCCGAGAGAAGAACAGTTCCCTGTGTTCCGGGCTGATGTCCGGAAACTCGTTGAGGTAGCGTTCGACGCCGCTGATGCCGCTGGAATCCCAGTGCGGATAATCGCTGGTGTATCCCATGTTCCTGCCTTCCCAGAGAGCCATCGTCTCGGCCAGCAGGGGCTCGTCGTCCTCGAAGGCGCAGATGCAGACCTGGCGCTTGAAGTAATCGGACGGCAGCATGTCCAGGTTCAGTTCATGGGCCGGACGGGATTCCACATGCTCGTCCATGCGGCCGATGAAGTAGGGAACCCAGGTGACGCCGGCTTCGCACATCATGACGTTCAGCCTGGGATGGCGCTGCAGGACGCCGTAGCCGATGATGGCGATGAGCGCGCCGCACATTTCCAGCGGATGGGACGCCACATGGGCCATCCAGTAGACGTCGTACTTGTAGTCGGCGCTGTGGGTCGCGTTGTAGGTGCCGGTCGCCTCATGGAACAGCAGCGCCATGTTGTTGTCCGTCATGGCTTCCCATACGGGATCCCAGTCCTCCGTCCACCAGCGCACGTCCTGCATGACATTGGGCCGGAGCCACATGGCCGACGCGCCCAGTTCCTTGCACCGCTTGACCTCGGCGACGGCGCGCCCGGGCTCGAGCGGAATGGCGCCGCACCACAGGTGGCGCTTACCGACGCAATAGTCCTTGGCGGTCCAGTCGTTCAGCGCCCGCATGAGGGCGTATTGCAGGTCGATATCGACCACGTCCGGCAGGAAAAGGCCGCCCGTGGGAATCCACATGCCGATATCGACGCCGGTGATGTCCATGTCCTCGTCACGCTTGTCGAGGGCATGCTGGACGGCTTCGTCCCGCGTCAGGGATACGCCGCGCGGCCGGTAGTCCGAGTTGCCTTCCGGACGGCCCACGCCCCAGCCGTGCGGCTTCTGGTACATGCGCCCCTCGACCACAAACCGGATACCGCCGCCGTTATCGACCGCCACATAGGGCGCCTGATCTTGGAAGTCCTTGTCCAGATACTTGGTGAAGGCTTCCAGCGGCTCGATCAGATGGCGGTCGCCGTCAAAAACGAAAAAATCCTTACCCACCGTTTTCGACGATTGACGATATGAATCGGCAACCGCGTGGTAAAAATCATTGCCGTTCTGTTGTGCTGCTGACTCGCCCATGACGACACCCGATCCGTATCCTCTGCACGATGCCGTGACCATCAAGGCATTTCCATGTGCTATATAGTACGGATTATCAAAAGTCTTTTCGCATGGCGAGTCAAGCGTTAACGGCGGAGGAACGGCACGCGACGCGAATCGGCCGGTTATCGACGGAGGTCTGAACCATCGCGACCATGAGCGCCGAAGGCTGGCCGACGAGCATTGCCGAGGCTGGCGCCGGACTGCGGTCGGGCGCCTTCAGCGCCGACGGGTTGACCCGGCATTTCCTGGATGGAATCCACCGGCTGCAGCCTCAGCTCAACGCGTTGATCGCGGTCAACGACGATCTTGCCATCGCCGCAGCGGCGGCGTTGGACGCCGAACTGAAAAACGGCATCGACCGGGGCGGGCTGCACGGCATCCCCGTCGTCGTCAAGGACGATACCAACGTCGCCGGATATCCGACAACCGTCGGGTCTGCGCTGTACAAGGCCCCGGGCGCGGCGCTCATCGCCGAACGGGATGCGGCGGCGGTTGCGCGGCTGAAGGCGGCCGGCGCCGTCATCCTCGGCAAGGCCAACATGAACGAATTCGCCGCTGGCGGCAAAGGCGGCTTCAATCCCCATTTCGGGAATACCCGAAATCCCTGGTCGCTTCGCCATGACCCCGGCGGCTCGTCGAGCGGCACGGGCGCTGCGGTGGCGGCGCGGCTTTGCCTCGGCGGGACGGGCACCGATGCCGGCGGTTCCGTGCGCGGGCCGGCGTCGCGATGCGGCGTCGTCGGCATCCGGCCGACCTATGGGCGGGTCAGCAGCCGCGGGATTTTTCCGAGGTGCCGGAGTTTCGGAACGGCAGGGCCGATTGCCGGCCGGGTTGCCGACGCCGCCGCGTTGCTGACGGCGATGGCCGGTCACGACCCCGGCGACCCGAATTCGCTCGACCTGCCGCATGAGGATTTCGCGCGGGACCTGCACCGGGGGATCGACGGATTGCGTCTCGGCCTTGTCGACGGTTTTTCGTTCGCAGGGCTCGATCCCGAAGTCGCCGAAGCCATTTCGGGCGCGGTTGCCGCTTTCGAAAGCCTGGGCGCGCAGGTCAGATCCGTCGGTGCGCCCGTCTTCAGCAAAACCCTCGATGCGGCCCGGCTGGCTGAGATCATTTTTCACGAGTTCGCCGAGGCGATTGCGGACAAGTACGACCGGGCCGACCCGTCCCTGTTCGGCGAGATCGTGCACCGGGATATCGCCAGGGCCCGCGAGGCGGTTCCGGGCCGCTACGACCGGCTCGTCGCCGAACGGCGGCAGCACCGGCGCGCTGCCGCGGACCTTTTCGCCGATGTCGATTGCCTGCTGACGCCGGTATTTCCCGGCATGCATGCGGGCATCGACGACCCGCCGGACCTGTCGGGCGATCATCGCCGTTTCACCGTCCCCGTAAGTTATCTGGGATTGCCCGGCATCGCCTTGCCGTGCGGCCTGAGCGCCGACCGCCTGCCGATCGGCATGCAGATCGTCGGCGACCGGAACGACGAAAGCCTGATCGTTCGGGTCGCCGCCGCCTTCGAAACGGTGTCGGGGTTGCAGGACGAACGGCCGCCGATCCTCTGGGCCGGTTCCGGCATCTGAGATCGCATTGCGGAACAGGCGCCGGGACAATTCGGTTACAAAATGCCCGAAACTACAGTATAGTACGCAATCCCTTTATTCTTCGGAACGGGATTAATTTGTCATGAATAGGATTTTGCGGCGGGCAGACCTGATACCGCAGCAGATTGGCGTGCTGTACCACCCGGTCATTTTGAAACTTGAGCTGCTCAGCCAGGGCTTGCGTATTTCACCGGCTGCCAGCGAGGAAATCGGAAAGTCCCTCAAGATCGATCACGCCGTCGGCGCGGTCGGAAAACACGCCCTCGACATCATCCTGACACCGGGAAAGGTCTATGTCGGCCTGCCGCACGGCGCCGCCGTGAACGAGCATTTCGAGGACGGCACGCCTTTCACATTGGAGGTCGATGGCGGCGGTCAATTTTTCATCGGGAAGAAACCGGCCCGGTTGAAAGAGGACGGCCGCTGGATTTGCACGGAGGACGACGCCGAACCGGAACGGTTGATGAATTGCACCCTGCCGGCGACGCCCGGCTACTACGACAAGAAGACCTCGAACGGCCATTCCATGCGGTCGATCATGCCTCATGCGGGCGACTTCGGAGGTTCCACTATCTTTCCGCAATGCGTCTATTTCGGTCATTTCCTCAAGGAGTTCGAAGGCACCGAGTGCCGGTTTTGCGGGATCGACGAGAACCTGGAATCCGGACGGGATCCGTATCCGAAACGCATCGACGATTTCCTGGAAACCCTGGAGGAAGCCCGTAAACACCCCGGTTTCCGGCACGGCCCGGTTTTTGCCGGCGGCACGACGGCCGGACCGGACCGGGGCGCGAAGGTGCATGCCAAATTCCTCAGGCCGATCAAGGATGCGTTTCCGGACAACTGGCTGCGCCTTACGATCGCGCCGCCAAGAGAAGAAAAATACGCCGACATGCTGTTCGAAGCCGGCGCCGACATGGTGGGGTACAACTACGAAATCTACGACCCGCAACTGTTCAACAAATTGTGCCCCGGCAAGGTAAAGGACATCGAAAACGGCGTCCCGGGGCACGATCAGTATGACAAGATGATCAGGCACATTGTCGAGAATTTCGGCACCGGACGGGCGAACGCCAATCTGCTTGCAGGGTTGGAGCCGGCGCAAAGAACGGTCGATGGCATCGAGCATCTGGCGTCGATGGGGGTAATTCCGACTATTTTCGTGTTTGTGCCGCTAAAGGGCACGGCACTGGAAGGCCAGATGCCGCCCAGCATTCGGGAAATGATCTATATTTATTCCAACCTGAAATCGATTACCGAGAAATTCGGCGTCGATACCTACTGCGCCGGCTGTTGCCGCATGCTCGTCAACACCAAGTTCTATGACGGCATGCAGCCGACCATGCCGGCAATCACCGAAGACGACCTTCGCTACGTCGGTTTGCCGCCGGAAGACCTGTTTGAAGCGCCGCCGCTACCCTTCCACCTGAACTGTGCGTGGTGAACGGACCGGGGCGCCGGCGACAGGGGAATAGTGTTCCAGGCAGAGCGATCTCCTGAAAATTGCGACGGATAGAGATGGGTCGCGATGAAAGGTCCAAGGGCCGAAACAGCGATGCTCGACGATCCGGCGCCCTATTATCCGGGCGACTATCGCTGCCAGATTTTCTGCTGCACGTTTCAGCGCAGCCCGGACGCGCGCCGGTCGTGCGGCCTCAACGGCTCGGCCGACCTGCGCGATTACCTGATCGCCCGGGTCAGGGAGCTGAACCTCGAGCATGTGCGGGTTCATTCGGCCGGCTGCCTCGATCTCTATTGCGAGGTCGGCCCCATGATGATGATTCTGCCGGAGGAAGTGCGCTATCGCTACGCCAGCCGCGCGGATATCGACAAAATCCTGCTCAGGCACGTTATTCAGAAAAAGCGGGTTGAAGAATTACTCGTGATACCGAAACAGAAACCGGAAGACATTTCCTGAAAGTTCCGGACTGTCGCTTATGCTCCCGGTCAGGCCGCGCCGCCGATACGATTTCTGATTGTCCGGCCGAGCTGCATGATGGACGGCCACAGGGACCACAGCAGGAATGCGATTGCGAGCGCCATGATTACGCCGCTCTTCGGGCGAGTGAAAAAGATCAGTGCGGTGTCGTAGCTGGCCAGGGAAGTCAGGTAAAACCGCTCGGCCAACGGCCCCAGAATTATGCCCAGGACCATAGGCGTCGTGGGAATGTTGAACCGCTTCATGAAGTAGCTCAGGACCCCGAAAAACAGGCAGATATAGACGTCCGCGATGTTGTTGCGCACGGCAAACGCGCCGATCACCGCCAGAACGATGATCATCGAATAAAGAATTGCCGGCGGCACTTTCATGATAAGCGAGAACCCGCGCGCAATCGGCAGCCCCATGACCACGATCAGGAGATTGGCGACCAGGTAACCGGCAAAGACCGTGTACACCAGTTCCTTGCCGCTCACGAACAGGATCGGGCCGGGGTTCACGCCCTTCAGCATGAGGGCCGCCATCATGATCGCCGTCGCCGCGCTTCCGGGAATCCCCAGGGTCAGCATGGGAATGGTCGCTGCGCCCGTGGTCGCGTTCTTCGCCGTTTCCGGCGCCGCCAGCCCTTCCTCCACGCCGGTGCCGAATTTATCCCCTCGCGGCGAAACCTGCTTCTCCACGCCATAGGCAATGATCGCCCCGACCAGGCCGCCGGCGCCGGGAATAACGCCGATCATGCACCCCAGACCGGAGCCCCGTGCGATCGTGCCCTTCAGCTTCCACAGTTCCTTGAGAGACGGGAGCTGGGTGTGCCTGTCCAGGTTGCGATGACCGATTTTCAGGTGCTGGGTGAGCGTAAACAGAACCTCACCGACCGCGAACATTCCGATCATCGCCACGACGAAGCTGACCCTGCTGTCCAGGACCTCCCAGCCGAAGGTCAGACGCGGCATGGCGTAGAAATAATCGATTCCGATCGTCGCGATGATGAGACCGGCAAAAAGCGACAGCAGCGCCGGGAGCATATTGCCCTTGGCGATGGATATCACCGTGACGAGCCCGAGGAAGGTCGCGGCAAAGAACTCCGGCTGATCGAATGTCAGGGCGAACTGGGCGAACGGCGGCGCGAAGAAAATCATCAGCAGCGCGCTGACCATGCCGCCGATGGCCGAACAGGTGATGGCGATGCCAAGGGCTTTCGCCGAGCGCCCCTGCTTGGTCATCGGATAGCCGTCCCACGTCGCCGGCAACGACCCGGGCGAACCCGGTATGTTCAAAAGAACCGACGAAATGGAACCGCCGAATATGCCGCCGACGTAAATGCCGGTCAAAAACAGCATGGCCGAAACGGGGGTCATGAAATAGGCGAAAGGCAGACCCAATGCCATGGCGTTGACGAAGGCAATGCCGGGCATGGCCCCCGCAACGATACCGATAAACGACCCCACCAGAAGAAATGCAAAATTGGTGACCTGAAAGAGGTTGCCCATTCCGGCAATCAAATTCGGAATTATGTCCATCGCCGTGCCTTATCTCGAGCCGTTCGTCATTTCGCGACGATGCTAAAATAATCCCAATGTGCGGTAGAGCCCGATCGTCAGGTCGTGAAAGACGCCGACACCCTTGGGCAATGGCATGTAGGCCATTTTGAGAAATACGAACAGGAAGACCAAAGTCGCGACCGCGCCGGTGAGCAGGATCGGCAAGATCCGGCGCTGCCCGCTGATCACGAGCCAGTAGAGAATCACCAGGAAGGTCGCGAAAGCGAACCCGAGATATGTGGTGGCAACGCCGTATCCGACAATTCCCAGGAATCCCAGGATCATCTTCCTGTTGTCGTGCTCGCCTGCCTCCACTCCCTCGCTGGCGACGATTGCGACGACGTCCTCGCCGATGATCTCGTCGGAAGCGGGCGGCGCCGTTCCGGCGGTCATCTGCTGGCCGGCCGAATTCCTGCGCTCCTTCCACAGGTTGCGCAGGTTCCAGAGAAGCATGACTCCGGCGACCGCCATGAGCGCCATCGTCATCATCGACGGCCAGGTCACCGGGTTATGGGGCCTGTCGGCATCGAAATGCACGTCGGTGAACAGGGCGAAAAAGACAAGGCATCCGGCGCCCAGAACGAGCAGCGGAACGCCGAGCTGTTTCCACACTGAATTGATTTGGACCAATCTAATCCCTCAACGCAGCCGAACCCCCCCTTCCGCCGAACGGAAGGGGGGGCTCAAATCGGACTTCACGCACCGGTCCCGGACGTATTCGCAGGCTGTTGTCCGGTCCTACTCCTTGGTCGGGATCCCGAACTGCTTGGAGTACTTTTTCATCGTGCCGTAGTAGTTCTCGATGAACGCCCTGGTATCCTGGGGATTCCGGGGCGCCGTACACGTTGCGGTCCGATCGCAGAACTTCTTGAATTCGGGCGAGGTGAACGCCCGGCCCAGCGCTTCGCTCAGGATTTTCTGGCGATCCGCGGGAACGTCCTTGGCCGTGATGATCGCCCGGTAGTTCTTCAGATACATATCGAAGCCGAAGTCCGTGATCTTCGGAACGTCGGGATAGTAGGGGTTCTTCTCCGGGGAAAACACGACCACGGGCCGGATCTGCTTGGCGTCGATGAACTGCCGCACGTCGCCGGGTTCCTCATACATGATGTCGACATGGCCGCCCAGGGGCGCCGCATACCGTTCGGCCGGAAGCTCGTAGGGAATCGGCTTCCACTTGTAGCCCTTGGTCGCAAGATATTTCAGGGTGAGGTCGTCGGGACCTCCAAAACTGGCGCCGAGCGCAAGCTTCATCTTGCCCGGGTTGGCTTTCACATGCGCCAGGATTTCCTTGAAGTTCTTGAATTTGCTCTTGTACGGAACGAAGAGCATGGAATCGGTGACCTGGCCGAGGCCGATGAACGACATGTCCTTGGCCCTGAGCTTGCCGTAGCCCTGCAGCCACGAGGCAACGGAAAACGCGGTGATCGAACCGATAGTGTAACCGTCGGGTTTCGCCGTTGCGACCGCATGAACGCCGGCATTGCCCTGCGCGCCCGTGACGTTCGACGGCTGGACCTTCACGCCGAGCTCTCTCGACAACAACGGCGCCAGGGCCCTGACGAATTGATCGGCGCCGCCGCCGGGGCCGTAGTTGGCGATTATGTCGATCGGCCTGTTGGGGAATTTCTCTGCGGCCCACGAACCGGATGCCGCGACCGACAACGCGAGTCCTATCGCAACGATACCGGTCGTTTTACGGATGTATGCTGTCGTACTCATTGCGTTTCCTCCCAGCGCAATAGTTTCAGGTACAGTTTGAACTTTCGGTGAGTCGTTACCTCTCCGTGTCTCGGTCGTGCCTCATTTCTAGAGGTTTCCCAGAACGTCGATTGCGTTGTGAGAAAAGAACCGGTTCCGGGTTTCTTCGTCGAAATCCGGATAGTATTTGAGATATTGTTCGACGCCGCTGACACCGCTCGAATCCCAGTGGGGATAGTCGCTGGTGCATGCCATGTTCCTGCCGTTCAGCCACTCCATCGTCTCCTTCAGGAGCGGTTCCTGGGGCTCGAACGTACAGATGCAGCACTGTTGCCTGAAATACTCCGAGGGCAACCTGTCGATATAAATATTCTCGCCCGGCCGGTCTTCGAAGTGATCGTCCAGCCGTCCGAGGAAGAACGGCACCCAGGTCGCGCCGCCCTCGCACAGAAGGGCTCTCAGTCCGGGATGGCGCGCGAGGACGCCCATGCCGATGATCCCGACCAGGCCGGTGGCCATTTCGCACGGGTGCGAGACCGTGTGGGTCAACCAGTAGTGCTTGAACTTGTACTCGGTGCTGTAGGACGCGTGGTACGTGCCGGTCCCTTCGTGGAACACCACGGGCAGTCCGGCGTCCACCATGGCCTCCCAGACCGGATCCCATTCCGGCTCCCACCAGTGCACGTCCTGCATCACGTTGGGGCGCAGCGCGATCCCGTTCGCCCCCATCTCTGCGACCCGCTTGATTTCCGCCACGGCGTTGACGGGATCCAGGGGAATCGAGGCGCACCACAAGTGGCGCTTGCCGATCGCCCAGTCGTTGGCGATCCAGTCGTTGTAGCTGCGCATGTAGGCGTATTGCAGGTCCCAGTCGAGGACGTCGGGCAGGAACACGCCCATCGTCGGGATCCACAGGGCGACGTCGATCCCCGTGCGGTCCATGTCTTCGTCCCGGTTGGCGTAGACATGTTCGCAGGCATCCCGATAGCTCAGGGAAACCCCGCGCGGGCGGTGATCGGAGGTGCCCTCGGGCCGGCCGCTGCCGAGCCCTCTCGGTTTCTGGTACAAACGGCCTTCGATCATCAGCCGGGTCGCGCCGAAGTTGTCCCGCACTTCCTGCACAGCGGCGTCGGAATATTTCTTGTCGAGATATTTGTTAAAGGCCTCGGGCGGTTCGATGATATGCCGGTCGGCATCGATGACGAAATACTCGGGACGAATTTTCTTGGTTGGAGAGCGATACTCGTCGGCAATTACTTGATAGCGATCGTTACCGTTCAGCTTTCTAGCCGGTTCCGCCATGACCTGCCCCCCGTTTTGCAATTCCTCCAATACGAATGAATTCAATCAGTGCCTTGCCGGCCGATCTGCGCCGGCAAATAATTTAGAACGATTCAAATTCAGTAACCGTCCGGCTACTATATATTACGGGAAATTTGGCGTCAACGGCGGCGGGATTATGGGTGACGTATCAGGGTTTGTGTCATGGGAAGCGAGGGGGGTACTCCGTGGGT
>WTGH01000007.1 GCA_011523655.1 Rhodospirillaceae bacterium
TTACGCGCCGGATCAGGGGCTTACCGGCGCGCGTCTAGGATCGTATATAATCCCCAAAAGATAAGCCGAAGGGAATAAGCGGCAGATGAGGGGGGCGCTTATTGCGGCATTCGAAGGCGTGGCGTCGGATCAAGATAGCGAAGCTGCGCACACGTCAAAGAAGATGATCGATGTGACCGTGGGGGTTTTGTTGACAAACCTTTTGGATCGCCTTGCGGCGACATGTCGAGTCGAAAGAGAATTGTGGCTAGCACTCGGCGGCACGGCGCGTTGCGCCAAGACTCCGGGTGTCGGCAGGCTTAGCTGTTCTAATGGTGTGTATTCGAATCGCCAGCCACGGACCGGGCGCGAGCCT
This sequence comes from Rhodospirillaceae bacterium, assembly GCA_011523655.1. Taxonomy (GTDB): domain Bacteria; phylum Pseudomonadota; class Alphaproteobacteria; order Bin65; family Bin65; genus Bin65. The sequence goes on from WTGH01000007.1 coordinate 356, forward strand.
TCTGTAGGCCTTGTGCTGCGCAACACATCGCGGTTCAAAGCGGGTCAATCTCAGAAACTATCCAACAAGAAATGTTGCCCTGAACTCGGATGGTCAGGGTTGCCATTACGATCATGTTTCGCTTTAAATTTCGTGCAAGGTGTTCAGGAATGAGGGCTGTAAGGCTTTCGTTCGGACGAATATCGTTTTGAACAAGTGTGATTTGCCAATGCCTTATGCCGGTGTCTAGACCGAGAAGCGTCTTTCCCATAGTCGAAAGATTTTCTACAGCCGAAGTCTGGCTTGTGTGTGAGTGTAGTTCTCTCACGACTGCAAGTAGGTCTCTGGTCTGACCGTGGGCAGGTTCAATCCGCTTGATGTTATCTGTCGTCCAGACGTTACGACGTTCTTGTGATTGTCCAGGGAATATCTTTTTCAAAACGTCATTCGAAATCGTAGCGCCATGCGCGCGCAATACATCCACGGCCTCCCAACCACTAAAGCCGCTTCCACCAATTCCTCCCGCTCCACCAGCACCCGAACATGTGTGTTTTGGCCAAGGCCATCCGAGCGCATCAAACAACATAGCACTACCACAGGTGCATTGCAGAACAAAAATGCTCTGTTGACAGTACCAGCACGACGTTGGGTAAACCAAAGTTTGACAGAATGGGCCATGGGTCGAGACAGGCATTCATGCCTCCAGGTGTTTGATCGGAACCAGAGCCCAAGACTTTACTGGCTTTGGCCGATGCAGAGTCACTCGGACACCTCCGCGATCCGGTTGGCGGCGAATTTGAACGGATCGTTGGCGAGATGGGCGTAGCGGGCGGTCATGTGCACGTTGGTGTGGCCGAGCAGCTTGCCGATCATCGGCAGCCCCTCGCCGACCATCAGGCCGCCGCTGGCGTAGCTGTGGCGCAGGTCGTGGATGCGCACGCCTTCGAGATCGGCCCGCCTGCGGATGCGCTGCCAGTAATGGTGCAGGTCCTTGGCCGGCCGGCCGGGACTGGTCCCGGCGATGACGAAGGGATCGCCGTCGCGCCGCGGGATGGCGCGCAGCACGGCGATCGCAGGGTCGCCCGGATCCACCGTCGACGACGGTGTGGAAAGCGTCGTAAGTCATCAGCGACTTGATCTCTCCAGGCTCGATCCTGTCCTCTCTGACGGACACAACATCAATGAGCGGTGCTTCATCCAAGAAAGGCGCCCGGCGGTTACCGGGGTCTATGAATCTCAATTTCCCCCGTCACACCATCCGATGGCGGTCGCAACTGCCTGCGATTCCAATCACTTTGGAATATGCGGAAGTCGGAAGACCACGATACCCATTCTGTCAACTCTTGGGACGGCGCGCCGGGCGAAAGGGACTGTCGCCGAATGCCGCCGATCACCGGCCTCGTGCGACGGCGCGCGACAGGCGGCCAATGGAGCCGTCACGGGCCGACAGGACGTCACCAACCGAGAGTGGCATTAGGCGTCAAGACTTAGATTGAATCCGCTTGCTATATGAAGACGGAAGAAACCAAGAAACACTTAACTGATTGTTGAATAACGATAACTTTCTCACGAAATGCAAAACATGACATTTCATGACATGCCTGCAATAGCGCCGGTCCGTCCCGCGCTCGCCATGACGGCGCGCTTCCGGTAAGGACAATCGCGATTCGTCCGCTGCCGTCCGGAGCCGTCCCATGCCGTCAACGCCGCCCCTCGACACTATTGCCCGCCAGCGGGCCGCCATCGCCGCGGGCGACACGACCGCCGCCGCGCTGGTCGACGAAGCCTGCGCCCGGGCCGAGGCGCCGGACGGGGAGGGCGGTCTCGTCTTCCTCCACCGATACGGCGAGGCCGCCCGGCAACAGGCGCAGCATGCCGATACGATGCGCACGGCCGGCGTCGATCTCGGCCCGCTCGCCGGCATGCCGGTCTCGATCAAGGACCTGTTCGACGTGGCCGGCGAGACGACGCGGGCCGGTTCGATCGTCCGGCAGGATGCGGGGCCTGCCGCCGCCGACGCCGCCATCGTGCGCCGGCTGAAGGGCGCCGGGGCGATCCTCGTCGGGCGGACCAACATGACCGAGTTCGCCTATTCCGGCATCGGCATCAATCCGCACTACGGCACGCCGGCCAACCCGTGGGACCGGGAGAACCGGCGGATTCCCGGCGGCTCCTCGTCCGGCGCGGCTGTCTCGGTCGCCGACGGCATGGCGATCGTGGGGATCGGCACCGATACCGGCGGCTCGGTCCGCATCCCCGCAGCGCTCTGCGGCCTCGCCGGCTTCAAGCCGACGGCGCGCCGGGTGCCGCAGGACGGCTGCTTCCCGCTCTCCTTCTCCCTCGACAGCATCGGCCCGCTCGCCGCCTCGGTCGACTGCTGCGCCCTGATCGACGCCGTGATGGCCGGCGACGACCCGGCGCCGTTGCCCGACATTCCGGCGAAGGGCCTGCGCCTCGGCATCGCGCAGTCCCTGGTCCTGGACGGGCTGGAAGAGCCGGTCGTCGCGGCCTTCGAGGTCGCGCTGACCCGCCTCTCGGCGGCCGGCGCCCGGCTGATCGACCTGCCCTTCGCGATCCTGGCCGACATCCCGCAGCTCAGCACCGCCGGCGGGCTCTCGGCGGCCGAGGCCCTGGCCCTGCACCGCCGGGACCTGGAGAGCCGGCGGCAGGATTTCGACCACCGGGTGGCGGCGCGCATCCTGAACGGCGCGAAGATAAGCGGCGCCGACTATGTCGACCTGCTGCAGGCGAGAGCCCGCTATTGCCGGGAGGCCGATGCACTGACCGCCCCGTTCGACGCCGTCCTCATGCCGACCAACCCGCGCGTTGCGCCGCCGATCGCCGACCTCGAAGCCGACGATGCCGCCTTCGGCGAGGCCAACCTCGCCATGCTGCGCAACACGGCGGCGTTCAACTTCCTCGACCGCTGCGCCACGACCCTGCCCATCCATCGCCCGGGCGAGGCGCCGGTCGGCCTGATGGTCGTCGGCGAGACACTGGGCGACCGCCGCAACCTCGCCATCGCCCGGGCCATTGAAGCGGCGCTTGCCGGGTCTTAGGCGGGCACTGGGCAGGCTGGGGCGGCCATGACCGTCGTTCGATGAGCGGCGCCGTTCGCCTGGTTTTCGTGCTGTGCCTGGCGCAATCGCTCGGCATGCTCGGCTTCGCGACCTTCCCCGCGCTGATGCCGGGCCTGATGGTCGAATGGCAACTCAGCAACACCGAGGCCGGCATCGTCAACGGCGCCTATTTCGGCGGCTACATGGCCTCGGTGGCGATCCTGGTGCTGCTGACCGACCGCTTCGACGCCCTGTGGGTCTTTCTCTCCGCGGCGGCGCTGTCGGGTGCGGCCCAGCTCGGCTTCGCCCTGCTGGCCGACGGATTCTGGAGCGCCGTCGTGCTCCACACCCTGATGGGCATCGGCCTGGCCGGGGTCTACATGCCCGGCCTGCGCGTGCTGACCGACCGGCTCGAGGGGCCGAAACAGTCGCGCTACATCGCCTTCTACACGGCGACCTTCGGCATCGGCTCCGGCCTGTCCTTCCTGTTCGCCGGCATCGCGGGCGACCTGCTGGGCTGGCGCTGGGCGTTCGGGCTGGCGGCGGCCGGAGCCTGGATCGCCGGGCTGGCGGTCGCCGCCACGACGCGTCCGCTGGAGGCGCGCCAGGCGCCGGCCGGCCATCTGCTGGACGTCCGCCCCGTGCTGCGCAGCCCGCCGACCATGGGCTATATCCTGGGCTATGCCGGCCACGTCTGGGAGCTGTTCGCCCTGCGCGGCTGGCTGGTCGCCTACCTCACCTGGGTCGCGGCGCAGGAAGGCGGGGCGCCGCTCTGGCTCGCGCCGACGCTCGTCGCCACGGTCATCGGCCTGGTCGGCGTGCCGGCCAGCATCGTCGGCAACGAAATCGCCATGCGCGCCGGGCGGCGGCGCACCATCGCCTGCGTTATGCTGCTCTCCGCCGTCACGGCGCTGGCGCTGGGGGCGCTGGCCGGCGCGCCCTACTGGCTGGTTTGCCTAGTCGGTCTGTTCTACGGCATCCCGCTGCTGGCGGATTCGGCCTCGCTGACCGCCGGGGCCGTCGCCGCCGCGCCGGCCGGGCGCCGGGGCGCGACCCTCGCCCTGCACTCGACCCTGGGCTTCGGCGCCGGATTCCTCGGCACCACGGCGGTCGGCGTGGCGCTCGACCTGGCCGGCGGCGCGTCTGAAACCGGCTGGATGGTCGCCTTCGCCACGATGGCGCTGGGCGCCCTGTTCGGGCCGCTGATCCTGTGGCGGCTCGGCCGCCGACCTGCCGGACAGGAGGCTTCGGCATGAGCCGGAAACCGAAACCGACCCACTGGGAAAACCTGGCCGCGATCCTCGGGCATTTCGGCGTCACCGTCGTGCTCGATATCGGCGCCCACAGGGGCGAATACGGCGGCTATCTGCGGCGCGCCGGCTGGACCGGCCGGATCGTCTCCTTCGAGCCGCAGTCCGCCGTCCGCCCGGCGCTGGAGGAACGGGCGGCGGCCGACGGCAACTGGCAGGTCGCGCCGGCCATGGCGCTCGGCGGCGCGGACGGTGAGATCGCCCTCAACATTTCCGCCGAGAGCGACATGAGTTCGGCCCTGCCGCTCGCCGAAAGCGCGATGCGCTTTACCCCGTCGTCCGCGATGGTCGGGCGGGAGACCGCGCCCCTGCGCCGGCTGGCGACGGTGTTCGGCGATCATGTCCGCGACGATGACACGGTCTTCGTCAAGACCGATACCCAGGGCTACGAGAGCGCGGTGCTGGACGGCGCGGAACCCGTCATGGCGCGCATCGCCGGCTGGCAGCTCGAACTGTCGATCGAGCCGATCTACGCGGGCGAGACCGACTGGCGCACGATGCTCGACCGCATTGAGCGGCTCGGGTACGCCGCCCATCTCTTCATCCCCGGCTATTTCAGCCGCCACATCGCCCGCCAGCTCCAGATCGACGGCGTGTTCATGCGGCGGCAGGCGGGATAGGCCGCGCTTCCCGGCCGGCGCTCCGATCGGTTACAAATGCCCTGCAGCCCCGAAAGGCCCACGCCTGCGGCCCCCGGGCCCCGGATTTCCGATCTGCTCCATCCGAAGCGGCGGTTTCGATAGAGGCGGACACGTTCCGGAAGGAGAGCAGGTGACAAGGTCCGAGAGCCAGACCGGGACGACCGAGCGATGCGCGCCGTAGTCTGCGAACGCCTGAGCGAAGAATTTTCCGGCACGGCGATCCGCGATGTCGCCCTGCCGGCACCGGGTCCCGGCGAGGTGCTCGTGCAGGTTCGGGCGGCCGGCATCAACTTTCCGGACCTGCTGATGTGCCGGGGCGGCTATCAGCTCAAACCGCCGCTGCCGTTCGTGCCGGGCATGGATGTCGCCGGGACTGTGGCAGCCATCGGACCCGAGGTGACGGCATTCCGGTTCGGGGATGCGGTGGCGGGCGCGGCGCGGTACGGCAGCTTTGCCGGTTTCGTGAAGGTCCCGGCCGGACAACTGCGCCCGAAACCGCCCGGCCTGTCCGATACCGAGGCCGCGGCCTATCAGGTCGCCTATCTCACGGCCTATGTCGCGCTGGTGCGCCGCGCCGCGATGCAGCCGGGCGAGACCCTTCTGGTCCACGGCGCGAGCGGCGGTACCGGCATGGCGGCGGTCGGCCTGGGCAAGGCGCTGGGCGCGCGGGTCATCGCCACAACGGGCAGCCCTGCCAAGGCCGCTGCGCTCGAAGCGGCGGGCGCCGACCATGTGCTCGAAACCGGCGAAGGCTTTCGCGAGGCGGTCAAGGAATTGACGGACGGCCGCGGCGCAGACGTCATCTTCGATCCGGTCGGAGGCGACGTGTTCGACGAGTCGGTGCGCTGCATCGCCTTCGACGGCCGCCTGCTCGTGATCGGCTTCACCTCGGCGCGGATTGCCGAAGTCGCCACAAACATGCCGCTGATCAAGGGATTCAGCGTAGTCGGCGTTCGCGCCGGCGAATACGGGCGCCGCTTCCCGGATCGGGGAAAGGAGAATCTCGATGCGATCTGGGCGCTTGCGCGGGAAGGAAAGACCCGGATGCCCATTCATGCCGAACTGCCGCTGGAGGATTTCCGGGCCGGCTTTGCCATGCTGGAACGGCGTGAGGCCGTCGGAAGGATTGTGCTGAAGATCAGCTAGCCGGGGCGACGTCTATCCGGCGATGGTGGTCGTGCTCCATGGACTTCCGGTGGCGAAGGAGCGCCGGCGCCAGAACGATATAGATCGCGATGCCGGCCACCGCCGATAATCCCAGAACCGTCTGCAGTCCGAACCGGTCGGCCAGGAAGCCCATGATCAGGGCGCCGAGCGCCGGGCCGCCGACCGATACGGACGAACTCATGCTGATCGTTCGGCCGCGCATGTCCGGCCGGGCGATGGTTTGCAGCAGGCTGTTGGATCCGACCTGCACCGAAAGCAGCGACAGGGAGACCAGGAAGATGAACCCGGCCGCCAGCCAGAATCTTTCGGTGAGCGTAAACAGAAGCAGGGCGGAACCGGCAGCGAAGGCGCCGGTCAGCATGATCCGGGTCAGGCCTTCGGTCCGCCCGCGGACCAGCAGGAACAGCGCACCGGCCAGGGCGCCCAGGCCGGCCGCGGCGTTGAGCGTCGCCAGCCCTTCCGCGCCGCGGCCGAAGACGGTATCGGCGAAGCCGGGCAGCAGATCGTGAAAGGGCCGGATCAGCAGGCCGCCGGCAAACGACAGGCTGAGCAGAAACAGGAGTGACGGCGTCCGGCCGACATAGCGGAAGCCTTCGACCAGATCGGCGAGGATACCCGGCGCGCCGGGTTCGCGCGGCCGAACGGGGTCGCGCCGGATCAGCCAGATCATGGTCAGCATCCAGGCCGAGGTGCAGGCGGACATGAGGATAGATGCGCCACTGCCGATCCGGGTGATCAGCAATCCGGCGATCAGCGGCCCGATGAACGCGCCGAGGTGGAACGAACTGGCGTTGAACGCGACAGCGGCGGAAATTGACGCCCGGTCCACCAGTTGCGGGATCAGGGACTGGCGCGCCGGGAAGTCGATGCCGAAGAACAGGCCCTGGAGCAGCGTGAGCGCGACCAGCAGGGGCGCCGTCATATGTCCGGCAAGCGCGATCGCGCCGATGGCGAAGGTCGTCAGAAACAGGCCGGTTCCGGAGTGCAGTGCGACGCGCCGATGGCCGTAGCGGTCGGCCAGCGCGCCGGCGAACGGCCCGATGACCATGACCGGGATCAGCGAAGCGAACGCAATGATGCCGAGGAAGGAGGGCGAGCGCGTCAGTTCCCAGGCCAGCCAGCCCAGGCCGATCCGGTTGCCCCACCAGCCCATGACGTGGACGACATGCCCGCTGACGTAGAAGCGGTATTCCCGGTGCGCCAACGCACGTGAGACGCCGCCGAAAGACTTGAGACTGAGGCGCAAGGAGAAACGGTCCGGTCAGGGCTTTGAGAGAGGGCGCAGAGTGTGCCGCGCAGCCCGGCGGAAGCAAAGCGACGGATTGGCAGACTGCCCATGCACGAAGTTGTGGCGGGTCAACCGGATGGATTGCGTCGCTTCACCCGTCGACCAGGGCGAACCACTCGTCTTCGGTAAGGATTTCGATTCCCAGTTCTTCGGCCTTCTTGGCCTTGGATCCTGCGCCCGGCCCGGCGACCACCAGATCCGTTTTCTTCGAGACCGATCCGGCCACCTTGGCGCCCAGGGCTTCGGCGCGCGCCTTGGCTTCATTCCGGCCCACCCGTTCCAGCGTCCCAGTGAAGACGACGGTCTTGCCGGCGACCGGCGATTCTGCGGCGACTTCCTCGGCGTCTTCGACATCCAGCTCGCCGGTCAGGTCGTCGAGTACGGCAAGATTATGCGGCTCGCCGAAAAAGGCAGCCAGATCGTCCGCCATGCCCGGCCCGACCTGGTCGATGCTGCACAGGTCGGCGAAAGCCTCGCCGATTTCGGCCGGCTTGGCCGCCTCCGGGTTGCGCTCCCGTTCCGCCGCCGCCTGGCGCATGGCCGCGCGCCAGGCGCCGAACGATCCGTAGTGCCGGGCGAGCAGCCGGGCGCTCGCCTCGCCGACCTGCCGGATGCCGAGTGCGTAGATCAGCCGGTGCAGCGGGATCCGGCGCCGGTCCTCGATCGCGTCCAGCAGGTTGTCGACCGATTGGTCGCCCCAGCCTTCCCTTTCTTTCAGTTCGGTCGCCCGCTCGTGCAGGCGGAAGATTCCGGCCGGCGTCTCGATCAGTCCGTCTTCGAGGAAAGCGACGACATGCTTGGAGCCGAAGCCCTCGATATCGAAGGCGTTGCGCGAGACGAAATGCTTCAGCCGCTCGACCTTCTGGGCCGGGCAGATCAGGCCGCCGGTGCAGCGGCGGACCGCTTCGCCCTCGGGCCGGACTGCGTGGCTGCCGCAAGCCGGGCAGGTTTCCGGGAAAACGAACGGCCTGGCGCCGTCCGGCCGCTTGTCGAGCAGCGCCTCGACGACCTGGGGGATGACATCGCCGGCCCGCTGAATGATGACGGTGTCGCCGTTACGGACGTTCCGGCGCACGATCTCGTCCTCGTTGTGGAGGGTCGCGCGGGAGACGACGACGCCGCCCACGGTCACAGGCTCGAGGTTCGCGACCGGCGTCAGCGCCCCGGTGCGGCCGACCTGGATGGTGATTTCGTTCAATACCGTCTGCGCCCGCTCGGCCGGGAACTTGTGGGCGGTCGCCCAGCGGGGCGCCCGGCTGACCATGCCGAGGCGGGCCTGCCAGTCCAGCCGGTTGACCTTGTAGACGACGCCGTCGATGTCGTAGGGCAGGGCGGCGCGTTCGGTCTGGACCCGGTCGTACAGCGCGATCATGTCGTCGACCGAACGGCACACGCGGGCGAACGGGTTGACGCTGAAGCCCCAGCCCTTGATCCGGTCGAGAAATTCCCATTGCGTACGGCCGATGTCGGCGGCCGCGCCGCCATCGTCGAGCACGCCCCAGGAATAGGCAAAGAATTGGAGCTTTCGCTCCGCGGTGACCGCCGGATCGATCTGGCGCAGCGATCCGGCTGCGGAATTGCGCGGGTTGGCATAGAGGGTAAGTCCGGCCGCTTCCCGGCCGGCGTTCAGCGCAGCGAAATCGTCGTTGCGCATATACACCTCGCCGCGGATTTCGATGTAGGGCGGAGCCGCGCCGTCCAGTGAATCGGGCAGGTCGGCCACCGTCCGCAGGTTGGCCGTCACGTCCTCGCCGATCGCGCCGTCGCCCCGGGTCGCCCCCAGGACGAACGCGCCGTCGCGATAGTGCGCCGTCGCCGACAGGCCGTCGATTTTCGGTTCGGCGACGACCTCGACCGGCTCGCCCCCGTCGAGGGAAAGAAACCGCCTGATCCGGTCGATGAAATCCTCGACATCCTCGCGCGAAAAGGCGTTGGACAGGGAGAGCATCGGCGCGCGGTGCCCGACCTGCGCAAAACCCTCCCGCGGCTTCGCACCGACCCGGCCTTCGGGGCTGTCCGCTCGCCGCAGCGCAGGGAAGCGCGCCTCGATCGCCCGGTTGCGCCCGCGCATTGCGTCGTATTCGGCATCGTCGATTATCGGCGCGTCATCGCGATGATAGGCAGCGTCGTGCCGCTTCAACTCCGCAGCGAGCCGGGCAAGTTCCGCCTTTGCCTCGGCTTTGGTCAGCGCCTCTGTGGGAATTCCGGCAGTCACGATCCCGTCGCCATCAATGCCGTGGCGGCGGCGCGCGCCTCGTCGGTGACGGCGGCGCCGGAGAGCATCCGGGCGATCTCCTCCTGCCGTTGGTTTGCATCCAGCAGGGAGACCGACGCGGCGGCGCTGTCGTCCCGGTCGGTCCGGGTGACCCGCCAGTGCTGTTGCGCCCTGGCGGCGACCTGGGGCGAGTGGGTGACGACCAGAACCTGCGCCTGGGCGCCGAGGCGGACCAGCCGCTCGCCGACGGCCGCAGCGGTTGCGCCGCCGACCCCGGAATCGACCTCGTCGAAAATCACGGTGCCGGGGCCGTCGTCCTGCGCCAGGACGACCTTCAGCGCCAGCATGATGCGCGCCAACTCGCCGCCGGAGGCGATGCGGCCGATCGGCCCCGGTTCCGCGCCCGGCGTCGTCGCTACCTCGAAGGCGATCCGGTCGAGGCCGTTGGCGGACGCCTTGCGGTCGTCGAGCGGCGAGACGCGCGTGACGAAGCGGGCACGGTCGAGTTTCAGGGGCGGCAACTCGCGGGCGACCGCCGCATCGAGCGCATCGGCGGCGGCGCGGCGGGCTTTGCCCAGTGTCCTGGCGGCGCTGCGATACGCCAGGTCGGCTTCGTCGGCCAGCCTGCGCACTTCGGCAAGCGCCCCGGAACTGTCGTCGATCGACGCCAGCCGCTGCGCGATCCGGTCGAGCAGAAAGGGCAGCTGGCCGACCTCGCAGCGGTGCTTCCGCGCCGCATCGCGCAGAGCGGCGAGCCGGTCGTCAATCGTCTCCAGCCGCTCCGGCTCTGCGTCGGCCCGCGCCGCAAGTTCGACCGTAGCGCTGTAAACCTCGCCCAGTTCGATGGTGGCTCGATCGAGCGCGGCGACCGCCGGCTGGAGCAGGTCGGGCGCCAGCGCCGCCGCTTTTTCCAGCGCCCGCGCGGCAGCGCCCAGCGCCTCGTCGGTGCGGCTTTCCGGGCCGATCGCTGCGATGGCCTCATGGGCGGCTTCGATCAGCTTGCCGCTGTTGGCAAGCCGTGCGCGTTCCGAAGCCAGCGTTTCCTCCTCGTCAGCCGCCGGGGCAAGTTCGCAAAGCTCGCCGTGGACGTGGCGCAGATAGTCTTCGTCCCGCCGCGCTTCCTCGGCGTCTCGCTCGGCGCGGTCCAGCGCGTCACGGGCCGCGGTCAGGCGTTCCCAGGCGTCTGCGACCGCCGCAAGATCGCGGAGATGGCCGCCGAAATTGTCGAGCATCTGCCGGTGATTCGCGGTGTCGAGCAGGCCGGCCTGGTCGAACTGGCCGTGAATCTCCGCCAGCGCCGAGCCGATCGACCGGAGCAGGCTGACGCTGACGGGCTGGTCGTTGACGAAGGCCCTGCTGCGGCCGTCGGCGCCCAGGATGCGGCGCAGGATCAATTCGCCGTCGTGCCCTTCCAGACCCTGTTCCGCGAGCACAGTACCGGCCGGATGCCGGCGATCGATTTCGAAGCTCGCGGAAACGCTGGCCCGGTCCGCACCGCGGCGGACAAAGCGCGCGTCGCTCCGTCCGCCCAGAGCCAGGCCGAGGGACTCCAGCAGGATCGATTTGCCGGCGCCGGTCTCGCCGGTCAACGCTGTCAGCCCGGACCCGAACGACAGATCGAGCGCTTCGATCAATACGAGGTTGCGGATCGAGAGGCCGGTGAGCATTCCCGCTGGCAGGCGATCAATTGGCTGCCGCGCTATCGCCCGGCCGCATCAGAAAATCCGGTCGAAAAGACGACCGAACCAGGATTTCTTGCTGCTTTTTTCCGCCGTTTTCGGCGGCGCTTTCGCGGCCTCTTTCTTTTCCGTACCGCCGCTCGGCGCCGCGGCCGGGGTCGCCGCCCTGACCGGCGATGTGCGCTTGCCTTTCAACAGGGCCTGGCTATGGCCGTACCATTGGCTTTTCGCAAAATGCCGGCCCAGGACCGCCGTGGTCCGTTGCGCCTCGTTGCGCAGGCCCAGGGCGACGTAGCTCTCGGTCATTCGATGCAGCGCTTCCGGAACATAGCGGGACCCCTGATATTCCTGCATCACCGTCTTGAACCGGTTGATCGCCGCCAGATGCTGGTTCTTGCCCTGATAAAAGAGGCCGACCTCCATTTCGTGACCGACGAGATGATCGCGCAGCACGTTGGCTTTGCGCCGCGAATCGTCGGCGTATTTCGACGACGGAAAGCGCTCGGCGACGAGGGTAAATTCCTCGTAGGCTGCCCTTGTCGGGCCGGGATCGCGTTTCGTGTCGCGCACATCCTGGAAGAAGGACAGCGCCTTCAGATAGTGGGCATACGGGACGTCGCGATGCGCCGGATTGAGCCGGAGAAACCGGTCGATCGTCAGCCGGGCCGTTTCGAAATCCTTCGCCTGGTAGTTGGCGTAGGCCACCATCAGCTGCGACCGCGGCGCCCAGACGGAATAGGGATGCTGCCGATCGACCTCGTTGAAGAACTTGGTCGCTTCGGCGAATTCCCTTTTCTCCATCAGGTCCATGGCCCGGTTGTAGAGCTGCTCGACCGAGCCTTCGATATAGGTCTCGTCCGCGTCCTCGCCGAAAAGGTTTAGCGAACCGCAACCGCCAACGACGAGCGCCGCACAGACGGGAACAACCGCCGCAGTCCGCAAACAGGGCCGCATCACGGCTCGGAATGTTCTGGCTATCATGCGAGCGGATCTCACGATGAGGGCACTGCCCGATTCGAGATGCAACCGACCCCCGAATCTGCGCGATAATTTCATAGCATACCCGCTACGGCAGGCGCCACGGGTCTTTCGCTCGGCGATCGGGTCAGCAGTTTCGGAGATTGTGGCAGGCAAGCCGGGGCGGGAGCCCGCCCGCCGTCGCCGGGTCAGGCGATCGCACGGGCAGCGCGCATCCGGGCTTCGGCGCTTTCTCCGGCGGCGACATGGCCAGCCGTCTCGACCAGGCGCCAGGCGCTGTCGTCGGCAAACAAGCGACGCAGCAGTTCGATGTTCAGGGCATGACCGGACCGGTAGCCGTGAAAGTGGCCGAGCATCGGGTGGCCGGCAAGCCGCATGTCGCCCAGCGAATCGAGCAGCTTGTGGCGGACGAATTCATCGCGGAAACGCAAGCCTTCAGGATTCAGGACCGTGCCGCCGTCGACGACGACCGCATTGGCCAGGGAACCGCCGCGCGCCAGCCCCGAGGCGTGCATGGCTTCGATCTCCTCCCGGAACCCGAAGGTGCGCGCCGAAGCCAGCTCCCGGCGAAAGGCGCCGTTCGACAGGTCGAATGTGCGCACCTGCCGGCCGATCGCATCGGAAGCGAATTCGATCTCGAAACTGTACGTGCTCCCGGCGCCCGGCATGAGGACGGCGGATTTCTCGCCGTTGCCGACCGACACCGGTTTCAGGATTTCGACGACTCGGCGCGGTGCGTCCTGCTCCCGGATGCCGGCACACTCGACCAGGAATGCGAAGGGCTCCGCGCTGCCGTCCATGACCGGCACTTCGGGGCCGTTCACTTCGACGGTGACGTTATCGACCTGCAGGCCCGCCAGCGTCGCCACCAGATGCTCGACCGTACCGACGACGACGCCCTCGGCGTTGCCGATGGTCGTGCACATTCTCGTGTCCACGACATTGTCCCACCGGGCGGCGATTTCCCCGCCCCGGCCGGCCAGATCGGTCCGGCGGAAAACGATACCTGTATCGGATTCCGCGGGGAGCAGGGCCATGCTGACCTTCGCACCGGAGTGGAGGCCGCGTCCGGTGCAGGAAATCTCGTCTTTCAGCGTCGTCTGGAGGACGTTGCTGCGATCAGCCGGCCGCTGCGCGTAACCGTTCGCCCGGAATCCTTCCGGCGTGCCTATCGCATCCATGCGGCGATACCCCAATTACCCCGAACAGCTCCTAACGGAAGGACCGATCGTCTTCGCCGGCCTTTCTGCCAGCGCTCCCCCGGACATCGGTGTCATCCCGACAAAGAGCCGGCGACCCATGGGATCGCCGGCCCGTTTTCTACCAAAATGGCGCCAAGTCACTCAAATCACGCTTTGTTACGCCATGTTACACGATTTTGACAGCGCCGGACTCAGTTTGCCTGCCGGCGCAGGAAAGCCGGAATTTCAAGGAGATCGTCCTCGGCGGACGGCTCCTCCTTCCGGTCGCTTCCGGATCCCGGCGTTTGAGCCCGCACAGTCCGGTCGGCCGCTTCGCGGCGGGAACGATCGGAGTCGGTGATCAGCCGGACCGTCGACTCGGATTGTGTGTCTCCGGGCGGATTACCGGGCGAAAGGTCTCCGTCGTCGTTCCCGCGCCCGGAATTGGACGCCCGGTCGGCAGCCTTGGCCGAATCCTTGCGCCGGCTGCGCAGGAACGAAAACATCGACTCCCGCCGACCGGTTCCGGCCCTGGCTTCGGACGATGCCGGCTCGTTGGCCGGCCGCCCTTCCGGCCGCAGGACCGAGCGCAGGTCCGGCCGCGAATCCGGCGTTTCCTCGGCCATCGCCGGCCGTGCAGGGGTCAACATTTCCTCCACCTTCTGGGCAAGGTCTGTCGGTCTTTCGACAGGAGCGGTTTCTACCGGCGCTACATCAACCGGAGCGGCGCCGGCCGGCGGCGATTCTGCGTGTGCCGTCGCTTCCCGAACGGTTTCGACCGCCGCCGCCTGGGCCTGTGCGGCTTCGACTGGCGGTGTTTCGACCGGTTCGATCCCGCCGCCGCCGGTCTCCACCGCTTCGGCATGCCCGGTAGCGGTGAACATCTCCGACTGCGGTTCGGCCCTGCCGGTATCTGCGGCGGTTGCCGGATCCGGGATTTCAGCCTCGGATGGCGTATCCCGGACGGCAGCTGCATCGACCGCTTCGAACGTCGAAACGGCGGCCGCCGCCGCTTCTCCGGAGACCGGAGCCTCCGCCTCCCCGGGTTCGGCTTCGTGCGTGGCCGGTCTCAGGACCCTGAGTTCGGTCGGGCGTTGGGACACCTCCACCGGGCTGTCGATTCCGGTTGCAAAGACCGATACCCTGATCTTGCCCTCCAGAGCCGGATCGAAGGTCGAGCCGAAGATGATGCTGGCGGCCGGGTCCACTTCGTCGCGTACCCGGTTGGCCGCCTCGTCGACTTCGTACAGGGTCAGGTCGGGGCCTCCGGATATGTTGATCAACAGGCCGCGCGCGCCCTTCATCGAGACATCGTCCAGCAGCGGATTGGAGATCGCCGATTCGGCTGCCTCGATCGACCTGTTGTCGCCCTGGGCCTCACCCGCACCCATCATCGCCTTGCCCATCTCTGACATCACCGAGCGAATATCGGCAAAATCCAGATTGATCAGGCCGGGCATCACCATCAGGTCGGTGATTCCGCGCACGCCCGAATGCAGGACATCGTCGGCCATCCGAAAGGCGTCGGCGAACGTCGTCTGCTCATTGGCGACGCGGAACAGATTCTGGTTCGGGATGACAATCAGCGTATCGACGACATCCTGAAGTTCCTGAAGCCCGCTTTCGGCGAGGCGCATACGCTGCGCACCTTCGAAATGGAACGGCTTGGTGACCACGCCGACCGTAAGGATGCCGTGTTCCCGGGCTGTCCGTGCGATCACCGGCGCAGCGCCCGTGCCGGTGCCGCCGCCCATGCCGGCGGTAATGAACACCATGTGGCTGCCGTTCAGGTGCTCGACTATCTGATCGATTTCCTCTTCGGCGGATGCCCGGCCGATTTCCGGCCGCGAACCGGCGCCAAGGCCTTGTGTGATGCTCAGGCCCAGTTGGATCTGACGCTCACATTCGGACTGGGCGAGGGACTGTGCATCGGTATTCGCCACAACGCACACGACGCCCTCGATATCCGAGGTGAGCATGTTGCTGACCGCATTGCAGCCTGCGCCGCCGACCCCGAAAACGACGATACGCGGTCGCAGTTCGGGCGGAGTTTTGGGCATGGAAAGTTTGAGGGTCATCGTGGCCTCCTTGGTGAGCCTTCCGTCAGGCCGCTGCTGGGGCGGCGGGCGGCGAAGGGAAGATCATGGATCCTCGGTTAAGGGTGGAAGGAAGATTTCGGTGCATTAGAAATGTTCTCTGAGCCAGTTTCCGAACCGGCCGAGCAGACCGGGGTCGCGCGTTTGCGCCGCTGCGAGTGCGCCGAGTGCGCTGCTGATTCCTTCGGTATCCGCCCGGTGCTCGGCGGCAAACCGGAGCAGGCCGGTGCATGCCGTGTAGGCCTGGCCCATTGCGGATTCCGCGAGACCGTCGAAGGGGATCGCGCGGCCGATCCTGACCTTGCCGTCGAATATCGTGCTGGCCAGTTGCGGCACGCCCTTCAGTTGGCAGCCGCCGCCGCTCAGGACGATGCGGCGACCGGCGCGCGACAGGTACGGCGTGTCCTGCAGCCGGCTGCGCACCAGTTCCAGCGTTTCTTCGACCCGCGGCCGGATGATGCCGGTCAACAGGCTCTTGGGTGCCGGTTGGGTTGGCGCGTTCTCTTCCGCACCGATGGCGGGAACTTCGATGATCGCCCTGTCGTCGCTCGCTTCGCCGACTGCGCTGCCGTAGCGGACCTTTAGGATTTCCGCCTGTTCGATCGGTGTCGACAGGCCATGAGCCAGATCCCTGGTGATCTGGTTGCCGCCGACAGGGACGGTGTCGGCAAAAACGATTTCGCCGTCCATGAACACGGCCGCCCCGGTCACTCCGGCGCCCATGTCGATCACCGTTGCGCCCAGCGTCCACTCGTCCTCGATCAGGGTTGCCAGGCCGGAGGCGTAGGGCGCCATGACGAAGTGCTCGATTTCCAGATGACAGCCGCGAACGCAAGCCGCCAGGCTGCGCACCGGGCCGGCTTCGGCCGTCACCGTATGGACTTCGGCGCCCAGGGTTTCGCCGAACAGGCCGCGCGGATTGCGTATGCCGCGCGCCCCGTCGAGCCGGAAACCGACCGGAATGGAATGGATGAGGGCGCGGTCCAGTTCATTTTCGATACGCTGCCCGCGCTGCAGGAGGCGGCGGATATCGGTCGGGCCGACTTCGCCGTTTGCGATGGGCGCTTCGAACGACATGATTTCCGACTTCGGCTGCCCGCAGCTCACCGAAACGATTACGGACTTGACCGTCTCGCCGGTCATGTTCTCGGCGATATGCACGGTGTTGGCGATCGAATCGCGCGCGGCGTCCATATTCACGATCGATCCGCGCGCCATTCCCTTCATGTCCCGCTTGCCGATGCCGACCACCCGCAGCTGACCGGCCGGCAGGAGCTGCGCAATGATGCAGGTGACCTTGCTGGTTCCGATATCCAGCGCCGCGACCAGTTGGTTTCTCGCGGCAGCGGTGGCGCCGTTTCTCTTGGCCATTGGGCGACGCGCCTCCTATCCCCGACCGCCATTGCGGGCGGTGGCACGCCGCGTCGCGCCGGGCGCTTCTTCAGCCTCGTCTTTCGGTTCCGGTGTGCGGATCACGAATTCGAACCGGGACCGCATGTCGAAGCCCAGCGCGCCCTTGGCGAGCAGGTTGTGTGCACGGTTCAGGTCGGCGAACCGGTGCCAGGCGGCGTCCGGCCGCCGTTCCGGCAGTTTCAGGAACACGCCGTTGTCGAACCTGAGGTCCCACCGGCGCCGGCCCTGACGGGTCGCCAGGACGACGCGTTTGGCCAGAACCGGCCGGGTTTGCAGCAGTGCGACCAGCGCGGCGGTCCGTTCCGGCGCGCCGTTGCCCTTGACCAGCAGCTTGTTCCCGTGATTGCCGTCGGCGGCCATGTCGACGATCGCGCCGGTCCGGGAGATCAGTTTCATCCGGCCGCCGACTTCGAGACGGGCGATGGCCGAATGCTCGTGCAGTCGAACGTAGAGCGCGTTCGGCCAGCGCCGCTCGATCACCGCGTCCTCGACCCACGGCAGGGCGCGGAGCCGCCCGCGCAGTCCGGAAATGTCGATTTCGGTGAGCGAGTCGCCGCGCTTGAGGCCGACGACGGACAACAGGGCGCGGCGCGACGTGCGATGGCGCCCTGCAACGAAGATATGGTCAAGGCGCAGAGCGAGGGCGCTGCGAAGCGTTTCGGCCGCTTTTCCTGCGCTGCGGTCGACCAGGGCGATGGCGGATTCAGTTCGCCCGGTCTGCCAGAGCCAGACGGGAAATCCGAACAGTCCGATCAGCAGGACAAGACGCGCCGCCACGGTCCAGCGCGCGCGCAGTTCCACACCGATCAGCCGCAGCGGTCGCCTGCGCGCCCGGCGGTTCCGGCGTACCGGCGGATTGGCCGGCGGTACCGGCGCGGTGTGGGGCAGCAGGACAGGCGCGGCGCGCGCATCTTCGCCTGGCGCGTCCTCCGGCATCGTCGACGCAGCCCGGGCGATGATCGCACCCGCGCTCAGGGCCGCACAGTCTTCAAGCTCCCGCGCGCGGCGGCTCGTTGCGGCTATATTCAGGCGTCGCATGCCGCGTGCTCCACGAGCCAGGTCAGCAGGCGCTCGAACGGCCAGCCAGCATGGGCGGCGATTTCGGGCGCGAGCGAAGTCGGGGTCATGCCGGGTTGCGTATTCACTTCGAGGACGACCAGTTCGCCCGGTTCGCCTTTCGTGTCGTCGTAGCGGAGGTCGACGCGGCTGATGCCGCGGCAGCCCAGCGCGGCGTGGGACCGGGCCGCCAGATCGAGCGCGCGATCGTAGGCATCGGGGTGGATCGGCGCCGGCATGAGATGGACCGATTCGCCCTCGGCATATTTTGCGCGATAATCGTAGAAGCGCCTGTCGGTACGGATCTCTATCGCGCCGACGGCGTCGCCGCCCATCACCAGGACCTGGATCTCCCGTCCCGGTATGTATCGCTCGATCAGCGAGTCGCTGTATTTCGCGTAGACCTGTTTGAGATCGGCCCAGGATTTGTTGTCGGTCTCGAAAACGAGCTCGACGCCGACCGAACTGCCCTCGCACAAGGGCTTCATCACATAGGGCCGGTCCGGTTCGGGGAAGGCGTCGAGCTCGCACCGCGGTACGACCCAGCCCTCGGCGAGCGGAATCTCCTTGAGCGCGAACATCGCCCGGCTGACTGACTTGTCCATCGCCATGGCCGAGGCGGTTGCGCCGGAGTGGGTGTAGGGAATGCCGAGAATGTCGAGCAGGCCCTGGATGCGGCCGTCCTCGCCGAAGGGCCCGTGCAGGGCGTTGAACACCGCGTCCGGCGCCGGATCGAGCGCCTTCAGAAGCGCATTCAGATCGCGTGTCACGTCGATGGCCGTGACCTCGTAGCCGGCATTGCGCAGGCCTTCGACGCAGCCCTTTCCCGACGACAGCGATACTTCGCGTTCGGAAGAAAAACCGCCCATCAGGACCGCGACCCGCGTCATGGCCGGCCCCCCGGCGGTCGACCGGCGGGCGCTTCGCCGCCGCCAAGCGGCTCGCCGATGCGCCGGATCTCCCATTGCAGGTCGATGCCGCTGCCGGCCTTCACCCGGGCGCGTATTTCCTCGCCCAGGCCCTCGATGTCGCCGGCCGTGGCTTCTCCCGTATTGATCAGGAAATTGGTGTGTTTTTCCGAGACCTTTGCGCCGCCCCGCTCAAGACCGCGACAGCCGGCCTCGTCGACCAGTTGCCAGGCCGTTCGGCCGTTCGGATTGCGGAAAGTGCTGCCGCCGGTACGGGTGCGCATCGGCTGGCTGGCTTCGCGGTTCTGCCGGATTTCGGCCATGCGCGCGGCAATCGCCGCTTGGTCGCCGGGCGTGCCGCGCAGCGCGGCGCCGATGAATATCCAGTCTTCGGGAACGCTGCAATGGCGATAGCCGAAGCCCATATCGTCGGGGCTGAGCCAGTGGACCTCACCCTCGGGATCCACAGCTTCGCAGGAGAGCAGAATGTCCGCCATTGCGCCGCCATAGGCGCCGGCGTTCATGCGCAGGGCGCCGCCGATCGTGCCGGGAATGCCGGAAAGGAATTCCAGGCCGGCGAGACCGGCGTCCCGCGCCGCGGCGGCGACCGCCGGATCGGGCGCGCCGGCGCCTGCTATGACCGCATCGGCATCCACGTCGATACCGGCCATCTCGCGTCCCATGCGGATGACGACGCCGCGGACGCCCCCGTCGCGCACCAGCAGGTTGGAGCCGAGGCCGACGACCGTAACCGGCGTGTCCTCCGGCATCTCGCGCAGCATCAGGACCAGATCGTCCCTGTCCGCCGGCCGGAACAGGACTTCCGCCACGCCGCCGACGCGGAACCAGGTTTCGCTGTCCAGCGGCGCGTTCGCGGCGAGATGGCCGCGGACCGGCGGCAGCCGGCCGATCAGACCCGTGGCGGCGGTGCGTCCGGCGCTCATCCGGCGCCCCCGTTCAGGGCTTCCAGCCGGCCGGGCAAGGCGTGCGCCCAGGCCGTGATGTTGCCGGCGCCGAGGCAGATCACGAAATCGCCCGCGCCGGCGATGTCGGCGATGATGCCCGGCAGGTCTTCTGCCGATTCGAGGGCGCGCGCATTGCGGTGTCCGCGATTGCGCAGACCGTCGACCAGGCTGTCCCGGTCGGCGCCGGGGATCGGGTCTTCTCCGGCCGGATACACATCCGCGATCAAGACCTTGTCCGCGTCGTTGAAGCAGCTGCAGAAATCCTCGAACAGATCGTTCAGGCGCGAATAGCGGTGCGGTTGGGCGACGGCGATCACCTTGCCGTGGCAGGCCGCCCGGGCCGCTTTCAGGACGTGGGCGATCTCGACCGGATGATGGCCGTAGTCGTCGATGACGGTGATACCGTTCGCCACGCCGGTGCGGGTGAAACGGCGGTTGACTCCCTTGAAGCCGGCCAGCGCCTCGCAAAGTGTCTTCTCGTCCAGCCCGAGTTCCCAGCCCACGGCGAGCGCCGCCAGCGCGTTGCGGACATTGTGTTCACCGAGCATCGGCAGGGCGACGTCCCCGAAGCTCGCCTGCCGGCCCTGGATCCGCTGCTTGATCTCGACATCGAAGACCGTCCGGTCGGCTCGGTAGCGCAGATCGACGCCTCGGACGTCGGCCTGGGGCGACAGGCCGTAAGTGATGATCCGCCGGTCCGACAGGTGCGGAATCATCGCCTGAACCTCTGGATCGTCCAGGCACAGCACCGCGCAGCCGTAAAACGGGATGTTGCCGACGAAGCTTTCGAAAGCGAGGCGCAGCGCATCGAAATCGCCGTAATGATCCAGATGTTCCGGATCGATATTCGTCACGATGGCGATCGTCGCCGGCAGCTTCAGGAAGGAGCCGTCGGATTCGTCGGCCTCCACAATCATCCAGTCGCCGTCACCCAGGCGGGCATTGGTGCCGTAGGCGTTGATAATCCCGCCGTTGACGACGGTCGGGTCCATGCCCGCGGCGTCCATCAGGGCTGCGACAAGGGAGGTCGTGGTCGTCTTGCCGTGCGTGCCGCCGACGGCAATGCCCCATTTCAGGCGCATCAGTTCGCCGAGCATCTCGGCCCGCCGGACGACCGGCGTGAGTCGCGTGCGCGCCGCCGCGATTTCCGGGTTGTCGCCGCTGATCGCCGTCGACACGACGACGACGGCCGCATCGCCGATGTTCTCCGCGTCGTGGCCGAGCGCAACATCGATGCCCAGGTCCTGGAGCCGCCTGACGTTGGCATTGGCCGCGATGTCGCTGCCCTGCACCGGGTAGCCCAGATTGTGCAGGATCTCGGCAATGCCGCTCATACCGATACCGCCGATGCCGGTGAAATGGATGGTGCCGAGATCGAAGGGGAGCCTGGCCATCATGCGGCGGGCCTCCCCTCGGCGACGCCGGCGACCAGATCGGCCAGCCGTTCGGCCGCATCCGGGCGGCCGAGAGCGGCGGCCGCCCGCGCCGCAGCGGCCAACGGCTCCGGGTCCTTCAGGAAGCGCGACACCCTTTCGGCGATCGCTGCCGGCGTGAAGCCCTGCTGCGGCATCAGCCAGCCGGCGCCGGCCCGGTCGATGTGGCGGGCATTGCAGGTCTGATGGTCGTCGGCCGCGGCCGGGTAGGGCACGTAGATGGCGGGTACGCCGGCAACCAGGGCCTCGGCGCAGGTCGAGGCCCCGGCCCGGCAGATCATCAGATGGGCGGCGGAAAGATGCTCGGGAACGTTCTCGAAAAAACTTGCCAGGTCGGCGGCCACGCCGGCGTCCCGGTAAACGACGCGCACCGGCTCGATATCTTCGGGCCGGCATTGCTGGGTGACCCGCAGCCGGGCGCGTTCGGCCGGCGCCAGCGCCGCCAGGGCGCCGGGCAGCACCTCGCTGAACACGGTCGCTCCCTGGCTGCCGCCCATCACGAACAGGCGGAACGGCCCGTCCGGCGCCGGCGGGGCGTAGGGCCGTCCGTGCAACGCATTGATCTCCGGCCGGACCGGATTGCCGGTTTCGACCGTGCGGGCGCGGGTCTGCGGAATGGCCTCCACGGCCGGGAAGGAGAGCGCAATGGCGCTCGCCGCCTTCGCGACCTTGCGGTTGGCGAGCCCGAGATATCCGTTCTGCTCGTGCAGAACGACAGGCCGCCGCTGCCGCGCGGCTATGAAGGTCGCCGGGAAAGCGGCATAGCCGCCGAACCCGACGACGGCAGCAGGGTTGTGACGGCGCAGCAGCCGGCCGACCGCCAGCGCGCCGCGGGCCAGGATGAACAGGGAGGCGATTCTGCCGACCATGCCGCCGCGGAACGGCGATGCCGCCGGGACGACATGGGCCTCGATCCCCGGCGTCCGCTTCGCATAGTCGGCGCCCCGTCCGTCCGTATAGAGGCGAATCCCGTAACCGCGCTGCAGCAGCGCCTCGCCCAGTGCAACGGCCGGGAAGAGGTGGCCTCCGGTACCGCCGGCTGTCAGGACGACGGTCCGGTTCACAGGGCCGCTCACAGGCCCGCTCACAGGGCGCCTCCCGCCCGGTCGCGGGTCAGCGCAAGGATCATGCCCGTGCCCAGCGCCAGCGCCATGATCGAAGAGCCGCCATAGGAAATGAAGGGCAGGGTCATGCCCTTGGTCGGCATCAGGTGCAGGGTCGAGGCCAGATTGACGATCGCCTGGAGGCCGAAGGCGGCAAGCAGGCCGACTGTGGCGAACAGGACGAACAGGTTGTTGCTATCCATCGCCCGGAAAAAGCCGCGCAGTACGATGAAGGCGTAGGTGCCGACAATGAGGAGGCAGGCGACGACTCCGAATTCCTCGCCGGCGACGGCGAAGATGAAATCGCTGTGGGCGTCCGGCAGCTGGGCCTTCACGGTGCCCTCGCCGGGACCCTTGCCGAAAATTCCGCCGTTGATGAAGGCGTCGAGGGAGCGGTCGACCTGGTAGTTGTCGCCGCTGCCGGGATTGAGGAACAGATCGACCCGTTTGGCGACATGGGCAAAGTTGAAATAGGCCGCGGTCGCAGCGCCCGCGACGACGAGGATGCCGGCGCCGATCAGCCACAGCGAAAGGCCGGCCAGGAACATCAGGCAGAACCAGATCGAAAACACGACCGATGCCATACCGATATCCGGCTGCATCGCGAGCACGCCCAGCGTTGCGAGGCACAGGACAGTGGCGAGTATGCGTCCGGGAAAGCCGTTTCCCGATCGGGACGCCGCGCACAGCCAGGCGCAGACGACGGCGAAGCCCGGCTTGATGAATTCCGATGGCTGGAAAGCGAAGCCCGCAACCGACAGCCAGCGTCGCGCACCCCTGATCTCCGCTCCGGCGTAAACGACGAAAACGGAAAAAATGAGTGCGCCGGCCAGCACGATAAGCGCCGACCGACGCACCCAGGGCGGGGTAAGCAGGGAGGTCAGCAGCATCAGCGCAATCGCAAGCGGGATGAACAGAAGCTGCTGACGGACGAAGTGGAAACTCTCGATGTTGGCGCGCGCCGCGGCAGACGGGCTGGCGGCGAGGGTGAGCACGATGCCGTAGACGATCAGCAGGCCGACGGCGATGAGCATCCAGCGGTCGACCGTCCACCACCAGCGGCCGATGACGCTCGTATCGATGCGGGACGGCGCGTAGCTCATGCCGCGCCTCTCGTATGGTCAATCGGGTTCCCGTCGATCGGGTTCCGGGCAATCAGGTTCCGGGCGCTCTTGCGGAAGGCGTCGCCCCGGGCGCCGAAATTTGCGAACTGATCGAAAGAGGCGCAGGCCGGCGAGAGCAGGATGACGGAATTCGCCGGCGCATCCTCGGACGTTGCGGCCGTCCAGGCGTCCGTGACCGCCCGATCCAGGGTCCCCGATACGGTGACGGGCAGCGTCGGCGCCGCCCCGGCAAGGAAGCGCGCAATCGCCGGCGCGTCCTCGCCGATGAGGAAGGCGCCCCGGAGGCCGGCCAGGGCCGGCGCCAGCGCCGCATAGCCCCCTTGCTTGCCGCGTCCGCCGGCGATCCAGAAGATGTTGTCATAGGCCGACAGGGCCCGGGCCGAGGCGACGGCGTTGGTTGCCTTGCTGTCGTTGACGAAAGAGACGGTCCTGCCGCCGTCGGAGGCCTCACCGACCCGTTCCTGGCGGTGGGGCAGGCCGGAGAAGGTTGCAAAGGCCGCCGCAACGGTTTCCGGCGTGACGCCGAGCGCCCGGCAGGCGGCCCAGGCTGCCGCCGCATTCTGGTGGTTGTGGGCGCCGCGCAATGCCGTCGTGCCGCCCGGATCCACCGGGACGCCGGCGCTTCCCGAACCGTCCGCCGTATCGTCGCGCAGGATGCCGTCCAGCACGCCGACGCCGCCTTCAACGTGCTTTCTGCCGGAAACGCGGATGACCGTCTGTCCGGCCTCTTCGGCCTGGCTTGCGAGGGCGCGCGCCTCCGGGTCGTCGACTCCGACCACAACGGTCGCATTCGGCGCGGCGAGATCGAAGGTCCGGCGCTTCGCGGCGATATAGCCGTCCAGTCCGCCGTGCCGCTCCAGATGGTCTTCGGCAATATTCAGCAGGACGGTGGCTTGCGCCCGCAGGCTGTAGGTCCGGTCGAGTTGATAGGACGACAGTTCCAGGACGTAGATTCCGCCCGCGTCCAGCGGCTCCAGGCCGAGGGCGGGCGGCCCGAAATTGCCGCCGACCTCGACCCTTCTGCCGGCCGCGCGAAGGATATGGCCGATCAGAGCGGTCGTCGTCGACTTGCCGTTCGTGCCGGTCACGGTCACGCAGGTCGCTGACGGAACGGACCGGGCGAGCAATTCGATATCGCACAGGATCTCGGCCTTGGCGGCGCGCGCCGCAGCGGCGACCGGGTGGGGCGCCGGAAATACATCCGGAATGCCGGGGCTCAGGACGAGCGGCAGGTCGGCGGTCCAGTCGACCGCGCCCAGATCGGTCGCGGCGATGCCGGCGGCAGCCGCGGCGGTGCGGCCCGCCTCCGCATCGTCCCACGCCAGGACGTCGGCCCCGCTCGCCGCGAGCGCGCGCGCCGTCGCCAGCCCGGCGACGCCGAGGCCCATGACGGCGACCCGTTTGTTGGCGAAGGAGGGCACCGGGATCATGGCGTCTACCGCAGCTTCAGGGTGGAGAGGCCGACGATCGCCAGGATTGCGGCGATAATCCAGAAACGCACGACGATGGTCGGCTCCTGCCAGCCCTTCTGTTCGAAGTGATGGTGGATAGGCGCCATGCGGAAGACGCGCTTGCCGGTCAGCTTGAAGGAAGCGACCTGCACGATCACCGAAAGGGTCTCGAGTACGAACAGGCCGCCGACGATCGCCAGCACGAGTTCGTGCTTCACGGCGACCGCGATGGCGCCCAGGGCGCCGCCCATCGAAAGCGAGCCGGTATCGCCCATGAACACCATCGCCGGCGGCGCGTTGAACCAAAGAAAGCCCAGCGCGGCGCCGACCAGGGAGCCGCAGAAGACCGCCAGCTCGCCGCTGCCCGGAACGAAGACGATCTGCAGATAGCCGGAAAAGACAATGTTGCCGGCGAGGTAAGCGATCAGGCCGAACACGCCGGCCGCGATCATGACCGGAACGATCGCGAGCCCGTCCAGGCCGTCGGTCAGGTTGACCGCATTCGATGCGCCGACCATGACGAAGGCTGCGAACAGGATGAACAGGAAGTTGCCGAGATCGAGGAGATAGCCCTTGAGGAAGGGGATCGACAGGCCGGTCGCCAGCGGCAGCTCCGCGTTGACATTGTATTTGAACTGCGCGCTCCAGCCGAGACGCATGATCCAGTAAGTCGCCACGACGGCAATGACGATCTGCCCGGTAAATTTCAGCATGCTCGGCATGCCCTTCGACGACCGTTTGGTCAGTTTCCGGTAATCGTCGTAGAAGCCGAGAAGGCCGAAACCCAGAGTGACGATCAGCACGCTCCAGACGTAGCCGTTGCCCAGGTCCATCCACAGCAGGGTGGAGATCGCCACCGACAACAGGATCAAGACGCCGCCCATCGTCGGCGTGCCGCGTTTCCGGAAATGCGATTCCGGGCCGTCGTCGCGGATTGGCTGACCTTCGGCCTGGC
Organism: Rhodospirillaceae bacterium; assembly: GCA_011523655.1. GTDB lineage: Bacteria > Pseudomonadota > Alphaproteobacteria > Bin65 > Bin65 > Bin65. Next base: position 26,357 of record WTGH01000007.1, read on the forward strand.
GGTTCTTCAGCCACCGGATGACCGACGGACCGAGCGCCAGGCCGATGAACAGGGCCGTCATCAGGGCGCCGCCCGACCGGAAGGTCAGATACTGGAACAGCCGGAGCGGGCTGAATTCCGAGGACAGCGGCAGCAGGAATTCAAACAACATCGCCGCCGGCCTCCCCGCTGCAGGTTTCCAGCGCGACCAGCGCGTCGAGCACCGGCTTCATCCGGCTGCCGAGGGAGCCCTTGACGCACACCACGTCGCCGGGCTGCACGGCCGCGGTAACCGCAGGAATCAGCGCTTCGGAATCAGGCGCGTAATGGCCCCGGCGCGCCGCAGGCACGGCGTCGTACAGGTGGCGCATCAGCGGCCCGGCGGCGAACAGGAGGTCGATATTGGCGTCGGCCAGGTCGTCCGCGAGGCCGGCGTGCAGGGCCGGCCCGCCGTCGCCCAGTTCGCGCATGTCGCCGAGCACGGCGATGCGCCGCCCGCCGGCGCACGGATTGGCGAGCATCAGAGTCTCGAATGCCGCGCGCATGGCCGCCGGGCTGGCATTGTAGCTCTCGTCCAGGAGTTCGAAGCTGCCGTCCGGCAGACCGACCGTCCGGCGTGCCCCGCGCCCCGCCGGCGCTTCGAGCCCGGCCATGGCTTCGGCGGCGGCAACGACGTCGGCGCCGGCCTCGCGCACCGCGGCCAGCATGCCGAGTGCGTTGACCACCCAGTGGTGTCCGGGCACGCCGACCCGGAAGTTCAGGCGCGTCCCGAATACCGAGGCCGTCACGTCGCTGCCGTCGGCGTCCATGACCGAGGCGAGCAGCCGGACGTGCGCTTCCGGGTGCACGCCGAAGGAGAAACGGCGCCCGATCCCGGCCTCGGCGGCGCGGGAGTCGAGTCGTTCGAAATGGTCGTTGTCGCGTGGCAGGATGGCTGCGCCGCCCTCGATCACGCCCTGGAAAATCTCCGCTTTCGCGTCGGCGACCGCCTCGACGCTGTCGAAGAATTCGATATGCACCGGCGCCACAGTCGTGATCAGCGCGACGTGCGGCCGGACCATGCGGGAGAGCGGCGCCAGTTCGCCGGGACTGCTCATGCCCAGCTCGAAGACCCCGTATTCCGCCTTTCGGGGCAGGCGGGCGAGCGACAGCGGCGCGCCCCAGTGATTGTTGAGGTTTCCGGCCGTCGCATAGGTCCTGCCCTGCCGGGACAGCAGCGTTCTCAGGCCTTCCTTGACGCCGGTCTTGCCGACGCTGCCGGTCACCGCAACGATCCGGCCGGTGCAGCGCGCCCGGGCGGCACGGCCCAGATCCTCCAGACCGGTTCGGGTGTCGCCGACGACAAGGGCGGGGCCTGCCGGTTCGACCGGGCGGTGGATCAGCGCCGCGGCGGCTCCGGCGGCAAAGGCCTTGCCGGTGAAATCGTGGCCGTCGAACACCGGGCCTTTCAGCGCGACGAACAGATCGCCGGTCGCAACGGAGCGGCTGTCGATCGACACGCCGGTCGCCGACCAGGCTCCGCCCGTCGCTGCAAGCGCCCGGCCGCGGGTCGCGGTCGCGGCCTCCGCCGCTGTCCAGAGGATCGCGCTCATGCCGCGCCGCCCTCTGATGCGTCCGCTGCTGCGATCGCCTCGCGGGCGACGGCCGCATCGTCGAAGGGCAGGGCCGTGTCGCCGACGATCTGGCCCTGCTCATGGCCCTTGCCGGCGATCACGAGGGCGTCGGCCGGCGCCAGGTCCGATACGGCGGCGAAAATCGCCTCGCGCCGGTCGCCGATCTCGGCCGCGCCGGGGCAGGCCGGCAGTACCGCTGCGCGGATCGCCGAAGGCGCTTCGCCGCGCGGATTGTCGTCGGTGACGATGGCCCGGTCGGCGAATTCGCGTGCCGCAGTCCCCATCAGGGGCCGCTTGCCGGCATCGCGGTCGCCGCCGCAGCCGAAAACCACGGCGAGAGCGCCTTTCGTGTGGGGCCGCAGGGCCTTCAGGAGGGTTTCCAGCGCGTCCGGCGTGTGGGCGTAGTCGACATAGACCGCCGCGCCGCTGCGCCGGGATCCGACCAGTTCCATCCGGCCCGGCGCACCGTGCAGGCGCTTCAATGCGTCGAGTCCCACGGATGCCTTGACGCCGGTCGCTGTCGCCAGCCCCAGCGCGCACAATGCGTTCCAGGCCTGGAAGTCGCCGGCGAGCGGCAGCTCGACTGTCGTGGCCTGCCCGAACACCGTCAGTACGAGCCGCTGGCCGCCGGATACCGGCGTCAGGCTGCGCAGGACGATTTCCTCGGCGGCGCGGCCGTAACCGACGACTCTGAGATTCGCCCGGTCGCAGGCCCGGCGGATTTCTTCGTGTGCCGGGCTGTCGGCGTTGATCACCGCCGTTCCTCCGGCCGGCACGAGTTCGGCGAACAGCCGCAGTTTCGCCGCCAGATAGGCGTCGGTGCTGCCGTGATAATCGATGTGGTCGCGGCCGAATCCGGTGAAAGCGGCGGCCTGCAGGCGCAGCCCGTCGAGCCGGAACTGATCCAGGCCGTGGCTGGAGGCTTCAATGGCGAGGCACTCGATCCCGGAGCGCTTCAGCGCTGCGAGATCGCGATGCAGCGAGACCGGATCGGGCGTTGTCAGCGCGCCCGGCCGTTCGACACCGGGTCGCTCAACACCGGGGCCGCTGATACCGAGCGTGCCCAGGGCGGCGGCCCTGCGGCCCGCGGCCGACCAGATCTGCTGGAGGAACGATACGACAGACGTCTTGCCGTTGGTCCCGGTTACGGCAACCTGGGTCGCCGGCTGCGCGTCGAAGAACCGGTCCGCCATCCAGGCGAGCCGCCGGCGCGGCTGCGGATCGGTGATCAGCGCCGCGCCGCCGCCGTCCAGGTTGTCCCGGGTCACATCCGTCGTCGACAGAATGGCAGCGGCGCCGGCGTCGAGGGCGTCGGGAATGAAATGGCGGCCATCAAGCCGGGCGCCCGGCAGCGCCGCGAAAAGATAGCCCTGCGCGACCTGGCGCGAATCGGCGCTCAGGCCGGCGATGTCGAGGTCGCCGAAGGACGGGTCCCAGTGCGCTGTGGCGGTCCGGCCGGCGCGTTCGGACATCAGCGCGGCGAGCTTCATTGTCGGCTCCCGCCCGAGGCCGCGCTGCGGCGGTCCTTTTTCCGGGCGCCGGACGCGGCGCTGGCGAGGAACTGCTTTCGCGACTTTTCCGGCTCCTCGGCCTGGCGCGGGATCCTCAGGATCGGCGCAATCCGTTCGATGATCTCCCTGGCCGCTGGCGCCGCGACCCAGCCAGCGGTCGCGTAGCCGTGACTCTTCTTGTTGCCTTTCGGCTCATCGAGCGAAACCAGCAACACATAGCGCGGCCGGTTCATCGGGAATGCCGCGACGAAGGAAGACAACAGCGCTTTGCGCCGGTAGCCGCCGCGCCCGGCCTTTTCCGCCGTGCCCGTCTTGCCGCCGACCCGGTATCCCTTGGCGTTCGCCCGTTTGCCCGTGCCTTCCAGGACGACGCGGCGCATCAGAACCCGGAGAATCCGGCTGGTCTTCGGCGACACGAGCCGCCGCCGCCACAGGGGCTTGCCGTTCAGGCGCCGGAGCAGGGTCGGCGCCACCATCACGCCATCGTTGACGATTCCGGCGACCGCCGCCACCAGGTGCAGGGGTGTGACGGCAATGCCGTGGCCGAACGAAATTGTCAGCGTGTTGACCGGCCGCCAGTGCCGCGGATAGAGCGGCTGGCCCGCCTCCGGCAGCTCCAGCGGTATCTTGGCAAGCATTCCCGCACGGCGCAGGAACTTCTTCTGGCGTTTGCCGCCGACCTGCTCGGCGATGGTGGCGGAGCCGATGTTGGACGATTTGACCAGGATGGCGCCCGTATCGATCGGCCTTGCGATCGGATGCAAATCGCGAATGAAGCGCCGGCCGGCCGGAAGCGGCTTGTCGACCTTGTACTTCTTTCTCAGGTGGGTGACGCCGTAGTCGAGCGCCATGGCCGTGTTCAGGATCTTGAAGACCGAGCCAAGCTCGTAAACGCCCAGTGTATTGCGGTTGAATCTGGCGTTTTTTGGGACGCGCAGCAGCGCATAGGGGTCGTAGTCCGGCAGCGAGACCATCGCCGGGATTTCGCCGGTCCGTACGTCCATGACCATCGCCGCACCGCCGATCGCCCGCCAGTATTCGATCGACCGGGCCAGAATCTCGCGAACGGCGGCCTGGGCGCGCAGATCGATCGACAGTCGAAGCGGCCGGCCGATCGTCCGGATTCGTTCGTCCATCTTGGCTTCGACGCCGGCGATTCCCTTGTTGTCGACATCGCTGCTGCCGACGATGTGCGCGACCAGCGCGCGTTGCGGATAGACCCGGCGCAAATCCGGGCGGGCCTGGATTCCCGCCAGCCCGAAGCGCAGAATCTGCTGATAGGCTGCCGGCGACGCCTGCCGGCTGATCCACACGAAGCGGGACTTGCGGCGCAGCTTCGATTCCAGGGTGCGAACGGACTGTTGCGGAAAAATGTGGGCGAGGATGCGGGCCGTGCGGCCCGGATCATCGACCAGGGCAGGATCGGCAAAGATCGACCATGACCTGATGCTGGTCGCCAGCACGATCCCGTTTCGATCGACGATATCGGCCCGATGGTCCGTCGGCAGGGTTTTGTTCGCTGCAAGCTTGGCGCGCTCGGCCTCGGCACCGGCACGGATCACGCCCAGGTCGACGAGCCGGTAGCCGATCGCACCGAATGCGAGCATGAAGACGGCGCCGGCTACAATCAACCGGCGTCGCGCCACGGCAATGGCTTTGCCGGCCTCGCCTTCCAGATGAATTTCGCCCGGACGGCACCGGGCGGTCTTGGCGTGCGGGCGGCACAGATCGCGCAGGCGGCGGCTCATTGCAGCTTCCTTGCGCGGTCGGCGGACACACGGGTCACCCTGTCGGGCGCCCGGCCTTCGTCGATGAGGGCATACAGTGCGGCGAAGGTATCGGGCAGTTCCGAGAAACGCCTGAACTGTCCGCCGGAGAGCGGGGCGAGGCTTTCGGGCCGCGGCAGCAGCTCAAGACGCTGCGGCGAGGTCAGCACCGTCCACTCTGCCTGCAGAATCCGCAGGTTGTTCCGGTATGACCGAACGCTCCTCTCGGCCTTCGCGACCTGCTTTTCCAGTGTCTGGACCTGGTGTTTCACCAGGAACAGGGCGCCCGTCAGCCCGCTCAGCAGGACGAGCAGGACGATCGTGGTCGAGCGGATCATGCCGCGCCTCCGGCCGGAATACCGGACGCATTGTCTGCCCAGGCCGGGCCGTCGGTTCGCTCCGCTGCGCGCAGCCGGGACGAGCGCGCGCGCGGGTTGGCGGCAATTTCCCCCGGCGACGGCGCAACCGCGCGACGATGCAACAGCCGGAACGTCGGCGGGCGCCGCCGGCCAGGCTCCGGCCGGTGGCGGGAGCCGCGCGGGGCCTCGGCGCTGCGGTCGCGCAGGAAGCGTTTAACCCGCCTGTCCTCGAGCGAGTGAAAGCAGACGACGGCCAGCCGGCCGCCCGGCCGCAGGAGCCGCTCGGCACCCCGCAGTCCGCGGTCCAGCTCCTCAAGCTCTCCGTTCACATGAAGGCGCAGCGCCTGGAATGTGCGGGTTGCCGGATCGATACCGCCGGCCGCCGCCGGCAAAACCGAGCGGACGATTTCCGCGAGCTGGAGCGTCCGCTCGATGGCGGCGCTGCGGCGTGCGTTGACGATGGCGCGCGCGATGCGGCGCGCCGCGCGTTCCTCGCCCAGTGTGAAGATGATCCTGGACAGGTCCGCCTCGGCGGCGCGGTTCACGACGTCGGCCGCTGTCGGGCCCGACCGGCTCATGCGCATGTCGAGCGGGCCGTCGTGGCGGAAGGAAAAGCCGCGCTCGGGCGTATCGAGTTGGGGCGAAGACACGCCGATATCGAGGGCGACCCCGTCGACCGGCCCGTCGGTGATCGCGCGGACCAGGCGTTCCATGTCGCCGAAGCGGCCTTCGATCAGGGTAAGCCGGCCGCGAGACCTGTCGCGAAGTGCGTGGCCCCGTTCGATGGCGTCCGGATCGCAGTCGATTGCGGCCACGCGGCAGTTTGCGGCGCCGAGTATCGCTTCCGTGTAACCGCCGGCGCCGAAAGTGCCGTCGACATAGGCGCCGCCCGGCCGGGGCGCGAGCGTCCGGATCACCTCGTTCAACAGGACGGGGATGTGGGCGGCGGTCATGCGGCGCCTCCGGCTCCGAGCGACCACAGATCCTTCAGACCGATCTGGCCGAGCGGCCCTTCGGACGCTTCGGACCGCCAGGCCTCCCGCCGCTCCGGCGACCAGATCTGGAAGACCCTTCCGATACCGACGAAAACCGCCTTGTCGCCGATTCCGGCCAGCGCGATCAGGCTCTCGGGCAGGATGATCCGGCCCTCGCCGTCGAAAGGCAGCTCTTCGGAGTCCGAAAGGACGAGTTCGATCGCCTCCTGCTCTTCCGCTGTCAGACCGTCGCGGGCGTCGAGCCGGTCGATGGTGTCCTCGATGCGCTGGCGGTCGCAGGCGTCGATCGCGCCGAGTCCGCCGTTCGGCGCCACGACGACGCCGTTGAAGGCGCCCGCGGCGGGCGGCGCGGCAAGGGCGGCACGGAACCGCGCCGGCACGGAAACCCGCCCTTTCCGGTCGATCCTGTTCGTAAACGTGCCGATGAACGACGCCATACGAAACCCGTCCCCGCGAGGGCAGCGCCGCCGGATTCGCGGCTTGCCCGGATTATCGTTTCCATGCCGTCGGCCCAGTCGCACTGTCTGGTCACACTGCGCCGATCTTCCATGGCCGGTTATGGGATATCATGGGATTTCATGGAAGTCAACGCCGTTTGGATTAGAATTACTTGGCAAATCAAGCGTTTGACCTGCCCCGAGGGATATCGGTGGCGCCGCTATGTGCCGATGGCGGCGCGCGATCCGAAATGCGCCGCTCCGAGGCTTTCCTTCCGGGGGCCGGCGCCAGACGGCCTGTAAGCCGGGTTCTGTCCCCCGGAAGCCGGGGGGATGGCCATTCATCTGGGACAGCCGTCGCCGGCTGCCTCGCGCGACCCACCCGGACGGCGGCGCGGAAACCCGCCTGGACGCGCCTGCCGTAAACGGAGGCTGTCCGCGCCGTCCCTATTCGGTCTTGCTCCCGGTGAGGCTTGCCGTGCCGCGCCCGTTGCCGGCCGCGCGGTGCGCTCTTACCGCACCCTTTCACCCTTGCCCGGCCCGATGCCGGGCGGTTTGCTTTCTGTGGCGCTGTCTCGGGGGTCGCCCCCGCCGGGCGTTACCCGGCACCGTGTTTCCGTGGAGCCCGGACTTTCCTCACCCGGCCGGGTTTCCCCGTTGGCCGGGCGCGGCCATCCGGCCGTCTGGCCCCGTCAAAATCGTCACCGGGCGGGCTGCGGTCAAGATGTCCGGGCCTACACCGCGGCGGCGACAATTGCAGCCAGCGCGGCGGTTTCCGTATCGGTCGTCCCGGTAACCGCACCCGGCCGGAAATGGCGCTGGAAGGCTGCAAGGACCGCCGCCTGCCCCCGCACGTCTGCCGCCCCTGCGCTGCCGGGCTCTTCCGGCCAGCGATACCCGATGCGCTCAAGGTTCCGGCCGATCGTGTCCGGTTCGGCTTCCGGTTGCGCTTCGAGCCTTGCCCGGACGGCCTCGGCATCGGGCCAGAAACCGACTCCGGCCGCCGCCAGCATTGGCCAGTCGAACAGTTCGCCGGGATCGGTTTTGCGTTCCGGTGCGACGTCGCTGTGGCCGACGACGCGCAACGGGCGGATGCGGTAGCGCTCCACGATCGCCTTCGACAGGGCCAGCACCGCCTGCATCTGCAATGCGGGAAACGGCCTGTAGCCGAACTCGTGACCGGGATTGACGATCTCGATGCCGATGGAAGCCCCGTTCACGTCCGTCTCGCCCTGCCAGATAGCGACGCCGGCGTGCCACGCCCGCCGGTCCTCCGGCACATGGGCGAATACGGTGCCGTCCTCGTCGACCGTGTAGTGGGCGCTGACCCGGGCCGCCGGATCGCACAGCCGGTCCAGCGCTTCGGCCGCGGTCCGCATCCCGGTATAGTGCAGCACCAGCATGTCCGGCGGACGGCCGCCGGGCCGCTCGTTGTGGTTCGGGGACGGTCGCTCGACGATTCGCATGTCGCCATTCCCGGCGCTTCAGGACTTGAGCGGGGTTTCGGCCGTGGCCGGGCGGCGCAATACGATAACCGCCACGCCGGCGACCGTCAGCACCGAACCGAGGATCATCTGCCAGGTCATCTGCTCGCCCAGGATCCAGACACCGCCCAGAACGCCGAACACCGGCACGACGAGCGTGAAGGGCATGACCTGGTTCACCGTGTAGCGCCGGAGGAACGAATACCAGATACCGTAGCCGATCAGGCCGACGCAGACGGTCATATAGGCCACGGCGCCCCAGCCGTAAGTGCCGGCCGCCTGGAAGTCGCGCCAGTGGTTGTCCTCGAAGATCAGCGAGATCGCGAACAGTTGCGGCGCGGCGAACAGGCTGCTCCAGCCGAGGACGCCGAGCGGCGGCGCATCGCCCATCGCCTTCACCTGGATGTTCGAGGTCGCGAAGACCAGCGAGGCGGTGACGACCAGGCCGAGATGGAACAGGTTCGATTCCATGCGCGGTTCGCCGGCGATCAGCACAATGCCGGCGAAGGCGCCGGCCATGCCGAGCATGCGCCGCCAGCCGAGATAGTCCTTGAACAGGATCGCCGCGAGGATCGAGGCAAACGGCACCTGGAGCTGGATGGCGATGGCCGCGACGGCGGCGTCCACGCCCGCGACCCCGGTGAACATCAGGCCGAAATGCAGCGAGCCCATGGTGAAGGACAGGCCGACCACATGGCCCATCTTCGCCCGCGGCATCTCGACGAAAGGGACCAGCACCAGCCCCATGATCAGGAAGCGGAGACTGAGCAGGAATATCGGTTCGAAGTCCCGGAAGCCGAATTTCGCGGCAACGAAATTCAGGCCCCAGAGCACCATCACGCCGAACAGGAGAGCGGCATGGCTCAACCGCATCGGACCGGCCTCACGCTGCCGTCGCCCCTGCAGGCCCCTTCGGATTGCCCGTCTGCCGCGCCGCCTCGATTTCCTCGCGTCGTGTCTCCAGGGCCAGCCAACGCTCCTCGGCAGTCGACAGCTCGGCCCGTGCAACTTCGAGGCGGACCGCCGCCTGCGCGAAGCGGTCTGGGTCGGCGCCGTACAGGCCCCGGTCCGAGAGTTCCCTCTCCAGCGCGGCGATCTCGGCCTCCAGCGTCGCGATTTCGTCAGGCAGCAGGTCGAGCGCGCGCCGGTCCTTGTAGCTGAGCCGCGTTACCGGGCGGGTTTTTGCCGGCGCTTCGGGAGCCGCCCGGTTGTTGCCCTTTCTCGCCGTCCTGACAGCCGCCCCTGCCGGCCCGTCCCTGCGCTGGATCAGGTAGTCGGCATAGCCGCCGGCATATTCCTTCACCCGGCCGTCGCCCTCCAGGACGATGGTGCTGGAGACGGTCTTGTCGAGGAAATCCCGGTCGTGGCTCACCACGATCAGCGTGCCGGCATAGTCGGCGAGCAGACCCTGGAGCAGATCGAGCGTGTCCATGTCCAGATCGTTGGTCGGCTCGTCGAGGATCAGCAGGTCGCTGGGCGTCGCCAGCACCTTGGCGAGCACCAGCCGGTTGCCCTGGCCGCCGGAGAGCGTCGCCACCCGCGCCTCGGCCTCGCGCGGATCGAACAGCCAGTCCTTCAGATAGCCGCGGACATGGCGCATCGAGCCGCCGACGCGGACAAGATCGCCGCCGGATTCGCACAGCGTGCTCTTGAGCGTGGCTTTCGGGTCGAGCAGGCTGCGCTGCTGGTCGAAATAGGCCAGCGTCAGCGCCTTGCCGACCCGGACATGGCCGCTGTCGGGTTTCAGTTCGCCGATCAGCATCTTGAGCAATGTCGTCTTGCCCGCCCCGTTCGGGCCGATGATGCCGATGCGGTCGCCGCGCAGGATGCGCGTCGTAAAACTCTCCACGATGGTGCGGGCGGGCGCTCCCCCGCCGCTTGCCGCTTTGTTTCCGCCCGCGCCCGCGCCGCCTGGGCCGAACCGCTTGGCGATGTCGCGCGCCTCGATGACCAGCTTGCTGCGGACCTCGCCGTCGTCGATCTTCGCCCGGATGCGGCCGGTATCGGCAAGCAGGGCGGCGCGGGCGGCGCGCATCTCCTCCAGCTTGCGCAGGCGGCCCTGGTTGCGCCGCCGGCGCGCCGTCACGCCGCGCAGTAGCCAGCGCGCTTCATCCCTCAGCCGGCTGTCGAGGCGCTTGGCTTCGCGCGCCTCTTCGTCCAGCACCTGCTCGCACCAGTCGTCGAACGCCCCGAAACCCTGGCCGGTCTGGCGCAGCCGGCCCTTTTCGAGCCACAGGATGCTGTTGGTGACGTTGGCGAGGAAAGTACGGTCGTGGCTCACGACCAGTGCGGCGCCGCGAAAGCTCTGCATGGCACCTTCGAGCCACCGTATGGTGGCGATATCCAGGGGGATTATATACGATCCTAGACGCGCGCCGGTAAGCCCCTGATCCGGCGCGTAA
>WTGH01000032.1 GCA_011523655.1 Rhodospirillaceae bacterium
CCTCTGAGGAGGAGGACGAATCAATGAACCCGTGCCGCCGGGGAATTTTCCCCGCCCGCGCCGGCAGTCCTAATCTTTTGCCCCCTTGCGCGCTGCGCGGCAGATTGCAGAGTGTCGGCAGTCCCGTTGGCTAACGTGCAGTGCCATGAATGCTCCGGAAAACGGTTCCGGCGCCTATCCCGCCATCTCGCTGAGCGTCGAGGGCCTCGCCTGCATGCGCGGCGGCCGGGCCGTGTTCGGCGGGCTCGGTTTCGCGGCCGCGGGCGGCGACACCATCGAATTGCGCGGGCCGAACGGCGCCGGCAAATCCTCGCTGCTGCGCCTGCTGGCCGGATTGCTGCCTCCGGCGGCGGGCGCGATCGTCTGGACCGGCGCCGACGGCGCCGCGCGCCCGCCGCTGACCTATTGCGGCCACCGCGACCCGGTCAAGCCGTGGCTGACGGTGCGCGAGCAGCTTGCCTGGTGGCGCGACCTGGAGGGCAACGGCAGCGTCGAAGCGGCCGCCGGAGCCATGGGCATCGGCCCGCTGCTGGAGGTCGCCGGCGGGCTGCTCTCGGCCGGGCAGCGCCGCCGGCTGGCGCTGGCCCGGCTGGCGCTCGCCGAAACGCAGGTCTGGCTGCTCGACGAGCCGGCGGTTTCGCTCGACGAAGACGGCGTCGCGTTGCTCATGGCCATGATCGGCCGGCACCGGGCGCGCGGCGGCCTGGTCGTCGTGGCGACCCATCAGCCGTCCGGCCTGCCCCATGCCCGGACGGTGAATCTGGGCCGCGATGCGCCCGACGGGGCGGACGGCCCCTGATGCGCCCCTATCTCGCGACCTTCCGGCGGGACCTCCGATTCGCGGTGCGCCACGGCGCCGACACCGCGGTCGTCCTGGCGTTTTTTGTCGTCGCCGTGGTCCTGTTCCCGCTCGGCGTCGGCCCGGCCGCCGGAACGCTCGCCATCATCGCGCCCGGCGTGGTCTGGGTCGCCGCCCTGCTGGCGACGCTCCTGTCCCTCGACAGGTTGTTCGCCGCCGATTTCGAGGACGGCACGATCGACCTGTTGCTGACCGGCCGCACCAGCCTGCTGCTGGTCGTGCTGGCCAAATGCGCCGCCCACTGGCTGACGACCGGCCTGCCGCTGATCGTTTTGTCGCCTGTCCTCGCGGCGATGCTGCACCTGCCCGCTGCCGGCTATCTCATGCTCGCCCTCGGCCTGCTGCTCGGCACGCCGGTGCTGACGCTGCTCGGCGCCGTCGGGGCGGCCCTGGTGCTCGGCGCACGGCGCGGCGGCGTGCTGATCGCGATCCTGGTGCTGCCGCTCTACATCCCCGTGCTGATCTTCGGCGTGCTGAGCGTCGACGCCGTCATCCATGCCACGGACCCGTGGCCGCATATCCTGTTGCTCGCCGCCGCCCTGCTCGCCGGCCTCGCGATCGCGCTTCCCGCCGCCGCCCTCGCCCTGCGCAGCGCCGCGGAGTGAAGGGGAGCGAGGCGACGTTCAGAAGAATGTGCACGGTTCATTGTTCTTTTGCCGCCTGCAACGCCTGCCAGACGGCGTTGGGCGTCGCGGGCATCGGCAGGGCGGTGACGCCGGCCGGCCGCACCGCATCGAGCAGGGCGATCATCGTGCAGGCCATGCCGCCGACGCAGCCGGCCTCGCCCGCGCCCTTGATGCCGAGCGGGTTGGTCTTGGTCAGCGTCGGGCTGGATTCGACCGCGATGAAGGGCATGTCGTCGGCCCGCGGCATGGCATAGTCCATGAACGAGCCGGTGACGAGCTGGCCGGCCTCGTCCCAAGCGATGCCCTCAAGCAAGATATGGCCGGCGCCCTGCACGATGCCGCCCTGGATCTGGCCCTTGAGGAGCAGCGGGTTCATCACCGTGCCGGCGTCGTTGACGGCGGTCCAGGCCAGCAGTTCCGCGGCGCCGGTTTCGGGATCGATCTCGACTTCGCAGCAATGGGTGGCGTTGGGGAAGGTCGGCCCCGGATGGCGGAAATTGGCGGCCGCGCCGAGCCCGGATTCGAGGCCGCCCGGTACGCCGAAGAAATGGTGCGCCATCGCCGCGACCTCGGAAATGCGGATCGACCGGTCGGTGCCGGCGACCGAGAACACGCCGTCGTCGAACGCGATATCGTCCTCGGCGGTCTCGAAATGGTGCGCGGCGATCGCCTTGCCTTTCTCGATCACCCGCTCGCTCGCCAGCCGGATCGCGCCGCCGCCCAGGCCGGAGGAGCGCGACCCGAAGGTGCCGTGGCCGTGGCGCACGATATCGGTATCGCCCTGGACGAAGCGCACCTGCTCGAACTCCACGCCCAGCGTGTCGCACAGCAGTTGCCGGAATACCGTCTCGTGCCCCTGGCCGTGGGAGAATGTACCGACCGTGAGCGTGACGCCGCCGTCGGCGTCGAAGCGGATTTCCGCGCCCTCGTCGCCCAGGCCGGCCGACTGCTCGATGGCGTTGGTGATGCCGAAGCCGCGCAGCCTGCCGCGCGCCGCGGCCTCCGCCCGGCGCGCCTCGAAGCCGGCATAGTCGGCGGCGGCGAGCGCCTCGTCCATGTTGGCTTCGAACCGGCCGCATTCGTAGGTATATTGCAGGCCGGTCTTGTAGGGCATGGCGCTTTCGGGGATCAGGTTGCGCCGCCTGAGCGCGACCCGGTCGAAGCCCAGTTCCGCCGCCGCCTTCTCGACCAGCATCTCGCAGATATAGATGGATTCCGGCCGGCCGGCGCCGCGATAGGGACCGATCGGGCAGGTGTTGGTGAACACGGCGGTGACGTCGACCGAGGCCGCGCCCGTCCGGTACATGCCGACGATGGCGCCCATGTTGCCGAAGGTCGGCAGCGGGCCGAAGAAGCTGCAATAGGCGCCCAGCGCGGCGACGGATTTCACCCGCACCGCGAGGAAATCGCCGTCCTCGTTCAACGCCAGTTCGGCGACCGGCCGGCTGTCGCGACCGTGGTCGTCGACCAGGAAATGCTCGCTGCGGTCGCCGTTCCATTTGACCGGCCGTCCGACCCGCTTCGCCGCCCAGACGACCAGCGCCATCTCCGGGAACAGGCCGCCGCGCAGGCCGAAGCCGCCGCCCATGTCGGGGCTGACCAGACGCAGCCCGGAGATCGGCACCCTGAGCGCGTCGCGCGCCAGCAGGTTGCGGTTGTCGTGCGGCCCCTGGGTCCCGGTCCACAGGGTGTAGCGATCGGCGACCGGGTCGTAGTCCCCGATCGCGGCGCGCGGCTCCATCGGGTTCTGGGCGAGCCGGCCGATCGGCAATTCGGCTGTGACGACGTGGGGCGCCGACTTGAAGATGGCGTCGACCGCTTCCAGGTCGCCCATGGTCTGGCGGAAGCTGATATTGTCGCCCAGGTCCGGCCAGACCAGCGGCGCGCCGGGTTCGAGCGCGTCCGGCGTGTCGATGACCGCCGGCAGTTCCTCGTAGTCGACCTCGATCAGCTCCGCCGCATCGCGTGCCTGCGCCGCGGTCCCGGCGACGACGAAGGCGACCGGATCGCCGACAAATTTCACCGAGCCGGCGGCAAGGGGCGGACGGTAGGGCTCATGGATCGGCGCGCCGTCCGGCCGCTTGAGCGGCAGCAGCTGCGGCGCCAGCGAGGCGATGACACCGAGGCCGTCGGCCTGCCAGTCGTCATGGGTCAGGACGGCGAGCACGCCCGGCGCCGCGCGCGCCGCGGCGCAGTCGATGCCGGCGATGCGGGCATGGGCGTGGGGCGAACGCAGGACGTGGCCGCGCACCTGGCCGGGGCGGTTCAGATCGTCGGTATATTGCCCGTTGCCGCGCAGCAGGCGCGGATCCTCGTAGCGCGGCACGCTCTGCCCCAGGCCGAATTTCATGCTGTTCTCCCCTTGTCCGGATTGGGCGGTCCCAAAACGCGGCGGATGTTAGTCGCGCGCCTGCCGCCGCGAAAGACCGATGGCGCAAACCGCCTATGGGCGCCGGGTATACCGCGGCCGCGGTTTCACAGAAGGTCGGAATTCGCCTGCGCGGCTCAATAGTCCATCCGGGCCCAGACGCGCTTGCTGGCCTCGTTGACCCGGCGCACGGCTTCGGGAACGTCGATGGTGAGGACTGCGCCCTGCTCGACGACAGTGTTCCCGTCGACGATCACCCGGTCGACGTCGCCGGCGGTCGCCGCCAGGACGAGGAACTTGAACGGGTCGTAGACCGGAGCGGCCCGGGGCGTATCGATGCGCACGAACACCATGTCCGCCCGGCAGCCCGGCGCGAGGCGGCCGAGGTCGGGCCGGCCCAGCGCGTCGGCGCCGCCGACCGTCGCCATGTGGAACACGTCCTCGCAGGTGGCGGCGACGGACGATTTCTCGACGATCTTGCAGACGATGGCGGCGGTCTGCATCTCGTGGAACATGTCGAGCGGGTAGTTGTCGGTGCCCAGGCACTGTCGGATGCCGAGGTCGCCGTACTTCTGGATCGAGTTGATCACGCCGCCGCGCCGCGCCTTGACCCAGGGCAGGTGGCAGACCGCGGTCTTCGACTCGCGCAGCGCGTCGATCTCGTGCTTCGCCATGCTGCCGATATTGCCGTCGTCGGACATGAACTGGCCGTGGCCGATGATGAAGTCCGGGCCGAGCAGGCCGGTCTCCATCATGTATTCGACGCTGGTCCGGCCCTCGGTCTCGCGGACCCGGGAAAATTCGAAGGGCGACTGGCCGGCGTGGAGCTGGATCGGAATCTTCAGTTGGTCGGCGTAGCGCCGTGTGTCCTTCAGAAGCTGCGCGTCGCAGGTGTCGATCTGGCCCGGCGCCAGCATGGTGCGCAGCCGGTCGCCGTAGCGGCCGTTCCAGTCCTGGCAGAAGGCGACGCAGGCCTCGAAGCGTTCGCGCGCGCCGTTCGGATAGTCGTCGTAGAAGACGCCGCCGCTGTCGTCGGCGCCGTAATAGCGGGTGCGGTAGCGCGGGCCGGTGTAGCAGCGGATGCCCGAGGCGCCGATCATGCCGGCGATCGTCTCGGTAATCGCGATATCGCCGCCGCCGCCGATCTCATAGTCGTAGCCGAGCTCGACGATGGTCGTCGATCCGCTGAGCAGGAGTTCGGCGACCGAGCATTGCGCGCCGGCATACTGGTCTTCCGGCTCCGATGCCTTGCGGACGGCCGGCAGCATCTTGTAGAGCGCGTTGTAATTCTGGGTGTTCGACGGGCCGGACCGGCTGCCCACATCCTCCTGGTGCCCCTTGGTGAAGGGTGTGTCCGTCAGGTGGAGGTGGGAATTGACGAAGCCGGGAATGACCAGCCGCCCGGCGGCGTCGATGACCGTATCGGCCGCGCCGGCATAGTCCGTTCCGACATGGACGATCTCGTTGCCTTCGAAGACCAGGACGCCGGGCTCGAGAACATGGTGCCGGCTGCCGTCCCAGGCGATGACGGTGCCGTTTTCGATCAGCGTTCGCATGCTGTCACCGTAAGCGTGGAAAGGGCCGGAGAGGCCCGGCCGCGAATGGCGCAGCCGGGCGTCTCCCCAAGGTTAGCAGTCGGGACCGGAGTCCCGGCCGTCAGTTCGTCAGGCCCACTTCCTTGTAGTAGCGGGCCGCGCCGGGATGCAGGGGCAGGCCCTTGTTCCCGGTCAGCGCGTCCTTGGCATTGGCCTCGCGAAGTTGCTTCATGTCCTTCTTGATGCCGTCGAGGTTGCTGTAGAACGCCTTGACGATCCGGTAGGCGGCCTCGTCCGACAGGCTCTTCTTCGCAACCAGGATAACCGCGCCGCCGATGGTGCGGAACCCGCCCTTGACGCCCTTGTAGGGATCGGCGGGCATGGTCGCCTTCACGAAGGACGGATAGGCATTGAAGATGCGCCCCAGTCCTGCGTCGCCGATCGACAGCAGGTCGATCTTCGTCGTCAGCGCCAGTTCGGCAAACTTGGGATGGCTCGGCGGGCTGCCGCCGCTGACGATGGCGTCCATGTTGCCGTCGCGCATCATCTGGGTCGATTGCGCGGTGCCGACATGGTTGATGACGCCGCCCTTGGCGCGGATCTTGTCATAGTCCATGCCGTAGACGTTCAGCATCAGTCGGAACATCAGCTCGCCGCCCCAGCCGATCTTGCCGGCCGAAATCCGCTTGTCGAACAGATCCTCGAACTTCGTGATGTTGCTCGCTTTCTTGGTGACGATCTGGAGATAGCCGGGGAACAGCACGCCCAGATAGGTCAGCTTGTCGTGCTTCTTCTTGAACGGCGCGACGGCGTTGTACGCCATCGGCGCGGCGAAGGCGAAGGTCATGCCGATATCGGCCTGGCCGGCCTGGATCTTGCGCAGGTTGGTCAGGCCGCCGCCGGTCTGGACCTGGGTGACCAGGCCGGGGTTGGCCTTCTCGACCTCGCGGATGACCCGGCTGCCGACGGCGAACCAGCTGCCGCCCTTGCCCGAGGTCGTGATCGAGAGCGTCTTGGGCATGGTGGCGCCGGCGCTGCCGGCCAGTCCGAGCGCCAGTGCAGCGGCTGCAGCGCCGGCTCCGAATACGGTCCAAATGGTTTTCATAGTTCCCTCCTTCGGTTGAAATTCAGTTTTGCCCGTCGGGCGTGCCGGTTTCTGCCGGCCTGGAAATGTCGGGCGACGGCGGCGCGTTTCCGGCGCCACGCGCCAGCCTGACGACGAAGGCGACCAGAATGGCCGAGACCGCCACCAGGATCGCCACGAACCAGTTGAAATGAAAATTCACCATGCGCAGGGCGTCGAGCGCGAAGAGTAGCGCGGTCGCCGCGGCGATGGCAGCCCATCCGGCGATATAGGCGTTGCGGCGTTTCATGGTCCGCTCTTCCCGGCCGGTCTTTCATGCTCCCGGCCTTCGCGGGCGCCCGCCGGCGCCGCGCGTCCGAGCCACTGGATTCCGGCTATGGCGGCCACAATAGCGAACCCGGCGGCATGGGACCACAGCGGCGGCATCACGAGGAGGATCGCCCCGGCCGCCAGCGCAATGCGCTGCCAGCCCGGCGCCGGCCCGAACAGCCAGCCCTCGACCGCCGCGGCCAGGGCGACGACGCCGACGATCGCGGTGACCGCGGCGATCAGGATCTCGTGCCACGCGCCGACCGCGACGAGGCCCGGCGAATAGACGAACATATAGGGCAGGATATAGGCCGCCAGGGCAAGCCGGGCGGCCTGGAACCCTGTCTTCATCGGGTCGCTGCCGGCGATGGCGGCGGCGGCGAAGGCGGACAGCGCAACCGGCGGCGTGATGTAGGAATGGACGCCGAAATGGAAGGCGAAGAGATGCGCAGCCATCGGCTCGACGCCGAGCTTTGTGAGCGCCGGCACCACCAGCGCGGCGACCAGGATGTAGAGCGCCGTCACCGTGATCCCCATGCCGAGGATGATGCAGATGACCATCGCCAGCGCGAGGGCTAGGATCGTGCTGCCCTGGGACAGGTCGATGATCGAGGTCGAGAAGCGCACGGCGAGGCCGGAAAAATAGAGCGCGCCGACGATCAGGCCGGCGGCGGCGGACGGCACGGCGACGGAGACCATCATGCGCGCCGCGTCCTCCAGCGCGCCCAGGAAAGTCACCGGCGTCATGCGGGTCTCGGCGCGGAACCAGCTCAGGGCGAACACGCAGACGATGCCGAGCAGGGCGGCGAAGATCGGGCTGTAGCCGACGACCAGCGCACCGACGAGCGCGACGACCGGCAGCAGCATATGGCCGCGCTCCCGGATCGCGCCCCAGGCCGAGGGCAGGTCGGCGTCCGCCTGCGCCGCCAGCCCCATGCGGTGCGAGCGGAAATGCACCATGGCGAGCACGGCGGTGAAATAGATCAGGGCGGGGATTGCGGCGGCCTTGACGACCTCCCAGTAGGGCACGCCGAGGAATTCGGCCATGATGAAGGCGACGGCGCCCATGACCGGCGGGGTGAACACGCCGCCGGTCGAAGCGCAGGCCTCGACCGCGCCGGCAAAGGCCGGCGGGTAGCCCATGCGCTTCATCAGCGGGATGGTGAAGGTGCCGGTGGTCGCAACGTTGGAAACCGCGCTGCCGGAGATGGAGGCCATGAAGGCGCTCGACATGACCGCGGCCTTGGCCGGCCCGCCGACCTGCCGGCCCATCAGGCCGTAGGCGATGTCCTTGAACAGTTCGCCGACGCCGGTGCGCATGATGAAGGCGCCGAAGATGATGAACAGCACGACGACGGACGCCGAAATGCTGATCGGGATCGTGTAGATGCCCTCCTCTTCCATGAACAGGTCGTTGATGATCAGCGACCAGTCGATGGACGGCCCGTAGAAGATGCCGAAGAAATACTCGCCGTAGGCGCTTTGCAGGATGAAGAAGGCGCCGAGCAGGACCATGATCCAGCCGATCACCCGGCGCGTTGCATCCATGACCAGGAAGATCATGATCACGCCGACCGCCAGGTCGACCGGGTCGGCCAGCCCGCGCCGGTTAATGAAGGCGAAGACGTCCCAGCAGATATAGACCTGCACGGCGACGGTGAGCGCGATGCAGAGAATGTCGTAGGCCAGCCAGCGATTGACCGGCTCCTTCCACGACTTGCGCCCGGCCGGCCGCAGCAGGATGCAGATCACGATCATCAGCGTGACGTGCATCGTCCGGTGCAGGTAGCTCTGGGCCTGGCCGAAATAGGCGGCGTAGAGGTGGAAGACGGAAAAGGTAACGCCGATCACGGCGATCATTGCCGCGGCGACGGCGGCGTTGGTGACCCGGCGCTCGCCGATCAGGAAGGCGACGCAGCTTTCGTCGGCCTGCGGCGGCGCCGCGGCGCCTGCCGGCATTTCCTTTTCGGTTGCGGCTACCGCCATTCAATATGTCTCCGGCGCACCGTCAGCCCGCCGCCGGTTCGCCGGGCAGCATGATGCGCGGTCGCACGGCCGGCGCGCCGACGATTACCGGTAATTTCCTGTGTCCGCAGGACTGGGCGCTGGCGGGCCTCGAATCATAGTCGCCGGCCCCGGCGAACGCAATCGGCGCTTCGGCCCGCCGCATCCGCCGGTTCCCTTCGTGCCGGCCCTGCCGTTGACATGCTGCGTGTTTTGCAGGCAATCTCTGTATCCACACGGGAATTCACCGGTGATTTGGCCCGTGTTGCGGGCTATGGAATCAGCATCTCCGGAGATCTGGTTTTGCCGACCTGCATGCAGATCGACGACGGGATGGTCCGGCCTCCCGGACAGGCATCCGGATGGTTCCGGCGGCAGGGGCGTGCTGCGAAACGGCCGAATTCAGGATGCGTTTGGCAATGGAAGTACGGTAACCGATTCCAGGCGAATTCGATCGCCACGACAGTGAAGAGGGAGAGCAGTAATGAACATTCGTAAATTTAACCGATCGCTCCTCGGCGCGATGCTCGGAGCCGCCGTCTGCTTGGGTACGGTGACGGCTGCGGACGCCGCCGATCGCGTGCGCTGGAAAATGGGAAGCTTCTTTCCCAGCAAACTGATCCAGCTCGGATCGCTCGGGAAGAGCCTCGTCGGCAAGGTCGACGGCGCGTCCGGCGGGAAGTTCAAGATCCAGTTCACGGAGCCCGGCGCGTTGATTCCGCCCAAGGAATGTTTCGACGCCGTGAGTGCCGGTTCGGTCGACGCCTGCTGGTCGACTCCCGGATACTGGTATGGCCGCGACCCGGCGTTTGCCCTGTTCGCTGCGGTTCCGTTCGGTCCGCGCGCCGGCGAGTACATGGCCTGGTACTATTATGGCGGCGGCAAGAAGATGTTCGAGGAGCTGTACGCCCCGCATGGCATCCATACCGTCCTGTGCGGCGTGATCGCGCCTGAAGGTTCGGGCTGGTTCCGCAAGGAAATGAAGACGCTCGAAGACCTGAAGGGTCTCAAGATGCGCTTCTTCGGCCTTGGCGCAAAAGTCATGCAGAAGATCGGCGTGTCCACGCAGCTGATCGCCGGCGCCGACATCTATCCCGCACTGGAGCGGGGCACCATCGATGCGGCGGAATTCTCCATGCCGGCCATTGATCTGGACTGGGGATTCTATCAGGTCGCCAAACACGCCTATTTCCCCGGCTGGCATCAGCAGTCGACCCTGTTCGACATCATGATCAACAAGAAGAAATGGGATGCGCTGTCAAAGCAGCACAAGATCATCCTCGAGATGGCCTGCGGCGACAATATGCGTGAGGGCCTTGCCGAAGGTGAGGCGATCCAGGGCAAGGCGCTGAAGGAGCTGATCAAGAAGGGCGTCAAAATCCACAAATGGTCGCCTGAAATCCTGAATGCGCTCAGAAAGGCATGGCTGGAAGTCGTCGAAGACGACAGGGCCAGGAGCGCGAACTTCAAGAAGGTCTGGAAATCCTATTCCGATTTCCGTGCCGAGTACAAAGTCTGGTCCGATCTGGGGTATCTGAAATAGTCCCCAGCCGGTTTACAGCGGTAAAGTCATGCTCCGTGCGCTATCGCGTATAGCGCACGGAGCAACCGTTTTCGCCAGGGTAAACTCCTTGAACCCATGTTGATCCTGTATCGCATCAGCGATCGCCTCGGCCGTTTTGTCAGTACCGTCGGCTCGCTGGTGGCATGGCTGAGCGTGCTGCTCATTGTGGTCATCGCGTTCGACGTGGTCACACGCCGGTTTCTTGTGCTCGGCTCGACCAAGCTGCAGGAGCTCGAATGGCACCTGCATGCCGTGCTGTTCCTGTTGTGCATCGGGTGGGGGTATATGAAGGACGCCCATGTACGCATCGAAATCGTGCATGAACGGCTGCCGCGCAAGGCGCAACTGTGGATCGAGATGCTGGGCTGTCTTTTGTTTCTCATTCCGTATTGCGTGATTGTTTTCTATCACGGCACCGACTGGTGGGAGAAATCCTGGAACCTGGGAGAAAATTCGGATTCGGCAACAGGATTGCCGCACCGCTGGATTATCAAGGCCTTTCTGCCGGCGGGAATTGTGTTCATCTTCCTGGCGGCGGTCAGCGTATTTTTGCGCAAGTTCGTCGAGTTGTTCGGTTCGTCAGTTATTCCGGAGACGGCCAGCGATGAGCCGGCCACGAGCCCGACGAGAGAGCTGCTATGATCGATTTTTTTATCGACTATATGCCGCTCTTCATGTTTGCGGCGCTCGGCATTCTCCTGTTCACCGGTTATCCGGTCGGCGCCATTCTGGGCGGCGTCGGGCTCGGCTTCGGATTTATCGGAATTGCATTCGGCGTATTTGCCCAGATCGAATTCTTCAATATCGTCTCGCGCATCTGGGGCGGAATTGCCGACAATCAGGTTCTCATTGCCATCCCCATGTTCATTTTCATGGGGACGATGTTCGAAAAGAGCGGCGTCGCAAGAGACCTTCTGCATTGCCTGCAGGTCCTGTTGTACAGGATTCCCGGGGGCCTGGCGCTGTCGGTTACCGCGATGGGCGTCATCATGGCGGCAATGACGGGAATCATCGGTGCCTCGGTCGTCATGATGACCATCATGGCCCTGCCCGTGATGCTGGAGCGGAACTACAACACGCCCCTGGCCACCGGCACGATCGCGGCATCCGGCACGCTCGGCGTGCTGATTCCGCCGAGCATTATGCTTGTCATCATGGGCGAACTGCTCGGCCGGTCCGTCGGCAATCTGTTCGTGGCGGCCTTCTTTCCGGGCCTGCTGCTGGCCGGCCTCTACCTGGTTTACATCACGACGCTATGCAGCCTGCGGCCCAAGCTGGCGCCGCCTTTGCCCCGCGAGCTGGGCCCTGAAAGCTACCGGGAACTGATCCGCCTTCTCCTGCGCGGATTTCTTCCGGCGATCTTCCTGATCTTCATGGTTCTCGGTTCGATTATCCTCGGCTGGTCTACGCCGACCGAGGCCGCCGGAATGGGGGCTCTGGGAGCCATTTTGCTTGCGGCGCTGAACCGGCGGCTGACATTCAGTCTGCTGCGCGAGGTCGTTGAGCGATCGATGCTCACCAACGCCATGATATTTTTCATCTTTATCGGCGCGACCGCATTTTCATACACGTTTCGCTCTCTCGGCGGCGACGAAATCGTCGTCGGCCTGGTGGACAGCGCCGGTCTCGGATCGTGGGGAATACTCTTTATCCTGATGGCGATCGTATTCTTTCTGGGCTTTTTCTTCGACTGGATCGAGATCACGCTGATCGTCATTCCGGTCTTTGCGCCGATCGTGGAGTTGCTCGACTTCTCCGGCCATGTGTCCAAGCTGGACGTCGTTTACTGGTTCGCCATTCTGCTTGCGGTGAACCTGCAAACGTCGTTCCTCACGCCGCCGTTCGGATTTGCGCTGTTTTATATGAAGGGCGTGGCCCCGCCCCAGGTGAAGATCCAGCAGATTTACGTCGGCATCATTCCGTTCGTGCTCCTGCAGCTGACCGGATTGGCGCTTATCATGGCATTTCCCGAAATCGCCATGTGGCTGCCGAGACAGCTGCTCAATTGACGAATTTCGGGGACAGAACCCCCCTTCCAACTTAATTGTTCGCCGGAAGTGCCGAAGGCGGCGTCGCGCGACAAAGATCCGGCGCTCATCTGTCGATACCAATATAATAATGTTGCCCCGGATTTAATCTGGGGCCCAGAGTCGTTAAGTGAGGTCGTGCCGGGCGGCTCTGGTCCCCGGATTTCCGCTTCGCTCCATCCGGGGTGGCACTGAGGGGCGGTTAACGGCATCGGCCGTCGTAACGGCAGTGGGCCGAAAACGCATCGTCACGAATTTGATCCACGGCATTTTTGCGCCGACCGACAGAATGCACAAAGAAGCAACGCGGCCGTGTAGGCGCCGCCTTTTCCTGTTCGCTTCTCCGGCCGTAATGTCCTCTATCAGGACGCCAGATCGGGCTTCCTGCCGGCCCACGGCCTGGCGGCTTCGAACGCCGCAGCGGCGCGGAAAATGTCTTCCTCGTGCAGGATCTTCGAGACCATCTGCATGCCTACGGGCAGGCCGTCCCGCGTCCAGCCTGCCGGCACCGAGGCGGCGGGCTGGCCCGTCAGGTTGAACGGATAGGTGTAGTAGACCCACGACACGATGTTACGGTCGGGCAGTTCCGGCGGCGCGTCGCACCCCACGTCGAAAGCGGGGACGGGAAGCGTCGGCGTCAGGAGCAGATCGTAATCCTCGAAAAAGGTCCGCATCTTTTCGCGGAAGTCGTAACGCGCAAAAACCTTGGCGTAGTAATCGCCCATCTCCTGGTCGAGCGCACCGGCCAGGACCTCGGCCACCGCCGGGTCGAGCAGTTCGGGCTTGTTGGCGAGCACGTCCTTCAGCCGGGTGCCGACGCCGGCATAGAACTCCGCCATCCAGATCGGCAGCGGGTCTTCATCCATGACCTGTTCGACGAGATCGACCGTGCAACCCAGGTCCTCGAACGTCCGGACGGCATCTTCAACGATGGCAACGACTTCGTCGGAGGGCTGCGCGTAGCCGAGCGTCGGACTCCACGCCAGGCGCATGCCTTTGACCGGACGGTCGCAGGCGGCCAGGAAATCGGGCACGGGCTGCGCGACGCCGAAGGGGTCTCGCCGGTCGTGTCCGGCGACCGCGCCCAGCAGGAGCGCGCCGTCGCGAACGGTCCGCGTGAGCGGGCCGACATGGGCGAGCGTCGGCGTGGCGCTCGCCGGATAAACCGCGACTCGCGCGAACTGCGCCTTGATGCCGAACAGGCCGCTGAGCGAGCTCGGGATGCGCACGGACCCGCCGCCGTCGGTTCCCAGCGCAAACGGCGTGATCCCGGCCGCGACGCTGGTGGCGGCGCCGCAGCTCGATCCGCCCGGCGTCTTGGCGAGGTTCCAGGCGTTGGGCGTGACCCCGGTCAGCGGGCTGTCGCCGACCGCCTTGCAGCCGAACTCGCTGGTCGTGGATTTGCCGACGATGCAGGCGCCCTGCCGGCGCGCCCGGTCAACCGAGGGCGCGTCGACCGCCGCCACATTGTCCGCCATGGCGCGGGAGCCGAAGGTCAGCTTCAGGCCGTCCACGGCGATCAGGTCCTTGACCGAAATCGGCAGGCCGTGCAGCAGGCCGAGGTCTTCGCCCGCCATCACGGCATTCTCGGCCTTCCGTGCCGCCTCCAGCGCCAGGTCCGGCGAATTCTGGACGAAACAGTTGAGCGTGGGTTCCAGCCCTTCCATCCGCTCCAGGGACGACGCGACGAGGTCGACCGGCGAGATGTCCCGGCGTGCGATCAGATCCTTCAACTCGATCGCCGTCATGAAAGCGAAGTCGCTCATCGTTCCTGTCCTCCCGACGCGGACCGCCTCGTCAGATCGCGCCCGTACCGCGTTCGAATACCGGCGTGTCCGACGCCGAACGGCAGGCCACGAGGCGTCGTTCGATATCGTCGCCCTTCAAAGCCCGGCCGATCAGCACGAGGCGCGTCTGCGCCTTGCCGCCGGGCCACGTCTCTGCATAAGTCGGCGGGCTGAAGACCTCCTGCACACCCTGGAGAATTACCGGCCGGTCGTTGCCGACGAAACGGCACAGCCCCTTCACCCGGTACAGGTCGGCGCCATACTCCCCGGTGAGTTCGACCATCAGCTCCATGAGCCGGTGATAGTCGAGGGGATGTTCCTCCTCGATGCACACCGCGGACACATCGCCGTGGTCGTGGTGGCCGTGATCGTCGTGATGGTCGTGATGGTCGTGATGGTCGTTATGATCGTGCCCCGTGCCGTTGCCGTCCCGCGCGGCAGCGTCGACGATGCCGATCCAATCCCCGAGCGAACTTTCCCTGATCTTCGGCTCGAACAGGTCGAGATCGAGCAGCCGGTCGAGAGCGATCGCCGAGTGGGTGGTGATTTCCTTCACCGAATACGGATTGAGCCCGTTCACCGCCGAGACAGACGCGCGAAACTCCGTTTCCCCGACCAGGTCCCGCTTGTTGAGGATCAGCTTGTCGGCGATCGCAACCTGTTTCCTGGCTTCGTCGTTGGCTTCGAGCTGGCCGCCGACATGCTTCAGATCGACCAGGGTGATAATGGCATCCAGCCGGTAGGACAGGTTGAGCTGCATGTCGGTATACAGCAGCTGGGCCAGCGGCGACGGGTCGGCGATACCCGTCGTCTCGACCAGGACCCGGTCGAACTCGATCTGCGGTTCGAGCGCGCCGACCCGGCGCATGAACGCCGTGTACAGGGTTTCGACAAGGTCGTCCTTGCTGGCGCAGCAGATGCAGCCGTTGGTCAGCTCCAGCATGTCGTCCGAGGCGCGGGCGATCAGGTCCGAATCGATGCCGATCTCGCCGAACTCGTTGACGATGACCAGGCACTTGCCGCTGCCGGGATCGGCGAGGACGTGGTTGACCAGCGTCGTCTTGCCCGCGCCCAGGAAACCGGTCACGAAGGTGATCGGCACCCGCGGATCTTCCTCCGCTGCGGACGGGCGGACAGACATGCCGTTTCAGCCTTTCACGCCCCACCCCCGCGCCGGCCGAAGCCGGCGCGAGGGCGGGCGCGCTCCCTCCCTCAATCGAGCCCTCAATCGAGCACGGCCCAGGCCCGCACCGGCGAGCCGCTGCCGTTGTTGATCTTGAGCGGCGGGCCGTAGAACATGAACTCTCCCTTGCCGACCAGCTCTTCGAGGTTGATCAGCCATTCGTAGTGGGAGATGCCCCGGTCCCGGCACACGCGATGGTTCGGGAATTCGTCCCAGGACGGCTTGTCCGTCGACGGCCCCTCGACACCGTGGAAGGTCGAGTTGCGGTCGGCCAGCCAGTGGGTCGCTTCCGCGGTCAGCCCCGGATTGCTCCAGACCACCTTGATGTCCGGATAGTGGCGGTTGTGCAGGCCCGTGTTGAGCAGGACGATGTGGCCGTCGACCTTGACGCCGCCCTTCGCCTCCGCTTCCTCCATATCCGCCACGTCGATATCGCCGAGATCGGGAATGTGGGTCATGTCCCAGCACACGGCCTTACCCATGAAGATCTCGAGCGGCATCTTGTCGACCGACGCGCCGTTCGGATTGACGTGGTAGAAGGCGTCGACGTGCGTGGCGATGTGGTCGATGGTGCCGATATAGGTCGTGGCGAATGTCAGCCGGTCGCCCGGCACGCCGAGGTTGAACGACTTGGTCTGGTCGTGCGTCAGATGCGGGACGACAACCGGCCGCTGGAACAGCTTGTGCGCCGGCATGTTGTCTTCCAGCGTCAGGGTCAGATCGACAATTTGCGACATGGACTTTACCTCCTTGCTTTCCCGGTTAAGGGCTTTCCCGGTTAAGGGCTTTCCTCGATTTAGCGCCGCTTACCCATGCGGCGCCGGACCTGTTCGGGGCGCGGTTCCCGTCCGCCGCCGCGTTGCGGCGTGCCGGTCCGGTCCGGCCCGCGACCGCTTCTCAACCTGCCTTCCTCCGTCCCAGATAGGCCTCGATGACGCGCTCGTCGCTGGCCAGTTCCCGGGACGGGCCGCTGAGAAGAATTCGTGAATCCTCCATGACGTAACTTCTGTGGGCATAGCGCAGGGCGACCGTGGCCAGCTGCTCGACCAGCAGGATCGCCAGTCCTTCCCGGTTCAGCGTTTCGATGACCGGGAACAGCGTTTCCAGAACCCGGGGGGCGAGCCCCAGGGACATCTCGTCGATCATGAGCAGGCGGGGCCGCGAGAGCAGGCCCCGCGACAGGGCCAGCATCTGCTGCTCGCCGCCCGAAAGGCTGCCGGCAAGCTGCTGGCGCCGGTCCCTCAGGATCGGGAACAGCGCGAACATGCGCTCGAGGTCCTCGGACACCTCC
Source organism: Rhodospirillaceae bacterium (assembly GCA_011523655.1). Lineage (GTDB taxonomy): Bacteria > Pseudomonadota > Alphaproteobacteria > Bin65 > Bin65 > Bin65. Next base: position 16,638 of record WTGH01000032.1, read on the forward strand.
TTAGACCGGCCGCCGCCGCGCCGCGCGTAGGCGCCGAGGTACAGATTGTCCTCGACGGTCTGGTCGGCGAAGATCAGGCGGCCTTCGGGGACCATCGACAGGCCCCGGCGCACGACGTCGTAGGACGCCATGCCGGCGATCGGCTTGCCGTCCAAGACGATTTCGCCGCCCGCCGGTTTGACGACGCCGGCGATGGCCTTCAGGGTCGAACTCTTTCCCGCGCCGTTGTTGCCGATGATCGAGACATATTCGCCTTCCTCGACCAGGAGCGACACGTCGCGCACCGCCTCGACATGCCCGTAGGTCACGGACAGGTTCTTCACTTCGAGCAGGGCGGCCACGGCTACGCCTCCCCGCCTGCGCCTTCGGGCGCCAACCCGTCGCCGAAGCTCTGGCTGCCGAAATAGGCCTCGATCACCTTGGGATCGGTCTGCACCTCCTCGGCAGTGCCGGAGGCGATCAGTTCGCCGTAGTCGAGCACAGTCACATGATCGGAAATCTCCATGATCAACTCGACATGGTGCTCGACGATCAGGATGGTTATGCCGTTCGCCGCCAGTTCGCGGACCAGTGCGATAAGCTGCTCGATCTCCGCATGGGTCAGGCCGGCCGCCGGCTCGTCCAGCAGCAGCAGCTTGGGCGAGAGCGCGAGCGCCCGGGCGATTTCGAGCTGCCGTTGATGGCCGAACGCCAGGTTTTCGGCTTTCTCGTGGGCATAGGCGGAAAGGCCGACATAGCCGATCAGGTCCATCGCCGCCTTCTGGAAATGCCGCTCGTCCCGCCCGAAGGACGGCAGACGGCAGATCGTCGAGAAAATGTTGGACCGGTATTCCTTGTGGAAGGCGACCAGCACGTTCTCAAGCACGGTCATGTTCGAGAACAGCTCGGTATTCTGGAACGTGCGCGCCAGCCCGAGACGGGCGAGTTGATGGCTGTTGAGCTGCGTCGTGTCCCGGCCGAGGAAGGTGATGCTGCCGGAATCGGCCCGGTAAACCCCGGAAATCGCGTTGAGGAAGGTCGATTTGCCCGCGCCGTTCGGCCCGATCAGCGCGTGGATCTTGCCCGAATCGACGGTTTCGTCGACCTTATCGACCGCGACGAGGCCGCCGAAAGCAACCGAGACCCCCCGGGCGTCGAGGCAGGCCGATCCGTCGGTCTGCTCGACCGCGATGATATCGGCGAGGCGGGGGCGCTCCGCCTGCACGGCGTCCGGTCTCGCTTCGGCCATGCGGCCCGACAGGAAATGTTCGACCGAGCCGACGATCCCGCGCGGCAGGACGAACATCACAGCGGCCAGCAGCAGGCCGTAGGCGAAAGCCTGCCAGGGGCCGAACGCCTGCAGATATTCCGGCAGGTAGGTCATAATCGAGGCGCCGACCACGGGGCCGAGCGCGGTCCCCGACCCGCCGAGGATGACCATGAGCAGGAAACGGATCGAATCGGTGAAGGAGAAGATGTCCGGGCTGATATACTTGTTGAGATAGACATAGAAGACGCCGGCCGCGCCCGCCGCCATGGCCGAGACGACGAAGGCCAACGTACGGATCGCGACCACGTTGATTCCGAGAGACCGCGACGCGATTTCGCTTTGGGCGGTGGCCCGCATGGCCCGGCCGTAACGCGAGTTCATCAGGTTCAGATTGACGAGAAAGGCGATCAGCGCGCTCGCGCCGACCACGATGAAATAGGCGTTGGTGTCGAGCGGCAGGCCGAGCAATGTCGGCGCCGGCACGTTCGATATGCCGACCCAGCTCCCCGTCAGGCTGTCCCACTCGATGGCGACATTCTCGACGATGATGCCGAAGGCGATGGTGACGACGGCGAGGTAGACGCCGCGCACCCGCACCGTCGGGTAGGCGAGCAGGACGCCGAAGGCGCCGGCAAGCGCCATGCCCAGGATCAGGCCGGGCACCAGCCCGACGCCCAGCCGCGTCGCGAGGATCGCGGCGGTGTAGGCGCCGATGGCGTAGAGCCCGGCCTGGCCCAGGGAGACCAGCCCGGTCAGGCCGACCAGCACGTTCAGGCCGAGCGCGATGATCGCGTAGATCAGCAGAAGCGTGATCAGCCGCAGTTCGTATTCGTTGGCGGCGATGTGCGGCAGCACGAGAATGAGGATCGCCGCGGCGACGACGAAGGCCGGATTGAAGTGGCGCGCGATCCGGCTCATACCTTGACGAGTTCCCTGCGTCCGAACAGGCCCTGCGGGAACAGCATCAGCACGACGATGACGAGGCTGAAGCCCACGGCCTCCCGCGCCGCGGTGCTGATGTAGCCGTCGACGAATTTCTCGATGATTCCGTAAAGCAGCCCGGCGATCACGACGCCCGGTGCGCTGGTGATGCCGCCGATGATGGCGACTGCGAAGCCCTTGATGCCGAGCAGCAGGCCCATGGTCGCCGACGCTTGGATGACCGGGGCGACCAGGATGCCCGCAAGGCCGCCGAGGGCGCTGGCGAGCGCGAAGGAGAACATGGCGACGTGCAGCACGTTGATGCCGACGATGCCCGCCGCGACCCGGTTGAAGGCGACGGCCCGCATGGCGCGGCCGAGTTGCGTCCGGCGCTGGAAGATCCCGAGCAGAACGACGATCAGGACCGCGACGAACGGGATCAGCAGTTCCTGGATGAAGACGCCGGCCCCGAAGATGATGATCGGCTTGTCGACGCCGGGCGACGGCAGCGGACGGGCGAACGCGCCGAATTCGATGGTCGCGTAGCTCTCGAGCATGATGCCGATGGCGATCGTCGTCAGCATCCAGCCGATCGAGGCGGCGTGGTCCGCGAAGGGCCGGATGGCGACCCGTTCCAGCACGACCCCGAAGACGATGGCGACGCCGATCGACAGCAGGATCGCCAGGGGCATGGCGATTCCGTGGTCGAGAAAGACGATGGTGAGCACGGCGCCCAGCATCAGCGTGTCGCCGTGGGCGAAGTTCACGGCCTTGGCCGACGACCACATGATGTGGAAGCCGATCGCAACCAGCGCATAGATGCCGCCGATCCCGAGCCCGGCCAGAAAATACTGGAGGGCGGCGCTCATGGAATGCGGCCTGTCAAGGGCGGGAATTCAAAGGAAAATTGCAGAGGAAACCCCGGGGCGCGCCAGCGACGCGCCCCGGAGGCAGTCCGTCTACTTGCAGGGCGTCTGCGAGAGCGGCAGCAGCTCGCCGTTATACCAGGCGGTCAGCTTGTAGGCGCTCGGCAGGATCGCATCGTGGCGTTCTTCCGTCCGCTCGAAGGCCGGGTCGTAATTCATCACCAGCCCTTTGTGCTTCACCTTGAACATGGCCTCGTAGACCTTCTGCCGGTCGTAGCTGCCGGCGATCGCGATGGCCTTGGCGATGATGTGGATGGCGTCATAGGCGTCGGCCACGCCGCTGCCCATGCGGATCTCCTTCTGGCTCTTGATGCCATAACGCTTCTGCATGATGGCGTAGAGCTTCTGGGCCCGCGGCTCCAGTTTGCCCATCCAGGAATAGGTCTGCATGATGAGCGCGCAGTTGGCCAGCTTGCCGGCCAGCTCGCCGAGGTTGCCGGCAAAGCCCCAGGCGCCGATCTTGACCGGGTCCCAGCCGATCTTCTGCAGGCTGCGCATGATCTGGTTGCCTTCGCGGTCGAGGCCCCACATCACCAGCGATTCGGCGCCCGCCTTGCGCAGGCGGATGAGCTGCGGGGTCATGTCGGTATCGCGCCAGTTGAAGGTCTCGGCGCCGACCTCCTTGGTGCCCTGCTCGCGCAACGCGGCCTGGATGTTGGGATAGGCGCCTTTGCCCCACCCCGTATTCTCGTACATGATCCCGACCTTGTTGTTCGGCGAGCGCTTGAGCGCCTCGGCGACCAGGAACTTGGAGACCCAGCGGTCCTTGGCCGACACGCGGAACATGTAGTTGGGATTGCGGCCGTTCTCGATCACCTTGGTGTTGGCCGCGATCACGCCGACATAGACCATCTTGATCTCGTGGATCGGATCGCGCATGGCGAGCGCCACGGTCGAATGGTAGCCGCCCAGCATCGCGACGCAGTTGTCCCGCAGGCCGATGCGCCGGACATTGTCGACACCGCGCGGCGGCGCGCCGCGATCGTCGTACTGGATGAACTTGAGCTTCTTGCCGAGGACGCCGCCGGCGGCGTTGATCTCGTCAACCGCCATCTCGGCGCCCATCCTGATGGATTTGCCGCCGAAGGCCGCCGGCCCCGTCACCGGGCCGGAATTTCCGATACAGGGGTTCGCCTCGGCAGCGTTGGCCGGGCCGGCTCCCAGAGCAATCGCGGTGGCGAAGATCGCCGCTCCGCCGATCGCGGTACGCAGTGCAAGTTTCGACATATCGCTTCCTCCCTCAAAATCTCCGCACCGGGCGGGACTTCCGTGCCCGGCGTTGCGGGGCGCAACACGGCAACTGCACGGGAGGCGCCGTCTATCGCCGAAGCAGATCGGGCGAACCGGCTGTTCCCGACAGGAAATCCGCATGTCCGATGCCTTGGCCGCCCCGGACCGCGCCGGACGACAAAGTGTATTCGCCGGCGACGCCATCGATCAATAATATAATGACAATATCTAATATCATTTGAATTGATATTATTATGTTATAACATAACACTAAAATCCAGCAGTTTTTCCAATTTCTCATATCATTTCGAATGATATACGATTGTATCGGTATCTATGGTTCTTGGGTTCTTGCGACCGGCGGAGTGCGAACGGGCATAGTTCCCGTTTCCGGCTCGTTCGCAAACCGCAGGATGCGTATCCGGCGGGCGCCCCCGCGCCGCGTTTCAAATCCGCTATGGGGAGGCGAGGCGATATGGTCGATTTCAAGCAGCTGAAGTATTTCGTGCAGATCGCCGAGGCCGGCAGCCTGTCGCGCGCCGCCGAGCAGCTCAACGTCGTCCAGCCGTCGCTGAGCCAGCAACTCCGCAAACTGGAAGAGCAGCTGGGCGTGGAACTGGTGACGCGCCATTCCCGGGGCGTGACGCCCAACGAGGTCGGCCGCCTGCTCCTCGACCATGCGCGCTCGGTCCTGCTGCAGCTCCAGCGGACGGAGGAACTGGTCCAGTATCACGCCTCGAACCCGTCCGGCGAAGTCCGGCTGGGCCTGCCGACCTCGGCCGCCCGCGGCCTGACCATTCCGCTCGTCAACGCGGTCGAGGACCGCTTCCCCGGCATCTCGCTTCACGTCGTCGAGGGCATGAGCGGGCACCTGACCGAGTGGCTCCACGTCGGCCGGCTCGATATGGCGCTGCTCTACGACGCCAAGTCCCACGAGGGGATCCACGTCCAGCCCTTCATGGCGGAAGACCTGTATCTCATTTGCCCGCCGACCCGCGAATTCCGCCGGATGAAGGCCATCCGGTTTGCCGAGGCGGCAAAGCAGCCGCTGGTGCTGCCGGCGCTGCCGCACACCATCCGGCTGGTGCTCGAGGAGACCGCGGCGCGGACCGGATACCAGCTGTCGGTCAGGATCGATCTGGATTCCCTGCCCAGCATGATCGAGCTGGTTTTCGAGGGCTATTGCACGATCCTTCCGCAGTTCGCGGTGTCGAAGGAAGTCGCAGCCGGCCAGATGACCGCGGTGCCGCTGATCGATCCGCAGCTCTCCTGGCAGCTATCGGTTGCGTCCGTCGTGCGTGGCGTGCAGTCGCGCGCGACCAGGGCCGTCTCCGCCCTCATGCTCGAAGTGATGGAGAGCATGGTGCGCAACGGCGAGTGGCCCGGCCGGTTGCTGTAGGCGGCCGGCCGCCGCGGATTTTGCCGCGGCGGCGGCCCGGTCGGCGTTCGCGAACGGCCCGATCTATTCGTCGATCTCGCCGGTGAAATAGTTGACGTGGGTGTCGCCCTGGTAGAAGCGGAAGAAATACTCGTCGTGGATGTCCTTGCCCTCGTAGAATTCGGCAAGCCCCCGGTTCCAGTCCGCCCCGCCGAGCACGCCGACCTTGCCGGAATCCGGATATTCGGTGATTTCCGGCATGTGGTTGGTCGACAGGCACAGATAGACCAGGTCGCTATCGCCGGTGTTGACCAGCTTGTGGGCCAGGTGCCGGCCGACGGGCAGGGCGGCGTAGTCGCCCGCCGACACCACGACATCGTCTTCGCCGATGGAGAGCGTGCCGGTCCCTTCGAGGATAAACAGGGCCTCCTCGTTGCGAATGTGCGAGTGCCTCGGAAAGGCGTATTTTCCGGGCGCAACCCGGAAATGGCTGCAGCCCAGCTCCACGTTGCCGGCAGAACTGCCCAGCCCTCTGACGATATGGTGGAACTTGTCGGCGACGGCGATTTCCTTCGGCTCGATATCGTTGATGTTGATCACATGCTTGTGGCGGGCCATGGCAGATGCTCCTTCCCTTGTGTTGCAGTCCTTTCTTTTACAAGCGGCCGGTTCCCGGCTCTTGTTCGTCGAAGACGAGATAGACGCGCGTTTCGATGCTCTCGCGCGGCGGCGCCTCCGGATCCTGGTCCGGCAGGGTGAACGACCCGTGGGGCGTGAAGCGCGCCCGGCCGTCGTCCAGGCTGTCCCAGCCTTTCAGCAGCAGCGTTTCGTCCCGCGTCATGCCGGAGACCCAGCACCAGCGCTGTTCCGGCGCGTGGGCGATCATGTAGATTTCGCCGGTGCGGTCGGGAAATTTCTGCTCGGTGGCGATCAGGTCGTTCCGGGCCACGCTGCGCGCGTCCGCCACGGCCAGCGGCGAGCGCTGCACGGGCCCGGCGATCGGGCGCCAGACATTGATTTCGGCGATTCGCCCGCCGGTTCCGAGAATGCGCTCCACCGTCTCCTTGCCCAGGACGTCGGCGGCGCGCACCGGCCCCGACGCCTCGGTGTAGTCGACATGGACGATGCGCGCCGGTCCGCGCGATCCGTCCGGATTGGCGGCGCCGTCCGTCGCGTCGGAGCGGCGGGTATGGTCGAAGGCGACGGCGCGCGACGCGCCGGTCCTCTCGCATAACAGGGCCTCGACCTCGCGGCTGTAGGGGCCGGCGACCGCCTCGTCGTCGTACAGGTCGTCGACTTCGGTCCGGTGGCGGACCAACTCAAAGCCCTCGCGCTCGACCGACAGCCGGTCCGATTCGGGGCGGACATCGTGGATGGTCACCGAGCGCGGTTCCGTGCGGAAACGGTATTCCGGCGGGCCGCCGGTCAGCGCGGAACTCAGGAAATAGGGCGTGCCGTTCTGGCGCACGATAAAGGTGAGCGGCGCCTCTACGTCCCCTGCGGAGTCAGTCGTTTCCAGGCCGGGATTGGACGGTCTCATGTCGCGATCTTGCCCCGAGAGTGCCAACTGGAACCGAACGAACCGATTTCAGGCTACATTAAGTTTGCGGGCCGGGACAAGCATTCCACCCCGGCATTCCACCCCGGCATTCCGCCCCGGCGACCACCCTCCCCGTCATATCGACCGAAGCGGTCCGCAGGATCGCGAAGTGGAGATATCTTTCCCGTACCGAGCAAGGACCCGAGCTCCGTAGCGAAAAGATTTCTCCGCTCAGTGCCTTGCGGCCCTTCGGTCGAAATGACGTGCAAGGGGATCCGGTACGGTTCCCCGAAACGCCAGGTCCGCCTATCCCGGCGGCGAATGGCCGAAATCGTAGCCCTGCATCGCGCGGACGACGTCGGCGCCGCCCAACTCGTCCAGCCGTGCGCGTTGGTCGGCGAAGGCCTGTGCGTTGGCCGCGGCCGGATCGACCATCCTGCGCAGGCCGGCCTGCATGGCGCCGAGAACATCGGCAGCCGCCCCGTCGGCCGCCAGGTCGCACCGTTCGTCCGGATCGCCGGAGAGATCGAACAGCTGGGGCGCGAAGCCCTCGTGATGGACCAGCTTCCAGCCGCCCCGGCGCAGCATGAAGGCGCCGGTCACCGAGCCGCCGTCGTGATACTCCGACAGGACCGGCCGGTCCGGGTCTTCGGGCGCTGCGGCGACCTCCAGCAGCGACCGGCCGGGCCGGGGGGCGGAAGGGGCCGGGGCGCCCGTCGCGTCCAGCACGGTCGGGAAGACGTCGACCAGCGAGACCGGCGTATCGACCGTCCGGCCCGCCGCGGCCCCCGCCATGATTCCGGGCCCGGCCAGGATCATCGGGATCCCGGCGCTGCCCTCGAACATGACCTGCTTGGTCCAGAGGCCGTAGTCGCCCAGCATCTCGCCATGGTCGGAGGTGAAGAGGATCGTCGTTTCGTCGGCGAACCCGCCCGCTTCGAGCGCGGCGAGCACCCGGCCGATCAGGTCGTCGACAAAGCTCGCCAGCCCCAGATAGCTGCGGACCGCGGCATCGCGCGACCGGGCGTCGAAATGGCGGTCGTAGTCGAAGAAGCGCAGGGTCTCGGCGAGGGCTGGATGATCGCGCCAGTTGCCGGCATAGGGTTTCGGCATCGGCGGGTCGGCACCGGCATAGAGGTCGAACCATTCCGGCGGTGCGGCCAGCGGATAGTGCGGGCTGACGAAGGAGACGAACAGGGCCCAGGGCGGTCCGCCCGACGCCGCGCGCGCTTCGAGCCAGCTCGTCGCTGCGTGGGCCACCGCCCGGTCGTAGGCGTGATACTCCGTCTCCATCGCGCCGACCCGGCCGGCCAGTTCCGCGGTTGCCGGATAGCTGCCCAACGGATCGCGCAACAGGCCGGGCGCCCAGCCGATGCCGTCCTTGACATGCATCGGCCGCAATTCCAGGGCGAAACCGTTGTCGTCCTCCGTCCGGCGGAAATGCAGCTTGCCGGCGGAGACGGCGTCCATGCCGTGGCGCCGCAACCGGTGCGCCCAGCTTTCGTGCCGGCCGCGATAGGGCTGGGCGCTGCTCCAGCAGCGGATGTCGTGAACGTACCGGCCCGTATGCATCGCCGCGCGGGCCGGCACACAGATCGGGCTGTTGGTGTAGGCCTGGGTGAAGCGCACGCCGCGGGCCGCCAGCCGATCAAGGTTCGGCGTCCGCACGACCGGGTGGCCGGCGCAGCCCATCGCGTGGCGGGCGAACTCGTCGGCCATGATCAGCAGAAAGTTGCGCCCGCTCGCCACGATATCCGCCCCGGAAAACCGTTCCCGATGGCATCCGTGCTCCCGGAAGGCCGGATCGTCAAGCCGGTCCGGCGCTCCGCAGCCTTGAATCCGCCCCGTCCGGTGAGCATCTTCGGCACCATGGCGGCCGGGGTTTCACAGGGGGGCGACGCGGCGCCGGCGGGCCATGGCCCCGACCGGCGGCTCTGCGTCGCGCCGATGATGGACTGCACCGACCGGTTCGACCGCTATTTCCTGCGCCGCATCACCCGCCGGGCGCTGCTCTACACCGAGATGGTGACGACCGGGGCGATCCTGCATGGCGACCGCGAGCGCCTGCTGCGCTTCGATCCGGACGAGCTCCCGGTCGCATTGCAACTCGGCGGGTCCGATCCGGTGGCGCTCGCCGAAAGCGCGCGTATCGGCGCCGGGCGCGGTTACGACGAAATCAACCTGAATGTCGGCTGCCCGAGCGACAGGGTGCAGTCGGGCCGGTTCGGCGTCTGCCTGATGGCCGAGCCCGGCCTGGTCGCCGATTGCGTCCGGGCGATGCGGCGTGCCGTGACGGTGCCGGTGACGGTCAAGTGCCGGATCGGCATCGACGGGCGCGACGACTACGGATTCCTGCGCGACTTCGTTGCCGCGGTCGCGGACGCCGGCTGCCGGACCGTCATCGTCCATGCCCGCACGGCGATCCTCACCGGCCTGACGCCGAAGCAGAACCGCGAGGTCCCGCCCCTGCGCTACGAGGTGGCGGCCCGCCTCAAGGGCGAATTTCCCGGTCTCGAAATCGTGCTGAACGGCGGGATCGGCAGCCTCGACGAAGCCGAAGCGCATCTTGCGGCCTTCGACGGCGTCATGATCGGCCGCGCGGCCTATCACACCCCCTGGTCGCTCGCCGATGTCGACCGGCGGCTGTTCGGCGACGCGCCGCCCAGCCGGACCCGGCGCGAGGCCGCGCTCGCCATGCTGCCCTATATCGAGCGCGAGACCGCCGCCGGGGTGCCGCTGCACCGCATCCTGCGCCACATGACCGGCCTGTTCCGCGGCGTGCCCGGCGGCCGGGCCTGGCGGCGCTATCTGGCGCAGAACGCCCACAAGCCGGGCGCCGGGCCGGAAGTCCTGCGCGCGGCGCTTGCCCTGACCGGTTCGGATGCCGGTTCGGGCGTCCGGGCCGCGGCGTGACGGCGACGCCCGCGCCCGCTTCGCCGGATCGGCCGGCATGCCGCGTTCAAGGCGTGTCCGGCAACGACGGCCGGCCTGACGGGGAGACATGACCGACGTGACCGCCGCCCATCCCGCCGCCCGGTTCGCCGCAAACCGGGCCGTTCGCTGGGCCGCCCGGGCCGGCGCATTCGCGCTGTGCACCGTGCTGCTCGGCTGTTCGGTCCTGCGACCGCTGCCGGACGAGACGACGCTGGACCAGAGGCTCGCCGCCTTTCCGACGAGCGGCCTGCCGCTCCGGGGCGAGGTCGCGATCGACTGGAACGAGAACCAGGTCCCCTTCATCACGGCTGAACACGACGACGATCTCGCCTTTACGCTTGGCCTGGTCCACGCCCATCTGCGGCTCGGCCAGATGGAGGTGCTGCGGCGCGTCGCGGCGGGCCGGATTTCGGAGATGGCCGGACCGTTCACCGTCGATATCGACCACGCTCTGCGCATCCTGAATTTCGGCCGCGGCGCCGAGCGGACGCTGGCGGAAATGCCGCCGGAAACCCGTAAATGGGTAGACCGGTTTGTCCAGGGAATAAACCACTACCAGCGCACGGCGAAGGACCTGCCGCACGAGTATCATGTATTCGGCCTGAAGCGCGAACCCTGGACGGCGCGCGACGTGCTGACAGTCGGGCGGATTGCCGGCACCGATGTGAACTGGCTGGTCTATTTTCGCCTCCTGGCGCTGCGCAACCGGAAGGACTGGCCGCAGCTCTGGCGCCGGCTGGCGACGGTCGGCGGCGATTCGGTGCTCAGTTTCGGCTCGGAGGACCGGGCCGGCCGGCTGGAGCGGCTGCTCGGCGCCGCGGCGCGCTCGGGCAGCAACTCCTGGGCCGTGGCCCCCCGGCGCAGCGCCACCGGCGGCGCCCTGATGGCCAACGACCCCCATCTCGGCACGACCATGCCGAACCTGTGGATTCTCGCCGGCTTCAAGTCGCCCGGTTTCCACGCCGTCGGCATGATGATCCCGGGCGTGCCCTTCGTCGCGGTCGGCCGCAACGCCGATATCGCCTGGGGCGGCACCAACATGCGCGCCGCGTCGAGCGACCTCTACGACATCTCCGCCCTGCCGCCCTCGGCGATCCGCAGCCGGACCGAGGAGATCAGGGTGCGCTGGTGGTTCGACAGCACGGTGCAGATCCGGGAATCGTCCCTCGGCCCGGTGATTTCCGATGCGCCGCCGCTGGAATGGGAAGGCGGGCCGCTCGCCCTGCGCTGGGTCGGCCACGAGCGGGGCGACGAGATCACGGCCATGGTCAAGGTGATGAAAGCGCGGAATTTCGCGGATTTCCGCCGCGCCTTCGCCAATTTCGCCGTCTCGGCCCAGAACATGATCTACGCCGACCGGCAGGGAAATATCGGCCAGGTGATGGCGACGGTCCTGCCGGTGCGCCCCAACAAGCTTCCGCCCGACTTCATCCTCGATGCGGCCGACGACACCTGGCGCTGGAAGGGATTTCTGAACGTTCTGCAATTACCGTATATTTTTAATCCGGCGACGGGATTTGTCGCCTCGGCCAACAACAAGCCGGCCGAGGCGCCGGTGCCGGTCGGCCGTTTCTTCTCCGCCGACGACCGGATCGTCCGGATCAAGCAGATGCTCGCCGCCAGGGCGAAGCACGCGATGGCGGACATGAACGCGATCCAGCTCGACGTCTACATGGCCTCCTCGGTCGCCGTCCGCAACGCGATCGTCCGGCGCGTCGACGAACTGGGGCTGGCGCCGCAGCTGTCGGCCGACGGCGCGAAGGTTCTGGCGCTCATGCGCGATTGGGACGGACATTACCGGGCCGAAGATCGCGGCCCCGTCGCCTTCGAGCTCGTCTACCGCCATTTCTCGCAATATCTGACGGAGCGGAAAGTCGGCGCGGATCATGCCGAGGCCTACGGCGGCTTCTCGCGGATCAAGCGCATGCTGATTGCCGACTTCGCGGCGCTGGACGACGCGGCCGCGGCGGCGATGCTGCGCAAGGCCTTCGACGCGGCGGGCGAGTGCCTCGGCACATTTGCGACCTGGGGCGACATGCACCGGCTCAGCCTGGGGCATCCGCTCTCCTTCGTGCCGCTGATCGGCAGCCGCTACGAATTCGGCGACCATGCGGCGAGCGGCTCGTCCGACACGCTGATGAAGACCGCTCACAGCCTGAGCGACGAGCGCCACGACACGCGCTACGGCCAGCAGGCGCGCCACCTCTCCGACCTGGCGGACATGGACGACAACCGCTTCCTGCTGCTCGGCGGGCAGGACGGCTGGCTCAACAGCTCGACCGCCCTCGACCAGGTGCCGATGTGGCGGCGCGGCGACTATATCCGCCTGCCCATGCGGGCGGAGAGCGTGAAGGCCTGGCGCACCCGGACGATGCGCCTGAAGCCCTGACCTTGCGCGTCCATTACCGCGAACTGGGCGCCGGGCCGCCGCTCGTCCTGCTGCACAGCGCCGGCACGGGCGCCTCGCAATGGCGCGGCGTCGCCGACAGGCTGGCGGGCCGGCGCCGCCTGCTCATGCCCAACCTGCGCGGCTACGGCCGCACGCCGCCGCCCGATCCCGCCGCGCCGCCGCTCGACGAAGAGATCGCCGTGGTGCGAGAGATGGCGGCGCTGGCCGGGCGGCCGGCCCATCTGGTCGGCCATTCGCTCGGCGCGCTGGTCGCGCTGCACCATGCGTTGCGGCATCCGGAGACGGTGGCGGGGCTCACCCTGATCGAGCCGGTGATCGTCGGCATCCTGCACGCGGATCGGGCCGGCGGGGACAAAACGGCCGGGCGCAGCCTGAACGAGATCGGCGCCATGATCGCCGCCTTCCAGGGCGCCATCGCGGCCAGCGACACCGCCGCGGCGATGCGCGCCTTCGCCGAATACTGGGAGGGCCCCGGCGCGTGGGACGCGATCCCGGCGGCGGCCCGGCTGCCCTTCTTCGCCCGGGCGGACAAGATGGCGGCCGACGTCGACCTCGCCTGGGCCGACCGGACCGGCCGGGATGCCTTCGCCGCGCTCGCCTGCCCGGCGCAGGTGCTGAGCGCCGAGCGCACGGCGCCGGCGGCGCGCGACATGGCCCGGCGCATCGCCGATGCCATCCCCGGCGCGGACTATGCCGTCATTCCCGGTGCCGGCCATATGGCCCCTGCCACCCACCCGGCCGCCGTCGGCGACCTGCTGCTGGAGTTCGGGGAGCGGGCGCTCGAAGGTTTCGGGCGCGCCGGCTTGTCCGGCTAGAGAGAATCCTCGTCGCGCTCGTCCCCTACACGTTCTTCGAGGCCGGGAAAGGCGAGCAGATGATCTACGAAGGAGCCCCGGCCGGCCTGCGCGTCGGCGAGCAGGTGACGGTATTGCGCCGCCGAGAGCACGACGACCGCCGGTTTGCCGTGTCGCGTGACCTCCTGCGGCGTGCCGGCGAGAGCTGCGTCCACCACCGCGCTGAACCGGTTCCTGGCGTCACGGAGGCTCCACATGGCTCTTTTCCTGCTTGTCAGTAAATCGGATAAATTGAAAGCGTCTGCGGAGACTTCAAGACCGTTCGCGCGTAATCCTTACCCGTCATATCGACCGTAGCCCCGGACAAGTCCGGGGCGGAGTGGAGATATCTTTCCGCTACAGCGCTTCGGTCCCGGCGCCGCGCGGGAAAGATTTCTCCGCTCCCCTTCGACAAGCTCAGGGCAGGCTCTTCGGTCGGTCGAAATGACGACTTGGGAGCGTCGAATACCGGCGTCGAAGGGCGCCGGCCGCCGTTGCCCGCCGGTGCCGCCGCCGCTACAACCGGCTCAGCGTCTCGAAACAGGTCAACAGCGGAAGGACTTTCGCATGAGCGGCAGCAACGCGGGCAGGCCCGTCCATCTCGTCGGCAGCGCGCCTTACGCGACCGCCGAAGAGATGTTCCGCGCGGCGGCGGCGCATCTCGGCGCGCATCTCAGGCGCCTGCCCGACGGCGAGGTCGGCGAGCGCGACAGCTGGATCAAGTGGCAGCATGCGCGCATCGGGCAGAGCCCGCAGTTCCGGCCGGTCGAGGTCGATCCGGTCTATGTCCCGGTGGCGCCCTACGCGCTGGTCGACGGGGTGGCGTCGGCCGACGACATCGAGCTGCCCGACCTCGGCTACACCGACGCGGCGATCGATTCCTTCAAGACATTCGACCGGCTGACGGCGGATGGCGCCATCGCGCCCGGCGTGCGCTTCCAGGTCGGCCTGCCGACGCCGCTCTCGGTCGCGAGCATCTATGTCGTGCCGCCGTCGCGCACCCTGTTCGAGCAGGCCTACGGCCGGGCGATGGGCAAGGAGCTGGAGCGGATCCTGGCCGTGATTCCTGCGGACAGGCTGGCGATCCAGTGGGAGGCGGCGGTCGAGTTCGCGCTGCTCGAAGGCATCATGCCGGGCCATCCGGGCGCCGATTCGGTCGACGGGATGACCGGCCGTCTCGCCGGGCTGGTCGACCTCGTGCCGGCCGGCGTCGAGTGCGGCCTCCACCTGTGCTACGGCGATTCCGGCCACAAGCATTTCTGCGAGCCGGCGGATACCGGCCATCTGGTCGCCGTCGCCAACGGCGTTTCGGCGCGGGCGCGGCGCGCGATTGACTGGGTCCACATGCCGGTGCCGAAGGAGCGCGACGACGACGCCTATTTCGCGCCGCTCGCCGGGCTCGCCCTGAAGCCGGGCTGCGAACTCTATCTCGGCCTGGTCCACACGACCGGCGGCATCGAAGGCACCCGCCGCCGCATCGCCGCCGCGGAAAAGGTCGTGCCGGAGTTCGGCATCGCCACCGAATGCGGCTTCGGCCGCCGCCCGCCGGAGACGATCCCGGCGCTCATGCAGCAGCATGTGGAGGCGACGGGGGTGTAGCCGTTACGAATCAAAATTCGCCGGCGGGACTCGCACTGTCTGCAACGGTGGCGATGGCGTCGAGCTTTTCACCGATCTCGGGATCGATCTCGTCCTCCGGGACATGGTCGGCAAGTTCGTAAAAGTTCTTCTTGCCCATCAGATTGGGAATTTCGATCTTCTCGAAATATGCCCTGAAAAGGGGCGTCAGGAACTCGTCGCTCACTTTTGCCTCGCTGCTCCACGGCGAGCCTTTGCCCAGCGTTTCCATCGCCTTGCCAACCTCGGCTATGGCTTCGCGCATTGCAGTCAAACGCCGGTCGGTTTCCGGCCCCGAAAACAGGGGCATCGGCTGCGCCGCCTCGGCGGATGCTCTTGCGTATTCTTCCAGCGTAGCCTCGGTACAGAGATAGTTTTCGATCTCGCGGCGCTTCCAGACCAGGTGTTCGAGCGCCGGATTATCTGGCGTCTCGCGGTCCAGACGGTCGAACAGAGCCACGCCCCTGAGATTCGGTAGCGCTTCCCTGAGGCCGTGAAAGTGATGCGCGGCGGCGGTCGGTCGGTTCCCGACATAGTGCACGAATGGCCGTTCCAACGCGCGGACAGCGTTATCCTTGCGCAGCCTTCTGGCGGAGGCCCGCAATATCGCCAAATCCGTCGAACCTTCGAGATAAAGCACCCAGCCAGTCTGTTCGGCCTGGTAGTACTGGTCGAACCCGATCTCGGCCAACGCCTTTCGCACCTGACTCTGTCCATCCCCGATCCGGTGTGGCCTGCCGACAAACGCAATGACCAGGTCCTTGTCGGCAGCCTCGTTCAGAAGCACTTCCGAATGGCTCGCCGCGATGATCTGAGTGCCGCTATCCGAGGCAACCCGTGCGATAAGGTCATAAATCTGGCGCTGGCGCAGGATTTCGAGATGGGCGTCGGGTTCGTCGAGCAGGATGATCGCGCCGGGATTGGCGTACATGTAGGCGAGGATCAGAAGGGTCTGCTGCAGCCCCCGGCCGCTCGACGAGAGGTCGAGCACCGTGCCGCGCTCGCGGTATTCCATGGCGATCTCGCCACGTTCTTCGATATAGCGGGGCTTGTCGAGCTCCACCCCGAAAAGTCCGCGGATACGGTCGACCAGCGAAGCCCAGAGTTTGGGATTTTTCTCAAGGATACGGAAACACAGGTTGCGAAGAACTTCCGACGTCCGGCCTTCGCCGACCCGCACGTTCACGGCCCCCGGATCGAGCCGGGTTTCCGTAGCAGCAAGGCCAGACATCGGCGGCAGAAATGCGATTTGCGTCGCGCCCGCTTCTTTCGGCACCGGCATTCGCGATGGCGACTTGCCGTCTTCGAGACGGAGCGGCCTGCAATAGAACGACTCCTCGTTTGCGTAGTCGAATTCGAGACCGCATTTCCAGGCCGTGTCCCGGCCGACGCCCTCCACGATCAGATCGATCCGCACAGGGTCGGTGCGTTGGCGGTCGTCGACCTGCCTTATGTTGCGCACATGGAGACCGCGCCACAGGTGTTTGGCGCTCGGATGGGGGATGGCGAACAGGTCCCGGCGGTTGACCGTCACGCCAGGGCGTTTTTCCGGTGCGCTCTTGCCCGCGCGCTTCTCATTCCACCGCTTCACGCCGATGTCCCACAGGGCCAGGGCCTGCATGGCGGAGGTCTTGCCGGAATTGTTCGGGCCGATGAACACGACCGGGTTTCCTAACTCGACCTCGACCTCTCCGAAGCGCTTGAAATTGCGGATGATGAGTTTGGTCAGCATTCGGCGTCTTTCTGCGGTCTGCGCAACGGGACGTTACCCGAAACGGCGCACCGGCGCATTCGCTCAATGCAGTCCGTCGAAAAACTTCAAGGTTCAAGTTTGGTCACTTGACAGCGCAATTGCTTAACCTCAATTGACTAAACGAACGTTTGGTAGATAATGTCCACACCCATGCCCCAACGAAAAACCGACCGCGATGCCGTGATCGATGCGGCGCTGGAGCTGTTTCGCACCCGGGGCTATCACCACACCTCGGTGGCCGAGATCGCGGCGGCGTGCGGGCTGCTCAAGGGCAGCGTCTATCACTATTTCGCCGGCAAGCAGGAGATCGCGGCGGCGGCGCTCGACCGGGTGATCGCCGATTCGCGCCAGAAGATCTTCCGCCTGGCGGGCGATCCGGCCGTGCCGCCGCCGCAGCGGCTGCGCAACCTCGCCGACGCGGTCGAGCGCTATTTCGCCGGGCGCGAGGGCGGCTGCCTGATGGGCTCGCTGGCGCTCGAAATCGGCGACGCGATCCCCGAATTCCGCGACCGGGTGCAGCGCTATTTCGACGACTGGAAGGCGGCGCTCACCGCCGTGCTCGAAGACCGCTACGGCGCCGCCCGCGCCGGCGAGCTGGCCGAGGACGCCATTGCCCGCGCCCAGGGCGCCATCCTGCTCATGGAAGTCACCAAGGATCCGGCGGTGCTGCAGCGCGCCTGCCGGGATACTGTCGCTCTGCTCGAAGGGGGCGCCCGGCCCGAAAGGGATCATTCACCGGCCGCCGGATCGACCGGCGCCGCAAGGGAACGGCTGGAGCCATGGAAAGAAGCATCGTAATCGCGGGCTACAAGCGCTCGCCCTTCCATTTCGCCACCAAGGGCGCGCTCGCCAAAGTCCGGCCCGACGAACTTGCCGCCACGGTGATCCGGGCGCTGGTCGAGGAGAGCGGCGTCGATCCGGCCGACATCGAGGACGTCATCCTCGGCAACGCGATGCCGGAGGGCGAGCAGGGCATGAACATGGGCCGCTACGCCGTGTTCCTCGCCGGCCTGCCGGTCACGACCGCGGGCACCACGGTCAACAAATGGTGCGGCTCCTCCATGCAGGCGATCCACAACGCCGCCGGGATGCTGAGCGCCGGCGCCGGCGAGGCCTATGTCGCCGCCGGGGTCGAGAGCATGACAAGGGTGCCGATGGGCGGCTTCAACCCGGCGCCCAACCCCGGCCTGCTGGCGCGCTGGCCGGAGACCTACCATTCCATGGGCCAGACCGCCGAGACCGTGGCCGAGCGCTACCAGGTGACCCGCGCGCGGCAGCAGGAGTTCGCCGTCGCCTCGCACCGCAAGGCGGCGCAGGCGCGGGCCGACGGCCGCTTCGCCGACGAGATCGTGCCGGTCGAGACGCCGGACGGCGGCGCGGTGGGCGAGGACGGCGGAATCCGGCCGGACACCTCGGTCGAGGCGCTGGACGGGCTCAAGCCGGCCTTCCTGAAGGACGGCACGGTGACGGCCGGCACCTCCTCGCCGCTCACCGACGGCGCCGCGGCGACGCTGATCTGCACCGGGGACTACGCCGACCGGAACGGCCTGTCCAAACTGGCGCGCATCCGGGCGATCGCCACCACCGGCCTGGAGCCGGAGGTCATGGGCATGGGCCCGGTCGAGGCGACGCGCAAGGCGCTGGACCGGGCGGGACTCGATGCTGCCGATATCGACGTGTTCGAACTGAATGAAGCGTTCGCGTCCCAGGCGCTGGCCTGCATCCACGAGCTCGGCCTGGACCCGGACAGGGTGAACAGGGACGGCGGCGCCATCGCGATCGGCCATCCGCTGGGCGCGTCCGGCGCGCGGATAACGGGCAAGGCCGCTTCGGTCCTGAAACGCGAGGGCGGCCGGTACGCCGTCGCCGCCATGTGCATCGGCGGCGGCCAGGGCATCGCCACGGTGCTGGAAGCGGCCGGGTGAGACGGCCCCTCGATACGGCGCTGACGCGCCTGCTCGGGATGAGGCCCCTCGATACGGCGCTGACGCGCCTACTCGGGATGAGGGTGTGTAGTGAATTCGCTCCCCTTCACCCTCACCC
>WTGH01000045.1 GCA_011523655.1 Rhodospirillaceae bacterium
CAACCCACGGAGTACCCCCCTCGCTTCCCATGACACAAACCCTGATACGTCACCCCTTTCGAGGCTGCGTCGCCGGCCCAAGAGGCATTTTGTTCATATAATGTTCCAAACGCGGAGCGTCAAGTATTGTTTTGCGGAGTCGCCGGCGGCGTCAGTATCGAAACATGAAAGGCCGGACGGGTGGCCCCGGCCGCCCTGTCGCCTGCGCCGGGCTTGCGCTAGTATGGACGGGTTTCCGGCCGGTACGCCGCCGTTCGTCCGATCCCGCGCGCAGCCCATGATCCGCGTCCAACAGGAAGATTTCGATCCCCAGGCCGAAGCCGCCGCGCTCATCGCGGGGCGGACGGATATCGGCGGCATCGTCACCTTCACCGGCCTGGTGCGCGAGCTGATCGACAACGAGGGCCGGCCGGCGGCGATCTCGGCCATGACGCTCGAGCACTATCCGGGCATGACCGAGAAAATGCTGGCCGAAATCGAGGCCGAGGCCAACGCGCGCTGGCCGCTCGCCGCCAGCCTGATCGTCCACCGCTACGGCCGGCTGGAGCCGGGCGACCGGATCGTCTTCGTCGCCACCGCCTCGGCGCACCGCCACGCCGCCTTCGAGGCCAACATGTTCCTGATCGACTGGCTGAAGACCAGGGCGCCCTTCTGGAAGCTCGAGGACGGCGAGGCCGGCCCGGCGTGGGTCGCCGCCCGGGACAGCGACGACGAAGCTGTGGAGCGCTGGCGCTAGGGCGCTGCGCGTCCCTCCTAGGGCTCGCCCTCTGCCGTATCCCCGTCGGCCAGATCGGTGCGCACGGCGTCCTCGACCATGCGGGCCGGCGGCGCGGGCAGGCTGCCGTCCTTCCCTTCGCCAAAATAGAGGGTGACATGGGGGAACGGAATCTCGATGCCGCGTGCGTCGAAGGCCGCCTTGATGCGCCGGTTCATCTCGCGCCGCACGCCCCACTGGAAGCCGGGCCGGCATTTGAAGCGCGAGCGGATGACGACGGCGCTGTCGCCCAGTTCCTGGAGGCCGGCGACTTCCAGGTCCTCGACGATGTGGTCCCGCCACTCCGGGTCGGCGCGCAGGGCTTCGCCGGTCTCGCGAATGACCGCGATCACCGCATCGACATTCTCGCTGTAGCCGACGCCGTAATCGAGCACGGCGTAGGAATAGTCCTTGGTCAGATTCTCGACATCGTCGATCGAGCTGAACGGGATCGTGTGCTTGGAGCCCGAATAGCCGCGCAAGGTGACGGAGCGGACGGACAGGTCCTCGACGACGCCGCTGCGCCCCGCCACCGTCACGAAATCGCCGATCGCCATGCTGTCCTCGACGATGATGAAGATGCCGGTAATGACGTCCTTTACCAGGGTCTGCGCGCCGAAACCGACGGCGAGGCCGAGCACGCCGGCGCCGGCCAGCAACGGCCCGATATCCAGGCCGATTTCCGACAGCACGATCATCGATGCGATCACGACAATGGAGATCAGCAGGGCTTTTTCGACCATCGGCAGCAGGGTGCGCATGCGCTGGGCGCGCGAGTCCTCGCCGGCCTCGTCAAGCCGCAACAGGTAGCGCGCCGCCGCCGTCTCGATCAGTTCCCACAGAATGAAGGCCCCGACCGTCACCAGCAGGACGACCAGCACGGCGCGGACCAGCGCACGCCCGGCCGGAGTCTGCAGCAATTCGGCGACACCGAAGCCCCAGACATCGAGGATGGCGAGCAGGGCAACGGCCAGGATCGCACCGAACAGGGTGCGGCGCACGGCCGCCAGGTAGCGGTTGGCGCGTTGTTGCAGGCCGGGGTTCTTCTCGAGGAGCGCGGCCTCGATCCGGAACAGGCGGTCGAGCAGCCGGCCGAGCCCGGCGATCAGCGCCGCCGCGGCCAGCAGGATGACGGCGCTCAGCCCCGTAGCCTGCGCCATGAAGCCGATACCCCCTTCGACGTCGAGCAGCCAGACGAACAGGCCGGCCAGCACATAGACGATGGCCACGACATGCCACAGGTCGCCCAACCGGCCGAGAGCCCGGCGCATGCCGCGGACCGGCTTCGCCGGGTCGCCTTCGGCAACCGGCGCGCCGCGCAACCGCTCCGCAACCGGGCGGCGGTTCTGCAGGATCAGCACGATCAGCATGGCCGCGACGACGAGGCCGAGCAGATGCAGCAGCGCGGCATGGGCGCTGCCGGGCAGTTCGAACGCAGCGAGCGCTTCCAGCACGACCGCGCCGTAGACGACGGTGTTCGCCAGCCGGCGCAACCAGACATAGAGATAGGCGGCTGCGCCGTCGGAAAGCGGCAGCAGGCGCAGGCTGCCGACCCGCGGCGCGAGCACGGCGCGGCCGGCGGCCAGGATTGCCCGGACCAGCACGAAGCCGAAGATAAGGGTAAGCGCAACCCGGGCGGTCGTGGCGCCGGGCGCCAATTGGGGCAGTACCGCATAGGCCGCCGCCGCCAGGGCGGCGACCGGCAGCAGGTCCAGCATGGTGCGGATCGCGAGGCCGCCGGCGCGGACAGCGAGCGCCTCGCTCTCCCGGTCTTCGACCCGCCGGCGCGGTCCGCGGAGCAGGAGCCGCATCAGCCATTCCGCAAGCAGGCCGAGCAGCAGCGCCAGTCCGGTTTTCCACACGCCGCCGATCAGCGCCGCACGCTCCGCTTCGCCCGCGAGACGGCTGCGCAGCCACTTCCAGGCGCTCGGCAGGTCGGTGACGATACCGGCGAGATCCTGGAGACTGCCGGTCAGGGTACGCGCCCGCTCGGCGAGGCGTTCGACCAGCATCGGTTGGGTTCGCGGCGAGGGGCCCTTCGCTGTCTCCGACGCCTTCTGCGCTGCAATCAGCGCCTTGAGCTGCGTCAGGAGGCGTTTGCGCTCCTGCTCGTCCTCGATGGTGGCGACCAGTTTTTCGAGCGCCGCCCGGTCGATTTGCTGCGCGCCTGCCGCCGGCGTTTCCTGCGCTGCCGCCGGAATCGCCGCCAGCCCCTGGGCCAGCACTATTGCGGCACAGGCAGCGCCCAGAAGGGACAGCAGGCTAAGGCGAAGGCGGTGGAACATGGTCCGGAACAGGCGTATCTTTTTCATAGGTTCCGGCACGATCCGGCGGCGGCAGCATAGCAACCGCAGCGGCGCCGGCAAACCGCCTGCAACGAGGCGCCCCTGCCGGCAGGCCGGCCAAACCCGGAGGCGAAGCGAGACCCGATGTCGGTGACAATCTGGCATAACCCGCGCTGCAGCAAATCGCGCCAGACCCTCAAGCTGCTGACCGATCGCGGCATGGCGCCCGCTATCGTCGAATATCTCAAGACTCCGCCGGATCCGGCCGAATTGCGCAACGCGCTGGCAAAGCTGGGTATGGCGCCGCGCGACCTGATGCGGCGCAGGGAACCGCCCTACAAGTCCGAGGGCCTCGACGACGAGAGCCTCCCGGACGAGGCCCTGATCCAGGCGATGCACGATCATCCCGTCCTGATCGAACGGCCTGTCATGTTCGCCGGCGGCAAGGCCGCACTCGGACGACCGCCGGAACGGGTTCTGGACATCCTGTAGCGCCCGGCCGATATCGTGGCCGTCACATCGGCAACGCAATCCGAACGGCCCGGCCGGCAATCGGCGGCAGTTACGCTGGGCGGCGAACCGGCGCTGCTCGACGGCTCCGGCGCCCTGGTCCTGCCGGAGCGGCGGACCGTCGTCTTCGCCGACCTGCATTTCGAGAAGGGCTCCGCCTATGCCGAACGCGGCGCCCTCCTGCCGCCCTGGGACAGTGCAGCCACGCTCGAGCGGATGGAGGCGGTGCTGGCCTGCCATGCGCCGGACCGGGTCATCTGCCTCGGCGACAGTTTTCACGATACGGGCGGCGGCGGCCGCATGGCCGGGCCGCTTGCCGGCCGGTTGCGCCGCCTGGCCGACCGTTACGACTGGATATGGATTGCCGGCAACCACGATCCGGAAATCCCCCAAGGCGCCGGCGGCTGCGCCGTCGATCGTTACAATCTGGGCGGCTTGCTGTTTTTGCATGAGCCCGAGGAACAGGGGCCGGACGAGCGGGCCGGCAGATTCCAAATCTGCGGCCATTTCCATCCCAAGGCGCGTATCAGGGCCGGGCCGCGGCGCGTCACCCGGCCCTGTTTCATCGGGGACGACAGGCTCCTGATCCTGCCGTCCTTCGGCGCGTTTACCGGCGGTCTCGATATCATGAACCCGGCGATCGCCGGGCTGTTTGCAGGCGCCTTCACGGCATGGCTGATCAGCAACGGCGCGGTTTACGCCTTCCCGTCCGCGCGGACGCGGTTCCTGCCGTTCGAGACCTGACGCCGGCTTTCGATCCGCGCATCCGGACGCGCCGTTCCAGAATTCCGGGCCGGGACAGGGAATCCCTGCTATGAACGGCGCAGCCCGACCGCCGGCAGCGCAGGTCCATATGACCTTGCCGCCCGATCCAGGATTTGCCCTTTGGCCGAGAACCCCAACCGGATCAAACCCTCTACTGCCGCTGCCGGGCTCGGCCGCGACAGCGCGGTGATCGGGCTGGTCTGCACGGCCCATTTCTTCAGCCATTTCTACATTTTCGCCATCCCGCCGATGCTGCCGCTGATCAAGGCCGATCTCGGGGTGAGCTATACGGAAATGGGGCTGCTGCTGACGCTGTTCAGCCTGGCGTCCGGCGCGGCGCAGTATTTCATGGGCGTACTGGTCGACCGGATCGGCGCGCGCTGGGTGCTGACCGGCGGCATGACGCTGCTCGCCGGCGCCATCGCCATGATGGGCGTCGTGCCGGTCTACGGCGCGCTGGCGGCGTTTGCGCTGGTTGCCGGGCTGGGCAACAGCGTGTTTCATCCGGCGGACTACACGATCCTCGGCGCCCGGGTGCAGCCGGGCCGGGTCGGCCGCGCATTCAGCTTCCACACGTTCGCCGGCATGGCCGGTTTCGCCGCGGCGCCGGTCGTCATGACCTTTCTGGCAACAGCGTGGGACTGGCAAACGTCCTTCGTCATCGTCGGCGCGGCCGGCCTGCTGATCGTCGCGCTGCTTCTGAGCCAGATGCGCCTGCTGGACGAACGCGGGAGCAGCGAGCCTGCCCTGGCCCGGACGCCGTCGGGGCTCGGTTTGCGCGCCGTCGTTTCGCCGCCGGTCATGTACATGTTCCTGTTTTTCTTCGTCGTCGCCCTGGTGTCGCTGGGCATGGCGGGCTTCATGCCCGCGGCGCTCAACACATTGTTCGGCATGGGACTGGTCGAAGCCAACCTGATCCTCACCGGGTTCCTGGCAGCGATGGCGGTGGGCGTGCTGTTCGGCGGCTTCGTGGCGGACCGGATGCAGCGGCTCGATCTCGTCGCCGGCGTCGGCTTTGCCTGCGCTGCGGCGGCGCTGGTGCTGGTCGTGCTGACCCGGCTGCCCTATCCGGCCATCCTCGCGGTCTTTCTCTTCGCCGGCTTCATGATCGGCATGATCTCGCCGTCGCGCGACATGATGGTGCGCAACATCTCGCCGCCGGGCGCGAGCGGCCGGGTCTTCGGTTTCGTCAGCGTCGGGCTCGATCTCGGCGGCGTGGCGGCGCCGGTCTTCTTCGGCTGGCTGATGGACCGCGGCCTTCCCGAAGGCGTGTTTATCGGCGCTGCTGCAGTCCTGATGGTGGCGATCGTCGCCGGGGCCGGCGCCAACCGCTACGTCGCCCGCCCGGCCGCGGCAGCAGAGTAGGGCCGCGCGGGCGCGCTCCCCGCCGCCACGGCTGCGCGGGCGGCTATCCGGTTGCCGCCCGTCCTGCCGAAACCGCCGTAAACCGCTGGTTCATGCCCATGTTCCACAGGCCGGCCAGATGGCCGATGGTTTCGTCTTCCGAGGGAAAGCCGGTTTCCTCGGCCAGGGCTTTCGCTTCGACCTGAACCGCGGCGCGCCGGCGGTCGAGGAGTGACGCAAACCGCCGCCGCGTCCCGATCCGGGCAAAGGCGGGCCCGCTTCCGACCCGGGCGCGGACCATCGCCGTATCGTGGTCGAGGCCGAGCAGGTCGCCGAGGCGCCAGAGCGCCAGGATGCGCGCGTCGAGGGTTCCCGGCGCCAGTTTTCTCAGGATGCGCAGATGGTTGCGGTGATACTTGATGCGCTTGCGCCATTCGTGCAGCGCGAGGACGGTGCCGGCGCGTTCGACCTCGGCCGCTGCGGCGAGCACCCGGCCGTAGGTATCGCGCAAGCCCGGCTCCAGGGCCTCGAAGCCGTCGGCCCGAAAGCTCCAGTCGGCGATCCCCAGCCGGAACTTCAGCAGCAGCCAGTGTGCTTCGTCGAGCCGGCCGGCCAGGTCGCCGCCGGCCCCGGCCAGCATGGCAAGCCGCAGCCGGGTCATGCCGGCGCGGATCGGCCCGAAGCGGCGCCCGTCGAAGCGCCGCCGCGCGGATTTGGCGACGGCCGCCATCTCCCGGTCGTAGACCGCCAGGGTGACATCGGCATCGCGCAGGCCGGAAAAGGCCGCCGCAATATCCCGGAGCGCGGCGTTGGCCGGCTTGTACAGGCCGGCCTCTTCCAACGGGCCGCGCGCCAGCCGCAGCACGGCACGCACCTTCTTGCAGCGCTTGCGCATGGCGTAGACCGCGTCGGAACGCGGCATGGCCGGGTTCTCGATCGTAACCAGGGCGCGGTCGAGCTGCTCCAGCGCAATTCGCTGGACGGCGTCGGACACCGGTTCGGCCGGGAGGATGGCGTAGGGCACGCGGGCGCCGGGCGTGGTCAAAAGGCGCGCAATTTTACCACAACGGCCGGAAGCGCGACAGCGGCGCCGGGCCGGGCACCCGCGTTCGTCAGCAGGGCGCCCTGGCGAGAAGGGCTGCGGCCTGGGCCGGATCGGCGGCGATGATGCGCAGCAGGGCGCGTCCCGCAGCGTCCGGCCGGCTTCGTTTCTGCTCCCAGTTCTGGACGGTCGTGAACGCCAGACCGTAGCGCCGGGCAAAGTCGTGCTGCGACAGTCCGGTTTTCTCGCGAACCGACCGCACATCGATATCGGCGTTCCGGTTTGACTCGGCAGAGACTCCGGCCCGGCGCAACGCTGCCGAGACCGTCCGGTCGCAGTTCATATGCACCGCCGATGCGCCGTGTTGCGTCAGTTCTTCGACGACCTTCTTGGCTGTCCGCGGGCCGACGCCGTTGCGGACCAGCGTTCGGGCGACCGCAAGCGCATCGATGCCGCCGTCAGCCCGGCGCGCCAGACGAATCGTCTCGCGTCCGCCGCCGGAAGACGAGGTTTCCGACCGTTCGGCCCGGATTGGCGCCCGATATCCGGCGCGCCTGCTCAATTCGGATACGATCGACATCGAAATGCTCCATGGCTTCCTGCACGAGTCGCACCACGCCCCCGTGACCCAGCCGGCGCCGCAAATCACGGCGCGCCGCTGCATCGAACCCGCCTATGAAAGGCTGGCGCAGAATCGCCGTCCGGCCTTCCAGTTCGACCTCGGCCCAGATCAGGATAGCCTCACCGCCAGGCAGGTCCGCCCGGATTGCCACGAGATTGTCTTCGGACAGGTCGTCCAGAAGCGTAAAGCGGTATCCGCTAGCGCCGTTCTCTGTCATCTATACGCAATTTGCGTAGAGTTGTCCAGGCATGCATAGAAAAAGGCCCGCACCGGGGTGCGGGCCTTTGTCTTCAAGCCGCCGGCGAACCGTGCCGGCTGACGGGACCCTAGAAGTCCATGCCGCCCATGTCGGGCATACCGCCGCCCGGCGCGCCGCCGGCTGCCTTCTTCTCAGGCTTCTCGGCGACCATGGCTTCGGTCGTGACTAGCAGGCCGGCGACCGAGGCCGCATCCTGCAGGGCCGCGCGGACGACCTTTGTCGGATCGATGATGCCGGCCTTGACCAGATCCTCGTATTTGCCGGTCTGGGCATTGAAGCCCCAGTTGGCGTCCGCGTGCTCCATGATCTTGCCGGCCACCACGGAGCCGTCCTCGCCGGCATTTTCGGCGATCTGGCGGACCGGCGACTGGATCGCCTTGCGCACGATGTTGACGCCGACGCGCTGGTCGTCGTCTTCCACGTCAAGCGCATCGAGTGCGGACATCGAGTTGATCAGGGCTACGCCGCCGCCGGCGACGATGCCTTCCTCGACCGCGGCGCGGGTCGCATGCATCGCATCGTCGACCCGGTCCTTCTTCTCCTTCACTTCGACCTCGGTGGCGCCGCCGACCCGGATCACCGCAACGCCGCCGGCCAGCTTGGCCAGCCGCTCCTGCAGCTTCTCGCGGTCGTAGTCCGACGTGGTCTCTTCGGCCTGCTGGCGGATCTGGCCGCAGCGGCCTTCGATCTGCTCCTTTTCGCCGGCGCCGTCGACGATCGTGGTCTCTTCCTTGGTGATCTCGACCTTCTTGGCCGTGCCGAGCATGTCGAGGGTCACCGACTCGAGCTTGATGCCGACGTCCTCGCTGATCACCTGGCCGTTGGTCAGGATTGCGATGTCCTCGAGCATGGCCTTGCGGCGGTCGCCGAAGCCCGGCGCCTTGACCGCGGCCACCTTGAGGCCGCCGCGCAGCTTGTTGACCACCAGGGTGGCGAGCGCCTCGCCCTCGACATCCTCGGCGATGATGAGCAGCGGCTTGCCGGACTGCACCACGGCTTCCAGGACCGGCAGCATGGACTGCAGGTTGGACAGCTTCTTCTCGTGGATCAGGATGTAGGGGTCGTCCAGCGTCACTTTCATCTTTTCGGCGTCGGTGACGAAGTAGGGCGAGAGGTAGCCGCGGTCGAACTGCATGCCTTCGACGACTTCCAGTTCGGTCTCGAGGGACTTGGCCTCTTCGACGGTGATGACGCCCTCATTGCCCACGGTCTCCATGGCCTTGGCGATCATGTCGCCGACCTCGCGGTCGCCGTTGGCCGAGATGGTGCCGACCTGGGCGATCTCGTCGTTCGACTCGATCGTCCGGGAGCGCGTGCGCAGGTCGTCGACGATCGCCGAGACGGCCAGGTCGATGCCGCGTTTCAGGTCCATCGGGTTCATGCCGGCGGCAACGGCCTTGGAGCCCTCGCGCACGATGCCGTGGGCGAGCAGGGTCGCGGTCGTGGTGCCGTCGCCGGCTTCGTCGTTGGTCTTCGACGCGACCTCGCGGACCATCTGGGCGCCCATGTTCTCGAACTTGTCTTCCAGTTCGATTTCCTTGGCGACCGTGACGCCGTCCTTGGTGATGCGCGGCGCGCCGAAGGCCTTGTCGAGCACGACGTTGCGGCCTTTGGGGCCGAGGGTGATCCGCACCGCGTCGGCCAGGATATCGACGCCGTTCAGCATCCGCGTGCGGGCGTCGGTCGAGAATTTAACGTCTTTCGCAGCCATGGCTGGAGCCTTCCTCCTTGAAAGCTGGTGTTCAGTGGTTCGAACGGCCTACGGCGGTCTGCGCCGCCGGCGGCCGGGGTGTCAGTCTCAGGTTGCCGGTTATCCGGCCGGAATCAGGCGGCCTTCTTGACCTCTGCGCCGTCCTCGATGATGCCGAGGATGTCGCTCTCCTTCATGATGATCAGCTCTTCGCCGTCGATCTTCACTTCGGTGCCCGACCATTTGCCGAACAGGATGCGGTCGCCGGCCTTCACGTCGAGCGGCGTTACCTCGCCCTTGTCGTTCTTGGCGCCGGAACCGGCGGCGATGATCTCGCCTTCCATCGGCTTTTCCTTGGCCGTGTCGGGAATGATGATGCCGCCGGACGTCATCTCGTCGTCGTCCAGACGGCGCACCAGAACACGGTCGTGCAGGGGACGAAAATTCATCTATTGCCTCCTTTCAGAAACAATGTCGCGTAGCTTGCGATCGGGTGATTGTCGGTTGAACCGGGACGGCGTCTGGCTTGCACTGACGGTAGGCCGGTTGTTGGCACTCCCTCCCGACGAGTGCTAACGCCGTTGCGACGCCCATTTAGGGGAACCCGCGGCCCTGTCAAGGCGGCTGATTTGAAAAATTCGCCGATTCGGGCAGTCCGCCGCAGCCTTGACGGGCGTGACGGAAGGTCCGCAATTCCCTACACACGCCGCCGGAACCGCGCTATCCGGGACGGGCGCAATTCCCTGGGGAGCCTATCCATGACCATTCGGACGACCACGGACGCCGGCCGCGCCGGATATGCCGAGCAATACTATCCGAACGCCGAGACCCTGGGTCCGGACGAGATGCGGATCACGGCGCTCGGCACCGGGCGGCCGTTCCTGCGCCGCTCCCAGGCCAACGCGTCGTGGCTGGTCGAGCTCGGCAACGGCGACAAGTTCGTGTTCGATTTCGGCTTCGGCAGCCAGATGAATTTCACCGCGCTGGAGATCCCCTACAACGACATTACCGCCTGGTTCGCGACCCATCTCCACACCGATCATGTCGGCGATTTCGGCCAGGTCTGGATCGGCAGCTGGGCCGGCGGGCGGCTCAAGCCGCTGGTCGTCTACGGACCGTCGAGCAACCGGCCGGAATACGGCTTCCGCCACTTCGTCGAGAAGCAGATGGAAAGCTACCGCTGGGACACCGACACAAGGGTCGGCTTCCTGCCCGCCATCGGCGCCGAGGTCGAGATCAACGAGTTCGACTATTCGAAGGTCCATCCGGTCTACGAGAAGAACGGCGTGACGATCACCAGCTTCCCGGCCGTGCACATCTACGACGGGCCGGTCAGCCTGAAGCTGGAATGGAACGGCCTCAGCTTCGTCTATTCCGGCGACACCACGCCGAGCAGCTTCATGATCGACAACGCAAAAGGCGTCGACGTGCTGGTCCACGAGACCTTCAACACGGTCGGCCAGCTCATGGAGCGCTCCGGCTACGACGAGCGCACGGCCCGCGGCATCGGCACCATCGCCCATTCGGACCCCGGCGAGGCGGCGCATGTCATCGCCCGGTGCGATCCGCGCCTGTTCGTCGCCTTCCACTTCTTCAACGATTTCGACACGGCCGGCGAGATGGAGGCCGAGATCCGCAAGCACTGGCAGGGCCGGCTGGCGCTGGCGACCGATTTCATGGTGATCAACGTGACCGCCGAGCATGTCGTGACCCGGATGGCCCGGGTGTCGGAGCATGTCTGGCCCAACAAGGCGCGCCACGGGGGCTTCGGTAAAGCCGAACGCAAGGAGCGAATGGTCATGTCCGACTGGCTGCGCGAAACCCAGGTGTTCCCGAAGTTCTGAGCGCGTCCTTCGAGACGAGGTTTCGAAAGATGGGATCGTATATAAGTATTGCCCGCCACAGCGCTAAACCAACGACCTGGTTGGTTATCCGGTCTGCCTTCGGGGCATCTCTACTGGAATCTAGGTAGTACCAATCGGTTTCCACCTTCGGCGGCGTGGTCCCAAGCGTCAGCGCTACACTCTCCGGCGTATCGGGAACGGAAGCGGAAAGGGGTGAGTCGACGTTATTTTTTCCCGCGTTTGATTAAGCCGAGCCGCTCCATGTCTTCCTCACTCCATTCAATGATGTCCAAGAGGCCCTTCAAAATTTTGGGAGATTTCGAGGCTTTTGGGTGGATGTGAAGAACCACTCTGTTGTTTCCTGCCGCCCTGCCAGGGTGCCTGTATCCTTGAGTGGCTCCGCGCTTTTCTTCTCGTACCCACCCATCTTTTCTCAGTGCTTTTGCAATATCTTGTATGGTCTTGTTTTTTAGTTGGTCCCATACTGACTTTGAGTATGTGCTCATGCCATCGCAAGCCTCAGGTCTTCCACGAATTCTTGCGGGCGCGCGACCGGACTTTCCTGTCTCGTGTGTGCGTGTTGAACGACTTCGGCGCCGCGCTGAATACCGATCGGTATCGGGTCGCCGTTCTTGAGGCTCATATCGAGATATACCAATACAGCATCCTTCGCGGATTTAAGCGCATCGTCCTCGCTGTCGCCGTAGACATGGATACAGTTCAAATCCGGGCAAAACGCATAGAAACCCTCGCCTTCCTCTTCCACGAAGATTCGAACTTGGAACACAAGATCAACAGAACTCATCTCAGAATCCTCCTCCTCCTCGCTGTGGGTTGGCGGCGGGCAGGCGCGCGGCAGCACCCTGCCGACACGCCTCCGCGGTCGGCCGAGCGCCTAAGCCGCGTATTGTCGATTCTGCGAGTGGCGACTTTGCGGCGGTCACCTCGCAGCCGGTCATGTCGGCTACTCGTTGCCTCTGGGTATGTCGCACATGAACCCGGTCCTCCCCCCGTCTCCTCATGCGCCAGCCAACCAATTCCCTTCGCACGAGGATCAAACAATTCACATACTAGAGGTAAGATCGAGTCAAGCCGGAATGAAGGCGGGATAAGTAACTCCTCTCAAGTAAATGAATACGCCAAGGCGCTCGGCGCTCAAATGATTGTCGGGGTTGTCTTGCGCCCGAAGGCTACAGCACGGCCTGAAGTGCCTTGCGCACCTCCGGGGTCCAGCCGACCGTGATCGTGCCACGGGTCGCGTCGATGACCGGGCGCTTGATCAGGGCCGGGTGGGCTTTCAGCAGGACCCGCGCGTTCGCGGCGTCGAGGCCGGCCCGGTCGTCTTCCGGCAAGTCCCGCCAGGTCCGGCTCTTCCGGTTGAGCAGGGTCTCCCAGCCGACGGCGGCGATCCAGGAATCGAGGTCCGCATCCGAGAAGCCGTCGCCGCGGACATCGCGGAACTCGTATCGGAAGCCGCGCTCCCCCAGATAGGCCCGCGCAGCCCGGCAGCTGTCGCAATTCTTCAGGCCGTACACGATGACGGTTGCCATGGGCTGTCTCCTAACCGGGTCCTGCGCCGGCCGCACCGGCTGCTTCGTGCCCTGTTCCTCCCGCTGTTTCCTGCGCCGGAGGGCGTTTGTCGAGAGGGATCTGCACCGCTGCCCGCAGGCCGGGCCCAGCGGCGGCGAGGGTCAGCGCTCCGTCGTGCAGTCGGGCGACTGCATCGACCAGGGCGAGTCCGAGCCCGGAACCGCCGGTCGTCCGGCTGGGGTCGGCCCGGTAGAAGCGCTCGCGCGCCCGCTCCAGCGCCTCGCCGTCCAGGCCCGGCCCGCGGTCGCGCACGGTAAAGCGCGCGAATTCGCCGGCCGTATCGAGATCGAGGTCGATCACCGCCGTCTGTGCCGGGTCCCCGGCCCCGGCGCCATATTCGATGGCGTTGTCGAGCAGGTTGGCGCAGGCCTGGAACAGCATGTCCCGGTTGCCCTGCACGGTAACGGGCCGGTCGGGCAGGGCGCGCGCCAGCGTCGCGCCGGCGTCCTCGGCCAGGGGCTCGTAGAGGTCCGCAACATCCTGCAACAGGGTGCGAAGGTCGACCGGCTCGAAACTCCGTTTGGGCCCGCCGGAATCCGCCTGGGCGATGCTCAGGATGGCGCTGAAGGTCGAAAGCAGACGGTCGGTCTCCGCCAGCGCTTCCTCAGTCAATGCCTTCCTCCCGCTCTCGGACAGGGAAGGCGACAGCTGCCGCTCCAGCCGCTGGCGGATCCGGCCGAGCGGGCTCCGGAGGTCGTGAGCGAGGTTTTCCGACACTTCGCGCATCCCGAGAAACAGTTTCTCGTTCTGGGCCAGCATGGCGTTCAGGCTTTGCGCCAGCCGGTCGAACTCGTCGCCCCGGCCGGTCTCCGGGACCCGGCGGGCGAGATCGCCGGCCATGATCTCGCGGCTCGTCCGGTTGATGCTGTCGATCCGGCGCAGGACCAGCCAGCTCAGCAGGCCGCCGGAAGCGACGGCGAACAGGATGGCGACGATCCCGGCCAGGATCAGCGTCTCGCGGGTCCGCGCGGTCACCCGCTGCTGCTCGCGCAGGTCGTGGCCGACCAGCAGGAAAAAGCCGCCGGGCAGGCGGAACATGCGCCCGCGGGCTTCGCCCTTGACCGCGGCCGGGCCGTCCGCCGCGCCGCCGCCGCGAAACGCGAAGGTCACCCAGCGGCGGGCGTCGGGCTCCTCCTTCGGCCACGCCGCGATATTGCCGGCCAGCCGCTTGAAGCCGGGATCGACCACCAGATAGATCGCGCCCGGCCGGCTGCGCTGGCGGCTCCGGCGCTCGACCGCGCGGATCAGCCCGACCGGGCCGAACTGCCGGTATTGCTCGGACAGGCCCTTGATCTCGGCGTCGATCGTGGCCTCGACCTGCCGGGTGACGGCTTCGACGGACGAAAAATACAGGGTGGCGACGACGGCGACGGCCGCGATGCCGAAAATGGCGCTGGCCAGCAGCGAAAGCTGGAAGACCCGCGACCTAATCAGCCGGATCGGGAACACGGATACTGTACCCGGCGCCGCGCACCGTGTGGATGAGCGGCCGCTCGAAATCCCTGTCGATCTTCTGGCGCAGCCGGCTGACATGCACGTCGATCACATTGGTTTGCGGGTCGAAATGGTAGTCCCAGACATGTTCGAGCAGCATCGTGCGGGTGACGACCCGGCCGGCATGCTGCATCAGATATTCCAGCAGCCGGTATTCCCGCGGCTGAAGCTCGATCCGCCGGCCGTCGCGGGCCACTTCCCGGGTCAGCCGGTTCAGCTCGAGCCCCGCCGCTTTCAGGACGGTTTCTTCCCGGTAGGCGTCCCTGGGCCGACGGCCCAGCGCCTCGACCCGGGCGAGCAGTTCCGAGAAGGCAAAGGGTTTGGTCAGATAGTCGTCGGCGCCGGAGCGCAGGCCCTCGACCCGGTGGCGGACCTCGCCCATCGCGCTCAGGAACAGGACGGGCGTGGTCCGGCCCGCGCTGCGCATCGTCTCGACGATGGTCTTGCCGTCCACCTTCGGCAGCATCCGGTCGACGACCGCGACGTCGAAGGGCTCGCCGATAGCCCTGACGAGCCCGTCGTGGCCGTCGCGGGCCAGGGTCGCCGTATGGCCGGCCTCCTGCAGGCCCTTGGCGACATAATCCGCAGTTTCGGCATCGTCTTCGATGACCAGGATTTTCATGGCGCCGGTTATACCCGGCCGGAATGGCCCGATGAACAGGCTTCCCGGCCTCTCTTCATCGAAACGCCCGCATCGGCCCGCATCGGCCCGCATCGGACAGCCGGAACGATACGAGCCCCGGACGCCGGCGGCGAGGAGGAAACCGCGGCATCCGGGGCTCCCGAAACGCCCCCATCCTCCGCCGGCGAAATCGCCGGCCGGAACCGGCGGGAGAGGGAGGCGTTGCGAAGCTGTTCCGTCCTCAACCGAATTTGACGGCGACGAAGACCGGATTGCCGCGCCGCAGGATGCGGAGCAACACCGCCTCCCGGCCATCGCTCCGCGCCCGGTCGATGCGGCGCTTCATGGCATCGGGCGTGGCGACCTTGCCGCCGTTGACATGGGTCACCAGGTCGCCGGTGCGCAGGTCCTTGGCAGCGGCCGGCGAGTCCGGCCGGACTGCCAGGACCACGACGCCCTCGGCATCGCGTTCCAGCCCGAAGCGACGGCGCAGTTCGTCATCGGCCGGCGCGACCGAAAGGCCGAGTTCGGCCGTTTCCTTCGGCGCCGGGTCTACGCTCGCCGAGGCCTGCTGGGTGCCGCTCTCGGCAACGAGCACGGTCAGGGACTTGCGGCTGCCGTCGCGCCAGACGACCGCATCGACCGACCGGCCGGCTTTCGTTAAGGCGACCTTCCGCACGAGGTCGCGGATGTCTTTGACCTTCTTGCCGGCCCAGCCGACGATGACATCGCCGGTCTTCACGCCGGCGCGCGCGGCCGGGCTGTCCGGCACCACGATGGCGACCAGCGCACCGCGCGGCTTGTCGAGGCCGACCGCCTTGGCGATGTCTTCCGAAACATTCTGGATCTGGACGCCCAGCCAGCCGCGGCTGATCTTGCCGCCGCTCTTGAGCTGCTCGATCACCCGCTGCGCCGTATTCGACGGAATGGCGAAGCCGAGGCCGACGCTGCCGCCGGTCGGCGAATAGATCGCCGTGTTCACGCCGACGACCCTGCCGTCCATGTTGAAGGTCGGTCCGCCGGAGTTGCCCTTGTTGATCGGCGCATCGACCTGGAGGAAGTCGACCAGCGCCGCGCCGCCCAGGCTGCGGCCGCGGGCCGAGACGATGCCGGCGGTGACCGTGCTGTTGAGGCCGAATGGGTTGCCGACCGCCATGATCCAGTCGCCGATGCGGGTCTTGTCGGAATCGCCCCACGCGACATGCGGAAGCGGCTTTTCGGCCTTTACCCTGAGCAGCGCCAGGTCGGTCTTGGCGTCGTGGCCGACCACCTTTGCGTCGAGGCGTTTCCCGCCATCGAAGATCACCTCGACACGGGTTGCGCGGTTGACGACATGGTGGTTGGTGACGATGAAGCCGGACGGATCGACCACGAAACCCGAGCCGACGGCGCGGAAGCGGCGCGGCGGCCGGGACGGGCCGCCCTCGCCCGGACCGTCGAAGAAACGGCGGAAGAATTCGTGGTAGGGCGAATCCTCGGGAAACGGGTTGCGGAAATTCGGCGAAAGGCGCCGGTCGTTCGGCCCGCTCTTGCGCTCCACCGCAACGCTGACGACGGCCGGTTTCACCTTGGCGGCAAGATCGGCGAAGCTCTGCGGCACGCCGCGCGCCTGGACGCTGGCGGGAAGCATCGCGAACGCGGCGAGCGCCCCGGCGCCCAAAGTGAGAATCAGGCCTCGTGACGGCGTTCGCCGCTGCCTTCCGGCACGGGCGCGATCGGCCAAAGCTGTGGTCATGGGAAGGCCTCCTGTTCGCATGGTCGGGCGGTGAAGGCGCAATTCGGGCGCCTCTTCCTGACAGGCAATATAGGTAGCCCGGCCTCACATTCCGCTGAAAGAAACATTAACGATCGGTAAGGTTGCGCGCCGCCGGTCGCGGCTTTCCTGCCCTGCCGGCCCGACAGCGCCGCGCAGGCCGTGACCGTGGTGAGAAATCCGGGCTAACCCGGCCGTTGGGACATTGCTGCCCTTCCGGCGCTTCCCGGCGTTGCTATATTCCATTCGACGTCCGGAAAAACTCAGCCGTTGCCCGAGGTTTCAATGACCGATTATCGCGCGCCCGTGGCGGACATGCGGTTCGTTCTCGATCACGTCGCCGGCCTGCCCGGTATCGCCGCGCTGCCCGGCTACGAGGAAGCGACCGGCGACCTGGTCGACGCCGTTCTTCAAGAAGCCGGCCGGCTGGCCGGGGAGGTGGTCGGGCCGCTGAACCGGCGCGGCGACGAAGAAGGCGCCGTCCTGGAGAACGGCGTGGTGCGGACGCCGGCCGGGTTCCGGGAGGCCTACTGGAAGTTCGTCGAAGGCGGCTGGAACAGCGTGCCGTTCGATCCGGGGATCGGCGGCCAGGGCCTGCCATGGGCCCTCAACACGGCGGTCTCCGAGATGTGGGGCGCGGCGAACACGAGCTGGGCGCTGTGCCCGATGCTGACCGTCGGCGCCATCGAGGCGATCGGGGCCCACGGCACGGAAGAGCAGAAGGCGACCTACCTGCCTAAACTGGTGACCGGCGAATGGACCGGCACCATGAATCTGACCGAACCGCACGCCGGCTCCGACGTCGGCGCCCTGCGGACGAAAGCGGTGCGCGATGGCGGCCGGTTCCGCATCCACGGCCAGAAAATCTTCATCACCTTCGGCGACCAGGACTACACGGAAAATGTCGTCCACCTCGTCCTCGCCCGGATCGAGGGCGGGCCGCCGGGCGTCAAGGGAATATCCCTGTTCCTCGTGCCCAAGGTGCTGGTCAACGACGACGGCTCGCTCGGCCCGCGCAACGACGTTCGGCCGGTCTCGCTCGAGCACAAGCTCGGCATCCACGGCAGCCCGACCTGCGTCATGGCCTATGGCGAGAACGACGGCGCGGTCGGCTATCTGATCGGCGAAGAGAACAACGGCATGGCCTGCATGTTCACGATGATGAACAACGCCAGGCTCAATGTCGGCGTCGCCGGCCTTGCCACCGCCGAACGGGCCTGGCAGCAGGCAAGGGCCTTTGCCATGGAGCGGACCCAGGGCCGGGACATCGCGACCGGCGAGCAAAACGTGCCGATCGTCCGCCACCCGGACGTGCGCCGGATGCTGATGGACATGAAGGCGAAGACCGAGGCCATGCGCGCCCTGTGCTACTACACGGCCGGCCGGATGGATGTCGCCAGGAGGCATCCGGACGCCGAGGTGCGCGATGAGGCCCAGGGCGAACTCGACCTGCTGATCCCGGTTGTCAAGGCCTGGTGCACGGACACCGGCTGCGACGTTGCCTTCACCGGCGTCCAGGTGCATGGCGGGATGGGCTTCATCGAGGAGACCGGCGCGGCCCAGCATATGCGCGACGCCCGCATCCACCCGATCTACGAGGGCACCAACGGCATCCAGGCCAACGACCTGATGGGCCGCAAGATCCTGCGCGACGGCGGCGAGGCGGCGTTCGGCTTTATCGCCGGCATGGCCGCGGACGCCGCCGGCATCGCCGCGTCGGGCAACCCGGATGTCGCGGCGACGGGCAGGGCGCTGTCATTGTCCGCCAAAGCCCTGGGACAGGCGACGGACTGGATGCTGGCGACCGGCCCGGCCGATATCTGCAAGGCCTCGGCCCATGCCGTGCCCTATCTCACCCTGTTCGGCAACACGGCCGGCGGCTGGCTGATGGGCAACGCCGCAGCGGCGGCCGCCGCCGAGGGCGCGAACGGCGCCAACGGGGGCGGAAGCGCCTGGTGCGGGGCCAAGATCAAGACGGCCCGCTTCTACGCCGATCACGTCCTCAGCCGGTCCGGCGGCCTGCTCGCCAGCATCGCCGACAGCGGCGACACGGTGATGGCGCTGGCGGAAGACCAGTTCTGAGCGCGCCGGCCGATCCCCCGCCCGTTCCCGCGGCGGCCGGGCAGACCATGACCGCGGACGCCGCCGCAACGCATCTGCTCGCCGAGTTGTGGGACGCCGGCAATCTTTCGGACGTCCGCGCCGTCGAGGAGGCGCTGGTCCGCGCAGCGCGGGAGAGCGGCGCCACGGTCCTGCACAGCTACATGCACCCGTTCGGCGCGCAGAAGGGCGTTTCGGGCGTCGTCGTGCTGGCCGAATCCCATATCGCGATCCATACCTGGCCCGAACGGGGCTATGCCGCCGCCGACGTGTTCATGTGCGGGGCCTGCGATCCGTACCGGGCGGTCGCCGTGCTGGAGGAGGCCTTCGCGCCGGGCCGGATCGAAATATCCGAACACCGCCGCGGCGCCGGCGGCTGAGCGGCCCGATGAACGGGCCAATGAACGGGGCGCCGATGGACTGGTTCGACGAGACCCTGCATGACGGCATCCGGCAGTCGCTTACCGTCGACCGGGTGCTGCACCGCGAACATACCGGATTGCACGACCTTGCGATCTTCGAGAACCGGCTGTTCGGGCGGGTCCTGGCCCTCGACGGCGCGATCCAGACCACCGAGGCCGACGAATATGTCTATCACGAGATGCTGGCCCACCCGGCGATCCTGGCGCGGAAAGCCGCGCTTTTCAGCGATCCCGGAGGCAGCGGGCCGGAGGACGGGCTGGACGTCCTGATCGTCGGCGGCGGCGACGGCGGCTGCCTGCGCGAAGCGCTGCGCCATCCCGAGGTCCGGGCAACCCAGGTCGAGATCGATCCGCGCGTGGTGGAACTGGCGAAGGCCTGGCTGCCGGCACTGTCGGCCGGCGCGTTCGACGATCCGCGCGCCGAACTGGTGTTCGCCGATGGCGCCCGCTTCGCCGCGGAGACGGACCGGCGCTTCGATATTGCGATCGTGGACTCGACCGATCCGGTCGGTCCCGGCGCCGCCCTGTTCACCGAAGACTTCTACCGCAACTGCAAGCGCTGCCTGAAGGAGGGCGGGGTGCTGGTGACGCAGAACGGCGTGCCGTCCCTGCAGGGCGACGAAGTGACGGCGAGCCATACCGCGTTCCGCAGGCTGTTCGCCGACCCGGCCTTCTACCTGGCGCCGGTGCCGACCTACAATGGCGGCTTCATGGCGTTCGGCTGGGCGACCGACGATCCCGGCCTGCGCCGCTGGAGCAGCGCCACGATCCAGGACCAGATCGACGCCGTCGGCCTGAAGACGCGCTATTTCAACGCGGATATCTTCGCCGCCGCCTTTGCGCTGCCGAACGACATGCGCAGCCTGCTGCGCGCATAAAGCGGCAGGCGCGCGTAGGGCGGCAGGCGCCCCGCGGTTCCGGCTGCCGCAGGGTCCCGCAGGCGACAAATAGACAGATCGGTATGTCTACCGTGTTTTTTTGCACCGGACCGGGCCACTGGAGGCGCCGGACCACAATATATTGCGGTTAAATCTGTCCGAACCGCGATATACTGCGTCTTGAATTCAGGTATATATGCCTTTTTCAAAAGCACCCCAATAGTCAATGAAAAATTCCCTATCGACTCAAAGCCGCTGCGGCGATCCGGTATGGGACAGGCCCGGACTGCGGACCGGGGCGGCAGGAATGGGGAGGGGCGTTCCGTCCGGGCGCACTTCTGCACTATGCTGCGAAGGAAGATAGAGCCTTGAACCGGCTTGTCAAGAGAAAAATTTAATATTTTCGTAAATTTTTCTTAGATCGTTGCGGTCGTGGGTTTCGCCCCTACCGGGCTATCCACTCGGTTGCGCCCGGCCGTTCCCGAGGATATCCAGCGCCGCTGCGTGCAGGGCGGGCGAGGACGCGGCAAGCGTGAGCCCGGCGCCGGCCTCGAGCGTCAGGCGCCGGCCGTCCCAGTCGGTCATGACGCCGCCGGCATTCTCGATCACCGGGACCAGCGCCATGTAATCCCACGGTTTCATGTCCCCTTCGACATGCAGGTCGATCAGGCCGCTCGCCAGCAGCCCGGCGGCGTAGCCGTCCAGGCCGAAGCGGGTTAGACGGGTTGCCGCCCGGAGCCGGCCATAGGCCTCCGCCGCCGCTGCGCCCCGGAATACGGTCCCTTCGAACATGTCCGGCGCGGTCGTGAACATCGCCGCTTCGGCGAGCGGCCTCGGCGCGGCCGTCCTGACCGGCGCCCCGTTGAAGGTCGTGCCGCGGCCGCGCGCGCCGACCCAGCGTTCGCCGGAAACCGGCTGGTCGATGACGCCCAGGATCGGTTCGCCGTCGCGCAGCAGGGCGATCAGGGTGGTGAAGGTCGGGACGCCGCAGATGAAGCTGCGCGTGCCGTCGATCGGGTCGATCACCCAGATGAAGTCGCATGCCGCCCCGTCGCCGCCGAATTCCTCACCCACGATGCCGTGGCCGGGGCAGCTTTCCTCCAGCAGACGGCGGATTTCCCGCTCGGCGGCCTCGTCGGCGATCGTGACCGGGCTTTCGTCGTGCTTGTCGGCCACGGCGACGCCGCTGCGAAAATGCGGGCGGATGACGGCGCCGCTCGCGTCGGCAAGCCGGTTCGCAATCTCGACGAATTCTTCGGGGCAAACGCCGGTCATGGCGCTGCGGCGCCCCTTCCCGTCTGGGGCGCCCGGCGGGCGGCTACTCCGCTTTCCCGGCCGCGTCGCCTGCCTCGGGGAGCGGCAGGGGCGTATCGGTCTGGGTGCGCAGGAAGGCGATCACGTCGGCGCGCTGCTTGTACTTGCGCAGGCGGTAGGTCATCTTCGTGCCCTTGATCTTCGCGCTCGGCCGCTTGAGGAAGGTGTACATTTCCTCGAAGGACCAGTCTCCGCCCGCAGCCTTCATCGCCGAGGAATAGCTGAAACCGTCGACGGTCGCCTTCTCGCGGCCGACGACGCCCCAGAGATTGGGGCCGACGCTGTTGCGGCCGCCCTTGTTCCAGGTATGGCAGGACTTGCACTTGCTGCGTACCAGCTTCTCGCCCTTGGCCGCGTCGGCGGCGGCCAGGGCGACGGCGACCGCCGGGTCCGGGGCGGCCTTTTTCGCCGGCGCGGCGGTTCCGGGCGTGTGTGCGGCTTCCGCCTTGTGGCTGAAATAGGTCTCCGGGACGAGAATATCGCCCACCTTGCTGATCACCAGGGCGCTGATGCCCACGACCAGGACAGAGGCGGCAAGGGAGTTGATATTCATGGCGGCGACCGGGCTTTTCCTGCAACGCAGGCCCCTCGACCCTGGCCGGAAGACGCCGCATTCTGCAACGTCCCGGCAGGGCCGTTCCCGGATCGCCGCGGCACGGAAGCGGGCGCGGCGCCGACGGACCTGAACACACGCCTCCGGTTATAGTGACGGCCCCGCAGCCTCGACAGGCCGGGACTTGGCGACACGATGTCACATAAATCCTTTGCGAACCGCGGGTTACGCCCGATACATGACCGATAACGGCCGGGAATCGCTGGTAATTATCCCCGCCCGGCTGGCCGCGACGCGGTTGCCGGACAAGCCGCTTGCGACAATTGCGGGCGCGCCGATGATCGTCCATGTCTGGCGGCGCGCCGTCGAAGCCGGTGTCGGCCCGGTCATCGTCGCCTGCGCGGACCGGGCGATCGCCGACGCGGTCGAGGCCGCCGGCGGCGAGGCCGTGATGACCGGTCCGGAGCTGCCGTCCGGCTCCGACCGGGTCCAGGCCGCCGCAGCGATCCGCGATCCCGAAGGCCGCTTCGGGATCGTGGTCAACCTCCAGGGCGATCTGCCGGCGATCGATCCCGCCCTGATCCGCGCGTCGCTCGTCCCCCTGCGCGACCCGGCGGTCGATATCGCGACCCTCGTCGTGCCGACCGCCGATCCGGGCCAGCGCGACAACCCGAACGTCGTCAAGGCCGTGATGAGCCTCGCGGACGGCGCCGCTGTCGGCCCCATGGTCGGCCCCACGGTCGGCCCCATGGTCGGTAGGGCGCTGTATTTCACCCGGGCCGCGGCCCCATCGGGCGCCGGGCCGGTCTGGCACCATATCGGCATCTACGCCTGGCGCCGTCCGGCCCTCGACCGTTTCGTCGGCCTGCCGCCGAGCCCGTTGGAAAAAAGGGAAAAGCTCGAACAGTTGCGCGCGCTGGAGGCCGGCATGCGCATCGACGCGGCCGTGGTCGAAGGCGTACCCTTCGGCGTCGATACGCCGGAAGACCTTGCACGGGCGCGGGCAATGCTGGAACAAGACGCATGATCGAGACCGCCGCCAACCGCATCGCCTTCCAGGGCACCCTGGGCGCGAACTCCCACATCGCCTGCCGCCAGGTCTACCCGGACATGCAGCCGCTGCCCTGCGCCACCTTCGAGGACAGCTTCGCCGCGGTGCGCGACGGCGGGGCGCGGCTCGCCATGATCCCGATCGACAATTCGGTCGCCGGCCGGGTGGCGGACATTCACCACCTGCTGCCCCATTCGGGCCTCTACATCATCGGCGAACACTTTCAGCGGGTCGAGCATTGCCTGCTCGGCACGCCGGACGCCGAAATCGACGGCCTGAAGGAGATCCACAGCCATATCCATGCGCTGGACCAGTGCCGCAAGCTGATCGCCGAGCTGGGCGTCGAGCCGGCGATCCATTTCGACACCGCCGGCGCGGCGCGCGACGTCGCGCAATGGGGCGACAAGGCGAAATGCGCCATCGCGTCGTCCCTGGCGGCGGACATCTACGGGCTGAAGATCCTGCGCGACCAGATCGAGGATGCCGACCACAACACGACCCGCTTCATCATCATGGGGCCGGAGCATCTGACGCCGGCCGCCGGCAGCCGGAAAACGATCACCAGCTTCGTCTTCCGGGTCCGCAGCGTGCCGGCCGCGCTCTACAAGGCGCTCGGCGGCTTCGCGACCAACAACATCAACATCACCAAGCTGGAGAGTTACATCATCGACGGCGCCTTCACCGTCGCCCAGTTCTACGCCGACGTCGAAGGCCACCCGGACGAGCAGCCCATGAAATGGGCCTTCGAGGAACTGGATTTCTTCACCACCGAATGGACCCTCCTCGGCACCTACCCGGCAAGCCCGTTCCGGGGCTAGGGCGCGACGGCGGGACGGGCCGGACGGGATTCGCGTTACTCACGGGGGCCGAAGTCTTCGAGCGCCGCATCGAGGAAACCGCCGAGGTCGGCGTCCGCGCGGTCGGATGCGGCAGCCAGCGCGGTCTGGCGACGGCACTCCTCGGCAAAGCCCGGCGCACGCGAAGCGGGCACCCATAGCTGCACAAGGCGCAATCCGGAGGCCCGAGCGGCGCTCGCGCTCGTCGAGGCGCGTCGCCATTGGGCGCGCTTGCGACTTGCCGTTGTCGGACGGTCTGCGACCTTGCGGGCGGTCGGAGCCGTCGTCCACGGGGCTCGATTTGTTGTACGCAGTCGCACGTACATGGATAATCGCCTGCCTGACGAAACGGAGCAGCCATGGACCTGGATGTCGAACGCCTCCTCGGCGCTGTGGAGCGCACAGTGTCGTCCCTGGAGCGCGACGGACAGGCCGCGCGCGCGGTCACCCTCGCGCGCAGCTACGCGACGACGGTGGAGGACCTCTGGGACGCCGTGACGAGCGCGGAACGAATCCCGCGCTGGTTCCTGCCAGTCAGCGGCCGCCTCGAACTCGGCGGTCGCTACCAACTGGAGGGAAACGCAGGCGGCACGATCAGGCACTGCGAGCCTCCCTCGCATCTCGGGCTGACGTGGGAGTTCGGCGGTGACGTGAGCTGGGTGGAGGCGCGTCTGTGCAGCGAAGGTACCGGCCGCTCGCGCCTGGCGATTACGCATACCGCGCTGGTGTCCGACCACTGGCACACGTTCGGTCCCGGCGCCGTCGGCGTCGGCTGGGAGATGGGCCTGCTGGGGATGGAACTGCATCTTGCGCGGCCGAACGAACCCAAGCCGGACGCGGCAACCTTCCACACGACTCGTGACGGAAAGGCGCTTCTCCTGGGCAGCAGCGCGGCGTGGGGCCGGGCGGCCGAGGCGGCGGGAACGGACCCCGACGTTGCGCGTGCCGCGGCGCAGCGCACGGCGGCCTTTTACACGGGCGAGACGGTCGCGCCGGATTGATGCGCGCTTCCGACGGGCTCCGCGACCCGGAGCGGTGCGGCGCCATTGTCGATGCGTGATCGGTCGTGGGCGTTGACTCGTCATCGCGGCGGCGACGATTGCTCCAACCTTCTCCGCCGCTTCGACAAGGTGCGCATCGGCAAGGTGGGCGTTGCCCGCCGTGCGGCCTTTCGCAGAGAAATCCTGAGGGACGGGGATTCTGACGCCGGCCGCCGGCAGCCGCAAGACGATCACCAGCTTCGTCTTCCGTGTCCGCAGCGTGCCGGCCGCGCTCTACAAGGCGCTCGGCGGCTTCGCGACCAACAACATCAACATCACCAAGCTGGAGAGTTACATCATCGACGGCGCCTTCACCGTCGCCCAGTTCTACGCCGACGTCGAAGGCCACCCGGACGAGCAGCCCATGAAATGGGCCTTCGAGGAACTGGATTTCTTCACCACCGAATGGACCCTCCTCGGCACCTACCCGGCAAGCCCGTTCCGGGGCTAGGGCGCGACGGCGACCGGTGCCGGGCAAGCCTACCGCTCTTCACGACGCGATACCGAGGAATAGTGCGAGAGCCCGGTTGACGCGGTTCATGTCTGCCTCGGCAAGCCGCCCGAATGGCGCGCCGAGCTTTTCCGAGCGGATTGACATGGCCTTGTCGACCATGACGAAAGACGGCTGGCGCAGGCCGTTGTCCGGGGACGGATCGACCGGCAGGCGGAAAAGCGGCGCGTCCGTCGCAGCGGTGGTTACGGGGAAGACGGTGACCGTGGCGTGGTCCGCAAAGAGGCCGGACTGGATGACGAGGGCCGGACGGGGTTTGCCGAAATCGCCGGGCAATGCGACGGTGACGAGGTCGCCGCGTCTCACCGCCGGATGTCCGTCGCTTCCCGGTTTTCCCTCACTCCCACGTTCCGAAGTCTTCGAGCGCCGCGTCGAGGAAGCCGCCGAGGTCGGCGTCCGCGCGGTCGGACGCGGCCGCCGACGCGGTCTGGCGGCGGCACTCTTCGGCAAATCCCGGCGCGCGCGAATCGGGCACCCATAGCTGCACGAGGCGCAATCCGGAGGCCCGGCGGGCATCGCGATGCTTGCGGACGCGACGGGCGGCGGAACGGTCGGTCATGGCTCTGCCTTCGGCAATCTCGTGCGTTACATGTAACACAAATCGAGGCGATGGCAAACCCTGCGCAGCAGTCTGCTCGATCCCGCGGTTCGCTTGACGCCGTAGGGGAGGGTTTCAAACCGTTCCCTAAAGTTCGCGGGCCGGACACTGGCCG
The DNA here is from genome assembly GCA_011523655.1 of Rhodospirillaceae bacterium. Classification (GTDB taxonomy): domain Bacteria; phylum Pseudomonadota; class Alphaproteobacteria; order Bin65; family Bin65; genus Bin65. Next base: position 25,993 of record WTGH01000045.1, read on the forward strand.
GTTCGCACCGGATCGCTTATGTCGTTCGGACAGAGGCCGGCTTGAGAGGATCCCCTGCCATGTTCTTCATCCCGCGACGCAAGCTGGAGATGCCCGCGCCGGGCCGGGCGCTGAAGGGGCGGGCGCAGGCGGTGCCGGTCGAGAACCGGCACCATGTCAACGGCAACCCGATCGAGCCGCCCTTCCCTGACGGGATGGAGACGCTGATCGTCGGCATGGGCTGTTTCTGGGGCGCGGAGCGGGTCTTCTGGCAGGCGCCGGGCGTCTTCACGACCGCCGCGGGCTACGCCGCGGGCGAGACGCCGAACCCGACCTACGAGGAAGTGTGCAGCGGCATGACCGGCCATAATGAGGTCGTGCTGGTCGTCTACGATCCGGCGACGATTCCCGCCGAGGAAGTCCTGAAGCTGTTCTGGGAGAACCACGATCCGACCCAGGGCATGCGCCAGGGCAACGATGTCGGCACCCAGTACCGTTCTGGCCTCTACTGCACGACGGCGGAACAGAAATCGCGCGCCGAAGCGACGAAGGCGCTGTTCCAGGACCGGCTCGCCGCCGCCGGCTACGGGCCGATCACCACCGAAATCCTCGACGCGCCGGCGTTTTTCTATGCCGAGGACTACCACCAGCAGTATCTCGCGAAGGTCCCCGGCGGCTATTGCGGCCTCGGCGGCACGGGCGTCACCTGTCCGGCCGGCGTCGCCGTCGCGGCGGAGTAGCGGTCAGGGCGCCCACTCGGCGCGCACGTCCGGATCGGTCTCCGCCGGATCCGCGGCTGCCCTCAGCGCTTCGGCCCGCGCCGGATCGAGCCGCCGCAGCGCCCAGACCGCCGCGCCGCGCACCAGCGCCGATTCATCGCCCAGCAAGGCTTCGGCAGTCGCGGCCAGGTCGGCGCTCCCGCTGTTGCCGATCGCGATCAGGACGTTGCGGACGAAGCGGTCGCGGCCGATCCGCTTGACCGCCGACTTGCGGAACAGGGCCCGGAATCCGGCGTCGTCCAGCGTCGCCAGGTCGGCCAGCCGCGGCGCGGTCAGTTCGGCCCGCGGCAGGAAAGCGGGCTCCTCGGTCCGGCGGGCGAACTTGTTCCACGGGCAGACCGCCAGGCAATCGTCGCAGCCGTAGATCCGGTTGCCCATAAGGGGCCGCAGCGCGCGCGGGACCGGCCCCTTGTGCTCGATGGTGAGGTAGCTGATGCAGCGCCGCGCATCGATCCGGCCGGGCGCCGGGAAGGCGCCGGTCGGGCAGATGTCGAGGCAGGCCCGGCACGAGCCGCAATGGTCCATCTCCGGCGGGTCCGCCGGGAGGTCGAGGGTCGTGAGAATGGTCCCGAGGAACAGCCAGCTGCCGAAGTCGCGCGAGACGAGGTTGGTATGCTTGCCCTGCCAGCCCAGCCCGGCCCGCTCGGCGAGCGGCTTTTCCATCAGCGGCGCGGTATCGACGAAAACCTTGACCTCGGCGTCGAAGCGCCCGGCGATCCGGCGGGCCAGCGCCTTCAGCCGCTTCTTGACGACATCGTGATAGTCGTCGTTCTGCGTGTAGACCGAGATCGCGCCCCGGTCGCGCCTTTCGAGAACAGCGAGGGGGTCGCCGGCCGGCCCGTAGTTCACGCCCAGAACGATGGCGGTCCGCGCGTCCGGCCACATGCGCTCAGGCGAGCGGCGGCGCGCCCGGGTCATCGCCAGCCAACCCATGTCGCCGGCATAGCCCTGCAACAGGAAGCGGTCGAGATCGTCGCCCGCCGCCGCCGGCAGCCGGGCCGGCGCGAAGCGGACGGCGTCGAAGCCCAGCCGCGCCGCCTCGGCCCGGATATCGGCGGCGGCGCTCATCCCCGGACCTGTCCGCGCCGGGTCAGCCGCGCCCGCGATAGGGCGGCACGCCCTGGTCCGGCAGCCACAGGCCGTCCGGCGGTTCGCCGGTCTGCCAGAACACGTCGATCGGCATGCCGCCGCGCGGATACCAGTAGCCGCCGATGCGCAGCCAGGCCGGCGCCAGCACGTCGACCAGCCGTTCGCCGATGCCGACGGTGCAGGCCTCGTGGAACGCGCCGTGGTTGCGGAAGGAGGTCAGGAACAGCTTGAGGGACTTGCTCTCGACGATCCGTTCGGCCGGCACATAGTCGATGACCAGATGGGCGAAATCCGGCTGGCCGGTGAGCGGGCACAGCGAGGTGAATTCCGGGCAGACGAAGCGCACCAGATAGGTCTTGCCGGGGTGCGGATTGGGGACGGATTCGATGACCGCCTCGTCGGGCGAGGCGGGAATTTCCGTCGGCTGGCCCAATTGGGTGAGCGTGTGGGTTTCGGTCGGCGCGGACATGGACATCCCTCTCGGGCGTGCTGCGGCGGGCGCTCATGCGGCCTGCGGATCGAAGGCTGCCTCGGCGGCGGCGTGCTCCCGGCTGTATAGCGCGAAATTGCCGGTTTCGACCGCGGACCGGATGTCCCGCATCAGGTCCTGGAAATGCTGAAGGTTGTGCCAGGTGAGCAGGATCGGCCCGAGCATCTCGCCGGCCTTGAACAGGTGGTGCAGATAGGCCCGGCTGAAGCGCCGGCAGGCCGGGCAGGCGCAATCCGGATCGAGCGGCCGGTCCGCCCCGGCATGGCGCGCGTTGCGGATGTTGAGTTCGCCGCCCGGCACGAACGCCTTGCCGGTGCGGCCGGACCGGGTCGGCAGGACGCAGTCGAACATGTCGATGCCGCGGGCGACCGCCCCGACAATGTCCGACGGCCGGCCGACGCCCATCAGGTAGCGCGGCTTCTCGCCGGGCAGGGCCGGCGTCGTCACCTCAAGCGCGTCGAACATGGCCTGCTGGCCCTCGCCGACCGCCAGGCCGCCGACGGCGTAGCCCTCGAAGCCGATGTCGGCCAGCGCTGCCGCGGATTCGGCGCGCAGGTCCGGGAACACGCTGCCCTGCACGATGCCGAACTGGCCGTAGCCGGGCCGGGCGCGGAAGGCGGCGCGGCTCCGCTCCGCCCAGCGCATCGACAGGCGCATCGAGTCCGCTGCCGCAGCCTCCTCCACGGGCCATGGCGTGCATTCGTCCAGGACCATGGAGACCGTCGCATCCAGATCGTCCTGGATCGCCGTCGAGCGCTCGGGCGTGAGCGCATGTTCGCTGCCGTCGATATGGGAGCGGAAGGTGACGCCCTCTTCGGAAAGGGTGCGCAGGCTGCCGAGCGACATGACCTGGAAGCCGCCGCTGTCGGTGAGGATCGGGCCGGGCCAGTCCATGAAGCGGTGCAGGCCGCCCAGTTCCTTCACGCGGGCCGCGCCCGGCCGCAGCATCAGGTGATAGGTGTTGCCGAGCACGATCTCCGCGCCGGTGCCCGCGACATGCGCCGGCAGCATGGCCTTGACCGTGCCCGCGGTGCCGACCGGCATGAAGGCCGGGGTCTCCGCCGTGCCGTGGGCCGTGTGCAGCCGGCCGCGCCGGGCCGCGCCGTCGGTCGCCAACATTTCGAATCGGAACCCGGTCACTTCTCGCGCTCCAGCAGGCAGGCGTCGCCGTAGGAGTAGAAGCGGTAGCCGCGTTCGACGGCATGGGCGTAGGCGGCTTTCATCCGCGCCGTGCCGGCGAAGGCGCAGACCAGCATGAACAGGGTCGAGCGCGGCAGGTGGAAATTGGTCAGCAGCAGATCGGCGCTGCGGACCGGCGAACCGGGGACGATGAAGATGTCGGTCTCTCCCACAAACGGGCGGACCCGGCCGCTGCCGTCGGTGCAGCTTTCCAGCAGGCGCAGGCTCGTCGTGCCGACGGCGACGATCCGGCCGCCGGCGGCGCGCGCGTCGTTAATCCGCTGCGCCGTTGCTGCGGAGACCGTGCCGGTTTCGGCGTGCATCCGATGGTCGGCCACCCGCGCCGCCTTGACCGGCAGGAAGGTGCCGGCGCCGACATGCAGGGTGACGAAAGCGCGGTCGACGCCGCGCCGGTCCAGCGCCCCGAACAGGTCTTCGGTAAAATGCAGCCCGGCCGTCGGCGCGGCGACGGCGCCGCGCGCACGCGCATAGACCGTCTGGTAATCGTCCCGGTCGTCCCGGCACGCTCCCGCCCGGGCGATGTAGGGCGGCAGCGGCATTTCTCCGGCTGCGTCGAGGGCTTCCAGCAGCGCCGCCGCCCCGGCCTCGAAGGCGAGCAGGACTTCGCCGCCTGTCCGTTTCTCCACAACCGTCGCTTCGGGCAGGCCGGGGCAGCGCACGGTATCGCCGGGTTTGAGCCGCTTGCCCGGCCGGGCGAAAGCCAGCCAGCGCGTCTCCGCCCCGCTTCCGCCCGGCATCTGCCGATGCAGGGTCAGTTCGATACCGGCCTCGCCGCGCGCCGCCGACCGGACGCCGCGCAGCCGCGCCGGGATCACCTTCGTATCGTTCATCACCAGCAGGTCGCCGGGGCGCAGCAAGGCCGGCAGGTCGCGCACCGTCCGGTCGGCCAGCCCGCCGCCGACCCCGTCGCCCACCCCGTCGCCCACCCCGTCGCCCACACAGAGCAGCCGCGCCGAATCCCGCGGCCGCGCCGGCGCCTGGGCGATCCGGTCTTTCGGCAGGGCAAAATCGAAGTCGTCGACGCGCATCGGGCTCCCGTCGGCGCGGGTTTCGGCCTGGGCCGGGTTCCGGCGGTTTCCCTACAGCAATTGGCTTGCGGCTGCGAACGTGGTAGCGGGCCGTATCGTCGCTTTTTCCGCCCGGCAGGACCGCTCCCCTATGGGTTCGGCCCGCCGGCAGGGCCATGCCGAGGCACTCTATGACAACGGCGGAGACCCCATCGGGCAAGGGCGCCGGGGACGAGAACTTTCCCGTCGGCTCCTTCCTGCTGCCACGGCGGCTCCGCCCGAAGGTCGCGATCTTCTACGCCTATGCCCGGGCGATCGACGATATCGCGGACAATCCCGCGCTCGATCCCGACGACAAGATCGCCCGCCTCGAGGGGTTCGACCGTGCGCTGACCGGCAAGACCGACGATCCGGTCTACGAAAAGGCGCACCGCGTCCGCGAGACCCTGTCCGGGACGGGGCAGGTCATCCGCCATTGCCGGGACCTGATCGTCGCCTTCAAGCAGGACGCCGTGAAGTCCCGCTACGACGATTGGGACGACCTGATGAACTATTGCCGCCACTCGGCGGCGCCGGTCGGCCGCTTCCTGATCGACCTGCACGGCGGGCCGGACAGCGCCTGGCCCGCCGCCGACGCCCTGTGCAATGCCTTGCAGGTCATCAACCACCTGCAGGACTGCGCCGACGACTACCGCAGCCTCGACCGGGTCTACCTGCCCGGCGACTGGATGGCGGCCGAGGGTGCGGCGGTCGAGGAGCTGGCTCTGGACGCCATGCCGCCCGGCCTGAAACGGGTCAAGGACCGCTGCCTCGACGGCGTCGATGCGCTGCTTCGCGACGCGCGGCCCCTGATGCCGGCGCTGCGCAGCCGCCGCCTGGCCTGGGAGAGCGCCACCATCCTCGCCCTGGCGCACAGCCTGTCGAAGCGCCTGCGCGCCGGCGATCCGGTGGCGGCGCGCATCGAACTGTCGAAGCCCCGCGCCGCCCTCACCGCCGGCCGCGGCGTGCTCGGCGAACTGGGCCGGGCCTGGATGATGCGCCCACGGTCGCCGACGCCGGGGACGTGAGGCGGGCCGATCGGCGCGACCCAAAGCCGGGAACGGCATAATAGCGCCATTTCGCGGAGTGCAGATGTATGGCGAGGGGCGCCCCGGTGCCGTTGCACGTCGAGGCAACAGGCGCTGATCTATCGCCCGCGACCTGCCGGGCCGGATTGCCTGACGGTTCGCGGGCGATAATCCCGCGGATCGAGACAGGCATCGTAGACATGCCGTTCAATGGGCAGCCAGTCGGTGCGGTCGATACCCCGCCGCGACGTGGCTGTCGGGCTGGACGGAAACGCAGATACCAGCTTGATCCAGCGCTCCTGCGAGCGGGCGATTCTGCGCACTTCCCGGGCGACCTCGGCCAGATCCTGGTCCTGGCTGAAATTCACTCCGACATCGTAGTGCATCTCGCGGGCCATCCGTATTACATCGAGGGCTATGCGGACATCGATACCCTTCTCCACCGGTCTGCCGCCGGGGTATTTCAATGTTCGATAGGTGACATGAATTCCGCCGTTCCGCATCGCCCGCAGCCGTTTCGTCCAATAGCCGTGCCAGAACGGGTCCCTATCGGCTTTGGGAACGCCGGTGTAGTAACGCACGCCCCGGTTTTGCCAGCCGTATTCGCCGCAAACGGCATCGAACAGCTTGTTCGGGTCATGGTTGGGATGGTGGTGGCCGAACGCTTCCTTGGCGTGGCGGAAGAGGTTCTGACCATCGATAAAGGCGATGGCCCGTTTGATCGCGGGCTCTTCCATCGGCAATACCTGCAAACAATAACCCCCCCGGGGCCCATGCAGGCAAATCCGGGGGGGAGCAAGTTCGCGGGGAACATGTGGTGAATACGAATCCGGTGTCAATACTTAAGTTGACTCCGGTATTCGGCTGCTTCCGTCTTCACCGCAACAGCGCCGACTGGCCGAAGCGCAGTATCCGTTCCCGATCGGCGCATCGCCCGCCCGCCGCGCCGTCCTTTCCCGGCTTTGAAGGCTTCGGCCGCCGACGCCGGAGACACAGACAAGGACACCGCCGAAAAAAGCGTGACGCCGTTCGATGGCGGGCGATAGAGTCGCCCGGTAAACGTGAAGGCATTGCCGCCCCGACAGCCTCGTTCCGTGACCGCAACCGCCCCCGACCCCGACCGCCCGCCGCCGCCCGGCCCCGATACCGGCACGGATAACGCCGCCGCCGACAGCCTGCCGCCGCCGGATTTCGAGGCGCTGACCCACGCGCAGGAGATCGTCCAGGCGTCGGGCACCTCCTTCCTCGCCGCCATGAAAATCCTGCCGGAGGACCGGCGCAACGCGATGTTCGCGATCTACGCCTTCTGCCGGGAGGTCGACGACATCGCCGACGCGGCCGCGCCGGCGGCGGAGAAGATCGGCCGGCTGCAAATCTGGCGCCGGGAGATCGACCGGGTCTACCGCGGCGATCCGCAGATCATGACCCTGCGCGCGCTGGTGCGGCCGGTGCGCCAGTTCGGACTTGAGAAGGAGGATTTCCTCGCCGTCATCGACGGCATGGAGATGGACGCAATAGAGGACATTCGCGGGCCGAGCCTGGCGGCGCTCGACACCTATTGCGACCGGGTGGCGTCCGCGGTCGGCCGGCTCTCGATCCGGGCGTTCGGCGCCGAGGGGGAGCGGGGCCGCCGGGTCGCCCATCATCTCGGCCGCGCACTGCAGCTGACCAACATCCTGCGCGATCTGGACGAAGACGCAAGGCGCGGCCGGCTTTACCTGCCCGCCGAGCTGATCGCCGCGCAGGGACTGGAGTCGCGCGATCCCTATACGGTGCTCGGCCATTCGGCCCTGCCGGCGATCTGCGCCGAGGTCGCACGCATGGCCAAGCAGCACTACCGGATGGCGCTGCAACACATGCGCCGGAGCCGGCGTGGCCCGATGCGGCCGGCGCGGATGATGATGATGGGCTACCGCGCCATTCTGGCCGCGCTGGAGCGGCGCGGCTGGCAGCGCTATGCCGAGCCGGTGTCGCTTTCCCGGCCGCGCAAACTGTGGATCGCCGTGCGTTACGGCCTGATCTGAGCCGGATGACGTCCGATACCGCCTCCCGGGCCTGGGTGATCGGCGCCGGCCTCGCCGGCCTGTCCGCGGCGGTGCGGCTCGCCGGGCTGGGCTGGTCGGTCACCGTGTTCGAAACGGCCGGCCAGCCGGGCGGGCGCTGCCGCTCGTTCCACGATTCCGCGCTCGACCGCACGATCGACAACGGCAACCACCTGCTGCTATCCGGCAACCGGTCGGCCATGGCGCTGCTGCGCGACATCGGGGCGCCGGACCCGCTGATCGAGGTTGCGCCCGCGCGCCTGCCGTTCGTCGATCTCGGATCGGGCGCGCGCTGGACCCTGCGGCCGAACCGCGGGCCGCTGCCCTGGTGGGTCTGCGCGCCGGGCCGGCGCGTGCCGGATACCGGACTTGCGGACTATGCCGCCGCCCTGAAGCTGCGGCGGGCCGGGGACCGCACGGTCGCGGAGTTGTTCGACGGGCCGCCGGGCTCGGCGCGCCGCCGCCTCTACGAACGCTTCTGGGAGCCGATGGCGGTTGCGGTCCTGAACACCGAAGCCGCCGCCGGCGCGGCCCGGCTGCTCTGGCCGGTGATGGCGGAGATCCTGTTTCGCGGCGAGACCGCCTTCCGCCCCTGCATCGCGCGAACCGGCCTGTCCGAAAGTTTCGCCGATCCGGCGGTGACATGGCTGGAGGCCCGCGGCGGCCGGTTCCGGCCCGGCGTCCGCATCCGTTCGGTCTCCTTCGGCGATGCCGCGGTGTCCGCGCTGAACGCCGGCGGGGAGACGGTCGCGGTCGCGCCGGGCGAACCCGTCGTGAGCGCCGTGCCGCCCGCCGCCTGCGCCGCCCTGTTCCCGGATGTCGCGACGCCGGCGGAATACCGGCCGATCGTCAACCTGCATTACGTTGTGGATGGCGGGGTCGTCGGCGACGGGTTCGCCCTGCCCGGCGGTCTGCCGCTGCTGGGCCTGATCGGGGGAACGGCGCAATGGCTGTTCCTGCGCGGCGACGTGCTCTCCGTCACCATCAGCGCCGGGGTCGCCGAGGCCGGCCTGCCCCACGACCGGCTCGCCGGCACGGTTTGGGAGGAAATCTGCCGGGCAACCGGCGCGGCAGGCCCCGTGCCGCCCTGCCGGGTCATCACCGAAAAGCGCGCCACAATCGCCCAGACGCCGGCCCAGGACCGGCTGCGGCCGGGCGCGCGGACCCGCTGGCGCAACCTGTATCTCGCCGGCGACTGGACCGACACCGGCCTGCCGGCCACCATCGAAGGCGCGATCCGTTCGGGCGAGACCGCCGCAAACGCCATCGGCCGTCCGCCGGCGGCGGGATAGGCGCCCCTCGATTCGGCCCCCTCGATACGGCGCTGGCGCGCCTACTCGGGATGAGGGTGTGTAGTGAATTCGCTCCCCTTCACCCTCAC
>WTGH01000035.1 GCA_011523655.1 Rhodospirillaceae bacterium
AAACCAGGGAGTCCCTACCCTCTTCTCCCTGACACACAACTCTTGACGTTACCCGCCACCGAGGCCATGTTGTAGCGCAGCGGCGCGGCGTGATAGAGCGGCGCCGGCGACAGGTAGACCATGTCGCGGTGCAGGCCGACCGCGTCGGCCAGCATGGCGAGCGCCCCGTCATGCTCGCCGAACGCCATGCCCTGGAGCGGCCGCTTGACTGCCTTGGGCCGGCCGGTGGTGCCGGACGAATAGAGCATGTCCGTGCCCTCGACCTCGTCGGCGATCCGGCTTTCCGGCTGGGCGGCGACGGCATCCTCGTAGGACGCGAAGCCCGCCGCCGCGCCGCCGATCATCAGGCAGTGCTCCAGCTTCGGGCACAGCGGCGGTACGGCAATCGCCGCGTCGCGCTTGTAGTCCGTCGAGACGAACAGCCGGGCGCCGCAGTCGTTGACGATGTAGGCGACCTCTCCGGCTGTGAGGTACGAGCTGATCGCCGTGTAGTAGAGCCCGGCCCGCTTGGCGCCCCAGCACAGCTCGAAGAAGCGCGGATGGTTCTCGACGAAGAAGGCGATGTGGTCGCCGGCGCGGATGCCGAGCGTGCGCAGCAAATGGGCGAAGCGGTTCGACCGCGCCTCCAGGTCGGCATAGGTCACGGTCTCGCCGCTGCCGGCCATGATGAGCGCGGGCTTGTCGGGCGTCCGTTCGGCGAAATCGGGCAGGGTCGGCATGGTCGGGCGGGGTGAGTCGGCGGATCGGCAAACTCAGGGCGGGAGGTTCATACGGCAAGCGGCGCTCGATGGGAAACCCCGTCGGGAGCGACGCCGCGCACCTTGCTGCATCCGCGGCGGTGGCTTAAGCAGGACGGGCGCGGAGCACGGGTCGCCCGCGACCCGGAACGGCAACTAGGCCGGGCGATCGGTCCTCCGAAACGACGAACGGCCGAACGCCGGCCGGAATGGCCGTGCGGCGAGGCGGCGGGCTTCCGCGGGCAGCGCTTCGGCCGGGGGTTGCCGGGATGAAGAAAGCCACGAAAAGAACGATCCGGCGGCAGCAGGTTGCCCTGATCGCCCTCGCCGGCGCGATCGTATTTTTCATTTACGATCTTGTCGTCGACGTGATTCTCGAAGGAGAGTTCGGCACCACCCATTTCTTTATCGAATTCGTTGTCTTCGTTGGCGTTTCGGTAGCGCTCGTATTCGGTGCACGGGATCTTCGGAGAGTCCGGCGCCGGTTGGAAGCCGAGAAAAAAATTACCAAGTTTTTTTCGCAGCAGCTCGCCGAGAGTATCGAAGAGCAAATGGACGAGTGGCTGATGACCCGGAGCGAAAAGGACACCGCATGGCTAATCATAAAGGGTTATCGATTTTCTGAAATTGCCGAAATTCGGAACGTTAAAGAGAGTACAGCGCGATTGCAGGCAACGTCGCTCTATGCGAAAGCCGGGGTCAGCGGGCGGGCGGAATTCGTTGCGGAAATGTTTCTGCCGTTACTCTTGTCCGCTACGGAAAACCCGACCGACGGCGACGACGCATCGCAGGACGGGTAGATTGGCGCCGCAAGCCGGCGATATCGGAAACGGCGCGACCTGGTTTTGCGTTCGAAAGAACGGCGCCCGGCAGCGCGACGGTTGGACGAAGGGTGTGCCGTTGCGGGCGCTTCGCAAGGCGATCGGTGCCCCGGAAGATACCGATATAGAGGTCTGTCTCGTAGATAAATTTCGCCGTGTCGATCCCAGGAAATTTTCCGGGACATTTTTCAATAGGGTCCGGGGCGTTACCGGCGTGGAATTCGCTTTCCGGGACGAAGCCGTAAGCCTGCCGCCGACACGGATGATCGCTGCCAATCTGAGCTTCGAGCGCGCTTACGAAACATTTCTGAAAAAAAGACAGATTCGCGAGAAGGAATTCTTTTCGAAAGGGAAATTGCGCGCGTTTTCGGCCAGACAATTTCTTCTCCTTTCCGGGCACGATAATGAGCCTGTAGAACTGTTTCGCGGGTCTCCGGCGGTGGCGCCGGATCGGTCGGGGTATCAGGAACGCGCCGCGGCGCTGGCCGATGGCATCGGTCGATGGATGCTGGCCAATCTGACGTCCGGCGGCGAGCTTCCGTACAAATACTGGCCAAGCCGGGGCGACGTATCGCCGGCCGACAATGCGATCCGCCGGTTTCTCGCCACGGCGGCTCTCCTGCGGTACGGAAATCGCTCGGGCCGCAAGGAGATCGGCGAAGCAGGGCTCAGGAATCTGCGCTTTAACCTGTCGCGGTATTTCCGGAACATTGGCAATGGGTGCGGCGCCATCGTGGAGGGGGATGTCGCCAAGCTCGGCGCGGCCGCCGTCGCCGGCCTGGCCATTCTGGAATGTCCGGCGCCGCACGAATTCGACGGCGCGCTCGCCTTGCTGGCCGCCGGAGTCGGTTCGCTCGAGCACGACGAGCACGGCTTCCGGACCTTTTTCTTTCCGCAGGCGCGCGACGGCGAGAACTGGAACTTCTATTCGGGCGAAGCCCTGTTGTTCCAGGCCGAACTGGCGCGTCGGCAGTCGGCGTACGCGCCAGCCGTCGAGCGGTGTGCGGCGGCCTTCGAGCGCTGCCGGGCGCGGCACTACAGGAACCGCAATCCCGCATTCGTCCCGTGGCACTCCCAGGCCTGCGCCTCGCTGTTCGCCCAGACGGGCCGGCGCGAATTCGCCGATTTCGTTTTCGAGATGAACGACTGGCTGCTGCCGATGCAGCAGTGGGAAGGCCTCGCGCCGGATCTTCGCGGCCGGTTTTACGATCCGAAGAGACCGGAGTTCGGCCCGCCGCACGCCGCGTCGACCGGGGCCTATCTGGAGGGGATGGCCGATGCCGCTTCATTGGCCGGCGCGCTCGACGACCGGGCGCGCGAAGCGGCCTATGAACGGGTGCTGCAACGGGGGTTGCGCTCGCTGCGTCAATTGCAATTCCGCGACGAAAGAGATGCGTTCTATGTCGCAAGAAAAAGCCGCGTTCTCGGCGCCTTGCGCACGGAAGCCTACGATAACGCAATTCGCGTCGATTCCGCTGCACACGCCCTGGCCGCGGCGGTCAAGATACTGTGGCCGATGGAGTTCGGCCGGTTCGAATCGATGCAGAATACGCCGCTGGAGGCGTGATTCGGGTTATGTCGTCGGGACTCCTTCCGCCGTCCGGATTCAACTTTCGGGCCGGATTCAATTTTCGGGAGGATAAACGTGCAGCCCGCAACCGGCCTGCGGCAGAACATCGAAGATAAGGTGAATGCGCGGCTCCACCGACCGGTTGTACGCCGAATGCGTCACCTTGTTGTCGAATGCCCAGAGTTCTCCCGGCCACATGACCGCTGTCTCGTTCCCGGCCGTAAGTGGGCTTCCCTGCCGGCTTTGCAAGACCAGATGGTATCGATCCCTGATCCGGTAGTACGCGCCGGTATCGATATGCGGGAATACTTCGGCGTTGGGCGATAGCGATACCAGAGTTGCGCGCCCGATTTCGCCGCAGGTTTTCTCGGCAATCGATTCGCAAAATCGCAGTGCAGAAGGAAAATGCCGCGCCGCCGGAGCGAGCCGGCTCTCGTGAACGTCATTTGCGTTTTTTGCACCGGGCGGCAGCGGTTTCCTGGGCGCGCGAAGAAAGATATTCAGAGTGTTCCGCTGGCAGCGGACCTTTCGCTGGCGGCTCCGGTCTGCATGCCATAATTCCGGGGCTTTCGCCAATTCGGCCAGAATTCGGGACGTATCGATATTCTCGCCGATTTTAGTGAAGTGCAGCATGCGTTATCGCTCGCGATTCCTTCGGATCGGGATTACGCGCCCGGTGTCGCGCCGGAATGAGGTTCGGAAGATATGGGTTCGGCGGTGCGATCCGAATTCGGACGCCGTTCCTGTCAGAACGGAGCGCTGTCGCTGCTCCATCCATCACTGCGGTCGTCGTCGCCGTCCCCGTCGCCGTCCCCGTCGCCATCGCCGTCTCCGTCGCCGTCCCCGTCCCCGTCGCCATCTCCGTCGCCGTCGCCGTCTCCGTCCCCATCGCCGTCTCCATCGCCGTCTCCATCGCCGTCCCCGTCCCCGTCTCCGCCGTCGTCGCTGCGCGCTTCCTGGACCTGCGGGAACGGTATTTTCCCGCCCAGCAACTGGATTCCGTTGGACATGAACGCGAAGACGGCCAGGAACGTGCTGACCGATACGAGAGCGGCCCACCGAAGGAGTCTCGGTTCGTTTCGGGAAGGCGGGTGGCGCTTCATGACGGCTATCCTGCGGCAGCGGTTACGGAGGCACTAATGCGCCTTCGGGCGGGCCGAAAAAATCGGAGGTTTGCGATATCGGAAGCGAAATAGACGAATGCGATATGGCCGGCCTCCTGTCGCGCGTCGGCGGCCGGAAGAAATCCTGAAGGCCCGCCGGGAATTTTCACGATCGGCGATCGGCCGCCGTCGGATTGCGGGGATGCCGCCGCGCCGCCGCCGTGTGCCTTGCCGCCCGTCTTGCCGCAGGCCCGGCGGTGGCGTAAGCAGGAGGGCGACGGTTGAGGGTTCGCCGCAACCCGGAGGAAATGGGGAGGCCGCGCCATGGCGCTGCAGATACACCGCACGGTCGAGCACCGGCCGGAGTCGCGGATCGACGAGGCGGTCGGTATCCTCAAGCAGCGCTTCGGCGACCGGCTGTCGACCTCCGAATCGGTGCGCGAGCAGCACGGCAAGGGCGAGGATCATCATCCGGTCGTGCCGCCGGACGCCGTGTTCTACGCCGAATCGACCGAGGAGGTCGCCGAGGCGGTCAAGGTCTGCGCCGAATACCGGGTGCCCGTTATCCCCTTCGGCACCGGCACGTCGCTGGAAGGCCATGTCGCGGCGCTCAACGGCGGCCTGTGCATCGACCTGACGCGCATGGACGCGGTGCTGGAGGTCAATGCCGAGGACCTGGACTGCCGCGTCCAGCCCGGCGTGACGCGCAAGCAGCTCAACGAATATCTGCGCGATACCGGCCTGTTCTTCCCGATCGATCCCGGCGCCGACGCCTCGATCGGCGGCATGACGGCGACCCGCGCCAGCGGCACCAACGCGGTGCGCTACGGCACCATGCGCGAGAACGTGCTCGGCCTCACCGTCGTCACCGCCGACGGCCGGATCGTCAGGACGGCGCAGCGGGCGCGCAAGTCCTCGGCCGGCTACGACCTCACCCGCCTGTTCGTCGGCTCCGAGGGCACGCTGGGCGTGATTACCGAGATCGCGCTGCGCCTCTACGGCATCCCCGAATCCATCGTCTCGGCCCTGTGCGCCTATCCCTCGCTCGAAGCGGCGGTCAACACGGTGATCGAGACCATCCAGCTCGGCATCCCGGTCGCGCGCATCGAGATCGCCGACGAGGTTCAGATGAAGGCGACCAACGACTATTCGGGCACCGACCTGCCGGTCGCGCCGATGCTGTGGTTCGAGTTCCACGGCACCGAGGCAGGCACGGCCGAGCAGGCCGAAATGGTCAAGGCGATCTCCGACGAGTGGGGCGGCGGCGATTTCCAGTGGACGGCGAGCGCCGAGGAGCGGGCGAAGATTTGGCAGGCGCGCCACGACGCCGCCTACGCCGCCAAGAATATCCGCAAGGGCGCCGAGGTCTGGGCGACCGACGTCTGCGTGCCGATCAGCCGGCTCGCCGAATGCATCGTCGAGACCCAGAACGACATCCGCGAGAACAACCTGATCGCGCCCATCGTCGGCCATGTCGGCGACGGCAACTTCCATCTGGTCCTGATCGCCGACAAGGAAGACGCAGACGAGATGGCCCGGGCGAATGCGGTCAACGAGCGCCTGGTCCACCGCGCCATCGCCATGGAGGGCACCTGCACCGGCGAACACGGCATCGGCATGGGCAAGATGGACTTCCTGATCGCCGAGCACGGCGAGGCCGTCTCGCTCATGCGCATGGTCAAGAAGGCCCTCGACCCGGACGACATTATGAATCCGGGGAAGATATTGCGGGTGTAGGATACGCTCCGGATGGCGGGAGTGCCCAAGTGAGCCGGCACGAGCGGCTGCTGAAAAAGATTCTTCAAGGCCGGTCAGATGCAAACATTCGCTTCGCCGACCTTCGGGCGCTACTGTCTCATCTCGGTTTTTCTGAGCGGATTCGCGGCAGCCATCATCTTTTCGACAAGGAAGGCATTGTGGAAATCGTCAACCTGCAGAGCCGGGGCGGACAGGTAAAACCTTATCAGGTGAGACAGGTTCGGCAGTTGATCCTGAAGTACAAATTGGGGGATGAAGGCTAATGCACAAATACGAGATCATTCTCTATTGGAGCAACGAGGACCAGGCGTATGTTGCGGAAGCGCCTGAGTTGCCCGGATGCATGGCGCACGGCGACGATCAGGAAACTGCATTGCGGAACATCAACGATGCGATCCAGTTTTGGATCGACAGGGCCCGGGAATTGGGGCGTACCGTTCCGGAACCCAAAGGCGAGCGCCTGATGCTCGCGTAGTCGCACCGCTGCGGCACGAAGAAGCCTCCGACACCGCCCCAGGGAGGGCAAGGCCATGACCCCCGAGAAGGTTCTCGAACATCCGGCGAAGGTGCTGAGCGACGGGGAGCGCAGCTTCTATTTCGAGCACGGCTATCTGCACCTCGACAGCTTCGTCTCCGACGACTGGCTCGACCGGCTATGGGCGGTGACGAACCGCTTCATCGAGGACAGCCGGGATTGCGGGGTGTCGAACGACACCTTCGACCTGGAACCGGCCCACTCGGCGGACAATCCGCGCCTGCGCCGGCTCAACCATCCGGTGACGCAGGATCCGGTGCTGGAGGAATTCGGCCTGCGCGGGCCGATCGTCGACCTCGCCGAAGACCTGCTCGGCCCCGACGTCAAGTTCCACCACTCCAAGCTGAACTTCAAATGGTCCGGCGGCGGCGAGGAGGTGAAATGGCACCAGGACATCCAGTTCTGGCCCCATTCCAACTATTCGCCGCTCACCATCGGCGTCTACATGGCCGATGTCGACGACGAGATGGGGCCGATGGGCGTCATTCCCGGCAGCCATGAGGAAGACCTGTTCGACCTCTACGGCGACGACGGCCAGTGGGTCGGCGCGATCCACGACCGCGACCTGCCCAGGGTGCGGCTCGGCGACGTCGTCTGGCTGAAAGGGAAGCGCGGTTCGGTGACGATCCACAACTGCCGGATGGTCCACGGCTCGATGCCGAACAATTCGAGCCGCTCGCGCCCGCTCCTGCTGCACACCTATGCAGCGGCCGACGCGATCACCCTGTTCCCCGGCATCGTCGACAATATCGCGCTGTCCAACAGCGTCATCCGGGGCGAGGCGGCGCGCTGGGCCGAGTTCGATCCCCGGCCCTGCCTGATCCCGCCGGACTGGTCGAGGGGTTATACCTCGATCTTCGCCCTCCAGCAGGAAGAGGACCAGGCGGCCTGAGCCTGTCCGAGCGCCCCCAAGCCGGTGGGGAATCGGCGGGAATCTGCGCGGTTGCTGGACTCCCCATCGGTTCGGTGCTAGGTTTCCTGCGCGTGTCGCGTAAGGTTCCGCGATTGCCGAATCCCGGCAGTTCCGGAATCGCACAAGCCGGCCCACGGCATCGTCCGATATCGCGGGGCCGGTGTTTGGTAGGCAGATGATGCTACCGGCCAGGACGGGTGACTGGCAGTTCGATTGCCTGTGGGCGGTCGAAGCGCTGTCGCGCCCGGCCGGAACGACACGAAATCCAGAAAGTGGAACACCGCGGGTTTCCCCGAACGTGAGCGGCGACGTTCACGGGCGGGGGCGAATATTATCCCTGTAACTGCGAGGGCGGATCGATGTTGGGTAACGTGGAAAGCATTTGGCGCTATCCTGTGAAGAGCATGCGCGGAGAGGAAGTCGACGAGATATTCGTCGCCTTTACCGGCCTGATGGGCGACCGGGTCTACGCGGTTTCGTCGACCGCGGCCGACAAGGCCTTTCCCTGGCATACGGCCCGCGAGCAGGAAGATTATGTGCTCTACCAGGCGCGCTTCAAGCAGCGCGACGGAACGCTGAAGCCCGACAATATGGAAGAGGCGATGGGCCATCCGGCCAATATCCATGCGCCCTTCCCGACCGATCCGGGCGCCTTCGGGGTCGAGGTCGAGACCCCCGACGGCGCGGTGGTCGACATCGAGGATCCGGCCTTCCTGGACGGCCTCAAGGACAAGTCCGAGGGCGAGCTGGCGCTGCACCATACCCAGCGCAGCATCGTCGACTGCCGGCCGGTGACGCTGTTCTCGCTGCAGACGGTCGGCCAGCTCAGCGAAGAGACCGGCACCGATATCCACAAGCTCCAGTTCCGCGCCAATTTCTATGTCGACTGGAGCGACAAGGGCGGCTTCTACGAGGACGAGCTGGTCGGCAAGACGGTCAAGATCGGCGACACGGTCGAGATCATGGTCGTCGAGCGCGACCCGCGCTGCAAGTTCATCACCATCCATCCGGAAACCGCCGAGACGGACCCCGCCTTGCTGCGGCATGTCACCAAGCAACACGAGGGGTTTGCCGGTGTCTATGCGGCGGTAATCAAGGAAGGCCCCGTCAGGAAGGGAGACGCCATCGCGCTCGCCGACTGACGGTCCGGCAGGCCTCCATGCAAAACAACGAAGGGACGTGACGGGCCATGACCAAACTCATCTACATCGAAGTTTCTCCCCGAAAGGAGCGGTCGCATTCGATCGCCGTGGCGGAAGCCTTCCTGGAGGCCTACCGGGCGGCCAATCCCGATCACGAGATCGACAAGATGGATCTGTGGGATACCGCGCTGCCCGAGCTCAACATGGCCATGATCGACGCCAAGTACCGGCTGTTGGACCTCGACACGCTCGACGAGCGCGAAGCGAACGCCTGGAAGGATGTCGAGGCGGTCTTCAACCGGGTGAACTCGGCCGACAAGATCGTGCTCAGCACGCCGATGTGGAACTTCAACGTTCCCTACAAGCTGAAGCATCTGATCGACATCATCATCCAGCCGGACCTCGCCTTCGCCGTCGTGGAGGGCGGATACGAAGGGCTGGTCAAGGGCAAGCGGGCGATGGTGATCGTCGCGCGCGGCGCCGCCTATCTGCCGCCCTCGGACTTCTTCGAGGTCGATTTCCAGAAGCGGTATATCGACTTCCTGCTCAGCTTTATCGGCTTCGAGGATATCCGTTCGCTGGTCGTTGAGCCCATGCTGTCGCCGCCGGAGGAACAGGCCGCAACGCGGGCCAAGCTGATCGAGGAAGCCAGGGCCGCTGCCGCCGAGTTCTAGGCCGTCGCGTGCCTGCGACCTGCGCGGACTGTATCCCTTGTAAGCGAGGCATGCCTGTCGCATTGATGCGCCGGTGAAATTCTATCCGCTTACAGTGCGCGAGGTCATCGACGAGACCGTGCAGGCCCGGTCGTTCCGGCTCAGGCCGGACGGCGCGCACGCGCATCTGTTCGGCTACAAGCCGGGCCAGTTCCTGACGTTCCGCATTCCGCAGGGCGACGGCCATATCGAGCGTTGCTACTCGCTGTCGAGCGCGCCGTCCAGCGACGCCGAACTGAAGGTTACGGTCAAACGGGTCAGGGACGGGTTCGGCTCCAACTGGTTCAACGACGTCCCGAAACCGGGCGACGCGATCGAGGTCGCGCCGCCCAGCGGACGCTTCGTCCTGCGCAGCCGGGACCGGCAGCCCGTCCTGTTCGCCGGCGGCAGCGGCATCACGCCGGTCATCTCGCTGATCAAGCAGGCGCTGCACGAGACCGCGCTGGCGCCGCGCCTGTTCTACGCCAATACGGATACCGACCAGATCATTTTCCGGCGCGAGATCGACGACCTCTGCGCCCGCTTTCCCGGCCGGCTGGACTGCCATCATCACATCGACGCGCAGTCCGGACTGGCCGATGCCGGCCGCATCCGGGAATTCGTGGGCGGCCGGCTGGACTGCGACTTCTTCGTTTGCGGTCCCGCGCCGTTCATGGACCTGACCGAGGATGTCCTGAGCGGCCTCGGCGTCGGCGACCGCCACGTTTTCATCGAGCGGTTCACGATGCCCGAAGACGGCGACGGCGATGCGGGCGCGGAGGTTCCGGCGGCGGGCGCCGGCGCGGTCGAATCCTTCCGCGCCACCCTCGACGGCGCAGAACACGAAGTTCCTTACCTGGCGGGCCAAACCCTGCTGCGATCCATGCTGTCCCGGGGCCTCGATCCCGTCTATTCCTGCGAGGACGCCCATTGCGGCTCCTGCATGGTGATCCGCAGGTCCGGCGAGGTCGCGATGCGCAAGAGCACCGTGCTGTCGAAGCGCGACAAGGAGCGGGGCTATATCCTGCTGTGCCAGGCGGTGCCGCAGTCCGACGACGTCTGGGTCGATTGCGACGCCTGACGGCCGCGAGCGCGACACGCCGGGGCTGCCGCGGCATTAGGCAAATCGCCGAACGTCCGTGCTATAACGCCCGCCTCACTAACCTTCACCGCGTTGGGCGGAGGCCGATCCCATGAACAAACCCGTCGATCCCGCCGTCGCCGGCCTGGCCGCGGCGGCGTCCGCCCGCGGTTCCGGGCCGGCGCGCGAGGCCGGGCCGTCGCTGCGCTCCTGGCTCGAGACGCTGGAAGCGCACAACCAGCTGCGCCGGATCGACGTGCCGGTCGACTGGGACGAGGAGATCGGCGCCATCGCCCGGGTCAACATCGCGCTCCAGGGCCCAGGCCTGTTTTTCCGCAACATCCGCGACTACCGGGAGACGACGAGCACCAAGTTCGTCACCTGCGGGATCGCCAACAAGGCCCAGGTGCGCCTGATGCTCGGCCTGCCGGAGGATGCCGGCGACAAGGAAACGGTGCGCCATCTCAAGGACGCCTACCGCAAACCGATCCGCCCGGTGACCGTCGATCACGGGCCGTGCAAGGAGAATGTCCTGACCGGCGATGCCATCGACCTGGAGCAGTTCCCGGCGCCGCGCTGGCACGCCACGGACGGCGGCAAGTTCATCGACACCTTCTGCGGCGTCATCACCCACGACCCCGCCACCGACCGGCCCAACATCGGCCTCTACCGCGGCCAGGTGCTCGGGCCGGCGAAGATCGGCAAGCTGCTGGTCCCGACCCAGGGCTGGGGCGACCATTTCCTGAAATACCGCGACGCCAAGGGCCGGATGCCCGTCGCGGTGTCCTACGGCTGGCACGACGTCATGCCCTTCTGCGCCGGCTCGCCCTTCCCCAAGCATGTCTGCGAATGGGACATGATGGGCGCGATCCTCGGCCGGCCGGTCGAGCTGATCGACTGCGAGACGGTGCCGCTCCAGGTCCCCGCGAGCTCGGAAATCGTCGTCGAGGGCTGGATCGACCCGGACCCGTCGACCTGGGAGATGGAAGGGCCGTTCGCCGACTATCCCGGCTATCTCGGCGGCAAGCCGTCGCCCAAGCCGGTCGTCGAGGTCTCCTGCGTCACCCACCGCCACGACCCGATCATGCGCGGCGCGCTGGAGGGCGCGCGCCCCGGCTTCCCCTCGGAGGATTCGCTGCTCTGCGCCTATTCCTGGTCGGCGATCGCCTGGAACATGCTGGAGGACGCCGGGGTCAGCGGCATTACCGACGTCTGGATGCCGCCGGTCGTGACCGGCTGCAACATCGTCGTGCAGGTGCGCAAGCAGTATCGCGGCCACGCCCAGCAGATCGGCATGGCCCTGTGGGGCACCAGCGCCGGCCAGTGGTTCTTCAAGAATGTCATGGTGGTCGAGGAGGATATCGACATCCGCGATGCCGAGGCGCTGGAATGGGCTTATGCCTTCCGGGTCAACGCCGGGCGCGGCGACGTCTGGCTGGTCGGGCCGACCTACGGCTCGGTGCTCGACCCCTCGACCCTGCGCGAGGACCGGGACGTCAAGGCCTACGGCACCGGCAAGTGGACCCGCACCCTGATCGACGCGACCCG
The DNA here is from genome assembly GCA_011523655.1 of Rhodospirillaceae bacterium. Lineage (GTDB taxonomy): Bacteria > Pseudomonadota > Alphaproteobacteria > Bin65 > Bin65 > Bin65. The sequence goes on from WTGH01000035.1 coordinate 11,901, forward strand.
GAGCTGGGAGCACGCGCCGAACCCGGACTGGGACGGCAACCGCTGGCCGCCGGTCAACACCATCGACCCGGACCTCGAACGCAAGGTCGCCGCCCGCTGGCGCGAGTACGGCATCGGCGTGCCCTACCTCGACGACGCCCAGCGCGAACGGCTGACGCTCGAAGAGACCCGCAAGGTGCTGAAGGACCTGTAGGGGGCGGCGGGCGGCCTGTCGTCATGGAAGCCAGGCAACCCGCCAAGCGGGCGTGGCCGGCGAAGGCCGATCCGCACCGGCCGTCGCTGCTCCGAAGTTCTCTCGGCAGTCGCGGTCCGCGTCGCGCAGCGGAACAATGGGCGGGAAACGCATGAGCATCGACAGGCCGTTTCCGGGCGTGCTTTTCTCCGGCGATTATCTCGGCGAGGCGATTGCCGAAACGGACGACTGGCTGGCGTTCGACGACGCGGCGCTGGATGAGCTGGAAGCCGCGCTCGCCGGCATTTTCGCCGACTTCCCCACCGGCGGAACGCCCAACGAAGCTCAGACGGAAGACGATCTGATCTGGCGCGTCCTCTCCGCCCTCGGATGGACCGAATGGCTCCGCCAGCAGAACCTTTCGGCCAAGGGTTCGGTAGACAGGCCGGACGGCCTCCTGTTCGCGGATTCCGAGAGCAAAGCAGAGGCCAACCGCTTTCCCGAGGAGTGGAGGCGCTACCGGTTCGGTCTCGCCGTCGTCGAATCGAAGCGCTGGCTGCGGCCGCTCGACCGGGGATCGGCACAGGCCGGCGAAGCGACCGCGCCGTCCACCCAGATGCTGCGCTACCTGCGCCGGGCCGACGACCTGACGAACGGCAAGCTGCGCTGGGGCATCCTGACCAACGGACAGGTCTGGCGCCTCTACTGGCAGGGTGCGCTCTCGGTCTCCGAACAGTTTTTCGAGATCGACCTAGCGGCAGCGATGAACCTGCCCGGCCACAACGACGACCTGTTCAAACTGGACGCCGCCGCGCGCCGGCATTGGCTCAAGGTCTTCGCGCTCATGTTCCGGCGCGACGCCTTCCTCCCCGATCCCGCCGACGGGTGGACTTTCCACCGGCGCGCGCTCGACGAGGGCCGCTACTATCAGGAGCGGGTGGCGAAGAACCTGTCCGGCGTCGTGTTCGGACAGGTCTTCCCGGACCTCGCCCGCGCCATCGCCGCCGCAAAACCGGACGCGCCGTTGCCGGAGGTGCGCGACGCCGCGCTGATCCTGCTCTACCGGCTCCTGTTCATACTCTATGCCGAGGATCGCGACCTGCTGCCGGTCCTCAATTCCAGCTACGACGATTACTCGGTGCGGAAGAAGGTTCGCGACGATGTCGGGCTCCGTAAGGATGAAAACGACGTCTTTTCCGAATCGGCGCCGCTTTACTGGTCCGTGATCGACAATCTCTGCAGGGCGATCGACGGCGGCGACCCGTCCATCGGCCTGCCGCCCTACAATGGCGGGCTGTTCGACCGGGAGCGCACGCCGCTCCTGTCCGATATCCGGCTCGGCGATGCCGCGATCGCCGATGTCGTCGACGCGCTTTCCTTCGAGCGAACGCCGAAAGGGCGGCGCTACATCAACTATCGCGAACTCGGCGTGCAGCAGCTCGGCTCGATCTACGAGCGGCTGCTCGAACGGGAGATCGTGCGCGAGGGCGACGGCATTGCAGTGCGCCCCAACATTTTCGCGCGCAAGGATTCGGGCAGCTACTACACGCCGGACGATCTGGTCGGCCTGATTATCGGAGAAACGGTCGGGCCGCTGGTCGACGCGCGCATGGCGGATTTCGAGGCGGCAGCCGGGAAATTACCGGACGCCGGTCCCGCCCGCGAACGCGCCCTCGCGAAAATTAAAGACTGCGATCCGGCGGAAAAACTGCTCGACCTGAAAGTCTGCGATCCCGCCATGGGGTCCGGCCACTTTCTGGTCAATCTTGTCGATTACCTGTCCGACCGCACGATTGCGGCGATGGCCGAGTCCGAGGCGCTTGTCGAAGGCTATGTTTCGCCGCTCGCCGGGCGGATCGAGGCGATCCGCACCACCATCCTCGAAAATGCCGAAGCCGGCGGCTGGACCGTCGATCCCGCCCGGCTCGACGACCGCCATATCGTCCACCGCATGGTGCTCAAGCGCTGCGTCTACGGCGTGGACAAGAACCCGATGGCGGTCGAACTCGCCAAGGTCGCCCTGTGGCTGCACACCTTCACGGTCGGCGCGCCGCTCAGCTTCCTCGACCATCATCTGCGCTGCGGCGACAGCCTGTTCGGCGCCTGGGTGCGGACTGGAATCGACAAGGCAGCCGACTACGACGCACCGCTCCTCCTGCACGGCCCCATGCGCTCCGCCATTTCCGCAGCCGAAGGAATGCGTGTCGTGGAAGCCCTGACCGACGCGGAAATTGCCGAAGCGGAGCGTTCCGCCGAGACCTTCGCCGAAATCGAAGCGAAAACGACGCCGCTCGAAAGTTTCCTGTCCCTGATCCATGCGTTCGACTGGTTGGACCTTCGCAGCAAGGAGGACAAGGCAGCCCTGCGTGCCTTCTTCGACGGGCAGTTCGGCGATCCGGTCGAGGTGGTGCTCGGCGGGGCGGACTCGTCGAACGGCAGACCGGAAGCGCAGCGCTTCGCGGCCTTGCTCGAGGACGCCCGGCAGCTGATCGCCGAGGAGTGTTTCCTGCACTGGCAGGCGGCCTTCCCCGGCGTCTGGTCGGACTGGGAGAGCGGCACACTGCACGGCGGATTCGATGCCGTGATCGGCAACCCGCCCTGGGACCGGATGAAGTTGCAACAGGTCGAGTGGTTCGCGGCGCGGCGCCCGGAGATCGCCATGGCGCCGCGCGCCGCCGACCGCAAGCGGATGATCTGCGAAATGGAGGAAGCGGGCGATCCGCTGGCGCAGGACTTCGCGCTTGCCAACGAACGGACCGACGCAGGCCTTCGCATGGCGCGCAAGGGCGGCGACTATCCCCTGCTTTCCGGCGGCGACGTGAACCTCTATTCCCTGTTCGTCGAACGCGCCATGACGCTGGCGAAGCCGGACGGCACGGTCGGGCTTCTTGTCCCGTCGGGCATCGCTTCGGACAAGACGGCCGCCGAATTCTTCAAGGGCGTCGCAACGCGAGGCAGGCTGAAGGCCTTGTACGATTTCGAGAACCGGCGGACCCGTTACAACGCGCCGCCATATTTCCCGGATGTGGACACCCGCTTCAAATTCTGCGCCTTCGTTGCGAGTCCGGCGCCGCTGACCGGCGACGCGCAATGCGCCTTTTTCCTCCAGGACCTGTCGGAGCTCGACGATCCCGAACGCTGCTTCCCGCTGACGTCGGCGGATTTCGCCCAAGTCAATCCGAATACCGGCACCGCGCCGATCTTCCGCTCGCGCCGCGACGCGGACCTGACGACCGCGATCTACCGCCGGTTGCCGGTCCTGATCGACCGCTCGTCGGGCGTGGACGTCAAGGCATGGCCGGTGAACTACTCGACCATGTTCCATATGACCAACGACTCCGGCCTGTTCCGCACGCGCCGGGAACTGGAGGAGAAAGAGGGTGCATGGCCGCTCGGCGGCAACCGCTACGATAGCCCGTCCGGGGAGTGGGTGCCGCTCTACGAGGGCAAGATGGTGCAGGCGTTCGACCATCGCGCCGCCAGTGTCATCGTGAATCCCGAAAACGTACATCGGCCCGGTCAGCCGGAGCCGGCGACTCTCGAACAGCATCGGGATGCGGACTGGCTGCCCGAACCGCAATATTGGGTGTCGCAACGCGAAACGGATTTTCCCGACGCGCGGTATTTGCTCGGCTTCAAGGATGTGACCGCGCCAACCAACGTGCGGTCCATGATCGCCGCGCTGGTTCCCGGCTGCGGCGCTGGCAATACGCTGCCCGTCCTTTCCGTAGATAACGGAGACGCCGCGCAAACTGCGTTGTTTCTGGCGAATCTGAGCACGGTTTCGTTCGACTATGTTGCGCGCCAGAAGATCCAAGGCCAGCACCTCAACTGGTATATCCTCGAACAACTCCCCGTCGTGCCGCCGGAGCGGTACGAGACGGCGCGGTTCGGCCCGAAGACCGCCGGAGAGATCGTGCGCGAGGCGGTGCTGGAACTGACATATACGGCGCACGATATGGCGCCCTTCGCCCGCGACATGGGCCATGTCGGAGCGGCGGGCAGCGTGCTGCCGCCCTTCGTCTGGGACGAGGAGCGCCGCCTCCGCCTGCGCGCCAAGCTGGATGCGCTCTATTTCCATCTCTACGGCGTCACCGACCGCGACGACGTGCGCTACGTCTATTCCACCTTCCCCATCGTCGAACGCCAGGAAACGAAGGCCCACGGCCGCTACCTCTCCCGCGACCTCTGCCTCGCCTGGATGAACGCCCTCGACGCCGGCCGCCCGGATGCGGAGATCGACCTTTAGACCGGAAGCGACGGCGCAGCGCAGGCGGCCGGCGGTGAAATCCGCTTTGCCGGCCGGAAAGGGCCCGCCTGTGTAACGTCGGGCTCCGGTGCGAGACTGGCGCGCGAGGGAAGCGCGGCATCCCGAAAGCCGCCGGAACCGGCCCGTGCATAACGGGGCTTGACATCCTCGACTAGAACATTATATGAATATTCTACACTCCGTCCCGGGCGGCTCCGGCCGAAATGACGGGTGGGGTTGGAGCCGCTACCGAAAGCCGGACCCTGACGAATCATGACATTTCCTGACACGTCCCGGACTGACCGCCACTCCACTTTGCCACCCCGGACGGAGCGCAGCGACGATCCGGGGTCCGGGGCGACAAGAAGCGTGGAAATGCAGAATCATGACATTTCATGACGCCTGCCGAGAGCCGCCTTTCCGGCGCCGCGGCCGTCCGATGTCAGCGATTTAGGAAATTATCCATACCTTGCCGCCGTTATGAATATTTTCCGGAACGGAAATGGCGGATTTCTGCGGATTCTGTGCCGGATAAAGCGGCTCGGCGGCGAAAAAAACACGAAATATAGACCGGTCTGTCTCAGCCTTGAGGCCGGACCGCGGATGCGCAACGGAGGAGGCTACCGGCACGAATCATGACACATCATGACATTTCATGACACTTCGGCATGTCACGCGGGGCATGTCCCGCGGCGCGCCCGGTCTGGCTGCGGAAGGGGCCGGCTGCGGAAGCGGGCCGGCAGTTACGCCGCCGCCGGCAGCACGGCCTCCAGCTTTCCGATGTCGCCGATGTCCGGGCAGCCGGTCTGGGCCTGGAAGCGGTCGAGTTCGTCGCGCAGGATGTCGAGCGAACGGGCGGCGCCGGGCCGGCCGGCGGCGGCGACGCCGTACAGCGTCGCGCGGCCGACCAGCGTGAAGTCGGCGCCGAGCGCCAGCGCCCGGCCGATATGGGACCCGCGCCGGATGCCGCTGTCCAGGATCAGGGCCATCTCCGGCCCGGCGGCGGCGCGGATCGCGGGCAGGACGCTGACCGGCGCCGGCGCGGCGTCGAGCTGCCGCCCGCCGTGATTCGAGACGATGATGCCGTTTACCCCCAGCGCCTTCGCGCGGGCGGCGTCGGCGGCGGATTGCAGCCCCTTCAGGATGAAGGGCTTGTCCCAGGCGTCGCGAAGCCAGGCGAGATCGTCCCAGGTCAGGGTCTGCGAGATCCGCGCGACCATGAAGGCCGCCAGCGTCCCGGCGGTGGCGCCCTCCGGGGCGTAGGCGGCGATGGTGGCGAGGCGCGGCGCCGGACCGGCGAGGAAGCGCAGCGCCCAGCGCGGGTGCAGGGCGCCGTCGAGCAAGGTTTTCGGCGTCATCCTGAACGGCACGCTGAAGCCGTTGCGCAGGTCGCGCTCGCGCTTGCCGGGCCAGGGCGCGTCGACGGTGAGCACCAGCGCCTGCGCGTCCGCCTCGCGCGCCCGGCGGACGAGGTCCAGATTGGTTTCCCGGTCGCTCTGGGCGTAGAGCTGGAACCAGAACCGGCCCTCGGTCGCCCGGCCGATATCCTCGATCGATGTCGTCGCCGCGGTGCTGAGGATATAGGGCACGTTGGCCGCCATGGCGGCGCGCGCCAGGCACAGGTCCGCGTCGGGCCACAGCAGGTTGCTCATGCCGGTCGGCGCGATCCCGACCGGGCGGTCCCAGGTCTGCCCGAACAGGTCCGTCTTCTGGCTGCGCTCGCGGATATCGACCAGGTAGTTGGGCGTCACCTGCACGGCGTCGAGCGCGTCGGTGTTGCGCGCCTTGCCCAGCTCGTCTTCGGCCGCGCCGTCGACGAAATCGAAGATCACCCTGGGCAGCCGGCGCTGCGCCGCCTCGCGCATGTCGGCAATCGTCAAAATGCGGGAAAGTCCGGCCATCCTTACCGCCGGCGCCCCGGCCGGCCACCTGTTCCGGGAAATCTGCGAGTGTCCTGCCATGCCGACCGTGCCGCACGCCAGCCTCAAAATCGCCGTCAAGGCCATGCTCGCCGCGATGGGCAGCGGCGGCGCCGAAGCGGAAACCGTGGCGGACCATCTGGTCGAGGCCAATCTCAAGGGCCATGACAGCCACGGCGTCGGCATGATGCCGCTCTATGTGCGGAACTGGCAGGCCGGCACGCTCGCCCTCAACCGGCCGCTCGAGACCCTGCGCGACGACGGGCCGTTCCTGGTCTGCGACGCCGGCGGCGGCCACGGCCAGGTCGCGGCGCTGGAGATCACCCGGCGGACGGTCGAACGGGCGCGGGAAACCGGCGTCGCGGTCAGCGGCCTGATCCTGGCGCACCATATCGGGCGGGTCGGCACCTATGGCGAGGCCTGCGCCGACGCCGGCATGGTCTCCATCCAGTTTGTCAATGTCGGTGGCCACGAGGCGACCGTCGCGCCGTTCCGCGGCGCCGACGCCCGCTTCCTGACCAACCCGGTCTGCATCGCCGTGCCCGCCGCCGGGGACAAGCCGGCCACAGTCCTGGATTTCGCCACCAGCAAGGTCGCGCTCGGCAAGGTCCGGGTCGCCATGAACGAGGGCCGGCGAATGGACGACGGCCTGCTGATCGACAGCGCCGGCCGGCCGACAGACGATCCCTCGGTCATGTTCACCGATCCGACCGGCGCCATGACACCGATGGGCGATCACAAGGGATACGGCCTCGCCCTCATGGCCGAACTGCTGGGCGCGGCGCTCACCGGCGGCATGACGATCCGGCCGGAGCGCGGGCGCGACGCCGGCATCCGCAACAACATGCTCACCATCGTCATCGATCCGGAGCGGCTGGCCGGCCGCGGGCCGTTCCTCGCCGAAGCCGCCGCCGTGGTCGATTGGGTCAAGGCCTCGCCGCCGGCCGACCCGGCCGAGCCGGTGCTGGTCGCCGGCGAGCCGGAGCGCCTGCACAAGGCCGAACGCAGCCGCGCCGGCATCGGGATCGACGAAACGACGTGGTCCGAATTGCAGGCCGCTGCCACTGCCACCGGGTTGGGCGCTGCGCGGTTCTCGGAACTTGCAGGCGCCGGATGAGCGGACTTCGCGGGCCTGACGCGGGATGCCGCCGCCGTTCTGCGCAGCGCGGGATTGCACATCGGCCGCCCGTTCCGCATATTCTCAACACGGTTTGCTGCCGTTCGAGGCTCCGAATGCGTATTCTTCCATTGCCGATCCTGGCGCCGCTGTCCGCAATGCTGCTCGGCGCCTGCGCGTCCACCGGCGGCGTCTTCTCGTCCGCGGAAGTGGCGCAGTGCGAAAAGGCGCTGGCGGTCCTGGTCCGGACCGGCCCCAACACCGCAAAATTCAGCATAGACGACAGCGCCGAGGCTGCGCGGACGGTCGACGGTCAAAAGGTCACCGACGTGACGCTGACCTATATCCAGAACAATACACGCAAGCTGGCCAGCTGCTTCTACCCGCGCGGCAGGAAAGTTGCGGTCGGCTACGTCTTCGAGGGCCAGCGCCTGTCGGACGCCGCCACGGCGGCGGTCAACCGGCAGCTCTGAAAACCGGATTGCGCCCTTCGATACGCCCCGGCCTGGCGGCCGGGGCTACTCAGGGTAAGGGTGAGAGAGGTTGTGAGAAATTACACTCATCCCGAGTAGGCGCGTCAGCGCCGTATCGAGGGACGGCCCGCCGGTCAGACCACGCCTTTGCAGCGCAGCTCGGCGACCGCCGCTTCGTCCAGTCCCAGCAGTTCGCCGAGCACCTCTTCGGTATGTTCGCCGACGGTCGGCGCCGGGCGCGTGTATTCCGGCGGCGTTTTCGACAGCTTGAGCGGGCTGGCGATGTAGGGTTCCGGTTTGCCGGTCGCGCTGTGGGGAATCTCCACGACCATGTCGCGCGAGCGGACCTGCGGATCGTCGAAAGTCTCGCCGATGCTGTTGACCGGCGCGACCGGCACGCCGAGCGGCGGCAAACCCTCGAGCCAATGGCGACGCGACTTCAGCCGGGTCAGCGCCGAGACCGCTGCAACGCAGGCGGCCCGGTTGCGCACCCTGAGCGCGTTGGTCGCAAATCGCGGGTCCTCGGCCAATTCCGGCGCGCCGGCGAAGCGGGCAAAGGCGACGAACTGCCGGTCCGTCCCGACGGCCAGAATGAAGCTGCCGTCCGACGCCGGGAACGCCTGGTAGGGCACGATCGAGACATGGGCCGAGCCCCACGCCTTCGGCGACTCGCCGGTGTGCAGGTAATTCATGCCCTCGTTGACCAGCCAGGCGACCTGGGAATCGAGCAGGGCCATGTCGAGGTGCTGTCCCTCGCCGGTGCGCTCGCGATGGCGCAGCGCGGCCAGGATTCCGACGTTGCAGTATAGGCCGCACATCAGGTCGGCCACGCCGACGCCGACCTTGCACGGCTCCTGGCTCTCCGGCCCGGTGATCGACATGATGCCGCCGGTCGCCTGGATGACCAGGTCGATGCCGCTGCGCGGGGCGTACGGGCCCGTATGGCCGAAGCCGGTGAGCGAGCAGTAGATCAGGCCGGGGAATTCGTCCTTGAGATCGTCGTAGGCGAGGCCGTATTTCGCCAGCGCGCCGGTCTTGTAGTTCTCGAACAGGATATCGCACTGCGCGATCATCCGCCTGGCCAGACCTTGACCCTCCGGCGTTGCCAGGTTGATCGTGACCGAGCGCTTGTTGCGGTTCGCCGCGTTGAAATAGACGCTGTCGTTGAGCAGTTCTTCGCCGTCTGCGTCCTTCAGGAAGGGCGGGCCCCAGCCGCGCACATCGTCGCCGGTGCCGGGCCGCTCGACCTTGATGACGTCGGCGCCGAGGTCGGCCAGAACCTGGGTCGCGGTCGGCCCGGCCAGGATTCGGGTCAGGTCGAAAACGCGGAGTCCTTCCAGCGGACCGGGCATGGGAGTTTCCCGTCGGGTTGGGGAGCGTGGTGGCGGCGAGGGCGGCAGGGCGCTTATAGGCAAGCCCCGGAACCGGCGCAACGGCGGGGCGGTTGCAACGACCGTTGGCGCGAAATTCGTGCATGACGCACGATAGGGCAATGCCGTCAGAACCGTTCGCTCCAGAGCAGCGCTCTTCCGAATTGCCGACACCGGGCCGCTCGGTCGCCGGGGTCGACGGCTGCCGGGCGGGTTGGGTCATGGTCCGGCGCGATGCGGAGGGCCGCTTTGCCGCGCCGTTTGTCGCCGCTGCGCTGGACGACCTGCCGGAGACCGACATGGTCGTGATCGACATCCCGATCGGGTTGCCGGAGAGCGGCCGGCGGGCCTGCGACCTGAAAGCGCGCGCGATGCTCGGCCCGCGGCGCAGCAGCGTGTTCACCGGCGTACGCCGTCCCTTGCTGGCCATGTCCGGCTACGAAGAGGCTAACGCTTGGGGTAAGGGTGACGGCGAAGGGCTGACCAAGCAGATGTGGAACATCCTGCCGAAGATCCGCACCGTCGATGACTGGATCACGCCGGCGCGCAACCGGACGTTCCGCGAAGGCCATCCCGAACTGGCGTTTGCCGGCGTTTCGGGACGGCCGATGGCGCACTACAAGAAAACGCCGGAGGGCGAGGCCGAACGACTGGCCGCGCTGGCCGGATTCATCGACCGCTTCGCAGTACTCGAATGGCTGGACCGTGCGCGCGGCTCCGGCGCGGCGCGGGACGATATCGTCGATGCGCTGGCGCTGTGCCGTTCCGCCGCCCGGATCCTTCTGGGCCGTCACGGGCAGTTGCCCGCCGATCCGCCGAAAGACGCCCGCGGCCTGCCGATGGAAATGGTGTTCTGAATTTCTCCGGCCTGAATCTTTCCGGTCTGAATTTCTCCGGCCGCGGGACTCGGCGTTCTTGCCATCCGGGGACGCTCCCAGCACAATCCGGTATCGAACCATCAAGGGAGGCTTCTGCCATGAACCGCCGCGATATCCTCAAAGCCGGGGCCGTGGGCGCCGGCGTCTATGCGCTCGCGTCCGCCGGGGCCCGCGCCGCCGGCAAGGCGAAGCCGGCCTTCGTGCTGGTGCACGGCTCCTGGCACGGTGCCTGGACCTGGAACGAGATGACAATCCGGCTCGCCAAGGCCGGTCACGCCGCCTTCGCCGTGGATCTGCCCGGCGCCGGCTCCCGCACGCGGTTTCCCGCCTCGTTCCTGAAGCGCCCGCTCGACAAGAAGGCCTTCGCCACCGAAGTCTCGCCGGTCGCCAAGGTCACCCAGGCGCAGCGCACCGCCCATGTCGTCGACGTGGTGAAGAGCGCTGCCGGCGTCGGCAACGGCAAGGTGGTGCTGGTCGGCCATTCCTGGGGCGGCAACACGATCTCGGCCGTCGCCGAGGCGGTTCCCGACCTGATCCATTCCGTCGTCTACCTTACCGCCTTCATGCTGCGCGGCGGCATGTCACCGGGCGAGATGCTCGGCGATCCCAGCTTCAAGGCCGGCAAGGTGCTGCCACTGGTGATGGGCGATCCGGCCAAGATCGGCGCGCTGCGGATCGATCCTAGGTCGTCCGATCCGGCCTATGTCGCCGCGGCGAAGGAAGCGTTCTACGCCGACGTGACCGACGGCCATTTTGCGGCGATCGCCAACCTGCTGCATTGCGACGAGGTCGCCCAGACGGTCGGCGTCAAATCGCCAGTCACGCCGGAGAAATTCGGCAAGGTCGCCCGCCATTACGTCCATCTGGCCGAGGACCGGGCGATTCCGGCGGCGGCGCAGGACAGGATGGTCGAGTTGGTCGACGGGTCCGGCATCGGCGGCAAGACCGTCGTGCACCGGATGGGCGGCAGCCATTCGCCCTTCTACGCCCAGCCGGACGCCCTGCTGGAGGTGTTCCGCAAGACGGCGGCGTGACGGCGCTCCATCCCGACGTACCGCGGACGGCCGAGACCCGGCCGCCCGCGAGCGCCCGGACAAAGCGGGGACATCCGCCATGCTGACCTTGTACGGCTATTACCGCTCGTCCGCTGCCTACCGGATGCGGATAGCGCTCAACCTCAAGGGCCTCGAATACCGCCAGGTTTCGATCCACCTGCGCGACGGCGCCCAGTTCAGCGAGGATTATGGCCGCCTCAATCCGCAGCATCAGGTGCCGACTCTAGAGATCGAGGGTGGCGCTCTGCTGGTCCAGTCACCGGCGATCTTCGAATGGCTGGAGGAGACGTACCCGGAGCATCCGCTCCTGCCTGCCGACCCGCTCGGAAGACAGCGGGTGCGCGCCATGGCGGCGGTGCCGGGATGCGATATCCACCCGATCGGCAACCTGCGGGTGCTGCAATATCTGCAAAAGAAGCTCGGCCAGGATCAGGATGCGGTGACGGCCTGGGCGCGGCATTGGATCGAACTCGGTTTCGCCGGGTTGGAGCGCATGCTGGCCGGTCAACCGGCGACCGGAGCCTTCTGCCACGGCGATGCGCCGACGATGGCCGACGTCTTCCTGGTGCCCCAGTTGTTCAATGCCGCGCGCTTCGGAGCGGACATGGACCGCTTTCCGACGATCCGCCGCATCGGCGAAACCTGCAACGCGCACGATGCCTTCGTGCGCGCCGCGCCCGGCAATCAGGAGGACGCCGAGTAGCGCGCGGCTTTGCCTGACCGGGGGAACGTGGTTAAACAGGCCGGACAATCGGCAACCGCCGTCCGCCGCTGCAACCGATCCGGAGTTGCGCTGCGACAGCAAAGTGCGCAGGCCCGAACCGCATGTCCGCCCCCGACGTTCCGATTTCCGCTTCCATCCCCGAGGCCCTGACGTTCGACGACGTCCTGCTGCAACCCGGCCGGTCGGACGTTCTACCCGCGGAGACCGGGACCGGCACCCGGCTCACCCGGTCCATCCGGTTGGGCATCCCCTTGATCTCGGCCGCGATGGATACGGTCACCGAACACAAACTTGCCATCGCCATGGCCCAGGCGGGCGGCATCGGCGTTCTGCACAAGAATATGGAACCGGCGGACCAGGCCGGCGAAGTCCGCAAGGTCAAGAAATACGAATCGGGCATGGTGGTGAACCCGGTCACGGTCACGCCCGACAAGACGCTGGCCGACGTGCTGCTTCTGATGAACCGCCACAGGATCTCGGGCGTTCCCGTGGTCGAGCGCGGCAACGGCCGGCTGGCAGGCATCATCACCCACCGCGACGTGCGGTTCGCCGACAATCCGCAGCAGCCCGTGCGCGAACTGATGACCAGCGAGGACCTGGTGACCGTGGCCGAATCGGTCGACCGGGCCGAAGCCAAGCGCCTGCTGCACAAGCACCGGATCGAGAAGCTGCTGGTGGTGGACGAGGACGGCATCTGCACCGGACTGGTCACGGTCAAGGACATCGACAAGGCCGAACGCCATCCGAACGCCTGCAAGGACGAACGGGGGCGGCTGCGGGTCGCGGCGGCGACGGGCGTTGGCGAGGCCGGGCTGGAACGGGCCGAAGCCCTGCTCGACGCCGGCGTGGACGTGCTGGTCGTCGATACCGCGCACGGCCATTCCGAGGGCGTTCTGGCGGCGGTGAAGCGGATCCGGAGGCTGAGCAACGCCACGCAACTGGTCGCCGGCAACGTCGCGACGGCCGACGGCGCGAAAGCCCTGATCGATGCGGGCGCCGACGCCGTGAAGGTCGGTATCGGGCCGGGATCGATCTGCACCACAAGAATGGTCGCGGGCGTCGGCGTGCCCCAGTTGACGGCTGTCATGGAGTGCGCCGAAGCCTGCGCGGCGGTGGACGTTCCGGCGATCGCCGACGGCGGCATCAAATATTCCGGCGATCTGGCCAAGGCGATTGCAGCGGGCGCGTCCGTCGCAATGATCGGTTCGCTGTTCGCCGGCACCGACGAAGCGCCCGGCGAGGTCTTCCTCTACCAGGGCCGGTCCTACAAGAGCTATCGCGGCATGGGTTCGGTCGCCGCCATGGCGCGCGGCTCGGCCGACCGCTATTTCCAGCAGGAAATCGCTGAGCCGCTCAAGCTGGTGCCCGAAGGCATCGAAGGGCAGGTGCCCTACAAGGGGCCGCTCTCCGCCGTGCTGCATCAACTGGTCGGCGGCCTTCAGGCGGCGATGGGCTATACCGGCAGCCGGACGATCGCCGAGTTGCAGCGCAACGCCCGGTTCCAGCGCATCACCGGCGCCGGTCTGCGCGAGAGCCATGTCCACGACGTGACGATTACCCGCGAAGCGCCGAACTATCGCGGGCTCTAGACAAGCGGCATGACCCCGGGCGGGCGCGTCCAGGCGGCGATCGAAATCCTCGACGCCATCCTCTCGCCGCCGGCCGGGCGGGAGCGGACGCCGGCCCACGCGGTCGTCGCTGGATACACCCGGAAGCGCCGCTATATCGGATCGAAAGACCGCCGGGCAATCACAGGGCTGGTATGGCAGGCGTTGCGTTACCGGGGCCGGGCGCTGTGGGCTACCGGACGGGAAAGGCTGTCCGGCCGGGACCTCGCCGTCGCAGCGCTGGCTGGTGCATCGGGTCTGTCCGAAGCGGAAATGGACGGCTTGTTCGGCGGTTCGGCCTACGGTCCGCAGGGGTTGAACGCATCGGAGAGGGCATTGGCCGATGCCGTGCGCGCGGCGTCCGGGCCGCCGCCCTGGGCTGTTGCCAACATGCCGGACTGGCTGGCTGCCGAAGCCGAACCGGTGCTCGGCACCTCCGGTCCGGCAGGTTGGCGGGTGCTCGCGGAAGAGGCGCCGTCGACCATGCGGGTCAACACGCTCAAGGCCGCCCGCGACTCCTGTCTGGCCGCGCTGCGGGACGCCGGCGTCGATGCAGTTCCGACGGCGCTTGGCCCGCTCGGGATCCGATTGCTGAGCCGGGTGAACCTGGCGCAATTGGCGGCGGTACGGGAAGGCTGGCTGGAAAGCCAGGACGAAGGTTCCCAGATTGCAGCGGCCCTGGTCGCTGCCCGACCGGGTATGCACGTGCTCGACTATTGTGCGGGCGGCGGCGGCAAAAGCCTGGCGCTCGCTGCCGCTATGGCGAATGAGGGCAGGATCGTCGCGACCGATACCGATCCCGACCGTCTGGCCCCGCTGTCCCGCCGGGCGCGGCGCGCCGGCGCGACGATCATCGAGACCCGGACCATCGAACCGGGCGATCCCGTGGAATCCGGCGGGTTCGACCGTGTATTGGTCGATGCGCCGTGCAGCGGCAGCGGCGCTTGGCGGCGCCAGCCGGAAGCGCCGTGGCGTCTCGACCGCGAGCGCTGCGATGCTTTGCAGGCCGTCCAGATCGACATTCTGACTGCGGCGGCTCCGGCGGTCGCACGCGGCGGCCGGCTGGTCTATGTCACCTGTTCGATCTTTCCGGCCGAAAACGACGCGGTCGTGGAACGGTTCCTCCGCAGCAATCCTGCGTTCGCGCCGCTTGCGGCCGGCGATATCTGGCCGGCGGTCCTCGGCGCGCCGCCGCCGGCCGCCGCCATCGCCGGCAACGCCGTCCGGCTCCTGCCCCATATTGCATCGACCGACGGGTTCTTCGTCGCCGTCATGGAACGGGCGCGGCGGTGACGACGCACGATCGCTTCCGGATCGAACGCGCCTGGCCGGCGGACGCCGGCGGGCTCGCCCGGGTCTATGTCGAGACCTGGCGGGCGGCCTATGCCGGCCTGGTGCCGGACCGGGTTCTCGTGTCGATGCAGGAAACGGTCCACAAGGCACGGTTCGCCCGCTGGATCGGCCAGCAAACGGACAGGCAATTCATTCTTGTTTGCCGGGTGCCCGACCGCGGCGTCGTTGGCCTTTGCAGCGCCGGGCCCGCGCGGGGCGGACCGAAGGCGCAAGGCGAAATCTATCTGCTCTATGTCGACCAGGACTGGCAGAACCGGGGCATCGGCCGGTCGCTGCTGCGGGCCGCGCTGGGCGGCCTGCGCCGGGGCGGCTACGGCCGCGCGATGCTGTGGGTGCTGGCCGGCAATCCGTCGCGCTTCTTCTACGAGGCGGCCGGCGGAGTGCGGACAGCCGAACGGACCGAACGGCTGTGGGGCACGGACCTGAAGGAAATCAGCTATACCTGGCGTGACCTGAGCGAAGCCTGAAGCGGCGAGAAATTCGCCCGTGGCCCGCTGAAGCCTGCCGCTGCTATAAGCCCGTCCAAACGCCAATTCCCGGGCCGCCGACACCGCCATGACAGACCGCGTCCTGATTCTCGATTTCGGTTCGCAGGTGACGCAATTGATCGCCCGCCGGGTTCGGGAATCCGGCGTCTATTCGGAAATTCACCCGTTCAGTATCGGTGAAGCGGCAATTCGCCGATTCGGCGCGACAGCCATTATCCTGTCCGGCGGTCCGGCCTCAGTGGCGGCGGAAGGCACGCCCGCCGCGCCGCCAGTCGTCTTCAAGCTCGGCCTGCCGGTGCTCGGCATCTGCTATGGCGAGCAGACGATGGTCGATGTCCTGGGCGGTGCCGTCGAATCCTCTGACCATCGCGAGTTCGGCCGGGCGACGGTCAGGGTCGAAGCGGAGTGCCGGCTGTTCGACGGGGTCTGGCGGCCGGGGGAAAACCACCAGGTTTGGATGAGCCACGGCGACCGGGTGATCTCCCTGCCAGCAGGGTTCCGGGTCGTCGGCACCAGCGAGGGAGCGCCCTTCGCCGCCATCGCCGACGAGGCCCGGCGCTTTTACGGCGTTCAATTCCACCCGGAGGTCGTGCACACGCCGTCAGGCGCCCGGCTCCTGAAGAATTTCACACACGGTATCGCGGGCTGCGCCGGCGACTGGACGATGGCGGCGTTCCGGGAGCAGGCGATTGAGCGGATCCGTGGACAGGTCGGCCGCGGGCGCGTGATCTGCGGCCTGTCGGGCGGCGTCGATTCATCGGTCGTCGCCGTGCTGCTGCACGAGGCGATCGGCGAACAGCTCACCTGTATCTTCGTCGATCACGGCCTGCTGCGGCTGGGCGAAGCCGAACAGGTCATCGAACTGTTTCGCAACCATTACAACATCCCGCTGATCCATCGAGAGGCGTCGGGCCTGTTTCTGGATGCCCTGGACGGCATCGAGGACCCGGAAGCCAAGCGCAAGATCATCGGCGGCCTGTTCATCGACGTGTTCGAGGAGGAAGCCAAAGCGATTGGCGGCGCCCGGTTCCTGGCCCAGGGCACGCTTTATCCCGATGTCATCGAATCGATTTCGGCGACCGGCGGGCCGAGCGCTACCATCAAGTCGCACCACAATGTCGGCGGCCTGCCGGCGCGGATGAACATGGCGCTGGTCGAGCCGGTGCGCGACCTGTTCAAGGACGAGGTCCGAGCGCTTGGCCGCGACCTCGGCCTGCCGAAAGCCTTCATCCGCCGCCATCCGTTTCCGGGTCCGGGCCTCGCTATCCGCATCCCGGGCGCAGTAACCAGCGAAAAAGCGAACCTGCTGCGCCGCGCCGACGCCATCTATCTGGAGGAAATCCGCAACGCCGGGCTGTACGACGAAATCTGGCAGGCCTTCGCGGCGCTTTTGCCGGTGCGCGCGGTCGGCGTCATGGGCGACGAGCGCACCTACGATTGGGTCTGCGCCCTGCGCGCCGTGACCTCGACCGACGGCATGACGGCGGACAGCTTCGCCTTCTCCCACGATTTCCTCAGCCGCACCGCGACGCGTATCGTCAACGAGGTTCCTGGCATCAGCCGCGTCGTCTACGACGTGACGTCGAAACCGCCGGGGACCATAGAGTGGGAATAGGGGCGGGCAAACCGCCTTACAGGCCATCGTGCCGTGCGACTTGGCCCGGCGTGGGCCAAGTGGGTCGGGTCGCGATATCCTTCGACTGGCAGTTGGTGCAGCGCATCCGGGCGCCGATCTCCGGCACCGGCAGGGACGGCCCGACCTTCGCGGCGAGCATCCGGCTGTCCACCGAAATGTTGTGGCCGCAGCGGTTACATCAGCAGAAGATCGCCAGGTCGGCGTCGGCGATATCGCCCAGCCGCGCCGCCCGCCGGCTCTCCTCCGACCGCGTGATCGATCGGTCCTTCAGTCGCCCCATGCGCCGTTGCCCGTCCGGCCCTGAGAGTTCCGCGTACCCGGCGCGCAGCCGGAACCTGACTATAGGAGAGACCGGCCGCTGCGTCGAACAAAAAAAGAACAATCAATAAATGCGGACGGCTGCCCGGCGCGTCGGCTCACGCCGCCCTGGCGCTGAATCCGCCGTCGACTACCAGCTCGGCCCCGGTGACGTAGCGCGCGCCGTCGCTGGCGAGGAACACGGCGGCATGGCCGACATCCCAGCCGTCGCCCATGTAGCCGGTTGGGCACTGGGCGTTGCGCGCCTCGGCCATCCGTTCAAGATCGCCGCCGCCGTAGGTCTCCTTGAGCGGCTCGACGACCATGGGCGTATCCATCAGGCCGGGCAGGATGGCGTTGGCGCGGATTCCCCGGCCGGCATATTCCACGGCGATCGTGCGGGTGAGCGGCAGGATCCCACCCTTGGTAACGGAGTAATGGATATAGGGCACGCCGAGCCAGCGGATGCCGGCGATCGAGGCAACGTTGACGATGGCGCCCCGGCCGATCTTGCGGCCGCGGGCGTCGGTGCGGAATTCGTTGCGTTCCATAACCGGCAGGACGGCGCGGCAGGTCAGGAACATGCTCTTCAGGTTGACGTCGTGAAACCGGTCCCATTCCGCGTCGCTCAGCTCGGCGGTCGGTTTGGGCGCGACGACGCCGACATTGTTGTGCAGCACGTCGATCCGGCCGAACCGGTCCAGGCAGTCCTCGACCATCGCCTGGACCTGCCCGGTCCGGCTGACATCCGTCGTACAGGCTTCGGCAATGCCGCCCTCTCCGGCGATAATGCCGGCCGTTTCCGCCGCGGCTTCCGGGTTGATATCGACAGCCAGCACTTTCGCCCCTTCCCTGGCATAAAGCACCGCCGCCGCCTTGCCGTTGCCCCAACCCGGCCCGATCGATCCGGCGCCGGAAACGACGACGACCCTGTCCTGCAGCTTGCCGCTCATGGCACAGTCCTTCCTCTCGACGCGGTTTCGGGAATGGCTAGCCGAGACCGGCGCTCGTGGGCAAGGGCGCAGCCTCGGGTTCAGCGGTGGAGCAGAGCGCTCCCATTATCGCCGAGAATGCCGGCGATGTCCGCTTCCCGCAGTCCCGACGACCGGATCGCCTTCACGGTGCGTTGCGTATCGAAAATCGGATGGTCGGTGCCCAGCAGGACGCGCCCGGCGCCGAATGTGCCCGCGGCCAGCGCAATCGATCTCGGGCCGAAACTGGACGTATCGACATAGATCCGGCTCATGCGGCTTGACGGCAGCGGCGCGTCAGGCGTGCGGCGTGCGGAGACATGATCCATACGCTCGACCATCATCGGCACCGATCCGCCCAGATTGGCGACCTGGACTGTGATCTCCGGGAATGCGTCGAGGAAATCCGTCAGCGTCAGGGTGACGGTTACCGCGCTCAGCCGAGCCTGCACGTCCAGTACGATGTGGCGCAGGTTGGTGTTGTCGCCGAAGTCGGGCGGCGGACCGGCGCCGCCGGGCGGCACCGGGCCGGGATGGATGAAGACATGGGCCCTACGTGCGTTCGCAGCCTCGAGCAGCGGCGCCCAAGCCTCGGCCTCGCGGCGGGTATGAAAAGCATCGGCCGGCAGGATCGCGCCGACGAACCCGGTGATATCCATTGCCCGCGCCAGCTCTTCGACCGCCGCCGCCGGATCGGCCAGCGGTAGGGCGGCCAGGCCCGAAAAGCGATCCGGCAGGTCCGCCATGAGCCCGGCGAGGGCGTCGTTGAACCGGCGGACCAGAGGAGCGGCCTCGTCCGCGGGGAGGCTGTCGATCCCGAACAGGCCGGGCAGCGAAAGAACCTGCCGCGACACGCCGTGCCGGTCCATGAATTCGAGGCGGGCGCCGGACTCGAACAAGGCCGGCGTGACCGGCAGGACCTCGCGATGAATGTCGAGCCGCTCGCCCTCCGGGCCGCCGACGATGCGCGGCGGCTGCGTGCGCGCGCGCAGCGCATCGGCCAGTTCGGGCGGCAACCAGTGGACGTGCCAGTCAACGATCATGGCGGAAACCGGCCGGCCGGCCGCGCGAACGGATGATGTCCGATTGAAGAGGGCCGGCGCTGACGGTTTGCGGCGGCGCGGCGCGCGCCTCGGCGCGGTACAGGATGGCGATGGCCACCGAGATCGCCAAGATGAGAAGGAGTTTCCGCATGGGCCGAACCGATTGTGCAGCCGCTACCACGAAGAATTACAGGAATTCGAGCTGCAGCAAAATTGCCGTTCAATTGCGGCAAAGTTCGTAAAGAGCAACTGCCGCAGCGTTTGAGACGTTCAAGCTATCGATCAGGTTAACGCAATTTGCGTAATTTGCATAATGCATGGGTATGCGAACGAGAATATTGCAATTTTCCTTGGTCAGCCGCCGGAGCCCCTGACCCTCTGCGCCGAGTACGAGCGCCGTTCTTGAATTGCCGTCCGCGAGGCCGGTCCCGGCGAGTGTCGCCTCCGCGCTGCCGTCCAGGCCGGCGACCCACCAGCCGGCGTCCCGGATTACCGCCAGGGCCCGGGCGAGGTTGGCGACCCGCACCCACGGCACGAGGTCGAGCGCTCCGGCGGCGGCCTTGGCCAGCGCGCCCGATTCCGGCGGGGCGTGGCGATCGGCGGTGATCAGCGCCGCCGCCCCGAACACCACGCATGATCGCAGGATCGCGCCGACATTGTGCGGGTCCGTCACCCGGTCGAGCACGACGATCGGGCCGGCCGGCGCTTCGGAGGCGAGAATTGCGTCGAGCGGAACCCGCCGAAGCGGCTCGACGGCTACCGCCACACCCTGATGAACTGCACCGTCGGGCAGCCGGGCGGCGAGTTGCGCCGCCGTCACCGTCGACCACGCGAAATCCGGTTTTCGGAATCGCGAATTTCCAAGTTCCCGCTGCGCCGAAGGGGTCGCCCATCCGGCGGCGACCCGCCGCGCGGGATTGGCGAGCGCCGCCCGGACCGCGTGCGTGCCCCACAGCATGAGCGGTTGTCTTGGTGCCTTCACCCGCGCGGCAGCGGGGCCCTGCCGGGCCGGCCCCGACCTAGCTGCGACGCCGTGTTGCGGCCGGTTTTTTTGCCTGCCCGGGTACTTGCTTTTTGCCATGGAATCGCATAGTAGCGGCGACCGGAACGCAAACAAGCTGCAGGAACGGCGGCCGGAGTGCGATGGCGGCGGCTTCTGCGGCTCGTTTTGCGTCTGGATGCGTTGACATCCGGCAAGCGGATTCCAAATGGCGTTACCCGGATTTCCGGTTCTTTCAGGATGCCGGCGCCGGGCCGGTCTTGTCGCGGAGGGGTGCCCGAGTGGTTAAAGGGGACGGGCTGTAAACCCGTTGGCTTAGCCTACGTTGGTTCGAATCCAACCCCCTCCACCAACGCCATCCAGCCGCGGAGCGCCGGAGCGCCGGTTGCGGGTGTAGCTCAATGGTAGAGCCCCAGCCTTCCAAGCTGGTTATGCGGGTTCGATTCCCGTCGCCCGCTCCAGTTGACGGTCTGCCGGATCGTTCGTCGTCAAACGTGGCGGCCGCCGAAGCGCGGCGGGCCACAGGAGAATCGGAAATGCCGGCACCGCCCGGCCGGTGCGCCGCAGGGCGGCGGAGCCCGTGAGAACAGGAAACAGGCGACCATGTCGAAAGAGAAGTTTGAGCGTACGAAGCCGCATGTGAATGTGGGTACG
>WTGH01000065.1 GCA_011523655.1 Rhodospirillaceae bacterium
GTCTGGCTGACCTTCGTCATGAAGCGGTTGTCGTCGCCGCCGACCAGCAAAGGCAGAGCCTCGGCAACCGCATCGATCAGCGCGCCGGCGGTCCTGCGCTCGGCCTTGGTGAAATCGTGCAGGACATACCCCGTGACCCGGTCACTGTCGCCCGGATGGCCGATGCCGAGCCGGACCCGGCGAAAGTCGGGACCGATGCGCGCGGCGATATCGCGAATGCCGTTGTGGCCGCCGTGGCCGCCGCCGGTCTTGACCCGTATCTTGCCGGGCACGAGATCAAGTTCGTCGTAGAGCACGGCGACATCGGCCGGATCCAGCTTGTGAAAACGCACCGCCGCGCCGACCGAGCGGCCCGACAGGTTCATCCGCGTCATCGGCTTGAGCGCCAGGATGCGCACGCCGGCGACCTCGCCGTCCGCAGCGGCGCCGGCGAAGCGGCCGCGCCAGGGACCGAAGCCGTAGCGCCGCACGATTTCGTCCAGCGCCATGAAGCCGAAATTATGGCGGTGGCCGGCGAATTTCGGCCCGGGATTGCCCAGTCCGACCAGGAGCAACATGGCTGCGCCCTACGGTGTGGCCCGCCGCGCCGGAACTTCGCAGCGGTGCAGGATCAGGATTCGGCCGGGCCGTCCTCGTCGTCCTGCTGCGACGCCTCGTCCTCGGCGACGGTCGGGACGTCCATTTCGTCGTCTTCCTCGTCTTCTTCTTCGTCCTCGACGATCTGCATCGGCGCGGCGATGGAGGCGATCATGAAATCGCGGTCGGCGATGGTCGGCCGCACGCCTTCCGGCAGGGTGATGTTTCCGATCCTGACCGAATCGCCGATTTCCATTCCGCTGAGATCGACGACGATCTCTTCGGGAATATTGCCGGCGGCGGTCGCCACTTCGACCGTGTGACGCACGACGCTCAACACGCCGCCGACCTCCAGGCCCGGCGCGGCCTCTTCGTTGACGAAGCGGACCGGTATCTCGACCGTCACCCGCGTCCGGTCGGTCACGCGCAGAAAATCGACATGGATCGGATCGTCCGTGACCGGGTGGAACTGCACCTCCTTCGGCAGGACCCGGTGCTTTTTCCCGGCCACATCGACATGGAACTGGGTTGCGAAAAACCCCGTCTTGCGCATCCGGGCGTGCAGAACCCGGGGGTCCATCGTCAGCATTACGGCATCCTGGCCGCCGCCGTAGATGACCCCCGGCACACGGCCCTCGCGGCGGATCGCCCGGGCGGCCCCCTTACCGGCCCGGTCGCGCGCCGCTGCTTCGAGCACAGCGTAGTCGCTCATCGTCGATCTCCGATTTCTGTCCCGACTTTCAGAGGATACGCCCGGCGACCTCCCCTCGGGCCTCTTGGGGGTGTCGCGCGGACGCCGCGATATGGGTCCGGGCGGACGCCGCAATCAAGCGACAGGTGGCCGCGGCGAATCGCCGGCAATGCCCGTGGCGGCCGAAACCGGCTCAGTTGAACAGGCTGCTGACGCTGGTTTCCTCGCTGATCCGCCGGATGGCTTCGCCGATCAGCGGCGCGATGCTGAGGGGCCGGAGCTTGTCGGACACGCGGACGGCCTCGGTCGCCTGGATCGAGTCGGTGATCACCATCTCGCCGATCGGCGATCCGGCGATCCGGCCGACCGCGCCGCCCGAAAGGACGCCGTGGGTGACGTAGGCCGCCACCGATTCGGCGCCGGCATTCATCAGGGCGTCGGACGCATTGCACAGGGTCCCGGCGGAATCGACGATGTCGTCGACCAGGATGCAGACCCGGCCCTTGACGTCGCCGATGATGTTCATCACCGCCGAGACGCCGGCCCGCTCGCGGCGCTTGTCGATGATGGCGAGGTCGGCGCCGATCCGGCGGGCGATGCCCCGGGCGCGCAGCACGCCGCCGACATCCGGCGACACGATCACCGCCTCGCTGGCCCCGTTCTCCCTGCCGTATTCCCGGTCGATATCGGCGGTGAAGACCGGCGCGGCGAACAGGTTATCGACCGGAATGTCGAAGAAGCCCTGGATCTGCCCGGCGTGGAGATCGATGGTGAGCAGCCGGTTGGCGCCGGCCGTGGTGATCAGGTTTGAGACCAGCTTTGCCGATATCGGCGTTCGCGGGCCGGTCTTGCGGTCCTGCCGGGCATAGCCGTAATAGGGCACCGCGGCCGTGACCCGGCGCGCCGACGCGCGGCGCAGCGCGTCCAGCATCACCAGCAATTCCATCAGGTTGTCGTTGGCCGGGAACGATGTCGACTGGATGACGAAGACATCCTCGCCGCGGATGTTTTCCTCGATCTCGACGAACACCTCCATGTCGGAGAACCGGCGGACGTTGGCCTGCGTCAGCGGCACGTTGAGATAGGCGGAGACCGCTTCGGCGAGCGGCCGGTTGCTGTTGCCGGCGATCAGTTTCATGAAATTCCCCGCCACGCCCCGGAGAGGATCGTTCTTTCCGGGATATACCTTCCGGGTCGAACCCGCCCTTCGTTCGAGCCGGCCGGGAAGACAGCCTTCGGGCAACCCGCACGCGATGGGGCGGTTCTAACAAGCCGTCATAAAGCTGTAAACGTGGCCGGCGGCGCTGCGGACCGGCGCCGGCCGTGGGCGGGCCGCGCCGAATGCGGCCCATGCCGAAGCGGCGCTTGGCGTCCCGCGCCGATCCGCTTAGGTTACGGCTACGCGCCGCTATTGCCCGAAACGGAAATTTGGAACCCATGGCCGCCACGCCGCAGCGAAAAGTTACCCTCGAAGATAAATACGAGCTTGAGGAAGGCCGGGTTTTCCTGACCGGCATCCAGGCGCTGGTCCGGCTGCCCATGATGCAGCGCCAGCGCGACCTGGCGGCGGGCCTGGACACCGGCGGCTTCATCAGCGGCTATCGCGGCTCGCCGCTGGGCGTCCTGGACATGAACCTGTGGCGCGCGCAGAAATATCTCGAACGCCACCACATCAAGTTCGAGCCGGGCGTCAACGAAGACCTGGCGATGACGGCGGTCTGGGGCAGCCAGCAGCTGCCCCTGTTCCCCGACGCCGCCAAGGACGGCGTCTTCGCCATGTGGTACGGCAAGGGCCCCGGCGTCGACCGCTGCGGCGACGTGCTGAAGCACGGCAACGCGGCGGGCTCGTCGGAACATGGCGGCGTCCTGATCTGCGCCGGCGACGACCACGGCGCCAGTTCCTCCACCCTGCCCCACCAGTCGGACCACATGTTCATCGCCGCCATGGTGCCGGTCCTGTATCCGGCCAACGTCCAGGAGATGCTGGACTACGGCCTGATCGGCTGGGCGATGTCGCGCTACACCGGCGCCTGGGTCGGTTTCAAGACGGTCGCCGAGGTGGTCGAGAGCGCCGCATCCGTCTCGGTTTCCCCGGACCGGGTCCGGATCGACACGCCGAACGCCTACACCCCGCCGCCCGGCGGCCTGAACATCCGCTGGCCCGACGGCATCCACGAACAGGAAGACCGGCTGCTCCGGCACAAGGCCTATGCTGCGCTCGCCTTCGCCCGGACCAACCGGATCGACCGGGTGACGATCGACAGCCCGCGGCCGCGCCTCGGCATCGCGACGTGCGGCAAGTCCTATCTCGACGTGCGCCAGGCGTTACAGGATCTGGGCGTCGACGAGGCGAAAGCCGCCGCGATCGGCATCCGGCTCTACAAGGTCGGCATGATCTGGCCGCTTGAGAAGGACGGCGTACGGGAATTCGCCCAGGGGCTCGAAGAGATCGTCGTCGTCGAGGAGAAGCGCGCGCTGGTCGAGAACCAGCTGAAGGAGCAGCTGTACAACTGGGACGCCGCGACCCGGCCGCGCGTCGTCGGCAAGTTCGACGAAAAGGGCGACTGGCTGCTCCCGGCGTCGAACGACCTGTCCCCCGCCACGATTTCCCGGGCGATCGGCGAACGCATCCTGAAATTCCACGACGACGAGGGCATCCGCAGCCGTCTCGAATTCCTCGACCGCAAGGAAAAGGCGCTGGCCGCCAAGCCGGTGAGTTTCGACCGGACGCCCTATTTCTGCTCCGGCTGTCCGCACAACAGCTCGACCCGGGTGCCGGAAGGCAGCCGGGCGGTCTCCGGCATCGGCTGCCATTTCATGTCGCAATGGATGGACCGCAACACCGCGACCTTCACCCAGATGGGCGGCGAAGGGACACCGTGGATCGGCCAGGCGGCCTTCTCCAACGCCGGGCACATCTTCGCCAACCTGGGCGACGGCACCTACTATCACAGCGGCCTGCTGGCGATCCGGGCCTGCGTCGCGGCCGGCGTCAATATCACCTACAAGATTCTCTACAACGACGCCGTGGCGATGACCGGCGGCCAGCCGGTGGAAGGCCAGCCTACGGTCGCCGACATCTCGCTCCAGGTCTATGCCGAGGGCGCGAAGAAGGTCGTTATCGTCTCCGACGAGCCGGACAAGTACCCGACCTCGATGCATTTCGCGCCGGGCGTCACCTTCCACCACCGCGACGATCTCGACCGGGTCCAGCGCGACCTGCGCGAGTGGAAGGGCGTGTCGGTGCTGATCTACGACCAGACCTGCGCGGCCGAGAAACGCCGGCGCCGCAAGCGCGGCGAATTCTACGATCCGCCGAAGCGGGTCTTCATCAACGAGCGGGTGTGCGAAGGCTGCGGCGACTGCTCGGTCCAGTCGAACTGCATGTCGGTCACGCCGGTCGAGACCGAGTTCGGCCGCAAGCGCAAGATCGACCAGTCGAACTGCAACAAGGATTTCTCCTGCATCAAGGGCTTCTGCCCCAGCTTCGTGACCGTGCACGGCGCGGCGCCGCGGCGGGCGGCGGCAACCGTGCGCCCCGCCGACCTGCCGGACGAGGCGATCCCCGAGCCGGCCGTTCCGGACTGTAGCGAGCCCTACGGCATCCTGGTGACCGGCATCGGCGGCACCGGCGTCATCACCGTCGGCGCCCTGATCTCGATGGCTGCCCATATCGAGGGCAAGGGCGTCACCACGCTCGACCATACCGGCGTCGCCCAGAAGAACGGCGCGGTGATGAGCCATATCCGCATCGCCGAGCGGCCGGAGGACATTCACGCGGTCCGGATCGCGGCCGGCGAGGCGGACGCGGTGATCGGCTGCGACCTGGTGGTGACGTCGAGCAACGCTGCGCTTGCCAAGATGGGCCGGGACAAGACCCGCGCCATCGTCAACACCCAGGAGACGATGACCGCCGGCTTCATCCGGGACAAGGACCTGCAATTCCCGAGCGCGGCCCTGCTGGACATCGTCGGGCAGACGGTGGGCGAAGGCAGGTTCGAGGCGCTCGAAGCGACCGCCATCGCCACCCGCCTGATGGGCGATTCGATCGCGACCAACATGTTCATGCTTGGCTATGCCCTGCAGAAGGGCATGGTGCCGTTGCAGGAAGCCTCGATCCTCGAAGCGATCGAACTGAACGGCGTCGCGGTAACGGCGAACAAGCGGGCGCTCGACTGGGGCCGCCGCGCCGCGGTCGATCCCGAGGCCGTGCGCAGGATCGCCTTCCCGGCCGCGCCGCTCGAATTCAGGCCGAAGCGGGCCGAGACGGTGGACGAGACCGTCGCGATCCGGCGCAAGGACCTGACGGCCTACCAGAACGCCGCCTGGGCCGACCGGTACGAAAGCCTGGTGCGGGCGGCCGAAGCGGCGGAGCGGGACAAGGCGAAAGGCCGGTCGGGCTTCGCGCTCGCCGTGGCGCGGAACCTTTACAAGCTGATGGCCTACAAGGACGAATACGAGGTCGCCCGGCTCTATTCGGACGGCGATTTCCGCCGCCGGGTCGCCCAGGCCTTCGAGGACGGCAACCACCGCATGACGGTCCATCTCGCGCCGCCGCTGCTGGCCCGGCGCGATCCCGAGACCGGCCATCTGGAGAAACGCGAATACGGCCCGTGGATCTTCACCGCTTTCGCACTGCTGGCGAAATTCAAGGGCCTGCGCGGCGGGCCGTTCGATCCGTTCGGCAGGACGGCAGAACGCAAGGCCGAGCGCAGGCTGATCGCCGATTACGAAACGACCGTCCGCGAACTGATTGACGGGCTCGACGCGGAAACCCACAATCTGGCGGTACAGATCGCCAATATCCCGGAGGACATCCGCGGCTACGGCCACATCAAGGAAGCGAGCATGGCCTGCGCCGCGGAGCGCGAGGCCGAACTGATGCGCCTGTTCCGCGATCCGGCCGAGCGACGCAGGGCCGCGATCCGGGAGGCCGCGGAGTAGACGCGCCGCTTCGGTGCGCTTCGGAGATTTCAGGGGTGCCTGTCGCCGGCGTCCCGCCGGCGTCCCGCCGCCGTTGCGGGGGCCGGATACCTTCGGTCGCATTGTTGGGGTTCCGGCCCGCCCATAGCTTCGCGCGCGCCCGTTTCACCCGCTTTCGGAGGATAACCGATGCCCCTCGACCAGCGATCCGAAGATCGCGGCCCGGCCTATGCGCCCGTTACCAGCGCCGAACTCCACGGATATTATTTCGAGGATCTCGAGATCGGCATGACCGCGGTCTATTCGCGCACGGTCACCGAAGCGGATATCGCCAATTTTTCCGCCGTTTCGGGCGATATCAACCCGCTGCATCTGTCGGAACAGTTCGGCGGCGAGGGGATGTTCGAAGGGCGTATCGCCCACGGTATGCTGTCTGCCGGTTTCATCTCAGCGGTCATCGCCAACAAGCTGCCGGGGCCCGGCGCGGTCTATCTGGGCCAGTCGCTCCGCTTCATGGCGCCGGTCCGCGCCGGCGATACCGTGAACACGCGGCTCACCGTCCGCGAACTCAATGACGAGAAGTGCCGGGCGATTCTCGACACGATCTGCATGGTGAACGGCGAGCCGGTGATCGAAGGGGAAGCGATGGTCAAGGTGCCGTCGCGCGACGGCTGACCCGCCGCGCAATGCGGCTGATCCGGACATGGCGGGAAATCCAGGACGAGGCGGCCGGCGCGGTCGTCGCGGTCGGCAATTTCGACGGGGTGCATGAGGGCCACCGCGCGGTGATCGGCGCCGCGGTCGAGGCGGCCCGGAGCGCGGATGCGCCGGCCGGCGTGCTGACCTTCGAGCCCCACCCGCGCACCTGGTTCCGTCCGGAGCAGGCGCCGTTCCGGCTGACGCCGCTGCGCTCCAAGGTGCGCCAGCTCGAAGCGCTCGGGATAGACCTGCTGTATGTGCTGCCGTTCGACGAAGCGATGGCCGGCCGGACCGCCGAAGCCTTCGTCGAGGAAATCCTGATTGCGGGGCTGCAAATCCGCCGCGTCGTCGTCGGCTACGATTTCGTCTTCGGCAAGGGCCGGGGCGGTTCGGTCTCGACCCTGCAAGGCTACAGCGATGCCGGCCGTTTCGGCCTGACCGTCGTCCCGGCCGTCGACGACGAAACCGGCGGCAGCTATTCCTCGACCCGAATTCGCCAGGCGCTGCGCGACGGCGACCCGGCGACCGCCGCGGCCCTGCTCGGCCGGCCCTGGGAGATCGAGGGCCATGTCCTGCCCGGCGACCGGCGCGGCCGGACCATCGGCTTCCCGACCGCGAACCTGGATATCAGCGATTACCTGCGCCCCCGGTACGGGGTCTACGCCGTTCTGATCGCGCTCGACGAGCCGGACGGCGGTGCGCCGGTCTGGCTGCCCGCCGTCGCCAATCTGGGCAAACGCCCCACGATCGGCGACGACAGGCTCCTGCTCGAAGTCAACATCTTCGACTTCGACCGGGATATCTACGGCCGGCTCGCCAGGGTGCGTTTCGTGGATTATGTCAGGCCGGAACGGAAATTCGATGGACTGGACGCCTTGAAAGCGCAGATCGCGAAGGATGCGGCGGCGGCGCGCCGAATTATCGCCGCCCTCCCGGCGGGGCGTTAACACGCCGGGCACTTTCGCCGTTCCAGTTTCACACCGGGCGTAACAGGCCCGGCCCTTTCCCGGACCCTTTCGATGACCGTCGACTACCGAGACACGATTTTCCTGCCGCAAACCGACTTTCCCATGCGCGCCGGCCTGCCGAAGAAGGAGCCGGAAATCCAGAAGCGCTGGGAAGAGGAGGATCTTTACGGCCAGCTGCGCCGGATCAGCAAGGGCCGCGAGAAGTTCATCCTGCACGACGGGCCGCCCTACGCCAACGGCAACATCCATATCGGCACCGGGCTCAACAAGATCCTCAAGGACCTGATCAACCGGACCCAGCAGATGCTGGGCAAGGATGCGAACTACGTTCCGGGCTGGGACTGCCACGGCCTGCCGATCGAATGGAAGATCGAGGAGCAGTATCGCGCGAAGGGCCGGGACCGGAGCGCCGTTCCGATCAACGACTTCCGGCGCGAATGCCGCGAGTTCGCCGAACACTGGATCGAGGTTCAGCGCCAGGAATTCAAGCGCCTCGGCGTGATCGGCCGCTGGGACGATCCCTACCTGACGATGACGTTCGACTCCGAGGCGCTGATCGCGGCCGAGCTGATGAAGTTCGCCGCCGGCGGAATGCTCTACCGCGGCTCGAAACCGGTCATGTGGTCGGTCGTCGAGGGCACGGCGCTCGCCGAGGCGGAGGTCGAATATCTCGACCATGAATCGGACACGATCTGGGCGAAATTTCCGGTCGTCGGCGGGCCGGGCGACCTGGTCGGCGCCTCGGTCGCCATCTGGACGACGACGCCGTGGACGATCCCGGGCAACCGGGCGGTCTGCTATTCCGGCCGCCTCCCCTACGGCGTATACGAAGTCACCGCGGCGCCCGACGGCAACTGGGCGAAGGCCGGCGACCGCCTGATTCTGGCCGACGCCCTCGCTCCGGATGTCATGGGCGCGGCGCGGGTCGATGGGTTCGAGAAGCGGCGGGCGATCGGCGCGGACGATCTGGCGGCGGCGACCTGCGCCCATCCGCTGCGCGCGGCCGGCCTGGGCGGCTACGGCTTCGACGTGCCGCTGCTGGCCGGCGAGCACGTTACCGACGACGCCGGCACCGGCTTCGTCCACACCGCGCCCGGACACGGCCGCGAGGATTTCGAGATCTGGACGGCCGAAGAAGCCGGGATCAGGGCCCGGGGAATCGATACCGCCATCCCCTTCACCGTCGGCGCGGACGGCGCATTCACCGAAGATGCGCCCGGCTTCACCGGCGAATTCGTCATCACCGACAAGGGCAAGAAGGGCGGCGCCAACAGGGCGGTGATCGCCGCCCTCGCCGCGGCCGGTGCCCTGATCGCGCGCGGGCGGCTGACGCACCAGTATCCGCATTCCTGGCGCTCGAAGAAGCCGGTCATCTTCCGCAACACGCCGCAATGGTTCATCGGCATGGGCGACGGCGAGGCGGCGGGCCTGCGCAAGGTGGCGCTCGACGCGATCGATGCGACCCGCTTCGTGCCGGCGGCGGGGCGCAACCGCCTGTACGCCATGATCGAGCAGCGGCCGGACTGGGTGATCTCGCGCCAGCGCGCCTGGGGCGTGCCCATCGCCGTGTTCGCCGACCCGGCGACCGGCGAGGTGCTGAACGACCCGGCGGTCAACGCGCGCATTGTCGACGCTTTCCGCGAAGAAAGTTCCGATGCCTGGTTCACGGACGGCGCGCGCGAGCGTTTCCTGGGTGCCGAGCACCGGGACGGCCCGTGGGAAAAGGTCGACGACATTCTCGACGTCTGGTTCGAGAGCGGCTGCACCCACGCCTTCTGCCTGGAGCAGGAGCCCGAGGAACTGGTCTGGCCGGCCTCGCTCTATCTCGAAGGTTCGGACCAGCACCGCGGCTGGTTCCATTCCTCCCTGCTCGAATCCTGCGGCACCCGCGGCCGGGCGCCCTACGAGGCGGTGCTGACCCATGGTTTCGTGACGGACGAGGACGGCCGCAAGATGTCCAAGTCCTTGGGCAACGTCACCGCGCCCCAGGAGATCTGCGACCGGTACGGCGCCGATATCCTGCGCCTGTGGGTCGTCGCCTCGGACTATTCCGAAGACCTGCGCATCGGACCGGAGATCGTCAAACAGCAGGCCGATACCTACCGCCGCCTGCGCAACACGCTGCGCTTCATCCTCGGCAACGTCGCCGGCTTCTCGGAAGAGGAGAAGGTCGCGCCGGCGGACTTGCCGGAGCTTGAGCGCTGGGTGCTGCACCGGCTGCACGCGCTCGACGGCGAATTGCGCAAGGCGTGCGACGCCTTCGAGTTCCACGGCTTCTACGCCGCCCTGCACCATTTCTGCGCCACCGAACTGTCGGCCTTCTATCTCGATATCCGCAAGGATGCGCTCTATTGCGACCGGCCGGATT
The DNA here is from genome assembly GCA_011523655.1 of Rhodospirillaceae bacterium. Lineage (GTDB taxonomy): Bacteria > Pseudomonadota > Alphaproteobacteria > Bin65 > Bin65 > Bin65. The sequence goes on from WTGH01000065.1 coordinate 10,226, forward strand.
CGCAGCGGCGGCGGGCGGCGCGGACGGTGCTGGACATCCTGTTCGACTGCCTGACCGCCTGGCTTGCGCCGGTGATCTGCTTTACCGCGGAAGAAGCCTGGACGGTCCGGCACGGCGCTGGCGCCGGCAGCGTTCATCTGCGCACCTTCCCCGACATCCCGGCGGCGTGGCGCGACGACGCTCTGGCGGCGAAATGGTCGAAGATTCGCGCCTTGAGGCGTGTCGTGACCGGCGCGCTGGAGGAAGAGCGGGCGGCCAAGCGGATCGGCTCGAGCCTGGACGCCGCCCCGGCGGTCGAGGCGACGCCCGATTATGTCGAGGCGATGAACGGCGTCGACCTTGCCGAAATCGCGATCACCTCGGCGGCCACGCTCACGGCGAAGTCCAATCCCCGCGGCGCGTTCTCGATGCCGGAAATCGCCGGCGTCGCCGTAACGCCGGCGCCGGCCGAACATCCGAAATGCGCCCGGTGCTGGAAGAAACTGCCGGATGTCGGCGCCGATCCGGACGTGCCGGAAACCTGCGGCCGCTGTGCCGACGCGGTCCGGGCCCATCGGGTCCGGGCCCTGCGCTGAAGGGCGGACATGGCCGTCCGGCGATACGGCTTCGTCGCCGGCCTCGGCGCCCTGGTCCTGGCGCTCGACCAGGTCAGCAAGGTCTGGGTTCTCGGCGCCCTGAGCGCCGCCCGGCCGGCGATCGAGGTCACCTCGTTCCTCAACATCGTCCTGGTCTGGAACCGGGGCATCAGCTTCGGGCTGTTCAACCGCGAATCCGATTGGCAGCCCTGGTTTCTCGTCGGTCTGAGCCTGGTCATCGTGGCCGGCCTGCTGGTCTGGCTGCGCACGGCGCGGGGCCGGTGGATGACGCTGGCGATCGCCCTGGTCGCCGGCGGTGCCATCGGCAATGCGGTGGACCGGGCGCGGCTGGGCGCCGTCGTCGATTTCGTCGACTTTCACATCGGCGGCCGGCATTTCGCGGCGTTCAACGTGGCGGACGCGGCGATCACCTGCGGCGTGGCGGTCATCCTGGCCGTTTCCTTGTTCGGCGGCAGGAAAAACGCTACATAGCGTGACGTATCGGCCCCTGGAATTTCCGTGGAACGATGGAAAGGCGAAGGCGATGACGAGACACCAACGCCCTGTCCGGCGGCCTTTCGGGATCGCGATCGCCTTCGGTGCGATGCTGGCGCTGGGCGGCTGCGAAACCCTTGGCGAGGCCTTCAGCGGCGTCAATCCGATCGCGAAGGAACTCGACCAGTCGGCGACCAAGGGCGCCCGCGACGGCAGGACGGCAAAGCTCGCGATCCCGCCGGGTTACGGGCAACGGCCGACAGCCGGCAAGGCCGCGGGCGGCGATACCCGCAAACCCGGAGACGCGCCGAAAGCCGGCGCCGGCAAGGTTCCGGAAAAGGTCGGCGATCCGAAGAAGATCGACCTCAAGACCGGTACAACCGGCGAAACGACCGAGGGCCGGACGCTGAACACGAACCGCAGAATCGTCCGTGAGGACCGGGTCGAGACCCGCGGCAAGGAGATCGTCAACGAAGGCGATCCGAGCAAGGGCGAAAAGGAACTCCTCAAACCTTCGAAGAAGAAAAGCTAGCCCGGATTTCCTGCCTCGGTTGCGGTCTGCGCGGCGCCCGGGCCGGCCGACCGCGCCCCGGTCGATATTATTGCCACATCCCGGCCACAAGTTGCGGCCATGAAACGCCCCCAAAGCGTTGGGCGGGCGGTTTTCCCTGCCGCCGGGCCCGTCAGCCAAGGCAGGAGAAGTCTTTGAACGGTCGACGAATTGTGCGCCGCGCGGCGCTTACGGGGCCGGCCATTGCCGCCCTGATGCTGACAGGCGGGCCGATGGCGGCCGGCGTTCCGGCCGCCGCGGCCGAACCCGAGCGCCAGGGCTTGTTCAACGCGCAGACCTTCACCCTGAAGAACGGGCTTCGCGGGGTCGTCATCGTCAACCGGCGGGCGCCGGTCGCCCTCCATATGGTCTGGTACAGGGCCGGCGCCATCGACGAACCGGCCGGCAAGTCAGGCATTGCGCATTTTGTCGAACACCTGCTGTTCAAGGGCACAAAAACGCTGAAATCCGGGGAGTTTTCCAGGATCGTCGCCGCCAATGGCGGCCGGGAAAACGCCTTCACCAGCTGGGACTACACCGGCTACTACCAGTTCGTCGCCAGGGACCGCCTGCCCCGGATGATGGAGATCGAGGCGGACCGCATGGCGAACCTCGTGCTCACGGAAGACAACATCGTCCAGGAACGGCGCGTCATCCTGGAGGAACGGCGCTCGCGTATCGAGGCGAGCCCCTCCACGATCCTTTGGGAGCAGGCGCGCCGCGCCCTTTTCCTCAACCATGGCTACGGCCGCCCGATCATCGGCTGGATGCACGAGATGGCGCAGCTGTCGCGGCAGGATGCGCTGGACTTCTACCGAAGGTTTTACGGCCCCGATAACGCCGTCCTGGTCGTCGCCGGCGATGTCGATCCCGCTGAAGTGCGCCGCCTGGCGGAGAAATACTACGGTCCCGTGCCGCGGCTGAAGGCGCCGCCGCACCGGCGCCTGCTGGAGCCGCCGCAGCGCGCCGAACGCCGGGTGATCTACCGCGACCGCCGTGTGCGCCGGCCTTCGTTCAGCCGGATGTACCATGCGCCCGGTTACAACAGCAGCGGCGCGGAGCACGCCTACGCGCTTCAGGTGCTGGCGCGGCTGCTCGGCTCGTCCTCCACCAGCCTGCTCTACCAGAGCCTGGTGGTCCGCCGGAAGCTGGCCACCGCCGCCGGCAGCGGATACGGCGCGAGCCGGCGCGGACCGTCCAGCTTCTACCTGTTTGCGTCGCCGCGGCCGGGCGTCGGCATCGACCGGCTGGAAGAGGCGGTCGACGACGAATTGGCGACGATCCTGAAAAAGGGCGTGCCGAAAGAGGAGGTCGAGGCGGCGAAGCGGCAATTGCAGGACATGGCGATCTTTGCCCGCGACAGCCTTCGGACCGGCGCCAACGCCATCGCAACGTCGCTGACGATCGGCCGGACGGTGCAGGACGTCGAGGAATGGCCGGCGCGGATCGGCGCGGTCACGGTCGACCAGGTCAACGCCGCCGCGCGCCACGTCCTGCAACGGCGCAAGTCGGTCACCGCCCTGTTGCTTTCGGAGAAGCCCGCCGAAGCGGACAAGGCCGGGGAGCAGAGGCAATGAGCGCCCGTCGGCGCATTGCCGGGCTGGCCGTCGCATCCGTTCTCGGCGCGCTCGCCCTGTTCGCGGTTTCCGCCGCATCGGCCGCGGTCGAGGTGCGCAAGGTCGTCAGCCGGTCGGGCATCGTCGCCTGGCTGGTCGAGGATCACAGCAACCCGATCCTGTCGATGAGCTTCGGGTTTCGCGCTGGCGGTTCGTTCGATCCGGCCGGCAAGGAGGGACTGGCGGAACTGACGTCGATCCTGCTGGACGAAGGCGCCGGGCCGATGGATGCCCTGGCCTTCCAGAAAAAGCTCGAAAGCCTCTCGATCCGGCTGGAGTTCGAGGTCGGCCGCGACCAGTTCCACGGCTCACTCAGGACGCTCAGCCGCAACCGCGACGCGGCATTCGAAATGATCGGGCTGGCGCTCACCCGGCCGCGCTTCGACGCCGACGCGGTCGAGCGTATGCGGGCCGGCCTGCTGTCGGGCTATCTGCGCGACAGCCGCCGGCCCCGTTACCTGGCGCGGCGCGCCTTCTGGTCGTCGGCCTTTCCGGACCATCCCTACGGACGCCCGGTTTCCGGCACGACAAAGAGCCTGGGCGCGATTACCCGGGCCGACCTGCAGCGTTTCGTCGCCGATAATCTTACCCGGGACAACCTGTTCGTCGGCGTCGTCGGCGACGTGACGCCCGCCCAACTCGAGGTGTTGCTCGACAAGGCCTTCGGCGGCCTGCCGGCAAAACGGAGAGCGCGCCCGGTGCCAGCCGCCGCGCCGAAGCTCGAAGGCGGACTTGTCGTCAAGCGGTTCGATACGCCGCAAAGCGTGGCGATGTTCGGGCAGCCGGGCCTGCCGCGCCGGCATCCCGATTACTATGCGGCGTATGTCCTGAACCATATCCTCGGCGGCGGCGGCTTCACTTCGCGCCTGTATCTGCAGATCCGCGAAAAACGCGGCCTGGCCTATTCGGTCTATTCCTATCTCTGGCCGATGCGGCGCACGTCCCTGCTGCTCGGCGCGGTCGCGACCGAGAATGCGCGGGTGGCCGAATCGGTCGCGATCGTCCGGAAGGAATGGACCCGAATCGCTGAAGCCGGGCCGACCGCCGAAGAACTGGCTGCGGCCAGGAAGTACCTCACCGGCAGCTATCCGCTGCGTTTTTCGAGTTCTTCGCGGATCGCGGACATGCTGGTCGGTTTGCAGTTCGAGGGCCTGGAGCGGGATTATTTCGCCAGGCGGAACGGCTATATCGAAAAGGTCACCCTGGCGGATGTCCGGCGGGTGGCGAAAAGCCTGCTGAAACCCGACCGGCTGACCTTCTTCATTGTCGGCAAGCCTGCCGGCCTGTAAGCACTGGCGGGTGACAATCGACCATTGAACGCTGCGGGGCCGGCCATTTTCCGCCGGCGCCGACCTGGGCCGGCCGATCCCGATGACGCCCCTCTTTTCGCAGGATATTTCCGGAATCTTTGCGGCGCGGTCCGGCGCCGGCGGCCTGTCGCACGCCGCCTTCGACGCCGCGTGCAGCGACGCCTGGCGCGCCTTGCAATGGCTGCGCGGCGAGCACGCGGCCGGCGCGCCGCTCATGCGCCACGCCTTTCGCGATGACGACCTGCCAGGGATCGAAACGGCGGCGCAGACCCTGGCCGCCAAAGCATCGAGAATATTCCTGATCGGCACCGGCGGTTCGTCGCTCGGCGCCCGGACGGTGTGCGCGACCGCATCGGCCGGCCGGTCGACGTTCATCGAGAATGCCGATCCGGACACCGTGGGCCGGGTAGGCAGAGCCGAAATTGACGACAGCGCCTTCCTCGCCGTCTCGAAATCGGGCGCCACCGCCGAGACCCTGGCGGTCTTCGCGTCGTTCTGGGCCGAGGCAGCGGCGGCGCTGGGCCCGGCCGAAGCCGCGAAGCGGTTTCTCGTCATTACCGGACCGGATGAATCGCCGCTGCGCCGGCTCGCCCTGCGGCACGGCATCGGGATTGTGGACCACGAAGCGGACGTGGTCGGCCGCATGTCCATTCTCGCCAATGTCGGGCTGCTGCCGGCCGCCATCGACGGCGTCGACGGCCGCGCGGTCCGTGCCGGTGCGCGCGTCGTTGCGGAACAGGCGTTGGCGGCGGACGCGGCGGCGGACTGCCCGCCGGCCCTGGGCGCGGCGATGCAGGTTGCGCTGATGCGCGAGCGGGGCGCGAGCGCCAGCATCCTGATGCCCTACGCCGACCGGCTGAAGGACTTTTCCCTCTGGTACGCCCAGCTCTGGGCGGAGAGCCTGGGCAAGCAGGGCTGCGGCAGCATGCCCTATCCCGCGCTCGGCATGGTCGACCAGCACAGCCAGCTCCAGTTCTGGCTCGACGGCCCGCCGACCGGCGTCTACACGCTCATCGACCTGCCGCCGGCCGATACGCCGCCGCTGCGCCCCGGCGACCCCGGCCTCGCCTGGATGGACGGCCGGACTCTCGGCGAACTCATGCAGGCCGCAGCGCACGCAACGTCCCGGACTCTGGCCAAGAACGGCCGCCCGGTGCGGCGGATCCGGCTGGCGAGGACACGCGTCGATGCGCAGAGCGTCGGCGCCCTGGCGATGCACTTCATGCTGGAGACGGCGGTCGCCGGATACATGCTGGGGGTGGACCCCTATACCCAGCCTGCCGTGGACGCAGCAAAGGCGATGGTGCGCGATTTTCTCTCGAATTCCGGAGAGAATTGATCTACATTATTTGGTGAATGATTCGTCTCCTTCCACCAGATGTTGTTAACCGGATCGCTGCGGGCGAGGTGATCGAGCGCCCTGCGGCCGTCGTCAAGGAACTGGTCGAGAACGCCATCGACGCCGGTGCGCGCAGGATCGATGCGGTCGTGCGCAACGGCGGCCGGAGCTATATCGCCGTGACCGACGACGGCTGCGGCATGGGGCGCAAGGCCCTGTCGCTTGCCGTGGAGCGGCACGCCACCAGCAAGCTGCCGGGCGACGACCTCGTCAACATTTCGACCCTCGGCTTCCGTGGCGAGGCGCTGCCTTCGATCGGCGCGGTCAGCCGGCTCAAGATCGCGACCCGGGAGGCGGACACCGATTCGGGCTGGTCGATCCACGTTCACGGCGGCCTGCGTGGCATTCCCGGACCGGCGCCGATGCCCGGCGGCACCAAGGTCGAGGTGTTCGACCTGTTCTACGCCACGCCGGCGCGGCTCAAGTTCCTCAAGAGCGAGCGCAGCGAGCAGCAGGCGGTTTGCGACACGATCAACCGCCTGGCGATGGCGCATCCGGAAATCGGTTTCAGCCTGCGCGGCGACGGCGAACGCCCCCTCACTGCGCTGCCGGTCAACACCGGGGACATGTTCGATGTCCGGCTGGCGCGACTCTCGGCGATCCTGGGCAAGGATTTTGCCGACAATGCGGTGCGCGTCGACGCCATGCGGGACGGCATACGGCTGACCGGCCATATCGGCGTGCCGACGCTGCATCGGGGTACCGCGCGGCACCAGTATCTCTTCGTCAACGGCCGGCCGGTAAAGGATCGACTGATGACCGGGGCCGTGCGCGGCGCCTATCGCGATTTCCTGGCCCGCGACCGCCATCCGCTTGTTGCCCTGTTTCTCGATATTCCGCCGGCGGAAGTGGACGTGAACGTCCATCCGGCCAAGACCGAAGTCCGGTTCCGGGATGCCGGAACGGTCCGCGGGCTGATCGTCAGCGCCCTGCGCCATGCGCTGGCCGAGGCCGGGCATCTCGCGTCGTCGACGGTTTCGGACGCCGCGCTCGGCTCGTTCCGCCCGTCGAGCGGCGGCCCGCCGTCCCATGCTTCCGGGCATTCGTTCAACGGCCATCGGCCGGCCTTCGACGGCATGGCCGAAGCGACGACCGAGTGGCAAGGCCCCGACGCCGCGCAACGGCCCGCAACGGACGCGTTTGACGGCGTCTCGGCGCCGTCGGCGCAGCCGGTCGAGGCGCCGGACGTCGACGATACAGGTTTCGACAATCCCCTGGGAGCGGCCCGGGCCCAGGTCCACCGGACCTACATCGTATCCCAGACCGCCGACGGAATCGTGATCGTGGACCAGCACGCGGCGCACGAACGGCTGGTCTACGAGGAGATGAAGAAGGCGCTCGCCAACGGCGGCGTCCAGCGCCAGGGGCTGTTGATCCCGGAAGTCGTCGAGCTGGACGACGACGCGGCCAACGCCCTGATCGCCCGTCGCGGCGACCTGGCGGAACTCGGGCTGGCGATCGAGAAATTCGGCGGCGGCGCCATCGTCGTGCGCGAATATCCGGCGCTGCTCGGCGACGGCGACATCCAGGGCCTGGTGCGCGACCTGGCCGACGAGGTCGTCGATCTGGGCGGCGATTTTTCGCTGAAGGAAAAGCTCGACGAGGTGTGCGGCACGATCGCCTGCCACAGTTCGATCCGCGCCGGCCGGCCGATGAACGGCGACGAGATGAACGCCCTGTTGCGCCAGATGGAGGCCACGCCCCACAGCGGCCAGTGCAACCACGGCCGGCCGACCTATGTCGAACTGAAGCTGGAAGATCTCGAACGGCTGTTCGGCCGGCGGTAGATTTCAGCCCGAAGAGCCGGGGATCGGGCGCGTGCGGCAAGCGGCCTCGCAGGCGCGTTTTTTCAAGAGCCAGTGTGCCGCCGGGGCCGCCGTCGCATTGCGCAGGCGAAAGTGGATCGCGTTCATGGCCGGACCTCGCTCGCAGCCGATCGGGGCCCTCGATCCGCCACGTCGTATTGCAGGAGCCGGCGTTGCAGCCGCCACGCGCCGTCTTCGCGCACGAACACGTCCCGGTACCACCCGGTGCGGTGCACTATCTGGGAACCGTCGCTCTTGAGCATCGCAACGGCGAGCAGCGCCGACAGACCGTGCACCGTGCCGCGCTCGCCGGGCGTGAGACGCAGGTTCATCGTGTAGTGGCGGGTGCGGCGATCCCTGGACCTGGCGCGCATCGTTTCGAACGCGGCGACAATGGCATCGCGCCCGACCAGCGGGACCTCCACAACTCCGAGATCGGGCTCCGCATCGAAATGGGCATCCCTGGCCCAGATTCGGCGAAAGCGCTCGAAGTCGCCGGCATCTATGGCGAGGCCGTAGTCGGCTACGAGGGCGCTGATGGCGACGAATGCGTCCGCGCTTACCGCGGCAGCCGAAGGTGCATCATCGTTCACGGGTGTCCCCCTCTTTTCGAAATTGATTCGATCCTGTTACGCCGGTTCAGCGCAGCGCCCCTTTGCCTGACAGCTGCCGGCTTACGGCGTGGGCGACTCGATCCGCGGGCGCTTGGCCAAACCATACTCCATGGTGAGAAAGCGGCTTTCGAACCGCCATTGCCCGTCGCAGCCGCGGACGACGATGTCGTCGTAGAAGCCGGTATTGATGATTGTCGGAACCGGCTGATCGAGCCTCATATGCGTCAGCACCGAGCTCACCCGCGCGCGCGATTCCGTAAGGTCGTCGACGAGAACGCTGGACATCAGGTGCCGCCGTTTCGCGACCGCATCGCCCGCATCGCGCCGGCCGAACATGAGCCGCGCAATGACCATCGACCCGCGCGCCGGGAAGGACGTGCCCTCGGGTCGCGGCAGGACGTCGAAGCTCGCGTCCTCGACAAAGAGCGCGGCGAATTCCTCGACCGCGTCGGCCCCGCGACGATCGATGATGTGGGCGTAGCGGCTCACCAGATCGGTGATCGCGCAGCGAACGCAACTTTGCGGCTCATGCGTAACGGTCATGTGTGCCTGCTTCTCGATGCCCGGATTTTTTCGGCGGTCGTCGCTTATACCATGCGGCGCGGGCGGGGCCCGCATCCGCCTCTGCCGCTTCGCGACTCGTCGCGCTCCAGGCGCAGGGCCGAGGTCAGACGGCGATTGCCGGCCAGCGATCCTTCCACTGCCGGGCGGCTTCGAGTTGCCCGGCGAGACGGAACAATGTCGCCTCGTCGCCGTAGCGGCCGGCGAACTGGACCCCGACCGGCAGCCCGTCCCGATTCCAGACCAGCGGCACAGTCATCGCCGGCTGGCCGGTCACGTTGTACAGCGGCGTGTGGGAACTGAACCGGGCGACGGCGTGCCGGGCCGAGCGGCGGGTTTCCTCCGTCCAGACGAAGCTGCCGACCGGCAGGGGCGGCGCAGCGACCGTCGGCGTGAGCAGGATATCCCGGTCCTCGAAGAAGCGGCCGACGATGCGGGCGATGCGCTGGGCGTCCTGGACCGCGAGCAGATAGTCGGCCGCGCCGACGTTCTGCGAGACTTCGTACATGCGCCAGGTCCAGGGCTCGAAATGTTCCGGCGCCGGCTCTCGGCCCAGGCGGCGCGACCAGTCGGCGACCGCTCCGCCGAACGTGCCGGTCCACAGGTTGGAGAACAGCCTGGCGATGGTCTCCCACTCGATATCCGGTTCGGCATAGTCGACGCTATGGCCGAGGGATTCGCACAGCCGGGCCGCATCCTCGACAGCGGCGACGCAATCCGGATGGACGTCGCAGCCGTTCATCGAGCCGGTCATCACCGCAATCCTGAGCGCGCCCGGATCGGCCCCGACCTCCTGCGCGAACGGCCGGGCCGGCGGCGCCGGGGCATAAGGATCGCCGGGCACGGAGCCCGCTGTGGCGTCGAGCAGCGCCGCGCTGTCGCGCACCGAGCGGCTGACGACATGTTCGTGGACGATGCCGCCGCCGATATCGCCGTAGTGCGGCGCCAGCGAATTGCGCCCGCGCGTCGCCTTCAGGCCGAACAGGCCGCAGCAGGAGGCCGGAATGCGGATCGAGCCGCCGCCGTCGTTGGCGTGGGCGACCGGCACGAGGCCGGCCGCGACCGCCGCCGCCGAGCCGCCGCTGGAGCCGCCGGTCATGCGGCCGGTGTCCCACGGGTTGCGCGCCGGGCCGAACAGTTCGGGCTCCGCCGTCGGCAGCAGGCCGAACTCGGAGGTGTTGGTCTTGCCCAGCGTCACCAGGCCGGCGGCGCGGTAGCGGGCAACCAGTTCGCTGTCCCCGTCGGAGACATAGCCTTCGAGAAACCGCGATCCCTCGGTCATCGGCTCGCCGCCGAACTCCGCGGCCAGGACTTTGAGGAGAAACGGAACGCCGCGGAACGGCCCGTCCGGCAGGTCTCCCGCGGCGGCCTTCCGGGCCCGCTCGAACATCGGATGGACGACGGCGTTCAGGGCCGGATTGAACCGTTCGATCCGGGCGATGGCGGCATCGACGAGTTCGCCGGCGCTTACCTCGCCCCGCCGGACGAGCGCCGCCTGGTCCGTGGCATCCAGTTTCCAGAGGTCGCCGAAGCCGGTCATGCCGTTTGCCTCTCTTCCAGCAGCATCGCGACGATACCGCGGCAGCCGGCTTCGATCAGGTCGAGCGCCAGTTCGTAATCTTCCGCGCCGCCGTAGTAGGGATCGGGGACGTCCCGCCGCCCGGCACCCGGCGCGAACTCGAGAAACCGGCGGATCCGGTCGCCGCGCCCTGCCGGCGCCGCCCGCCGCAGCCGGTCGAGATGGCCGCCGTCCATCGCCAGGATCAGGTCGAACCGGTCGAAATCGCCGATAGCGATCTGCCGGGCGCGCTGGCCGGAGAAATCGTAGCCGCGCCGCTCGCCGGCTGCTTGCGCCCGCGCATCCGGCGGCTGACCGATATGGTAGGCGTGGGTGCCGCAGGAATCGACCGTCACGGCGTCGCCCAGCCCTGCGGCGTCGGCCATGCGGCGCAGCACGGCCTCGCCGGTCGGCGAGCGGCAGATGTTGCCGGTGCAGACGAACAGAATGTTCATCCGGCCGGACTACAGGTGCGAGCCGCCGCCGTCGACGGTCAGCGACTGGCCGGTCAGGAAGCCGGTCTGCGGCGAGGCGAGGAACAGGATGGCGCCGATCAGGTCGTCCGGCGTTTCCGTGCGCTTGAAGCACTGGCTCTGGGCGAACGCCCTGAAACCCTCGGCCGTGGTCGTCTCGCGCGGGACTTCCGTCAGGGTCGCGCCGGGCAATATGCAATTTACTGCAATACCGAAGTCGCCCAACTCCCGGGCCATCGAGCGCGTCATGCCGATTACGGCGGACTTTGATGCAATATAATGCAGGTATCGGTCGCGCCCGCGGTTGACCGCGGCCGAGGAGACGTTAATCACGCGCCCCCAGCCGGCTTCGCGCATCGCCGGCACGACCGCCCTGGTCGCCAGCATCGTGCCGGTGACGTTGACGTCGAGCACCCGCCGCCATTCGTCGAGCGGAATCTCCCAGAACGGGCGCATCTTCAGGGTCGAGAAGATCGCGGCGCAGTTGAACAGGATGTCGATCCGGCCGCGCGCGCGCAGCACGGTTTCGGCCAGCGCCTCGACCGAGGCCGGGTCGGCGACGTCGGTCGCGACCGCCAGCGCGGCCGGTCCGATCTCCCCGGCCACCGCTGCTGCCGTCTGGCCGTTAACGTCTGCGATTACGGGCAGCGCACCGCAGGCCGCGAAGGCATGGGCCGCCGCCCGGCCGATGCCTTGGCCGCCGCCGGTGACGATGGCGACCCGGCCCTCCAGTCCTCCGATTTGCGGGCCGCCGCCCGCCGGACCGTCCGGATCAGCCACAGAAGCCTCTCGCGTTCAGCCAGTCGATGCAGGTGTCGGCCGCTTCCTGCAATTTGTCCTTCTGGCCGAGATAGTAGTGGGTGGCGCCCTTGATCACCTTCATCGTCTTGTCCGCGCTGCCGGCGGCGGCATAAATCATGCCGGTGTGGGGCTGCGGCACCGCATCGTCGGCCGAATTCTCGATCGCCAGCAACGGCACGCCGACCGTGCGCGCGCATTTCTCGCCGTGGGCGTTGGTATCGTCCGGCGACCATTGACTGAGCCAGGCGCGCAGGGTGGAGAACCGCCCGATCCCGACCGGGCCGCTGTTCACCGTCTCCGGCACGCCGAGATAGCACGCGCCCGGCTTGCGGTCGTTCGGGTCCAGCGCAGGATCGAGGAAGCGCGGTTCCGCCATCGTCCGATGGGTGATCAGGCTGCGCTCGACCTCGTTTCCGCCGCGCTTCTTCAGGTCTTCGAGCATCTGGCGGACATACGCCGTCTTGCGGCGCATCCGGCCGAGCTGCGCGGCGCGGAAGCGGGCAATGAAATCGGCGCTGTAGGGCGGCCGGTTCGGGTTATCGGGATCGTAGAGGTCCAGTTCCGGATCGCGGTTGTCGGGGTCATTCTCGTCGCGCACGGACGGGTCGATCCAGTCGGTCAGCACCACGGCGCGGGACAGGTGCGCGGCCTGGAAAATGAGCGCGTCGGCCGGAATCAGCCCCGCGGCGGTCAGGTCGTAGGGGTCGCCGGCCGGCGTGTAGACGATCGTCGGGTTCTCGGCCTGGGACTGGTAGAACAGGGACAGCGAGCCGCCGCCGGACCAGCCGACCAGCACGACCTTGTCGTAGCCCCATTCCTCCTTTGCGTGGCGGACCCAGGCGCCGAGATCGGCCGCGACCTTTTCCATGATCAGCGCCGTATCGTTCTTCGGATAGCGGCTTGCGGCGCACAGGACATGGACGCCGTGGCGCGCCATCGCCCGCGGCATGGGCAGGAGCTGGAGCGTCGAGGCCGGATGCATATAGACGAGCAGCGTGTCCGAAGGCCGGCCCTCCGGAAGAAAACGGATGCCTTCCAGGTTCACCGCGCCGTGGCTGCCGGCGAAACCGTAGGTTTCGGTGAACTGGCTGGTCTCCGCATAGGAGATGTGCGTCCATTCGGCCTGCCAGGTGAAGGTTTCGCGCGCCATCGTTGCCGTTTCCCGCTCCCGTTCGTCGTCCGCCATCCATGCCCGCGCCCGCCGCGCCTGTAAAGGGCCGGCGGTGGCCCGGTTCGCTATTCGTCGGCATCTATCCAATCTGAATGTTCCGGGCACCGAAACCGGTTCGCCGCCGTGGACGTTTGTCGCGAGCACCCGGCCGGGCGGTGAGACCGTAGGCGAGTTTCGAATACGGCTTCCGGAGGCCGGACTTCAGGTGCGTATTCCGCTTCTCCGGCTGGCGCGGCGAAGCCGGTCCTCGAAATATTTCCGGAAGACGGCATTTTCGCGAAAGCCGTCCGGGTCGACCCAAAATGCGCCAAAGCGGCCAACCAGCCCGGCAATCCAGTCGGCAGCCTGCAACGTCTGGTATCGGTGACTCTCCAGTTGAAACGGAGGTTCGATAAGGTGACGCCTCGGCTGCGCCCCTCCGAACATATTGCGTGATGCTTCGGTAATCAGGGCGGCGCGCTGGTCGTGCTCGTCGAGCGCCATCACAAAATTGCTCGATGGATTGCAATCGTCGATGCAAAAGTCATCGAGGCGTTTTATGGCCTCGCTGAGAATCCTCCGCGTCGGCTCGGTCCTGCGCGCCGACATTGCCCGCTTCGTCCCCGAATACGGTCGCAGGAAGCCGGGCGGCGCGAATCGGAGTCATGACATTCTGCGTAACATGTTCGACCTCGCCATCGCATGGGGCCATCGGCCCGAAGCTGCGAGCAGCCCGTGCACAGGGATCGTCCCCTACCGGCGTCCGCCACACTGGCGGTTGCACGGCGCGGACGATCTTGCGAGGCTCGGGGCGGCCCTGCGCCAGCGCGAGGACGAAAGCCCGGTCTGCGTCGCGGTGGTGCGCCTGCTCCGGCTGAACGGGTAGCTGTGGCGATTCAGCGGAAGTTGTGCCATATTGACGAACAATGAAAGCAAGCTCAGGACTCGCGCTGACCTACTGGCACCGGGCCCACACATGGATTCGAGAACATGGCAAGAGTAGTTGGCTTCATCAGCGAAAAGGGAGGGACGGGTAAGACTACGGCCTGCTACCATATTGCTGTTGCGCTACAGCAATATCACGATAAGCGTTTGTTGGTAGTCGATACCGACTATCAGAGAGGCGGAATTACCGGCCGCTTTTTCCCCGAACTAATTGAATCCTTCGGCTCTGGGGAGATAGCCGGTACGACAATGTTCCATAAATTTCAAGAGCTTTACAGCGCTGGAGAACGTTCGCCAGAAGTAGACATCCGAACGTGGAAGGACCGAATTGACGTGATTGTGTCTGACCCTCGTCTTTCTACAGTTACAGAAGACAAGCTTCCGAGTACCCACAATATTCGAGAGAATAATAGATCACTTTTGAAGCATCTCCAAGTGATTGACTACGTCCTTGATGACATCAAAAAAGAGTATGACTACATTCTAATTGACAGTCACCCCGAGGTATCCGATGTTTTGCGTTCCGTAATCTATTCGTCTGATTACTGTGTTTCACCGGTGAAGTTTGATCGCCAATCTTCAATTGGTGTTGCTACAGTAATTGGAGAAATCAACAATGTGAATGCAGATGTGGAACTTATCAAGAATAGTCTGGACGGTGATCTCCAATACACGGACACAGTCTTTTCCGGTTCCATAGGAATGATGGCCCGAGAATGGCGTGGAGACTTGAAACAAACGGAATATTTGGAACGCAATCGGCTACGGCGAACTGGAAATGTATTTGAAGCTTATGTAACCGAAGGTGATGGCCTACGGAGGGCATTGTTGGAAAGAGAGCCAGTGTATGATGTGGGCGGCAATAACGCAAACAAACAAGCAGAGCAATTTCGCGATATAACTCTCGAGTTCCTAGGGAAGTGCCCATGAAAGAAATCAACATCGAGAAGTTGATCGAATGGCTTGGCCCTGACGGCGCGATTGCTGGGCTGGAAGGAAGCAGCGTCACGGTATCGGAGCTTTATGAGATAGCAATTCGTCTTGGCTTGGCCGTGGAACGGAGAACAAAGCGGAGCGAAATTATTGTTGATATTGTAAATCGGAATTCTACACGGATCGAAAAGACAACTGAGGAATTGCTGGCAATGAGCCGCGATGAACTTTGTGATTACTTCAGAAACAGAAAAGTGTCTAGAACGGAACTGCTGAAGCTGCTGTCGCAATTTGATATTCTGCCAGCGTCTAGCGATAGGGTGAGCATTGCGGACTTTGCCGCAAGGGAAATCAGCGACGTTGGAATGTATCAAAGAGTCGCCAAGGGTATACGAGGCGTATGAGCATAATTCGGTGCTCAATGATTTAATCGGCTCACCATACAGCGACAAGAACGCATAAACTCAGAAATGAACACTCATTGCGCCCTAGTTGGCTGTGCCCGGCTGATAGTCAAGGTCCTTACACTTGCGGCGGCCATTGTCGTCGCGACAGGTACGGGACGCGCGGAAGACGAACGGCGGGTAATTGAAGGCAAAGCGTTCATTCACGATCTCCAACCGGTCACACTGGAACTTAGAACACAGTTTGGCACAGAGATTCTCAGGTTGGTCGGCGTTAAGCCGATGACGGCGAAAGTTATTTGCGGTGCAGACCGGCAGTGCTTGAAGATTCTCGGGCTTCAACGTGACTTCGGAGCAGCATTCAAGGGTACTCCGCTCGTACACGATACGGTTTGCGCAACCTTGGGAATTCGTGACGAATTTGGGCAGAGCTTTGCGATATGCAAAGAGCGTTTGCAAGGAATCTCCGGTTACCGCATTGGTCTTGATTCTGCCGAAGTGCTCGTACTTGACGGCATTGTATTGAATGATCCGCACATGCTGCCAGACTATTCCAAGCAGGAAGCCACTGCAAAAAGACGCCGCGCCGGACTTTGGTCCGTCTGGCCCTAAGCTGCGCCTATTGATCGGGGGTGTCACTCGAACTCCGAATCATCCCTACATCTTGGGTAGAAACTCCTGCTCCTCGACACCGATCACGCTCGTGTAGTACGCTCAAGATTGGGCATGATCGAACTGTAGGACATGCCAAACCGTGTCCTGGACTAGGCATGTGTTTGTGAGTGGAAGAAGGAAGGTGCAATAAGAGGGTTGCTCGGAACCTGTTGTAAACAAACAGGATTTCGGAGGCATCTCGCATCGTTAATCTAGATTTGGGGAGCATCAACGATGCGTGGGGTATGTCCGATCGATGTACGGACCGACGTGGCCGAATTCGTCCAGATACGCAATATAGGTCACTGGAAATCCATGGGTCCCGGAAACGCGAAAGCCCGCGCCGGAGCGCGGGCCTCGGAATGAAGGCAAGCCAAGCTTGCGTTTCGCATGAAGATATAGCGGTCCGGAGATGGGCTTGTCAACCGAATAAACGACGGGGTTGGCAATGTCAAACCCGTGCCGCCGGCCAATCCGACAGACGATTGCAGTCGCAGAACCTCCGAGCGGGCCGCTTGGGCGCGCGCCGCCGCCTTGTGGGACTCAAAACCGGGATATCGCCAAAACGGGGCGGCACTTGAACGCGGCCGGCCGTTCGGCTTTATAGGCGGGTCTTCATCGCCGGGAGCCCGCCATGTACAAGCCGTTCGACCTGACCGGAAAGGTTGCGCTCGTCACCGGCGGCAACGGCGGCATCGGCCTCGGCTTCTGCGAGGCGATGGCGCAGGCCGGCGCCGACATCTGCATCTGGGGCACCAACGCGGACAAGAACGCCGCCGCGGCCGAAACGCTGGCGGAGACCGGCCGCAAGGTCCGCACGCAGCAGGTCGACGTTTCGGACAGCGCGGCGGTCGATGCCGCCTTCGCCAAGACCCTCGCCGAGTTCGGCCGGGTCGACGGCGCGTTCGCCAATGCCGGCGTCACTGGCCGGAAACGCAGCTTTTTCGATATCGACGACGCCGAATGGCAGCGCGTGATGCAGGTCAACCTGGACGGCGTGTTCTACACCCTGCGCGCGGCGGCCCGGCACATGGTCGAGCGCGCGGAGAAGGGCGATCCCGGCGGCCGGCTGGTCGCGACGGCGAGCCTGGCGGCGCTGTCCGGCGCGGCGCGCAACGAGCATTACGGCGCGACCAAGGGCGCGGTGGTCTCGATGATCCGGGCGATGGCGGTGGATTTCGCCCGCCACGGCATCACCGCCAACGCCATTCTCCCCGGCTGGATCGAAACCGACATGACCGAGACGCTGTTCGCCTGGGACCGGTTCGCCGAGGCCGCCCTGCCCCGGACCCCGGCCGGCCGCTGGGGCAAGCCGGAGGATTTCGGCGGCATCGCGGTCTACCTGATGAGCGACGCCTCGGCCTTCCACACCGGCGACAGCCACCTGATCGACGGTGGCTACTGGGTGTTCTAGGCCGCCCTTCGATACGCCCCGGCCCTTCGATACGCCCGCCCTTCGATACGCCGCCTGCGGCGGCTACTCAGGGTGAGGGTGAAGGGAAGTGAATTCATTACACACCCTCATCCCGAGTAGGCGCGAAGCGCCGTATCGAGGGAGCCGTATCGAGGGGCCTGCCCTGAGCGACGTCGAAGAGGGGCGCCGGATCAGTAGTTCGGCCAGCGCATCCGCCGGAGCGGTGCATCCAGCGAAATGATCCCCGGCCCGCCCTTGAAGACAATGGCGGCGAGCACGGCGATCGCCAGCGTCTCCTTGGAGAAGAAGTTCGGATAGACGACCACGCCGATGACGAGCGCCATGACGCACAGGACGAACGCCGCGTAGCGCGACGCCAGGCCGACCATCAGGAACAGCGGCGCGATGCTCTCGGCCCAGACGATCGGATGCATGGAAATGGCGTGGAACCATTCCGGCATCTCAAAACCGAAATACTTGTACTCGGCGAACACGAAATCCTGATTGTCCGCGATCGCCCAGGGCAGCGGGATGCTCATGAAGCCGAGGTCGATCTTCTCGCCGACCCGGGTCAGAGCCGAGCGGAAGAAAAACAGGCCGACGGCAAACCGCGCGCCGAGCGCGAGCAGCGAATAGGGGATCAGCTCGAAGAGGCGGAACGTCTGCTGGATCAGGCCGTCCAGCCCCTCTTCCGTCGCCCTGGTTTCGGTCATTCTCATGGGGTTCGGCTCCTTGCGTGACTGGTGTTCCGGGATGCCCTGCCGGAATCAGCCGGCATCGCTGGTGACGTGGGAATGGAATGTGCCGCCCGCCAGATGTCCGGCGAGGCAGGCCGAAAGATCGAAGTCCGGGTCGGCGGCGACGCCGGCAGCGGCAGCTTCACCGAGCGTATCGCGGGCGGCAAGCGCGCTGAGGAAGGCGAAGTCGCCGTGCGTCGCCATGACCACGTCGACCTTGCTTTCCGGCCGGCGCACCAGCACGCGCTGCCCGCCCTCCTGCATTGCGGGCGGCCACTGATCCGGCCCCGAATCCGGCCCCGGACTCGGCAGCGCCTCGGCGCCCCACAGGTCCCAGACCGGCCAGTCCGATTCGATCAGGCGTACCGTCGGATGCAGCCCGAGGCGCAGCCCGGCATAGCGTTCCGGCGCCAGTCCGGCGAGATGTCCGGCGTTCAGCGTCTCGGCATCGGCTTCGAAATAGGCCTCGTTCACCGCCCATTCGACCCGCGCGAGATCGGGCAGGAAAGGCAGTTCCTCGACCGCCGGCGCAAAGCCGGCCAGGAAGGCCGCAAAGTCGCCGCCATAGGCGAACAACTGGGGCCGCTGCGGCGGGTATTCCGCGATAAACCGCCGGGCCAGCACGGCGAAATTCTCGTCGCCGACCAGATTGCAGACGGTCGGGAACGCGGCCTCGAGCACGCCGGCCAGCGACCGGTAGATATTGTTCCGGTAGATGCCGAAGCGATGGCCGTTCTGCATGCCGCCGGCGGAGAGGGCCGCCACGGCGTCGCTATCGCGGCCGATCGTTGCGGCGCGGAAGGCGGCTTGCAGGTCAGGCAACATCGTCCAGAATCCGGGGTTCGGCGCCGAGCCGGTCCAGCGCCGCCTGCGCCCGCGCCGCTTCGCCGAGCAGGGTGTCGAGCGGCGGCAGGTCCAGATCCCACTCCATGAGAACCGGTTTCGGCCCGATTCGCGCGAGTGCGGCATCCAGCAGGTCCCAGACCGCCTCTTTCACGGTCGATCCGTGATCGTCGATCAGCACCGGCCGGCCGTCCCACTCGGTGTCGGCGTGGCCGGCGATATGGATTTCGCCGACCAGCTCGCCGGGAACGGCATCGATGAAATCCTGCGCGTCGTAGCCGTGGTTGAAGGCGCTGACGTGGATGTTGTTGACGTCCAGCAGCAGCCCGCAGCCGCTGCGCCGCGCGGCCTCCGCGCAGAATTCCCATTCCGGAATCGCCGATTCGGCGAAGGTGACGTAGGAGGACGGATTTTCGATCAGGATACTGCGGCCGAGCGCGTCCTGCGCCTGGCCGATGTTGCGCACCAGGGTGTCCAGCGCCTCTTCGGTATAGGGCAGAGGCAGCAGGTCGTTCAGATAGTCGCCGCCGGTCGTGCTCCAGGAGACATGCTCGGAGACCAGGCCGGGCTCGAACCGGTCGAACAGGGACCGCAAAAGCGCAAGATGGGCGGTATCAAGCCCTTCGGCACTGCCGAGCGACAGGCCGACGCCGTGGCAGCTCAGGGGATAGTGCCGGCGGATCGCCTCGAGCGTCGCCAGCCGCGGACCGCCCGGGCACAGATAGTTTTCGGAATGAACCTCGATCCAGGCGGTCGCCGGCCGGCCGTTCAGGAAGTCGCCGTAATGGGTATGGCGCAGGCCGATGCCGGCGGCGGCGGGGATCGGATCGCGCGCGAAAGCGTCAGCCAGCCCGGTCCCGTGTTCGATGGCCCCGTGTTCGATGGCCATGCCGTCCCCTGCCGCCATTCGCTACCGCCATTCGCTGCCGCCCGTCGGCCCTTTATATCTGGACGCCCGCGCACAACTGGCAAGGCGTTTTCCTTCGTCCGGAGACGATAGAGGCGCATGATGCGCAGACGAAAATAAAGGCGGCGCGGCCGGGCCGCGCCGCCCCTTCGAACTTTCCGGCGTCAGCTGGACTTCTTCTTCGGGTTCATACCCTTGAAGGGCTTCGTCTGGCCGCCGGCCTCCATGCAGGCGTCGGCCGAGGCGACGCCTTTCCAGTCGTCACCGCTGTAGTCGACCTTGGACTGGCCGGCGCAGCTGTGCGTGCCCGCGGCGTTGCCGCAATCGTTCTGGCCGGCCTTGGCGATGCCGTAGCACTTCGTCTTGGCGGCCATGGCCGGGGTCGCGGCGGTCACTGCGGCCAGGGAAAGGGCGCCGGCAACGGCCGCGGCAACGGTCAAAGCGTTGACTGTTTTCATGATGGAATCCTCCGGAATGTCGGTTCTCGGTGAGTGGTGAAAAGCCATACAAACCTACGCATGGGCCCCGGCGAATCCAATCGCTTTCGTTCACGAAGGCGTGCAAAATCCGTTAGCTGCGGCGGCGTTGAACGGAGCGCCGCGGCACGGTCTTGACCGGCCGGGGGGCGGCGGCCACATTCCTGCGCCATCGGCCCGACAGACTGTTCACAGATTATTCAGGGAGGCGCCGGCTGTGGCGAACCTTTCGACTGAATCCCGGAGCGAAGCGATCCGGCAGGCGCGCCGGGACCTCGCCGCCGCCTTGCGCATGGCGGACCGGCTCGGCTTCGGCGAAGGCGTCTGCAACCATTTCAGTTTCGCCGTTCCCGGCTCCGAAGGCCTGTTCCTGATCAATCCCCGGCGCCTGCACTGGTCGGAGGTCACGGCGTCCAGCCTGCTGCTGGTGGACGACGACGGCGCCCTGGTCGAAGGCGACGAGCCGCCCGAAGCCAGCGCCTTCTATATCCACTGGCGCCTGCACAAGGCGGCGCCGCAGGCGAAATGCGTCCTGCACACCCACATGCCCCATGCGACGGCATTGACCATGCTGGAAGACCCCACGCTGCTGCCGCTCAGCCAGACAGCGCTCATGTTCCACAACGATGTCAGCTACGACGACGCCTATAACGGTCTCGCCGGGTACCGTGAGGAGGGCGACCGCATTGCGGCGGCGCTGGGCAACCGCTCCACCCTGTTTCTCGCCAACCACGGCGTCATCGTGACCGGCGGGACCGTGCCGCTCGCCTGGAACCGGCTCTACTACCTGGAACGCGCGGCGATGCACCAGGTCATGGCGCAGTCGACCGGCAAGCCGCTGCGGCCGGTGCCGGAGGACGTTGCCGAAATGACCGCGCAACAGATCGCGGAAGACGAGGTCGACATGGCGGAGAACCACTTCCGTTCGGTGCATCGGATTCTGGAACGGGAGTGCCCGGAATACCGCCACTGATGCGCTGCCTGCGACAGCGTCATGAACGCCGCTGCGAAATCGGGAAAGAAGCGATCCGCCCGCCCCGCCGGGAAGAAGCGGCCCCTGCCGAAGGCCGCCCGCCCGCGGGCACGCAAATCCCGGGCGCGCGAACCCCTAAAGCGCCAATCGGCGACGCGCGCCGCCTTCTCCATCGCCCTGTCGCTGTTCGCCCTTCCCATGGCCGTCGCCGGCCTGATGGTTCCGCTGCCGGCCGGGCTGGCTGCCGTGCTCATGGCCGGAGTCGCGCTGATCGCCGGGCGCGGCCGGAAATGGCCGGTCCGGATTGCGCTGGCGGCCTTCGTTCTCGGCGTTTGCGGCCTGATCGGCGGACTGGTGATCGGCCTGACCGTAACGGCGCCCGCATGAGCGGGCGACGGGCCGGCAACCCTGCGCGCGGCGCATGAGCTTCCTGGACCGGATTCGCGAAATCAACCGGCACGATCCGGAGGCCTTTGCGCCGTTTGCCGTCGATGGCCGGCGCCTCGGCGCGGTGCGCAACGACCGGATCGAGGCGTTGCTCGCCGCCACCGCCGCCATCGTCCGTTCCGGCGACGGCGGCCTGATCTTTGCGGACGGCCTGGCTGCCGGAGAGCCGGGGGCGGTGGCGGCGCGAAACGAGGCCATGGCCGGGGCGGCGGCGCGCCTGTCGGCGGCCGGAGCCATCGCGCGGCTGCGCGGCGAGCTTTATCCGGCGGCGTGCCGGTTCGGCGAAACGCCCGCCTTCGTCGTCGACCGGGCCGCCGTGCCCTTTTTCGGGCTGCGCGCCTGGGGCGTTCACCTCAACGGCTACACATGGCGCGACGGCGCGCTGCACATGTGGATCGGGCGGCGCGCCAGGGACAAGCCGACCTATCCGGGCCGGCTCGACAATATGGTGGCCGGCGGCCAGCCCGCCGGGCTCGGCCTGATGGAAAACCTGGTCAAGGAATGCGCCGAGGAAGCGGATATTCCCGAATCCCTCGCCCGCCGGGCACGGCCGGCCGGCGCCATCACCTATGTCCAGCAGGCGCCGGAAGGCCTCAAGCCCGACGTGCAATTCTGTTTCGACCTGGAACTGCCGCCGGATTTCGCGCCCCGCAACACCGACGGCGAGATCGAGAGTTTCGCCCTCTGGCCGATCGAACGGGTCGCGCGCACGGTCGCCGAAACGCGGGAATTCAAGGACAACTGCAACCTGGTCATCATCGACTTCCTGATCCGCCACGGCCTGATCCCGCCGGACGACCCGGACTATGTCGCCCTGGTCGGCGGGCTCCGTCCCTGACCACACTTCAATACGCCCCGCCCTTCGATACGCCCCGGCCGGGGGCCGGGGCTACTCAGATCCTATGAGGCGGAT
>WTGH01000050.1 GCA_011523655.1 Rhodospirillaceae bacterium
TGCCACGCGCCGGCGGGGCTCTTCGTCACTTCCCACTCGTAGCCGAACAGGGTGTCGAAGTAGCTGTTGTCCCACTTGACCGGCGTGGGGGTCCATGCACCCTCGATGCCGCTGGTGATCGCATCGCCCGCCTTGCCGCTGCCGAAGCTGCTCTTCCAGCCGAGTCCCTGTTGCTCGATGGGCGCGCCCTCGGGCTCGGGGCCGACATGGGCCGTATCGCCGGCGCCGTGGGCCTTGCCGAAGGTGTGTCCGCCGGCGACGAGCGCGACGGTCTCCTCGTCGTTCATTGCCATGCGCCCGAAGGTCTCGCGAATATCCCGGCCTGAGGCGACCGGGTCGGGATTGCCGTTCGGCCCTTCCGGATTGACGTAGATGAGACCCATCTGGACCGCACCGAGAGGCGCCTCGAGTTCCCGGTCGCCGGTATAGCGCTCGTCTCCGAGCCACTCGGTCTCGGAGCCCCAGGAGATGTCCTCCTCCGGCTCCCAGATATCCGCGCGCCCGCCGGCGAACCCGAAGGTCTTGAACCCCATCGACTCCAGGGCGCAGTTGCCGGCCAGGATCATGAGGTCGGCCCAGGAAATCTTCCGGCCGTACTTCCGCTTGACCGGCCAGAGCAGCATCCGCGCCTTGTCGAGATTGCCGTTGTCGGGCCAGCTGTTGAGCGGCGCGAAGCGCTGTGTGCCGGTGCGCCCGCCGCCGCGGCCGTCGCCGATCCGGTAGGTGCCGGCGCTGTGCCATGCCATCCGGATGAAGAGCGGCCCGTAATGGCCATAGTCGGCCGGCCACCAGTCCTGCGACGCGGTCATCAGCTCGAAGATGTCCTTCTTGACCGCGTCGAGGTCGAGGCTCTCGAACGCCTCGGCGTAGTCGAAGTCCCCGCCCATCGGGTTAGACAGGGCGGAATGCTGGTGCAGCACGTTGAGCTTCAGTTGGTTGGGCCACCAGTCCCGGTTCGAGGTGCCGCCGCCGGCAGCGTTTCCGCGAGCCCCGTGCACGACCGGGCATCTGCTTTCGTTCATGACTTCCTCCTTCGCGTGTCCTGCGTTGGTTCGAAACGGTCCCGGAGACCGTGCCCCGGCTTCAGCCGACTGGCTGACCGGGGGAGTGTAGGGAGTATAAATCTTCGTGTATAACGATGAATATTGTCTATAATAATCGTGTTCTACGAACATAAGGTTCCGGAGGAACCTCCGATGAAGCGCCTGCCCACGATGAAGCAACTCGAATATCTGGTGGCGCTGGCGGACACGCGGCATTTCGGGCGGGCGGCCGCGCGCTGCCACATCACCCAGTCGACGCTGAGCGCCGGCATCCGCGATCTCGAGTCGGTGCTCGGCGCCGCGGTCGCGGAGCGCTCGAACCGGCACGTGCTGATGACGCGCGTCGGCACGACCATCGCCGAAAGGGCGAAGGCGCTGTTGCGCCAGGCGGAAGAGGTGATGGAGATCGCCAGGGCGGACCGCGCCCCCATGACCGGGGAGATGCGCCTGGGAGTGATCCCGACCATCGGCCCCTTCCTCCTGCCCCGGGTCCTGCCGGCCCTGAGGGAGAGGTTCCCGGAGTTGACGATCTACCTGCGGGAGGAGCAGACCGTCCCGCTGCTCGCCCGGCTGGAGGACGGCGAGGTCGATGCCGCGCTGATCGCGCTGCCCTGCGAAACCGGGGACCTCACCGTCGAGAACCTCCTCGAGGACGAGTTCCTGTTTGCCTGCAACCGGTCCCATGCGTTCGCCGGCGCCGAAGCGATTTCGCGCGAGGCGCTGGAGGGCGAGCATCTCATGCTGCTCGAGGAGGGCCACTGTCTGCGCGGCCACGCGCTGGATGTCTGCGGCGCCGGGAACGCGAAGGCGCGGGCGCAGTTCGAGGCCAGCAGCCTGCACACGCTGGTGCAGATGGTGGCGGCCGGCATCGGTGTCACGCTCGTACCGCGGCTCGCGGTCGACGCGCATATCGCCCAGGGAACGGGCATCTCGCTCTCGCGGCTTGCAACGCCCGCTTCGCGCCGAATCGGATTGGCATGGCGCCGAACGTCGTTGAGAACCGGGGACTTTCGAGCGTTGGCGCGCGCATTGCGCGAACTGGGCGACGCGGCGTGAATTCCCCGCTTCCGGGCGCGCATTTGCCGTTGGCGGCCGGAACGCTTCGCCCTACTCCGCCGCTTCGCGGATGACCGCGACCGGGCGGGCGCGTTCGTGCTTGATCTTGAGCGCCTCGTAATAGGGCGCGAAGGGCGGCCGGTCGATGTAGCGGCCGGCGCCGCGGGTCGCGCGCACGTCGCCGTCGTCCCAGACCAGCCGGCCCTGGCTGAAGGTCTTGACGTTGATGCCGGTGACCTCCATGCCCTCGAAAATGTTGTAGTCGACCCGCTGGTGGTGGGTTTCGACCGAGATCGACCGGCTGCGCGCCGGGTCCCAGACCGCCAGGTCGGCGTCCGCCCCCGCGGCGACCACGCCCTTGCGCGGATAGATGTTGAAGATCTTCGCGGCGTTGGTCGAGGTCACGGCGACGAACTCGTTCATGGTCAGCCGGCCGGTGTTGACGCCGTGCTCCCACAGAACGTGCATCCGGTCCTCGATGCCGCCGGTGCCGTTCGGGATCAGCCGGAAATCGTGGCGGCCGGCGGCCTTCTGCGGCGCGCAGAAGCAGCAATGGTCGGTCGCTGTGGTCTGCAGGTTGCCGGCCTGCAACCCGCGCCACAATGCCGCCTGATGCTCGGACGAGCGGAACGGCGGGCTCATCACATAGGCCGCCGCGGTCGCGAAATCCGGATGGCGGTAGACGCTGTCGTCGATCAGCAGATGCCCGGCCAGCACCTCGCCGAACACGCGCTGGCCCTCGTTGCGCGCCCGCACGATCGCCTCCAGCGCGTCGATGCAGGAGGTGTGGACGACGTAGAGCGGCACGTCGAGCACCTCGGCGATGCGGATCGCCCGGTTGGCGGCCTCGCCCTCGACTTCCGGCGGGCGCGACAGCGGATGGCCCTCCGGCCCGGTCACGCCCTGGTCGTACAATTCCTGCTGGAGATGATAGACCAGCTCGCCGTTCTCGGCATGGACGGTGCAGATGGCGCCCAGTTCGCGGGCCCGGCAGAAGCTGTTCACCAGCGTCTCGTCCTCGGCCATGATCGCGTTCTTGTAGGCCATGAAATGCTTGAACGAGTTGACGCCGTGATCGCGCACCAGCGTGCCCATATCGGCGCGGACCGTCTCGTCCCACCAGGTGATGGCGACGTGGAAGGTGTAGTCGCTGACCGACTTCTCCGCCCATTCCCGCCATTGGCGGTAGGCGTCCAAGATATTCTGCTGCGGATCGGGGATCACGAAATCGATGATCGTCGTTGTGCCGCCGACGCAGCCCGCGGTCGTCCCGGTCTCGAAATCCTCGGACGCCACGGTGCCCATGAAGGGCAGCTGCATGTGGGTGTGCGGATCGATCCCGCCGGGCATGACGTAGCAGCCGCCGGCGTCGACGGTCTCGGCGCCGCCCGGCGCTTCCAGGTTCTCGCCGACGGCGGCGATCCTGTCGCCGTCCAGAAGCACGTCGGCGCGGAAGCTGCGGTCCGCATTCACGACGGTTCCGCCCCGGATCAGAGTGGCCATCTCGGTGTCTCCCAACGATACCGCCGGCGCGTCCGAAAGCGGCGACGGCGACCGGAACCAAACGCGGATATTACGGTAAACCGAGCGTCTGCGCCAGTCCGGCCCCGCCCGGAACATTGGCGCCGCGGCGAACCTCATCCGGAAATCCCCATCCGGAAATCCTATGACCGCTGGCTCCGGGAAAAAGTTATACTATCGGTATGAAAACAGCCGTATCGATCCCCGACGACATTTTCGAACGTGCCGAACGACTGGCCTCCCAAGGACGGCGGTCCCGAAGCGAAGTGTATGCCGCCGCGCTCGACGAATATCTCGCGCGTCATGCGCAGGACGAGGTTACCGACGCAATGAACCGGGTATGCGGCGAGGTCGGCGGGAACGATGACGCCTTCCTCGCCGCTGCCGGCAGACGGGTGCTCGCCGACACCGAATGGTGATTTCCCAGGGAGATGTGTGCCGGCCGGACCCGCCCTTGCCGTTCGGCGATTACCGGTCGGACGGGACGGTTGGCGATCGTTTTCTGGCGGAAAGACGGCCTGTTGGGCTAAATTCGACCTTTCCGCGCTTCGCCCGGAACCGGCGAAGGCCGCAGCATCCCGAAGGAGGCAGGACATGACCACAGTCAGGGCCGGTCTGATTCAGTTCGCGCTCAACACCAGCACCGACGAGAGCCCCGAGGCGATCAAGGCCAACATGATCGAGGCCCATCTGCCGCTGATCGACGAGGCGGGCGCAAACGGGGTCCAGGTCCTGTGCCTGCAGGAGGTGTTCAACCAGCCCTATTTCTGCCCGAGCCAAGACGTGAAGTGGTACGCCGCGGTCGAGAAGATCCCCGACGGGCCGACGACCCGGCTGATGCAGGACTATGCGAAAAAGCATTCCATGGTCATCGTGGTGCCGATCTACGAGGAAGAGCAGACCGGCATCTACTACAACACCGCGGCGGTGATCGACGCCGACGGCAGCTATCTCGGCAAATACCGCAAGACGCACATCCCCCAGGTCGCCGGCTTCTACGAGAAGTTCTTCTTCAAGCCCGGCACCTCCGGTTGGCCGGTCTTCGAGACCGCTTATTGCCGGCTCGGCGTCTATATCTGTTACGACCGGCATTTCCCGGAAGGCTGGCGCGCGCTGGCGCTGAACGGCGCCGAATATATCGTCAACCCGTCGGCCACCGTCGCCGGGCTCAGCCAGTATCTCTGGAAGCTGGAGCAGCCGGCCTCCGCCGTCGCCAACGGCGTCTATATCGGCGCCTGTAACCGGGTCGGCACCGAAGGGCCGTGGAATATCGGGCGCTTCTACGGCTCGTCCTACATCGTCGATCCGCGCGGCGAGTTCCTTTGCGAGGCCAGCGAGGACGGGAACGAGCTGATCTGGGCCGACATGGACATGGAGAAGGTGCGCGAGGTGCGCAACCTCTGGCAGTTCTTCCGCGACCGCCGGCCGGAGACCTACAACATCATCGCGAGCGGCGAACACTGACCGGCGGCCGGCGCCGGCGCCCGCGGATTCGGGTGCGGCGTCAATTCAAGTGCCGGCCATCCGCGTAGTAGGCGCGCACCGCCTCACGCCGCCGATGCCCGCGCGCGAACTGGCCGGGGTCGTCCACCGCCGCGCGCCGGGCGCGTGCCGTCAGGTCCGCTTCCAGTTCCGGCAGATCGAACGCGGCAAGCCTGCCTTCGGCCACGACCGTGCGCCCGGCGACGATCAGGCCGCGCACATGTCGATTGCTCGCCCGGGTGAGCAGGACTTCGGTTTCGTCCAGGCTGTCGGCCAGGCAGTCCGCGCTCATCGCGGCGTAATCGAGAATCGCGATGTCGGCCCGGGCGCCGGGCGCAAGCGCGCCGTAGTCGCCGCTGCCGTCGATCGCGCGGAAACCGTCGCGGAGGGCGGCCCGAAACAGCCGGTCCGGCGGCAATACCGGCTCCAGCCCGGTGCCGTTGTGCACCCGCCCGGCCAGCCGCAAATCGCGGAAATAGTCCTGGTCGTCGTCATGGGCCGCACCGTCGAGCCCGAAACCGAAGCGCAGGCCGTGTCGCATGTAGCGCTGCACGGGCGCGATGCCGGAGCGCATCCGCAGATTGGACGAGGTGTTGACCGACACGGTGACGCCGCGTTCGGCCAGCAGGGCGCATTCCTCGTCCGTCAGATGGACGCCGTGCGCCACCGTGAGCCGCGGCGAGAGCAGGCCGATCTCGTCCAGAAAGCGGACGATCCCCTGTCTGTAGGTGGCATCGAGCCACCGGCGTTGGCGCGGCGATTCGAGCAGATGCATGTGGACCCGCCGGCCGTTCAGGGCGGAGGCCTCGGCGATCCGGGCCAGCGTTTCGTCCCGGCACCATTGCGGGCCGACCGGTCCGTACTGGACCTGGAAGAGCTCGCTCTCGTGGGCGGCGGCGATGTCTTCGACCTGCTCGACCTGGCGGTGCGCCGGCGCCGCGGCGGCAAGAGCGGCCTCCATCGTCGCCCGGTCACCATCGTTCAGATAGGGCAGAAGGTCCCGCTGGTCGCCGTAGACCCACGGGTTGCGGTCGCGGACCGGACAGGAGAAAGCCACCCGGATGCCGACTTCGGCCGCCGCGCGCGCGACGCCCTCCGCCTCGCGTTCCAGGCGGTCGACGGCGAGCGAGTTGTGGCAGTGCACGGTAGCGCCGATGCCGGCCACCGCCATACGGCCGAAGGCGACGGCCGCTTCGAGCCGCGGATCGAGCCGCAGGCGCAGGAAGGAGGCGATCCAGCATTCCAGGGCGTCGTCGCAGCCGCCCATCGCCAGGGGGAGGATGCCGTAACCATGGTCATGGGCATTGACCATGGCCGGCAAGGCGATCCGGCCGTCGCGCGGCGCGCTATCCGAACCGGAGATGTCCGCAATCCGGCTGTCGGCGATCGTCACCTCGGCGTTGCGCAGCGCCGAACCCTCGCCCGGCGCCGCCAACAGGCGGCCGACGGACAGGCGGCCGACGGGCAGGCGGCCGACGGGCAGGCACCGGGTCATCGCTCGTCCAACATGGAATTGCCGGGCGTGGAATCGCCCGACAGGAAGGCGAGATCGCGCCCCAGATGCTCCGCCATCA
This sequence comes from Rhodospirillaceae bacterium, assembly GCA_011523655.1. Lineage (GTDB taxonomy): Bacteria > Pseudomonadota > Alphaproteobacteria > Bin65 > Bin65 > Bin65. The sequence goes on from WTGH01000050.1 coordinate 6,677, forward strand.
CCCGCGCTGCGACTGTCGGGCTGCGTTCGGACGGGGCGAGCAGGCACAGGCGCAACTGCGTCAACCGCTCGCTCTCCAGCGGCACGGCGACCAGCCTTCCCTCGGCCAGCTCTTCGACGAAACCCAGCCGGGTATAGAAGGCGATGCCGACGCCGCGCAGCAGCAGGCGTTTGAGCAGCGCCAGCGTGTTGGATGTCAGCACCGGCTTGTGGGCCCGCTTGAACGTGTCGAGGCTGTCGCCGAGAAAGCCACGAATCGAGCCCGTATTGTCCTGGTAGATCAGCGGGTAGGCGCTGCATTCGTCGAGGGTGACCGAGCTGCGGCCGGCCAGATCGTGGTCCGGCTTCATGATGGCGTGCAGCGGACAGGGGATGTTCTGCAATTCATGGATGCCGCCGCGCCAGACCGGATCGAAGGTCAGGCCGAGATCGGCGGTGCCGCGTGCGACCGAATGCAGGATTTCGTTCGGATCGCCGGCCGTGACGCGGATCTGCACGGCCGGATGATCCGCAATGAACCGGGTCAGCGTATCGGGCAGGAAATGCTGGGTCAGGCTGTCCAGGGTGGCGATTGCGACCTCGCCGCTGACCACGCTGCGCAGATTGTTGATTTCACCGTGCAACCGCTTGAAATCGTGCAGGGTTTCGCGCGAATGGCGGAGCATTAGTTTGCCCGCTTCGGTCAGGCGCATGCCGTCCGGATGGCGCTCGAACAGCGGCGTGCCGAAATAGTCCTCGATCTTGAGGATCTGCCGGTTGACCGCCGAGGCGGAGATGTTCAGCCGCTCCGACGCCCGGCGGATCGACCCCTCTTCGGCGACGGCCTCGAAATAGCGCAGCACCGCGGCGTGCATGGCGTCGCGCTCACCCGCCGCCGGCGTCCCAGGCGGCGACCGTCGGATGGTCCTTGTCGGTGCGGAATTCCGGCTCCAGGCCGCCAGGCCGGCCCCAGCCGGTCACGGCATCGCCGAAGAACTCCGCGTTGACGGCGGCGAAACCTTCCGAACCTGCGGGCAGTTCGTCGTCGGCCCAGATCGCCTCGACCGGGCAGACCGAGACGCAGAGCGCGCAATCGACGCATTCGTCGGGCTGGATGTAATACATCCGGCCGCCCTCGTAGATGCAGTCGACCGGGCAGACGTCGGTGCAGACGCCGTCCTTCACGTCGATGCAGGTTTCGGCGATCACGAAGGCCATGACAGCGCCCCGGACGCCCGCTCAGCTGCCGGTCCAGACCGGCGGGCGCTTGTCCCGGAAGGCCTGCACGCCCTCGTCGGCGTCCCGGCTCTGCAGCGCGGCGACCAGGGCCGGCAGACGGGCGTTGCGGGCTTCGGCGAGGCCCAGATGGGCCGTGTCGTAGACCGAGCGCTTGATCGCCTTCAGGCTGAGCGGCGCGCAGGCCAGGATATCCGCGACCCAGGAATCGACGGCGGCATCCAGTCCGTCCGCCGGCACCACCTGGTTGATCAGTCCGCAGCCCAGCGCTTCCGCCGCAGTCATCCGCCGGCCGGTCAGCAGCACGCCGAGCGCCTGCGCCCGCGGGACCAGGCGCGGCAGCGCCACCCGCGCATCGAGCGGCACGCGGCCGACCCGCGGCTCCGGCAGGCCGAAGACGGCGTTCTCCGCCGCCACGACGAGGTCGCAGCCCAGCACCATTTCGAACCCGCCGCCCAGCGCCGCCCCGTTGACCCGGGCGATCAGCGGGACGGACAGGCGGCCGCCCAGGGCGATGCCGCCGAAGCCCCAGGGATCGGCGCCGGCCCAGTATTCGAGGCCCTCGACGCCCTCCTCCTTCATGTCCGCGCCGGCGCAGAATGTCCCGCCGGCGCCCGTCAGTACGGCGCAGCGGATGTCCGGGCCGGCCTCGATCCGGTCCCAGATTTCGCCGAGCGCCGCCTCGGCCGCCCGGTCGATGGCGTTCCTGCGGTCCGGGCGGTTCAGGGTGACTCGGGCGACGCCGCCGGCAATGTCGAGGTCGACGCTCACGCCGCGACCCCCCGGCGGCTTTCCGCCAGTACCTCGTCGTTGTGTTCGCCCAGCTTCGGCGGCGCGTGGCGGACCCGGAACGGCGCGTCCGACATGTCGATGGGCGAGGCGATGAGGCGCACCGGCCCGCCTGCGGACGGCGCAAGCTCGACGACCATCTCGTTGCAGGCGGTCTGGGGATCGTCCAGCGCCTCCGGCAGCGACCTGACCGGCGCGCTGAGGATGTCGACCTCGCCGAGCCGCTCCAGCCAGTATGCGGTACTGTTGCCGCGGAAGCTGTTGCGGAAAATCTCCTGCAATTCCGGCCGGTGGCGCTTCTGCTGCTCCAGATCGGCGTAGCGCGGATCCGCAGACAGATCCTCGATGCCGAGTGCGCGGCAGATGTCCTGCAGCGGGTTCTTCTTGAACGCGCCGACCATGACGATCGCACCGTCGGTCGTCTCGAACACGCCGCAGAGCGGCATGGCGGCCCAGTTCAGGTCCTGGCCGCGCATCATCCACGCCGCCGCTTCCTGCATCTGCATGGCGAGCATGGAATTGTAGAGCGACACCGCAACCTGCTGGCCCCTGCCGGTCTGCCGGCGTTGCAGCAGTGCCAGCAGGATGCCCTGCACGAGATGCATTCCGGCGGCGTAGTCGGCGAGGGCGGTCGGGTAGACGGAGAGCGGCAGCGCGGGATCGGCGCGCCGGTGCATGACGCCGCTCATCGCCTGGGCCAGCACATCCTGGCCGCCCCGGTCGACGTAGGGGCCGTCGAGCCCGTAGCCCGTCCCGACGGCATAGATGATGCGGGGATTGATCGCCTGGAGTTGGTCGTATCCGAAGCCCATGCGGTCCATGACGCCGGGGCGGAAATTGTTCACGACGACGTCGGCGGTTTCCACCAGGCGCAGGACCGCCTCCCGGTCCTCGTCGGCCTTCAGGTTGACGGCAATGCTGCGCTTGTTCCGGTTCAGGCTGGCGAACACCGGATTGTTGCCGCCGTCCGGATCGTCGCCGACGCTCCAGCGCGACAGGTCGCCCCCTTCGGCGCGCTCGATCTTGATGACGTCCGCGCCGTAGTCGCCGAGCATCTGGGTGCAGCACGGCCCCATCATCACCTGGCTGAAATCCAGAACCCGCACCCCTTCGAGCGGAAGGGGCCGGCTGCCGGCGCCGTCCTGCCCGGCCGGCATCACGCGGCCTCCGCGACCAGGGCGTTGGCCGCCGGCCGGTCGCCCGGATCGGCGCCCTGGGCCCGCATCTGGCGCTGGATGGCCCGCACGTCCACCTCGCGCACCGTAACGCCGCTGTCGAGCGCCTGCGCGGCCGCGATGCCGGCGGCTTCGCCCATCGCCATGCAGGGCGGAATCTCCCGGCTCAGCTTCTGGGCCTGGGGTGTCGCGGAATAGTGGCGGCCGGCGACCAGCAACTGCTCCACTCCCTTGGGAAGCATCGCCCGGTACGGCGTGTAATAGTCGCGGCCCCTGCAGACGCTGTCGTGGAAATGCACCCGGTCCATCACGTCGCGCTTGGTGACGACATAGTCGCCGTCCAGAAGACGGGTCTGGCGCACGCCGGTCTGCGGCGCGAAATCGACGAAATAGGCCCTGGCAAAGCCGGGGATATTCTCGCGTGCGAATTCCAGCAGCGCCTTCATCCGGCGCCGGCCCTCGATTTCGGCGCCGGTCAGGTCGCCGACCTTCATGCCGTCGAAGCCGACCATGTGCGGGCAGTTGCACCAGACGATGCCGGGCAGCGGCGTCTTGAGCCACCAGTATTGCCAGCAGCCTCCGATGATGCGCTTGGCCTGCCGGTCGAGTTCGGCGAAGCGCTCCGGCTCCCCGTACTGGAAGCGCTCCGCTTCGTCGGTATCGACGCCGCCGATGCGCGATACGGTTGTCACGATATAGGCGCCTTCGGCGAACGGGGCGCTGGCGCTGGCGGCGACGTCCAGATCGCCGGTCGCGTCGATCACCACCGACCCGCGGATCGCCTGCGGCCCTTCCTTGGTCTCGACGATGACGCCGGCGGCCCGGCCGTCCTCGACGATCGTCGACTGGAACCAGCTGTGCAGGCGCAGGTTCACGCCGGCTTCGCGCACCATATCCAGCGACGCCTGTTTGAAGCCTTCCGGATCGAAGGCGGCGGCGAAAATGACGGGGTGCGGCTTGGTGTGGGTGTGGAAATCGAACACGCCCCAGCGCGACCACTTGCGCCACATGTCCTCGGTCGCGCGGACGGCGGGATCGCGGTCGGCCTCAGGCGGATACACGCACAGCCCCTTGGCGTGCATCCGCTCGACGATCTCCATGGCCTGGCCGCGCACGGAGATTTCGGTGTCGTTGTGCATGTCGTCGAGCACCAGCACCATGCCGCCGGACGCCAGCCCGCCGAGATAGGGGTAGCGCTCCACCAGGGTCGCGGAAACGCCGTTGCGCGCGGCCGAAACCGCTGCCGAAACGCCGGCCGGCCCGCCGCCGACGACCACCACGTCGGAGGTCGAAACGACGGGCACCGCGGCCTCGGGCCGCCTAACGCTGTCGGAAAGAGTCACGCCGGTTTCTCCGTTTTGGGGGTTTCTCCGTTTTCGGGTCAGATGACATCGCCCGGTTTCCATTTGAGGACACGGCGCTCGACGAGCGTCGTGATCGTGAAGGCGGCGACCGCCATGCCCGCGCCCAGTATCACCGTGGCGTAGAGCAGGGGCGCGCGGAAATTGTAGGTCGCCTCGATGATCAGCGAGCCGAGCCCGTAATTCGAGCCGATCCACTCGCCGACGATGGCGCCGATCACCGAGGTCGTGGACGCGATCTTGAGGGCGGCGAACAGGAAGGGCAGCGAACTCTGAAGCCTGATCTTCCAGAGCACTTCGGCCTGGTTGGCCGACAGGACGCGCATCAGGTCCAGCATCTGCGGGCTGACCGATTTCAGGCCCCGGACCATGTTCACCAGGGTCGGGAAGAAGCAGATCAGCGCCGCGATGACGATTTTCGGCGCATAGCCGTTGCCGAGCATCAGCACCAGGATCGGCGCGATGGCGATGATCGGTATCGTGTTGATGAAGACCGCGATCGGGTAGAAGGCCCGCTCGGCAAGCTGGCTGTGCACGAACCAGACGGCGAGCACTACGGCGATGCCGTTGCCCAGCGCAAATCCGGCCGCCGCTTCCATCAGCGTCGGCCAGAAATTGATCCACAGGATTTCGCCTTCCTTGCCGAACACCTCCAGGACCTGGACCGGGCTGGGCGCGATGTAGGTCGGGACGCCGAAACCGTCGACGATGAGCTGCCACAGCAGCAGCAGGCTGATCGCCGCGACGATTGCCGGTGCGCGCTGGCGCCATTTCTCCATCCGCCTGCCGGGATCGCCGGCAGGTGCGGCCAGCGCCTGTACCTTGCCGTAGCCGACCGCTTTCATTCCTCAACCTCCAGAAGGCTGCGCAGATGCGAGGTGATCTGCACGAACTCCAGGGTATCGCGGACGCCGAGCTGCCGCGGTTCCGGCAGGTCGATACCGACATAGCCGCGGACCCTGCCGGGCTGGGCCGACAGGACCAGGCATTTGCGTCCGAGAAACGCCGCCTCGGGCACCGAATGGGTGACGAACATGATCGTCGTTCCCGTTTCCCGCCAGATCCGCAGCAGCTCCTCGTTGAGCTTGTCCCGGGTGATTTCGTCGAGCGCGCCGAAGGGTTCGTCCATCAGCAGAACGCGGGGCTTCTGGACCAGCGCCCGGGCAATCGAGACCCGTTGCTTCATGCCGCCGGACAGTTCGTGCGGCAGGGCCTCCTCCCGCCCTTCGAGCCCGACCAGCGCGAGCAACTCTTCCGGTTCCGCGTGCCGCTCGAGTTCGACCCCGCCGCGCCGGCCGACCTCCAGCGGCAACCGGACGTTGTCGATCGCACTGCGCCATGGCAGCAGCGTCGAATCCTGAAACACGAAGGCGAAATCCCGGGCCAGCCGCGACTGTTCCGGCGTCCGGCCGAACACCCGGATTCCGCCCTCGCTGACCGGCACCAGGTCGGCGATTGCCCGCAGCAGGGTGGACTTGCCGCATCCCGAGGGCCCGAGCATGGTGACGAAACCGCCCTCGGGCACCTCGAAATCGACATCGCTCAAGGCGGTGATGCTGCCGTCGTTCCCCTCGAACCGGACAACGAGGCGATCGACGGAGATCGCCGTAACGCCGGAACCGGACGCAACCTCCGCCGCCGCCTCGTCCCTCATGTCATCCGATCTGCTTGCGCAGCTTCTCGGTGGCCGCCAGGATCTTGTCGGTCATGACATCGTCCACGGTCGGTGTCTTTCCCTTGAACTGCTTCAGGCTGTCGTAGGAATCGATCTGGGCCTGCCAGTTCGCCTTGTTCATGGCCGCCCAGCCCTCCTTCGCCGTCACCGTGTCGAAGGAAAAGCCGAGCACGCCGCCGACCGCCGCCAGCTCGCTCGCCTTGTTCAGGTTCTTGTATTCCGCAACGAGATGATCGACTGCCGCCTTCGGGTTCTTGCGCGCGTACCCCCAGCCGCGGGCCGATCCGGTCAGGAACCGGGTCAGCACGTCCGAATGTTTCGCGAGCATATCGTCGGTCGTGTAGTAGACGTTGGCATAGAGCCGGATGCCGGCGTCCCACAGCATCATGTCGACGCGGTCCTTGCCGAGGATCTTGAGCGCGTTGGTGTTCGTCATCCAGCCGGTGACCGCGGCGACCCGGCCGGTCATCAACTGGGCCATGTCGCTGCCCATCTTCACGACCTTGACCTGGTCTTCGGCGATGCCGTTCTTCGCCAGCAGCGCGCGCAGCAGGATCACCGCCGTCGGCTGGGTGGCGATGGTCTTGCCGATCATGTCCTTGGGCGTGCGGATCGGGTTTTTCTTCAGCGAGAAATAGGTGAAGGGGTGTTTCTGGTACCCGGCGGCGAAGGCCTTGACCGGGATGCCGGCCGAACGCGCCAGCATCAGGGAGGGGCTCGACGAGAGCTGGCCGCTTTGTGCGCGGCCGGCGGCAACCGAAGCGACGCCGTCGACGCCCGGACCGCCCGGCGTGACATTCAGATCGATGCCCAGTTCCTTGTAATAGCCCATGCGCTTGGCGACGACCTCGCCCATGATGCCGTTGCTGGCCAGCCAGCCGAGCTGCATGTTGACCTTGGCGTTGCCGGCAGCGAGCGCCTCCACGCTGATCAGCGACGACATGGCGGCGGTGCCGCCCAGCGCCGCGCCGTATTCCAGGACTTTCCGGCGGCTGACCGAATCCGTCTGTTTTTCATGCATTTCCATGGTGTTTCTCCCTTACGATAGTAGCCGTTGCATTCGGTCGAGCGACGCCGCGATGCCCGCCGGCAGAACCATGCCGGCGGGTGCGCCTTGCGGGCAAGCCACTCCGTTTTCGTGCTGAGCGTCGGGCACGCGCTTTCGGCGGTCTGCGCCCTGCCGGCCGGAGGTCCGCACGGCAGAAACGGCGAGCGCGACCGATCTGACCGGCCTGTCTTTCATCGCGACGGCTCTGCCGGGCACCGAGGCATGGCGACCGCTCTCCCGATCCGAGAAATCGAGCGAAGCGTAAATCGATCGGGTGTAATCCAGAAGCGCAAATTTCTGCCTCCCGCGTTGCGTTTTTTGTAACACAGAAGGCCGTATTTCCAGAAGCTGCATGATTCCGCGGTACGGCGAACGTCGGCCCCGCGAGATGGCCGCCGAGGCGGCGTACACGCTTTCGTGCGGACGGGACGGTGGGGCGGCCCCGCCCCTTGTGCACCCCCTTGTGCATAGGGCGCTCCGGTTCGATGATACAGGCCTGCCGCCCGCGGGCCTTCGGGATCGCGCCGTTGGCAATCACGGCTTCATTCCGGAGATTCCGTCGATGGAAAATGTCACGGTCGTCGATCATCCTCTGGTCCGGCACAAGCTGTCCCACATGCGGAAGAAGGAAACCGACTCGGCGCGGTTTCGCCTGCTGCTGCGTGAGATATCGCTGCTGCTCGGCTATGAGGTAACCCGCGATCTGAAGACCGAAGACCGGACGATCGAGACGCCGCTGGCAGAGATGGGCGCGCCGTTCCTCAGCGGCAGGGAACTCGTGCTGATCTCGATCCTGCGGGCGGGAAACGGCCTGCTCGAAGGGATGCTGGACCTCATTCCCTCGGCGCAGGTCGGCCATGTCGGCCTCTACAGGGATCCGGACACGCTGATGGCCGTGGAATATTATTTCAAGGTGCCCGGAAATCTGGGCGACCGGCCGGTTATCCTGCTCGACCCGATGCTCGCAACCGGCAACTCGGCGGTTGCCGCGGCCGAGCGGATCAAGGCGGCCGGCGCCCGGCAGATCAAGTTCCTGTGCCTGCTTTCGGCGCCGGAAGGCATCGAGGCGTTCCACGCCGCACACCCGGACGTGCCCGTTTTCACCGCCGCTATCGACGAGCGGCTCAACGATCACGGCTACATCGTCCCCGGCATCGGCGACGCGGGAGACCGGATCTACGGCACCCAGTGAACCGGCCGAGCCCGATCTCCGACTCAGCCAGGCGCAGCGGACGGATACAAGCGCGGTCAACAAGCCCGGGCCGCGCCTTCGGCTTCGACCGGCGGATTCACCCGTCAGGTGCAGCGCCCTGAAATCAACGCGCTTTTGCGAAACCGGCCGAAGCTTCGTTTCGGGCAGTTCCGGCTTTTCTCTACACTTTCCACAATCTGTGCATAACTTTGTTTGGGACCGATCGGCTTTCGATCGGATTCTCCCGTTTTTTCTTCCGCATTACTGTACGGTCCTTTTTTTGGCGGCGTGCATACTGAAAGGCGTAATTCATGGAAGGTTCGGGTCCGGTTCCGGCCCGCGGTCTCGACGGAGGCGGTCCGCTTGCGGACGGCCTGCACGAGGGCGCCGCCTTTCGCGTGCCGCCGCATAACTACGAGGCGGAGATGGCGCTGCTCGGCGCCCTGCTCGCCAACAACCGGGCCTTCGACCGGGTCGCCGATTTCCTCCACGCCGAGCATTTCGCCGATGCGCGCCACGGCCGCATCTTCGGCGCCATCCGCAAGCTGGTCGATATGGGCCAGGTCGCCGATCCGATCACGCTCAAGAACCTGTTCGAGAGCGACGGTTCCTTGGACGAGGTCGGCGGCGCGGACTACCTGGCCCGCCTTGCCGCGTCGGTCGTCACGATCATCAACGCCGGCGACTACGGGCGAACCGTCTTCGACCGGCATCTGCGCCGGGCATTGATCGAGATCGGCTCCGACATCGTTAACGAAGCCTACAACATCGATCTCGACCTTGACGCCCCGGCCCAGATCGAACAGGCCGAGCAGCACCTCCACAATCTCGCGACCGCCGGCGAGACGCGGCGCGATTTTGCCCCTTTCACCGCCGCGCTCGGCGACGCGATCGGCCGGGCCGAAGCCGCCTTCAAGCAGGACGGCCGAATCACCGGCGTGGCGACCGGACTGCGCGACCTCGACGGCAAGCTGGGCGGTCTCCAGCCGTCCGAACTGGTCATTCTGGCGTCTCGCCCTTCGATGGGCAAAACGAGCCTCGGCACCAACATCGCGTTCAACGCGGCCAGGGCCTATCGCGAAGAACGGGGCGAAGACGGCCGGCCCGTGCGCAAGGACGGCGCGGTGGTCGGCTACTTCTCCCTCGAAATGTCAGCCGAAGAGCTGGCTACCCGGATCCTCGCCGAGCAGTCCGGCGTCTCCTCCCACCGGATCAGGCGCGGCGAGGTTTCCGGGGACGATTTCTCCCGCTTCGTCCAGGTTTCTCAGGAACTGAACTACCTGCCGCTCTATATCGACGACAGCGCGGACCTGACCATCGCGGCCCTGCGCAGCCGTTCCCGGCGCCTCCACCGTCAGCACGGCCTCTCGCTGATCATCGTGGACTACGTCCAGCTGCTGCGGCCGGCGCCGGGGCACCGGCCGGAAAACAGGGTTCAGGAACTGTCGGAAATCACCCGGTCGCTGAAGGCCCTGGCCAAGGACCTGAACCTGCCGGTCCTGGCGCTGGCCCAGCTCTCGCGCAAGGTCGAGGAGCGCGAGGACAAGCGGCCGCAACTGGCCGATCTGCGCGAATCCGGATCGATCGAGCAGGACTCCGACGTCGTCATGTTCCTGTATCGGGAACAATATTATCTGGAGCGCCAGGAACCGCCGCCGAACACCGACAAATGGACGAAATGGTCGGAGAATATGGAGCGCGCCTACAACAAGGCGGATATTATCGTCGCCAAGCAGCGCCACGGACCGATCGGCGGCGTGAAACTGTATTTCGAGCCGGAACTGACCCGTTTCAGCGATCTGGCGCAATCCTATCATGACGAGGCGCGCTGAACCGGTATCCGCCGTGCAGACCGGCGAAACCGCGGGCGTGCTGACGATCGACCTGGATGCGCTCGCCGCCAACTGGCGCCTGTTGCGGGACCGGATGGGCCGCCCCGAGGCGGGAAGGGCCTGCGCCGCCGTCGTCAAGGCCGACGGCTACGGCCTCGGCGCCGCCCCGGTCGCCCGGCGGCTTGCCGCCGAAGGCTGCGCCACCTTTTTCGTCGCCCATGCCGGGGAAGGCGTCGCCCTGCGCGAATTGCTGCCCGAAGCCGAAATTTTCGTGCTGCACGGCCCGCTGCCGGGTACGGCGGGGCTGCTCGCCCGTCACCGGCTGGCGCCCTGCCTCAACGACACGGAACAGGTGCGCGCCTGGCTCGAACAGTGCGCCGAAGCCGGGCCCATGCCGGCGGCCTTGCATGTCGATACCGGCATGACACGGCTCGGCCTCGATCCCGAAGACCTGGACGCGCTCGATCTCGCCGCCGTAAATTCCCTGCCCGGCCTGCTCCTGATGAGCCATCTCGCCTGCGCCGACGAACCGGATCATCCGCTGAACCGCCGGCAACTGGCCGCGTTTGCCGAAATTCGGCCGCGCTTCCCCGCCGCACGGGCCAGCCTCGCCAATTCGTCCGGCCTGTTCCTCGGCGCCGACTGCCGGTTCGATCTCGGAAGGCCGGGCTATGCCCTTTACGGCGGCAACCCGACGCCCGCGGCCGGCGCAAACCCCATGCGGCCGGTCGTCCGGCTTCAGGCGCCGGTGCTGCAGGTCCGTGAAATCCGGGAGCGCCGCACGGTCGGCTACGGCGCGACCGCCGGAACCGCCCCGCCCGCCCGGATCGCAACCCTTGCGGCAGGCTATGCCGACGGGTATCTCCGCACCGCAAGCAATCGGGGGTCGGCGTTCATCGACGGCCACGCCTGCCCGGTGACAGGACGGGTTTCCATGGATCTGCTGACCGTCGACGTCACCGAGGCCATGCGCAAAGGCAGCGACATCCATCCCGGCGTCCTCATGGACCTGATCGATGCCCGGCATTCGATCGACGACGTCGCGGCAAACGCCGGCACCATCGGATACGAAATCCTGACCGGCCTCGGCAGCCGTTATCGACGCCGCTACACCGGCGAAGTCGAAACGGCCCGGCCCGCGCGGGGCGGCGGATGAATTTCCTGGCGCCGATCGGCCGTGTCTTTATCGGCTTTCTGGTCGCGACCGGACGCCTGGTCGCGTTCGCCGCCGTTTCCGTCAGCCACTGCCTGCGGCCGCCGATCTACGGGCGGTCGATCGGCCGGCAGATGATCCAGATCGGCTATTTCTCGCTGCCTGTCGTCGGCCTGACGGCGATCTTCACCGGCATGGTCCTCGCGCTGCAGTCCTACACGGGATTTGCCCGGTTGAACGCGGAATCGGCCATCGCCACCGTCGTCGTCCTCACCATGACGCGGGAGCTCGGCCCGGTGCTCGCCGGCCTCATGGTCGCCGGCCGGGTCGGCGCCGCCATCGCCGCCGAGATCGGCACCATGCGGGTGACCGAACAGATCGACGCGCTCTCGACCCTGTCGACCGACCCCTACAAATACCTGATCGTTCCACGCCTGATCGCCGGCGTTATCACACTGCCGATCCTGGTGCTGATCGCCGATATCATCGGTGTGTTCGGCGGCTATGTGGTGAGCATCCATTCGCTCGATTTCAACGCCGCCAACTACCTGAAACTGACCTGGCAATTCCTCGAGCCGCTCGACGTCATCACCGGCCTCGTCAAGGCGGCGGTCTTCGGATTCCTCGTCACGCTGATGGGCTGCTATCACGGTTTCCATTCGAGGGGCGGCGCCCAGGGCGTCGGCGCCGCGGCGACCAATGCCGTGGTCTCCGCCTCCGTGCTGATCCTGGCCGCCAACTATATGATTACCACGGCATTTTTCGGAGCCTGATCGATGACGGGGATGGCGAGCGAACCCAAGATCGAGCTGCGCGGCCTGAAAAAATCCTTCGGTGCCAAGACCGTGCTTGACGGCATCGACCTCACGGTCGGCGCAGGCGAATCCGTCGTCGTCATCGGCGGATCGGGCACCGGCAAGTCGGTCATGCTGAAATGTATTCTGGGCCTGCTGTGGCCGGACGGAGGATCGGTCCGTATCGACGGCGCCGACGTGACCGCGCTGACCGGCCGGGCGCGCCAGGCGCATACCGCGAAGATCGGCATGCTGTTCCAGGGCGGCGCCCTGTTCGATTCCCTGAAGGTCTGGGAAAACGTCGCCTTCGCGCTGCGCAGCCGGTCGGCCATGCCGAAGCGGCAGGCCCGCGACACGGCCCTGGCGAAGCTGGCGCAGGTCGGGCTGGCCGCCGATGTCGCCGACCTGTCGCCGTCGGAACTGTCGGGCGGCATGCAGAAGCGGGTGGCGCTGGCCCGGGCGATCGCGACCGATCCGGAAATCGTCTTCTTCGACGAGCCGACCGCCGGCCTCGATCCGATCCTGGGCGACATCATCAACCGGCTGATCGTCGATTGCGTTCGCCATCTCGGGGCGAGCGCCGTCTCGATCACCCACGACATGACGAGTGCCCGCAAGATCGCCGACCGGATCGCCATGCTCCACGGCGGCAGGATCGTCTGGGACGGGCCGGCGGGGGAGATCGAATCGAGCGGTAACGCCTTTGTCGACCAGTTCATTCACGGCCGCGCCGAAGGGCCGATCGGCATGGCGGTCAGGCGGTAGGCGTGGCGAAGGCCGTCACCCGCTACGTCTGCCAGTCCTGCGGCGCCGTCCATCGCCGCTGGGCCGGCAAGTGCGACGGCTGCGGCGCATGGAACAGCATCGCCGAGGAGGTCGAGACCGCGGCGCCGGGCGGCATGGGCGCCGGCGCAGGATCGAAAGGCCGCAGACTGGCCCTCGCCAGCCTCTCCGGCGCGTCCGGCGAACCGCCGCGCCGGCCCAGCGGGATCGCCGAGTTCGACCGGGTGCTCGGCGGCGGCCTCGTGCCGGGCAGCGCCGTCCTGATCGGCGGCGATCCCGGTATCGGCAAATCGACACTTTTGCTGGCGGTGGCCGCCGGGACGGCGGCAGACGGCGCGGCGGTCTATGTTTCCGGCGAGGAGGCTGTCGACCAGATCCGGATGCGCGCCGCACGCCTCGGGGTCGCCGGTGCGCCGCTCGATCTGGCGGCCGCGACGAGCGTGCGGGACATCGTCGCCAGCATGGACGCCGCCGACGGTCCGGACCTCGTCGTCATCGATTCGATCCAGACCATGTATGTCGATACGCTGGAAGCGGCGCCGGGCACGGTCTCCCAGGTCCGGGCGTCGGCCCAGGAGTTGATCCGGGCGGCCAAGAAACGCGGCGCCGTGCTGCTCTTGGTCGGACACGTCACGAAGGAAGGCGCCATCGCCGGGCCGCGCGTGCTGGAGCACATGGTCGATACCGTGCTCTATTTCGAAGGCGAGCGCAGCCACCAGTTCCGCATCCTGCGCGGCGTCAAGAACCGGTTCGGCCCGACCGACGAGATCGGCGTGTTCGAGATGACGGACCGCGGCCTCGCCGAAGTGCCGAACCCGTCCGCCTTGTTCCTCGGCGAGGGAGCGGAAAAAGACGCACGGGCGAGCGGCGCGGCCGTTCTCGCGAGCATGGAAGGCAGCCGGCCGCTGCTGGTCGAAGTCCAGGCGCTGGTTGCGCCGGCGACGTTCGCGGCGCCGCGGCGGGCGGTCATCGGCTGGGATACGGCGCGCCTGCACATGGTGCTCGCCGTGCTCGAAGCCCGGTGCGGGCTTGCGCTGGCGGGACGCGACGTATATCTCAACGTGGCCGGAGGGCTGCGGGTCGCCGAACCCGCTGCGGACCTTGCCGTCGCCGCAGCGCTGGTATCGTCGCTGACGGACTGTCCGGTGCCCGGCCGTACGGTTGTATTCGGCGAAATCGGCCTGTCCGGTGAGATCAGAACGGTCAGTCAGATGGACAACCGGCTGAAAGAGGCCGCCAAACTCGGCTTCGAGCGGGCCATCGTGCCGAAGCGCCGGGCCCGCGCCGATGATAGCAACGGCGCGCAGGCCGGCCTGGAGCAGAAATCGATCGGCCATCTCGGCGAACTGCTTGCGCTGTTCGAAAGTCCGGCCGAGGCATCCGGAAGCCGAGGCCGCGGGTGACCCCGACCCTACTGGATTTCATCGTAATCGCCGTTCTGCTGCTTTCGGCCATCCTGGCGTTCATCCGCGGCTTCACGCGCGAAATGTTCAGCCTGCTGGGCTGGGTCGGGGCCGCAGCGGCGGCCTGGTTTCTTCTGCCCTTCACGGAACCCTATGCACGCGAGATCGTCGATGACGTGCTGGCGGCGCGGATCATTGCATCGATCGCCGTATTCATCGTGGTGCTGTTCGCCATCACGTTCATCGGATCGCCGGTCTCCGGGCGGGTCAGGGACAGCCATTTCAGTTCGATGGACCGATTGCTCGGCGGCCTTTTCGGCGTTGTCCGCGGCGCCGTCCTGATCGTCCTGGGCTACCTCGTCCTGATCTCGTTCTATCCGAAGGACAGCCAGATTCCCTGGATGCGCGACGCGGTCTCCAAGCCCTATCTGGAACAGGGGCTGCGCGTTGCCGAAGGGCTGCTGCCCGAGGGCGTCATACAAAGCGGCCGCACGGCGGCGCAGGACCTGCGAACCGGCGCCAAGATCAAGAAAAAAGTCGACGATGCTCGCGGAGCGGGCAGCGAGAAGCGCGATGCCACCCGGTAGCCGCCTGCCGGGCCATACCGCCATCGGGCCGACGGCCGGGACGACGAACCCGTTCGACGACGACAAGCTGCGCGAGGAATGCGGGGTTTTCGGCGTCTTCGGACACGAGGATTCCGCCGCGCTGACGACCCTGGGGCTGCACGCGCTGCAACACCGGGGCCAGGAAGCCGCCGGCATCGTCGCCTATGACGGCGACCATTTTCACATGCACCGGGCCAGGGGCCATGTCGGCGACACCCTGAACGCGCCGGACGTGATCGCGCGCCTGCCCGGACACATGGCGATCGGCCATGTCCGCTATTCGACGAGCGGCGACAGCATCATGCGCAACGTGCAGCCCCTGTTCGCCGATTTCGCGTTCGGCGGCCTTGCGGTCGCGCAGAACGGCAACCTCACCAACGCGCGGGCATTGCGCGCCGCCATGGTCCGCGAGGGCCGGCTGTTCCAGTCGACCACCGATACCGAGGTGATCATCCACCTTGTCGCCAAGAGCGGCAGCGATACGCTGGTCGGCCGCGTAACGGACGCGATCGGCCAGCTCGAAGGCGCCTATTCCATCGTGCTGGTCAGCCGGAAGAAGGTGATCGGGGTCCGCGATCCGCTCGGCGTCCGGCCGCTGGTGCTGGGCAGGCTCGATGCGAGTTTCGTGCTCGCGTCGGAAACCTGCGCGCTGGACATTATCGGCGCCGAATTCCTGCGCGACGTCGAGCCCGGCGAAATGGTGGTGCTGGACGGCGACGGCGTCGAGAGCCTGTGGCCGTTCCCGCGGCGGCGCAGCCGGTTCTGCATCTTCGAATACATCTATTTCGCCCGGCCGGACAGCAGGGTCGAAGGCCGCGGCGTCTACAGCACGCGCAAGTCCATCGGCGCCGAACTGGCCCGCGAAGCCGGCGTGGCGGCGGACGTCGTGGTGCCGGTGCCGGATTCCGGCGTCCCGGCAGCCATGGGCTACGCCGAGGCGGCCGGCCTGCCCTACGAACTCGGCATCGTCCGGAACCACTATGTCGGCCGCACCTTCATCGAGCCGGCGGACCAGATCCGGCATCTCGGCGTCAGGCTGAAGCACAGTCCGAACCGGGATGCGCTGGATGGCAAGCGGGTCGTGCTGGTCGACGACAGCATCGTCCGCGGCACGACCTCGACCAAGATCGTCGAGATGATCCGCAATGCCGGCGCGCGCGAGGTCCATTTGCGCATTTCGAGCCCGCCGACCGGCCATTCCTGCTTCTACGGCATCGACACGCCGGAGCGCGACAAGCTGCTGGCGGCCCGGCACAACGTCGCGGAAATGGCGGCCTTGATCGGCGTCGATTCGCTGGCCTTCCTGTCGATCGACGGGCTGCACAGGGCGATGGGCGAACCGGGCGGCCGCAACGACTCCGCACCGCAATTCTGCGATGCCTGTTTCACCGGCGATTACCCGACGCGCCTCACCGATTTCGAGGACGGCTCGATCGGCAACGAACTCTCGCTGCTCGAAGAGGACAACTGAGGCCGTGGGCGCCCTCGGGGGCCGGATTGCGCTGATCACCGGCGCGTCGCGCGGCATCGGCGCCGCCGTGGCCGAGCGGTTCGCCGCCGAAGGCGCCCGCCTTATCCTGGCGGCGCGGACGGCCGGCGCGCTCGAAGAGGTCGACGACCGGATCGCGGCCGCGTCCGAGGGCGCCAAGGCGACCCTGATCCCCGTCGACCTGGCCGATCACGACCGGATCGACGACATGGCCGGGGCGATCGCCGAACGGTTCGGCAGGCTCGACATCCTGGTCGGCAACGCCGCCGTGTTGGGCGGCCTTGCGCCGCTGGCCCATGTCGAGCCGGAGCGCTGGGCCGAGGCCATGAACGTCAACCTCACCGCCAACTGGCGCCTGATCCGGGCGTTCGAGCCGTTGCTTCGCCGGTCCCCGGCCGGCCGGGCGATCTTCGTCACCAGCGGCGTCACCCGGGGGACCTTTCCCTATTGGGGACCCTACGCCACGAGCAAGGCGGCGCTCGAAGCGCTGGTCCGGACCTGGGCGGCGGAGCTCGACAAGACCGATATCCGCGTCAACCTCCTCAGCCCCGGCGTGGTCCGGACCCGGATGCGCGCCGAGGCGATGCCGGGCGAGGACCCGACGACCCTGCCGCCGCCGGAGAGCGTCGCCGGCCTGTTCGTCGAACTGGCTTCGGAGAATTGCCGGCGCAACGGCGAGACCGTGTTCGCCTGAGCGGCCCTCAGCCAGTCTCCGCATACGGGTTCTTCCCCTTGCGCAGATGCAGCCGCAGCGGCACGCCGTCGAGGCCGAACGAGTCGCGCAGGCCGTTGGCGAGATAGCGCAGGTAGCTGTCCGGCAGGTCGGCGGGCTTGTTGGCGAAGAGCGCGAAGGTCGGCGGCCGCGCCTTGACCTGGGTGGCGTAGCGGATCCTGATCCGCCGGCCGTTCACCAGCGGCGGCTGGTGCGCCTCCTGCATCGTTTCGATCCAGCGGTTGAGCGCGCCCGTGCCGACCCGGCTGTTCCACGCCGCGTCGATCTTCAGCACGGCGCCCATCAGCCGGTCGATCCCCTGCCCGTCCAGGGCGGAGATGCAGGCGAGCGGAACGCCGCGCAACTGGCTGAGGGATTTGCCGAGGCTCTCGCCGATCTGGCGGCGGACCTTTTGCGGGTCCGAGACCAGGTCCCACTTGTTGGCGGCGATGGCGAGGCCGCGGCCTTCCTCTTCGACCTGCCGGGCGATCGTCAAGTCCTGCTTCTCGAGACCGTGCCCGTAAGCCTGGACCGTCTGCGCGTCGATCATCAGGACGACGATGTCGGCGAAACGGATCGCCCGCCAGGTATCCATCACCGACAGTTTTTCCAGCGAGCCGTCCACCTTCGCCCGGCGGCGGACGCCGGCCGTATCGATCAGCCGGATCGGCCGCCCGTCGGCGGTGTCGGGCCATCGCCAGTCGAACGAGATGGCGTCGCGGGTGATGCCGGGTTCCGGGCCGGTCAGCACCCGCTCCTCGCCGATCAGACGGTTGAACAGGGTGGACTTGCCGGCATTCGGGCGCCCGACGATGGCGAGAGACATCGGCCGGTCCGCCATTTCGGCAGCGGCATCTGTCCCGGATTCGGCCGGCCCTTCCAGGTACGACCCGAGGGCAAGCCGCAGGTCGCCCATCCCCAGGCCGTGTTCGGCGGAAATTGCGAGAGGCTCCCCCAGGCCGAGGCCGAAGGCGTCGAGGCGGCCCGGCTCGGCGTCCCGGCCCTCGCATTTGTTGGCGAGCAGCAGGACGGGGGTGCCGGCGCGGCGCAGCAGGTTGGCAAAGTGCCGGTCGTCCGGCGTAACGCCGGCCCGGGCGTCGATCAGGAACAGGGCGACCGCCGCTCCTTCGAGCGCCCGGAGCGCCTGCGCCGCCATCCGGTTTTCGATCGCGCCGGCCGCCGCCTCTTCGAGTCCGGCCGTATCGACAACGGAGAAAGCAAGGCCGTGCAGGCGCGCCTGCGCTTCCTTGCGGTCGCGCGTCACGCCGGGCGTATCGTGCACCAGGGCGGTTCGCCGGCCCACCAGCCGGTTGAACAGGGTGGATTTTCCGACGTTCGGCCGGCCGACAATGGCGACCCTTGCCTCGCCGCGGCTCATTACCGCAAGGCGGTCAACCGACCGCTGTCGTCCAGGAACAGCATCGTGCGTTGCGCGACCGCCGGCGGGATGAAGACCCCCCTGCTAAGCGGAATCCAGCCGATCACTTCTCCGGTATAGGGCGAAACGGCCAGGGCTTCGCCATGCGATCCGGCAACGACCAGGCGATCGCCGGCCAGAACCGGCCCGGTCCAGAACGGTCTGCCGTCAATAAGGTCGTCGTCATCGGTAAACCGGTCGAGCCGGATTGCCCATCGGACCCGGCCATCGATGCGCCGGATCGCCGCCAAGACCGCGCGGCTTGTCAGCACGAACACATAGTCGCCGGCGGCCCAGGGCGTTTGCACGCCGTTCATTTCGAGATCCCACAGGCGCCGCCCGGAGCCCAGTTCGATCGCCGCCAGCCGTCCGGCGTTGCTCACGGCATAGACCACGCCGCGGTCGATCACCGGACTGGCGATGATGGCGCTGAGACCGCCCGTCGGATCGCCGCGCCGGGCGACGCCGACATTCTCCGTCCAGATCGGCCTGCCGGATTCCGCGCGCAGGGCGACCACTTCCCCTGTCGATTGGGGCGCAACGACGACGCCTTCGTCAACGGCCGGCGCACCCCCGCCCAGAATGCCGGTCAGGGCGGCGACGCCTTCATGATCCCACAGTTTCTTGCCGTCCTTCGCATCGAAGGCGATCACGGTGTTTTCCGAAGTCACGACGAACAGGCGGCCGTCGCTGACCGCCGGAGGCGAGCGCATCGGCGCACCGGTATTGCTGCGCCACAGCACCCTGCCGCTCGCCGCCTCAAGGGCCAGAACCTCGGCAGCCCCGGTTGCGGCGATAATCCGCCCGTCGTGATAGGCAATCCCGCCGCCGACATCGCCGTCGCGCTCGTGGCGCGGCAAGGCTGCCTGCGACCAGAGCCGCCGCCCGGTCTTCAGGTCGAACGCCCGGACACTGCCGTTCGAATCCATTGTGAAAGCGCGACCGTCCCCGATCACCGGTCGCGCGAGCAAACGCCGGCTCTTTGAGAGGGACAACATGCCCTGGCGCGCCGAACCGGACCCGATCCGGACCGACCAGGCCTCGCGCGGATCCTTGCCCAGCGCCAGATGATGCATCGCATGGTTCGGATAACCGGCATGCTGCGGCCAGGCTGCGTTGAGCGCCGGCCGGGGCAGGAGGACGCGAACGTCCGAAATTCTCGAATCGGCCCTCAGAATGTCGGCGGTCGGCAGAACGGCGAGGCGCCGGCCCTGCAGCGGCGGATCGTCGGCATCGAAAAGATTCCGGACCGTGTCGCAGCCCGCCAGGACCAACCCGGCCGCCATTGCCAACGCAAGCTTGAGATTCCGCATTTCGTTCACCTGTCGGCCGGTCCGTCCGCAACCCTGCGAAGGCTTACGATCCTCCCAGCATGGACAACATCTCGCCGGCCCGCCGTTTCAGGGTGGCCGGCGCCCGGGCATCGTCCGCCAGTTGCTTGAATATACGCGCAGCATCGCCGTTCCGCCCAGCCTTGCGGTGATAATGGGCGATCAGTTCGAGCGCGGTGTAACGCCAGGTCCCGCCGGCTGCGGCAAGCGGCTTCAGGCGCGCGATCGCCTGGTCCGGACCGGCGCTGTCCAGGGCATGCAGGCCCCACAGGACCGTGCCCAGTTCGCGAAACACCGGCGAGATCCGGTCGTCGTCGGCAAGCTGGAGATAGAGCGTCGCGGCGCTTTTCGAATCGCCGGATTTTCCCACGAGCGCGGCCTGCTTCAACCGGGCGAGCGCCGCGTAACCGCCATCCGTCTCCCGCGCCAGCTTGTCGAGAATTTTGCCCGCTTCGCCGGACTTGCCGCCGGCGGCGAGCGCGGCGGCGGAGGCGAATTCCACGCTTTGCGACTCTTGCGCGCTGCGGATGCTGTCCTTGTACCACTGCCAGCCTGCCACGCTGCCGACCGCGAGAAGCGCACAGCCGACGATATACTGGCCGTATTTCTTCCAGGTCTGGAGATACCGCTCCTGCTTGAGCTCTTCATTCACCTCCTGAATGAAGAGTTCTTCCTCGCGGTCGGTCTCCGTCTGCGGCGCGCCGCCGTCGTCCCGTTTACGCTTGCGTGCCAAGGATCATCGCTCCTGAGAGGCGTCGCCGGGCGGACCCGGGCGCCGACCTCGCTGCCCGCCTGTCCAACCGCGGCCGGCCGCCCCGCGAACCGGCTGCACAGGGCGGCGCCCTTCAGCCATTCGCTTGCTGAACGCGCCTATAGTTAGGCCTTTGCCGATGCAAGATAAACCGCGACAGGGGCGCGCGCCGGGCCCGGTCGGACCGGTTGAACGCAACCGCTGCCAGGGCGATAATTGCGCAGCCTGCATCGACCGTTTGCAATCGGCCGCTGTACCGCAGCCCGGAAGCGACCCGAACGAATGCCCCGAGCCCTTCGCTGCTGCCGCATTCTGTTTGCTGCCCTTTTTCTGGGCAATGCAGCCGGTTGGACGCCGGCGGCGGCGCAATGGTCGGTCGGCGACTGGAACGGAGCCTCCTATGTCGACCGCGCCGGCGCCTTCAGCCACTGCATCATGTCGGCGAAGTATAACAGCGGCATCACCCTCTATTTTCTCCTGTTCCGCAATCACGATTTGTTCATCGGCGTGTCCGCCCCGGACTGGTCGCTCAGTCCGCACAGCCCCTACACGATGACCATGGTGATCGACGGCAAGACGATCCGTTCCGCGCCGGGCACGGTGCTCCGCTACGATACGAAGCGGCTGTGGCTGGACCTCGGTAAGGACCGGAAAATCCGGGAGCTGCTGCGCAGAGGGTTGAAACTCCGCTTGACGCAGGGCGAACGCGACTACGGATTCCGGCTCACGGGGACGGCAGTGGCGCTGAAGCGCCTCGAGAAATGCGTCCAGGAGGGCGGCAACGCAAAGCCGCAGAAACAGCCGGCGGAAACGGCGCCTCCGGCCAAGCCGGAACCGAGGCTGCGAGCCGGGTATCGGACCGGCTGATCGCCACACCCGCCAGCCTGCGCTCACGATGGGCCGGAGGCGCGGTTGACGCCGCTGGCGGAACGCAGTAGACGCCACCCCATGACGAGAAATTGCACAGCGATCCAGTGGTGGCGGCGCGCGCGAAAGGCGGCCGTACCGGATTGATCGTGCCTCGTTTTTGAACGCACGCCAGGGCCGCCCCGGAAGGAGAGCGGCCTTTTTCGATCCTGCAGTTCTCTTCCCGGCGCCCTTTCACTCCCTTTCACTCCCTTTCACTCCGGGAAGAGACGATGCTCGAAACAGAACTGCGCAACGCCCGCCCCGCCGCCGCGCGGCCGACGGAGACTTCTTTCACGGCAGGCCGGAATCGCGAATTCGCCGTTACCCGCAGGACGGTGGACGTCGATGGCGATGCTGCGATTGCCGCGCTTGTGGACGGTCTGGACCGGTCCCGCGGCGCCGTGTTCACCAGCGGTTTCGAGTATCCGGGCCGCTATTCGCGCTGGGATACGGGATTCGTCGATCCGCCGCTCGCCATCGAGGTGCGGGGCGACCGGATCCGGTTCGAAGCCCTGAACGACCGCGGCGCCATCCTGCTGAAGATCGTTTGCGCGGCTCTCGAACCCGAAGACGGACTGGAGGTTTCGCCCACGCCGGACACGCGGATCGACGTGGCGCCCCGCTCTGTTGCATTCCCGGCCGGCCGCGCTTTCTTCGAGGAAGACCGCAGCAAGCAACCCGGCGTATTCACGGCGCTACGGGCGGTTCTCGCGGCGTTCCGGACGGACAGGGGCGATCATCTCGGGCTGTACGGCGCATTCGGATACGATCTCGCCTTCGCCTTCGATCCGATTCGCCTCAGTCTCGAACGGTCCGGGGACCAGCGCGATCTGGTGCTCTACCTGCCCGACGACCTGATCGTCGTGGACCGCCGTGCCGGCATAGCCCGCCGCCACCTTTACGATTTCGAATATGACGGCGCGACGACCCGCGGCCTGCCGCGCGACGGAAGCGCGGTTCCCTACCGGCCGGACCGGACCGGGGCGCATCTGGCCGATCGCCGGCCGGGCGACTATGCAGGCCTGGTGCGCAAGGCCCAGCGGGAGTTCCGTAAGGGCAACCTGTTCGAAGCCGTACCGGGCATGCTGCAATCCCGGCCGGCGCCGGAACCGCCGTCGGCAATCTTCCGCCGCCTGTGCGACGCCAACCCCTCGCCTTACGGATTCTTCCTCAACCTGGGCGGCGGCGAGTATCTCGTCGGCGCGTCGCCGGAGATGTTCGTGCGGGTTACCGGCGATCGGGTCGAAACCTGTCCGATCTCCGGCACCATCAAGCGCGGCGCGACGCCGATGGAAGACCACGAACAGATCCGCAGGCTGCTCAATTCCGCCAAGGACGAAACCGAACTGACGATGTGCACCGATGTCGACCGCAACGACAAGGCGCGCATCTGCGCGCCGGGGAGCGTCCGGGTGATCGGGCGCCGCCAGATCGAGATGTATTCCCGGCTGATCCACACCGTCGATCATGTCGAGGGCAGGCTGCGCCCGGGCTTCGACGGGCTCGACGCCTTTCTGACCCACATGTGGGCGGTCACCGTCACCGGCGCGCCGAAATTGGCAGCGATGCAGTTCGTCGAGGACAACGAGAAATCGCCCCGCCGCTGGTATGGCGGCGCGGTCGGCGCGCTCGGCTTCAACGGCAACGTGAATACCGGGCTTACGCTCCGGACGATCCGGATCGCCGGCGGCCGGGCCGAGATTCGCGCCGGCGCCACCCTGCTGCACGATTCCATTCCCGAAGAGGAAGAGGCGGAGATACATCTGAAGGCCTCGGCCCTGGTCGCAGCGATTTCGGGCGCAAAGGCCGGACCGCCGGTCGCGCTGCGGGCGGCCGGCGCAGCGTCGCCGGGCGCAGGTATGACGGTCGCTGTGATCGACCACCGGGATTCCTTCGTGCACACGATCGCCGACTATTTCCGCCAGACCGGCGCCAAGGTCGTCACCCTGCGCGCCGAAACCGGCGCCGGCTTCACCGGCGAGGCCGTCCTGCGGGGCCTGCAACCCGATCTCGTCGTCATGTCGCCCGGCCCGGGAACGCCGGCGGATTTCCGCACCGACCGGACCCTGGCCCTGCTCGACGAGATGGAGGTGCCCGTTTTCGGAGTCTGCCTGGGCCTGCAGGCGATGATCGAATACTGCGGCGGGCGCCTCGCATTGTTGCCGGAACCCTGCCACGGCAAGGCGTCCGGCATCCGTTGCAATGGACGCGGCCTGTTCGAAGGGCTGCCGCTCCGGCTGACGGTCGGGCGCTACCACTCGCTCTATGCCCCGGTCGATGCCCTGCCCCCGGAGCTTTCGGCTACCGCGGAGGCCGACGGCATCGTCATGGCGATCGAACACCGGCACCGGCCGTGGCGCGCCGTCCAGTTCCATCCGGAATCGATACTGAGCCTCGGCGGAGAGGCCGGAATCGCCATCGTCCGCAACGCGGTCCGGCTGGCCCGCCCGTCGTGGCGCGAACAGCCGGTCGCAGCGGCCTGAAATCGGCCGGGCAGGCGGACCCGGCGGCGCCGAACGCTTCGGCGTGCTTCCTTTCGGCTTCCTCTGCGAAGGGGTGTGCCGGCCGGGCCGGGCGCCGGAAAACGGCCGGATTTTGAATGAATGGTCAATTTTTTTCTTTTTCTTTTTCTGTGCGTCCGGCAGCCCTAACCCTTTGGAATCGTTGGAAAGACGCCGTACGGGAGTGCAAGAAA
The DNA here is from genome assembly GCA_011523655.1 of Rhodospirillaceae bacterium. GTDB lineage: Bacteria > Pseudomonadota > Alphaproteobacteria > Bin65 > Bin65 > Bin65. The sequence continues at coordinate 31,008 of WTGH01000050.1, forward strand.
ATAATCCAGATAGGAAATATTACAGATTTCCGGCCGGGCGGGAGCGCCGCTCGACACCGGCGGCGGGCCGGAAAACGGGAAAGGCGGAACGGTCCCGCACGGTCCTCCGCCGGTTTCTTCGTTTGCTTTTTTTCGGGGGGCGTCGACCGGCCGCGGCAGGCGCATTTCGGGCGTTGACGGAGCCGATATAGGGCGCGGGCTCGCCCATTTCAAGGAATATTATCGGGAAAAAGGAATTATTTTTGAGGCCGGCTCGGCAGAGCCCGCCATGCGGCTTTTCGCAGAAGAATCCGGGGGACACCTCTGCAAAAAGGACCGGGCCGCCGCCACCTTGTCCTTCCCCCTCTTCAGAGGGGGAAGTGGCCGAGCGCAGCGAGGTCGATGGGGGTGCCGTGCCTGACGCTACGGCACCCCCACCTGACCTCCCCCTCTGAAGAGGGGGAG